>JAZUOZ010000018.1:0-10467 GCA_045604925.1 Candidatus Nanosyncoccus sp. | reverse complement strand
CGCTGCCTAGCAGAGATAATCTAGTCCGTTTCAAATTCTCAGATCAACAAAAAGGGAAGCAGCTTTTCTTTTTCACCCACACCATCTACCAACTACTCACTGACTCCACTGGACCAAACCTTGTGCTGAGCGGCTACCGCAATAGTACCAGTATGTACAGCCAAGGTACGAGCGGCGGCTACTGGTCTAGTACTGCCTACTCTTCTGCTACCGTCGCTTACAGTCTGTACCTGAATAATAGCGGAGCAGTCAACCCTGCGAACTACGGCAGCAAGTACTACGGATTCTCTCTCCGCTGCCTAGCAGAGGTAGCAAAATCGGGTGGCAATCTGTTTATTTTCCTTATTAGAATTATAGGAGCCAGGACCCGATTTTACGAAATATACGGGGGATTTTCTGAGCTAACTTGTTCAGGTATTCCCTACTTATTCATATATTTAACTAGGGTATTGCGGAGGTCGCGGACGGGGAGGACGAAAGGATCTTTGACTGTGGAGGGGGCAATAGCGTGTTTGAAACCAATCTTTTTGGCCTCGGAAATGCGCTGGTCTGGGCGGAAGGCTGAGCGGATCTCGCCGCCGAGGCCAACCTCGCCGAAGACGACATAATCTTCTGGTAATTTGCGTTTAGCTACGGCCGAGGCAATAGCAAGACAAACTGCAAGATCGGCCGCCGAATCTTGGACTTTTAGTCCACCAACTACATTGATGAAAATGTCTTTGTCGGACAACTTAAGCTTAGTACGGCGCTCGAGCACAGCAATCAAAAGATTAAGGCGATTAATGTCGAAGCCAGAGGACGTACGCTTGGGGTATCCAAAGCTAGATGGAGTGGCCAGAGCCTGGATCTCTACTAAAATCGGACGAGTGCCCTCTAAGGTAGCAAGAATAATGGAGCCATCAGTATTTTGGCGTTCAGCTAACAGAGCGGCGGAAGGATTCTTGACTTCAGAGAGACCGGATCTATTCATCTCGTAAATAGCGACCTCCGTGGTAGAGCCAAAGCGATTTTTGATGGCGCGGACGGTTTTGAACCCGCCGTAACGATCGCCCTCAAAATTAAGAACAACGTCTACGAGATGTTCCAAAACTTTTGGACCAGCAAGAGAACCGTCTTTAGTAACATGACCGACAATGACGACAGCTGTACCAGAGGCCTTGGCGGCACGAATGATAAGATTACCACAATTGGTGACCTGCGAGACATTACCGGGGGCAGAGTTGAGCTCGGCTAAAGATAGCGTTTGGATGGAGTCGACCACGACGAACTTGAATTGACCAGACTCAATGGTATGGGCGATATCGTTACCAGAAGTGCTACTGGCAAAATGAAGATTGTCGGAGCTGGCACCGAGGCGCTCGGCCCGGAGCTTGATCTGGCCGGCCGATTCCTCGCCGGAAATATAGAGGGCGGGCGCAGATTTAGAAATCTCTGCGCAGACCTGCATCAAGAGAGTAGACTTACCGATGCCGGGCTGGCCAGTGAGCAGCGAGACGGAGCCGATCAAAAAGCCACCGCCTAGCACGCTGTCAAAATCTTTGAACCCGGTAGAAAGGCGGGCGGACTCGTCGGATGGGATGATATCTTTGATAGAGACGGTCTCGAGATTTTTGCCAGAAAATCGCCCGCGTGAAACAGCGTTTTTGCCTGACGCTTCGGAAGATTCTGGCATTTGCTCGACGAGTGTGTTCCACTCGGAACAGTTCTCGCATTTGCCGACCCATTTAGAATAGGCGGCCCCGCAATTCTGGCAGACATAGTTGGTTTTTTTCTTTACCACTTGACTTTTTACCTCGCTTATGCTATAATGCAATTATTCCGATGAAAATCGGTGGTGATTTTCGTTGTGGTCGGACTAGGGAGCTATTCCCTATTTTTATTTGATGATTTCATCTATTATACCATACTTCTTGGCATCTTCAGCAGACATCCAGTTGTCGCGATCCATGTCTTTTTCGACCTGAGAAAGCGGTTTGCCAGTGCGCTCGGCAAAAATCTCGGCCAGACGCTTTTTGAGAAAGACGCCTTCGCGCAGCATGATCTCTTGGTCGGTGATTTTGCCCTCAGTACCGGAAGATGGCTGATGAATCATGATGCGAGAATTTGGCAAGACAGAGCGCTTGCCTTTGGCACCACAAGCTAATAGCATGGCGCCCATAGAAGCCTGCAAACCGATACCGATAGTCTGAACATCTGGAGAAATGTAGTCCATGGTATCGATGATGGCCAGGCCGTCATAAACCGAGCCGCCAGGAGAATTGATGTAGAGCTTGATGTCTTTTTTGGGATCCTCGTGGGCGAGGAAGAGTAGCTGCGCGACGACGAGATTGGCAGTGTGGGCATTGACGTCTTCGCCGAGGAAGATAATGCGCTCGTTTAGAAGGCGCGAATAAATATCGTAAGCGCGCTCGCCTTTGGCGGTTTCTTCGACTACAGTTGGTACGAGGTATGATTTTTTCATATAATTCCTTTCTTATTTTATTGTGCTATTTGACTTATTAGAATTAATCGCTTTTTCTAGAGTCTCGCCGCGGAGGACATTCTCGTTATACTCGGCGACAATAGCATTATACCGATCGACGAGGCTGTTAAGATTCTCATAAAGACCGTCGACGGCAGCTTGCTCGGCGACTAGTTCGGCGCGGCGGAGGTTAAACTGCGACTCGGAGGAGAAACAGCCGACGGTGTTGGCGCAGTTATTAAACTGGTTGATTTTTTCGGAAAGTTGCTCGGCGCGGCGGTGATAATTCTCTGTGCCGTCTTTGATCTCTTGGTCGAGCTGCTCTAGCTGGGCCGAGAGATTCTCGATCTCGTCGGATAGCTCGCGGAAAGGCGTGATGTAATTATTATAAAAATCGACGACTAGATCTTGGTTAGTGAAATATTTGGCATAGTGAGATTCGAGCGTGTTGGGAAGATTGGCAATCTCGGTGCCGATGCGGGAGTGAAGCTCTTCTAAGCGCTCAGACTCGCCGTAGGTAGAAAGATCCTCGGCTAGCAAATCGTGATAGGCTGGATCGTTATAAACCTCATTGATGACGGCGGAGATCTCGGACTTTTCGGTGGCGGACATACGGTCCCACTCGGCATGGAGCAGCTCGTGGGCGGCGGTAGACTCGACCACACCATTTAGCTCATTGGAATTAATATTATAAATATAAATATGACCACCAGTGTAGCAACCGAGAACGGAAACCTCGGTATCGTGAGAGTTGCAGCGGTTATTAAAACTCTCGTGGTCCTCTAGCGTAGGGCGCGAGGCGAGAAAAACATTTTTGGCGCTGTCGGTCAGCTGGAGCTTGGACTCTAGGGCGGAAATTTCTGGCGAGGGCGAGAAGGTGCTAGCGGAGATAAAATCAAAGATCGGCTGGCGGTTAAAATAAAAGCCCAGGCCAAGCGCGGTGATCAGGGCGACGACGAGGACGGTGACGACGGATTTTTTCATGCTACTCCTTTACCTTTTTTAACGTTAGTTGGTCTTTTTTGAGATCGATCATAAGGATATCGCCAGAGATGGCCTCGCCGGAGATGATAGCGTCAGAAACCAACGACTCGACGTGGTCTTCGATGGCACGGCGCAGCGGGCGGGCGCCGTTTTTGGGATCGTAGCCGATGTTGATCAGCCAAGCCTTAGCCTTGTCTGAGATTTTGATGCCGAGATGCTTAGTGGCCAGGCGCTTTCTGAGATCTTCAAACAGGTTATTGAAGATCTGCTCGACCTGTTTTTTGGTGAGCGGATGGAAAACCAGGACGGCATCAAGGCGGTTAATCAGCTCTGGGCGCATGGCTTTTTTGAGAGCGCGGTGAGCGGCGGATTTTTGGACCTCGTACTCGGCCTCGCGGGATTTTTTGTCGGACTTTTCGCTGGCGGAGAATCCAAAATCATCATCTTTGTACATTGCCTCGGAGCCAAGATTAGAGGTGAGAATGACGACGGTATTATTAAACTTGACTTTGTTGCCCTGGCCATCGGTGAGGACACCGTCTTCGAGAATCTGCAAAAGAAGATTAAAGACATCTGGATGAGCTTTTTCGATTTCGTCAAAGAGAACAACAGAGTACGGATGGCGACGAACGGCCTCAGTTAGTTTGCCACCATCGTCGTACCCAACATAGCCGGCAGGAGCACCAACCAGCCGCGAAACATTATGCTTTTCGCCAAACTCGGACATATCGATTTTGATAAGGGCGTTCTCGCCACCAAAGACCTCGCGGGCAATGACGCGGGCGAGCTCAGTCTTACCGACACCGGTAGGCCCCATAAAGAGGAAGGAGCCAATTGGACGGCCGGGATTAGCGATACCAGAACGGCCGCGGCGGATGGCCTTAGACACGGCTCTTATCGCCTCGTCTTGACCGATGATGGCTTTGTCGATATGGTCTTCTAGTTTGAGCAAAAGCTCTTGCTCGGAGCCATGAACTTTAGAGACTGGAATGCCGGTTTTAAGCGAAATAGACTTGGCGAGATGCTCTTCTGTTAGAGTCGGGGTTTTTTCTTTGCTAGCTCCGGCTTTTTCGAGTTTTTTAATCTCGTCTTCTAGTTTGGCAAGACGCGTTTTATAAAGAGCGGCTTTTTCAAAATCTTCTTCTTCGGCAGCTGTGGAAACTTTTTCTCCCAGTTCTTTTTCTTCGATTTTGAGCTTTTTATACTTGCCGCCGCCTTTTTTATCTTCGGCGACTTTGGCGATGGCAGAAGCCTCGTCAATTACATCGATGACTTTGTCGGGCATAAAACGATCGTTGATGTAGCGACCAGACATATTGATAGCGGTCTCCAAAATCTTATCTGGAATAACGACGCCGTGGTGTTTTTCGTAGTGGCCTTTGATCCCTTTCATAATGCGTAGAGTAATGGCTGGACTAGGTTCTTCAACCATTACTGTCTGAAAACGGCGCGAAAGTGCCTTGTCTTTTTCGATATTTTTACGATACTCGTCCATGGTAGTAGCGCCAATCAGATGAATATTACCACGAGCGAGAGCAGGTTTTAAGATGTTAGCGGCGTCCATAGTATCAGACGAGCCAGAACCGGCACCAGAAAGCAGGTGAATCTCATCAATAAATAAGATTACTGTAGGGTCAGAAACGGCTTCGTCAATTACGCCTTTGATGCGCTCTTCAAACTCGCCGCGCAGTTTGGTACCGGCGACCATAGATGACAAATCCACCTGATAAATTCGCTTACCGATAAGGTTGCCTGGGACCTCGTTTTTAGCAATGCGGGTGGCAAGGCCCTCAATAATAGCAGTCTTGCCGACGCCGGCCTCGCCAATTAAAACTGGGTTGGACTTGGTGCGGCGACAAAGCACGGTGATGGTGCGCTCAATTTCTTTATCGCGACCGATGACAGTATCTAGCTTGCCCTCTTTGGCCATCTCGGTAAGATCTTGGCCATAGCGCGAGAGCCACTTAAACTTGGGGTGGCTAGAGTATTTTTCTTTTTCCTTAGATTTTTTGGCGTCTTCGGACTGTTTTTCGGTGATTTCCTCAATCTCGCGGGCTAGTTCTATAAGGTCGACCTTGAGAGATTTGAGCATCAGCGAAGCGCGAGAGTTGGTCTGCGTAATCAAAGCGTAGAGAATATGCTCGGTGCCGACGACCTCTAGGCCGTACTCGTGAGCAAAATTAGCAGCGATACGCAAGGTGAGAACAGCGGCCTCAGAGAGAGACATCATCGCCATCTGAGAAGCTGGCACCTCGACAGCAGTCTGATTCATCTGTTTTTCAATATCGGAAAGCTCGATACCCTCGTTGCCAAGCAGGTGAGCAGCAGTGGAAGCATCCATATCTAAAATACCAAGTAAGAGATGTTCGGTACTCATGTAGCCATTGTTATAGCGCTTGGAGAAAGTGTCCGCTTTTTGGATCGCAAAACGGGCATTTTCGGATAAATGGCTCATGATTTCGTTGAATTCATCTTGCATACCTCTATAATAACAAATTAGCACTCTCGTGTCAAGAGTGCTAATTTTTTAACAAAATCGGGTCCTGGCCGAAAAATAAACAGATCGCCACCCGATTTTGCTATATATGTTATAATATACCTACGAGCGGGTATATTATAACGGCTATTATGCATCCTTCCCAAGGATGAGACCGGGGTCCGACTCCCCGTACCCGCACCAGTAAATAGATCCTACAATGAGGGTCTATATTTTTGTCCATATCGATATATAGTGCTATATGTTATAATATAACCATGTCCGATTTAACTTTTGACGGTCAGCGCGAAGGCGAAGAGGTCCAGTTTGTTTTTCGTCGCCATATCAACACCGCCAAGAAAGGCGTCTTTTTCTTAATCGTGATGATCGGCATCGGTGTGGTACCGATGGTGCTTTGGCCTGGCAACAACTATATGTTTTGGATTTTTATCGGCTGCGTAATTATCGGCCTGCTCGGTCTGGGTTATACCTATATGCTCTGGTATTTCTCAGTCTATATCGTCACAAACGAGCGCATCCGTCAGATCGTCCAAAAGGGCCTTTTTAAAAAGACTACCGTAGATCTCGGTATCGATAAAATTATCAGTATTTCGGCCAGCGTCCCAGGTGTTATCGCGGGGATATTTGGCTACGGTACTATTTTGATTCAGACTAGCGTTGGCGATCTGGTCATCTCGCAGGTGCCAAAGCCAGAAAAAATCCATAATCAGCTGCAAGACATCGCCCGCGACGCCAGTGTGTGATATAATTAGAGGATAAAAATGGGTAAAATCGTAAAGAAAATCAAGAAAAAGCTACCTGGTCAGCCGGCTCATCAGACTGAGAAAGAAAAACTCGAAGAGCGCCGCGAGGAAGTTTTGGCTCAGGGGCGCAAATTCAAGTATCCGATGCAGTTTGCTAAGCACCGCATGGTTTTTATTACGATTGCGATCGCACTAGTAGCTCTGATTCTAGCGGTGGTACTTGGCTGGGCCGCACTTTATAAGTCGCAGAGTACTAGCGATTTGCTTTATCGATTGACAAATATTATACGCGTGCCAGTTGCCTCGATTGATGGCGAGGACGTCCGCTACAGCGACTATCTGATGATTTATCGCAGTAGCATTACCCCTGTCGAGCAGCAGAACGGTACTTTTACTAACAAAGATTCTGACTCCGAAACCTTCCGCAATTTTTATAAGCGTACCGCTCTTACTGCCGCCGAAGATTACACCTATGCGATAAAATTGGCAAAGCAGCTTGGCATCACAGTTTCTGAGGAACAAATTGATCAAGAATTTAACGAGCACCGCAATCTTGGCGGTACGGAGCGTAGCCGCGAGAGTTTTCTCAAGGTGCTAAAAGACAGCTTTGGTTTGTCCGAACGCGAGTATCGTCGTATGCTTTATCTTTCCCTAGTTAAAGTAGAGGTGTCTAAGAAAATCGATACCGCCGCTAATGAGACTGCTAGCACTGCTCTTGCTCGCGTCAAAGAGGGCGAGGATTTCCAAAAAGTCGCCGAGGAGCTTGGCATAGAGTATAGCACCACCGGCGAGCTTGCCGATGTCAAAAACGTCGACGGCGGTCGCTCGACCAAGGCCTTCAATATGCAGCCCGGCGAGATCAGCGAAGCCTTTGTTTCTGAAAACGGCGATTGTTATTATATTATTAAGCTGCTAGAGAAAACCGATACGCAAGTCAATTATCTCTCGCTTACGATTCCGTTTAAAGAATTTAGTGACCGCCTGCAGACCGTCCGCTCTGAGAATCGTGTCCAAGAATACATTACTCTGGAGGACAACAGCAACAATAATAACGCTCCGATCGAGGCACCTCAGGCTGATGTGAATTAAATAGCGCCAGATTATCACCCCGTTTTTTCTCAACTATGTTACAATAGAAAAAAGGAGAATTATGGGAAAAGAAAAGGATTTAATCCAAAGAAGTTTAGTAGTATGTAAGCCAGACGCTGTCCAGCGCGGCCTAGTGGGCGAGATCGTCCACAGGTTTGAGCGAGTCGGTCTAAAAATCGTTGGCATGAAAATGGTGATGCCAGACGAGGCGCAGTACAAAGAGCACTACGAGGGCATCGGCGAGATGATCACTCGCCGCGGCGAGGAGGCTTTTCGCTACAACCTTAACTATATGATGACTGGCCCGGTGATTGCCATGGTGTTAGAGGGTATTGAGGCAGTGCCGCTAGTTCGCAAAATCGTCGGCTCGACCGAGCCAAAGGCTGCCGACATGGGTACCATCCGCGGTGACTACGCGCACATGAGCTTTGGTTATTCTGACGCTAAACAAGTTGGTGTGCCAAACTTGGTCCATGCTTCTGGTTCCCCTGCTGAAGCTAAGAAAGAAGTTGCGCTTTGGTTTGAGGATTCCGAGCTATACGATTATTCTGATCTTAACGAAAAATATACTCGCTAAGAGTTATGCAGATCTTGTTTATTCTGGTGAATTGTTTTTGGTGAATAATAAAATCGCTAAAAATTACGCTGGCGTTAGCTCGTTCCAGAGTGGAATCTTTTGTGTACATCTTTTAGATGGGTGTCGGTGATGTGGGTATAAATCTGGGTGGTAGAGATGTTGCTGTGGCCCAAAAGCGATTGGACTGAGCGCAAATCTGCCCCATTCATCAAGAGGTCCGTTGCGAAACTATGACGCAAAGTATGCGGGGTCACGTGCTTGGTGATGCCAGCGGCCCTGGTATATTTCTCGACGATGCGCTGGATGCTGCGCGGAGTTAATCTGCGATAATCGCCAGAGGTGGATGTCGCGCCAGAGTTACGGCTGTTGTTCAAAAACAATGCCGGCAAAGAATCGTGCCGCGCGGCAAGATAATCTTTGACCCGCCCTGCCGCCGATTCGTCAATAAAAATCGGGCGGTCCTTGCTGCCTTTACCACGAACCACGAATTCGCGCCGAGTTAAGTTAATGTCATCGCGGTTGAGCGCACAGAGCTCCGAAACACGCAGCCCGCCGGCAAAAAGTAGCTCGATAATCGCTCTATCCCGAAGACCAGTCTCTGTGCTGAGATCGATCTGATCGAGCATCGCCTGGACCTCATCTATATGCAAAAACGTTACTTGCGGACGATGAGTCCGCGGCAAATCTACCAATGATGGATCAAGAGAAGGGATCTTGCGTCGAGCGAGATATTTTAAAAAACCACGCAGCGCAATCAGATAATATGCCTGGGTGGCTGCGGTCAATCGCGTACCGCGTTCATCAACTTCTAGACGATTTAGCCGCAGGCGGAATTTGCGCAGCATTTCGTCATCGATATCACTCGGCAGCATCTCATGCTCTAAGTCTTCTGACGCTAACTCGTAAAAACGGTTGAGGTATAATTCGTAATTACGCACGGTGTTGAGTGCGCGGCCTTTTTCGATTTCTACATACTGCAGATAATCCTGAATCAGATCAATGACGTATTGATTCTTCATATGATTATTATAACATTTTTGAACGCTGGTGTCGCGAAAAATAGCACCGATCGAGCGGTACTGATATGGGGCGGTATTGATGTGAGCGATGTCGATAGCGATGGTACCCTCGATAGGAGTCGAACCTACAACCTTCTCCTTAGGACGGAGCTGCTCTATCCAATTGAGCTACGAGGGCCTAGGGATATTATAACATATTGTAGCTTATTATCTGATTTTGCTACTCTGCTAGGCAGCGGAGAGGGAAGCCGGCGTACTTGTAGCCGTTGTACGCAGGGCCGACGAAGCCGCTATTATTCAGGACCAGATAGTAAGCGTATGTAGCAGAAGAGTAGGCAGTGCTAGACCAGTAGAAGCCGCCCGTACCTCGGTAGTCCATACTGGTACTAATGCGGAAGCCGCTCAGCACAAGGTTTGGTCCAGTGGAGTCAGTGAGTAGTTGGTAGATGGTGTGGGTGGAGGGCTAGGCAGCGGAGAGGGAAACCGAAGTATCCATTTGTTTGTATTGTAGGGTTTACGCTATTATCACTCCCCCTGAAAAACAATAGATAAGCATAGGAGTTACTGATGTAGGCAGTCTTCGACCAATAGTATCCATCAGACCCTCGGCCATACATACCAGTGTTACCGCGGTGGCCGCTAAACACAAACTCTGGTCCTGCAGAGTTAGTCATGGAGGTATAGTTAGGGTAGTGGGTGTGCCTTCTTCTTGCTAGGCAGCGGAGAGAGAAACCGCGGAACTTTTCAAGACGATCCCCAGTGAGAATTTTGCCATTTCTATCCAAATACAAGTAGTAGGCAGTAACGGCATCTGAGTAGGCAAGACCGTACCAATAGCGGCCAATAGAAGATTGATTATTCATGCTTGTGCCATTGCGATTGCCGCTCAACACAAACTCTGGTCCAGCAGAGTTAGTCATGGAGGTATAGTTAGGGTAGTGGGTGTGTCTTCTTCTTGCTAGGCAGCGGAGAGAGAAGCCGTTGTACTTGTCGTTGTTGTGTGCAGGGTAGACTGCTCCGCTACTATTCAGGGCCAGATTGTAAGCGTTGGTAGCAGAAGAGTAGGCAGCACTAGACCAGTAGTGGCCGTACGTACC
>JAZUOZ010000017.1:0-7536 GCA_045604925.1 Candidatus Nanosyncoccus sp. | reverse complement strand
AGGAAAACAGATTAGCCATACCAGCCACACCAAAGGAGGCAATGCCACAAAAAGATAAAAGAAATTTTGCTATATACGTTCTCAAACGAGAGTATAGCTTGTTGGTGCTTGACATTGTACCTCCTTTGGTGTGGTTGCTATTTGCCTATTAAGCACCTATATGAAATTATGTAACTAGTTTCTTCATAACTAGAAATAAAGAAAAGACGTAAAGCAGCTTGTTAATACCAACAATTTTGCTTACGCCCTTTGAAATCTTAGTCATTTCATAAGGCGCCACAAGTTTGCGAAACACAACTTCCAATCATGGACGATTGCGACTTATGACGCCTTAAAAAACGTTCATGATTGTTCAATTAAAATTGTGTTTCGCACTTTCATTGTAGCACACATTTCTTAAAAAGCATAGCTTTTTGGAAAGTTTTTGTCGTCATTATGTGATAATGTTTAAGCACTTCTTTCCACCCACACCATCTACCAACTACTCACTGACTCCACTGGACCAAACCTTGTGCTGGGAGGGTGGCGCACTAGTACCAGTATGTACTACCAAGGTACGCTCGGCCTCTACTGGTCTAGTACTGCCTACTCTCCTGCTACCTACGCTTACGATCTGCGCCTGCATAGTAGCGGAGCAGTCAACCCTGCGAAATACGACAACAAGTACGACGGATTGTCTCTCCGCTGCCTAGCAGAAGTAGCAAATCTGTCAAGCACGAGCATTAAATTATATAATTTCAACAAATTTAACCCTTATGCTTGTAAAAAGAATAAACTATGCTAACCTAGTATCGGGTGTGGAGTTTTTGTCACGTCGTAAGCAGGAAACTGCCTCTGCGAGAGTATCTGACTCAGATAGGATGCTGGGTTGTTCCTAGTATAGAAGGAGGTATCTATGATAGAGATTGGGATTCGTCTTGATTTACGTCATTTGGCAAAATACTTAGCCAAGATATTACACTTTATACTAGAAATAGCCCGTCGCATTTAGCGACGAGACTATTTCACTACCCAACGGGATCGGAATTCTGAACCGGTCCCCATGCTTTTATATTAGCATATTCATTATTATTTGCAAGAAAATTTTTCGTATTTTCCTTTTTGTTCAATTTTACCTACACCATCTGCCAACTACTCATTATAGCTGCGCAGATCCTACGCCCACCGCAGCAAAATTTACCCCTTGCGCAAAATAGTCACAAGCGGTATAATAGGAGCAACTATCAAAGAAAAGGGAGGGTTTCATGAATCCAGAAGAAAACAATAACGATCAAGCGACTGACGCAGCTGGTGCCACGTCAGATACTCCGTCCCTAGATCAAGTCGCAGCTGATCTCACCTCCGCGGCCGATTCTAACGGCCTAGACACTCCTAGCGCCACCGGCTTGGACCAGACATCCGCCGCCGATTCTACTGACTTTACCGATTCCACTAACCCTACAGATTCTACAGACTCCGCTGATTCTTCTGCTTCCGCTGGCCTTGCTGGGCCTGCAGATTCTTCCGCTCCAGCAGACCCGATTGACAATCCAGTCACTGCCTCCGCTGCTGGCCCAGATTCTAGCTCGCCTGCTAACAAAGACGGCGACTCTTCCGATGACGATTCCGAAGAAGCCCCAAAATTAGAACCAGCCGATCCTGTCCCTGGCTCTATTGGTAGTGCCTTTACTTATTCAGACACTGCACCTAACCATTCTGCCGCCGTCGAAAAATCTAGAAATCAAAAAAGGTCCCCATTCGTAATTAAAAGACCGCCAAAACCACAGCCAGATTTTGGCGAACCTCTACCAGAAGCTCTAAACATTGTTAAATCTACTCCTGAGTCAGTTCCAGAAACCGAAGAAAAAGAAGACCCAACTCCTACTCCTGGTCCTGCACCAGCCTTGGCTGCATCCGCAGCTATTGCCGGCGCAGCCGTAGCTGCCGCCCAGTCAGCAGCATCAGCTCAGTCGCCAGAATCTCAGCCAGCCCCTGCTAATTCGGCTCAATCAACGGCTCAGCCAGTGCCTCAACCGGCTCCGGATCAACCAGCTGCTCAACCAACTCCCGCCCCTGCTCAACCAGCCCCTCAACCAGCTACCCAGCCCGCGCCTCAGCCAATACAGCCTGCACCTCAGCCGGCAGCCCCAGTCCAGCCTGTCTCAGAGCCAATTACTCCGCCTGCAGATTCCATGATCGAGCCTGTCCCTGGCGCCGCTAAACCCAAAAAACCTCTCTTTGGCAAAATCAGCAATCTAAAACTAATTTTAATCATCGGTGTCGCGGTTTGTTTGGTAGCGGTAGTAGTTATTATCTTGCTATTCGTCTTTAACGGCAATAACTCTAAGAACGGCCGCACGTCTACTACTAGCAACACTTCCTCTAGCACCAACTCTAGCACCTCTGGCTCTGATAACACCAATGGCTCGTCTAGTAGTTCCAGCAGCTCTAGTAACGAGGTTTCTAGCCTCACCTGTACTAAGACTGGCGATTCCGAAACTTTCCCAACTTACGGCAACGTCCTTACCGCCAAAGAAAACATCATCGCCATGTATGTTGACAGCGAGCTCACCAGCTTTGGTACCAATCTTAGCCTGACTTATCCATCAGAAGAAGATGCTCTCAATGGTCTTGCTGCCGCCCGCTCTAGCTACAATAGTATTTTAAATAGCGTCAATCTCACCACCGATCCGTTCACTAGCACTTACAATGCTGATGGCACTGATGTTACTGTTACGCACCAGGCCGACGGCGACGAAATCGACAGCACCAATGCCCGTGTCTTTGGCTTCTATGTCGTCCGCGGCGAGATCGCTACCGATCCCGAGACGCTCACCGATATGTACGAGTCCAACGGCTACACCTGCGAGACAAAATAGCTACCCCTTGCAAACAGGTTAAAACCATTGTAAAATAAAGTTATGTCAAATGTTTATGTTACCACTGCTATTCCTTACGTCAACGGTACGCCGCATATTGGCCACGCTTGCGATTATCTGCTGGCTGATGTCTATTCTCGTTACCAAAAAGGGAAGGGCAACACCGTCCGTTTCCAGGCCGGCACCGATGAGCATGGTAACAAAATTTACAAAAAAGCCAAAGAGCTAGATATTCCCGTCCAAAAATACGTTGACCAAAACTCTCAAGTTTTCCAAGAGTTTATCAAAAAACTCGGTGTCGAAAATACCGATTTTATTCGCACTACCGATCCAAAGCACATGCAGCGCTGCCAAGAAATTTGGCAAAAGCTCGGAAAACATATCTATAAAGACACTTACGAAGGTTGGTACTGCGATGGCTGTGAGCGCTTCGTCACTGAGAAAGAATATACCGAAAACCACGGCTCCTGCCCCGACCATCAAAAGCCTTATACTAAATTAGAAGAAGAAAATTACTATTTCCGCATTGCCGATTTCAAAGACCAGATCAAAGAGGCGATCGAAGGCAAAAAAATGCAGATTTTGCCAGAGTTTCGTGCAAAAGAAGTTTTGCAACTTTTAAAAGATAGTCCCGATGTCTCGATTTCGCGGCCTGTTTCGCAGCTATCTTGGGGTGTGCCGGTGCCAGGCGACGACCAGCAGGTCATGTACGTTTGGATTGACGCACTCTCTAATTACATTACGGTCCTCGGTTATCCTGATCAAGATATTTCCGATTATTGGCCGGCTTCGGCAATGTTTGTCGGCAAAGATATTTTGCGTTTCCATGCCATCATCTGGCCAGCTATGCTCCTAGCACTTGGTCTGCCTCTACCAAAGGTCATTACTTCGCACGGGTTCGTTCTGTCCGACGGCCGAAAAATGAGCAAATCTATCGGCAACGTCGTCGACCCAATCGAGGTCTTAGAGAGTAAGGGCCTGCCGGCATTTCGGTATTTCTTCTTGCGTCATATTGATACTTTTTCCGACTCTGACTTTACCTGGCAAAAATATAACGACGCTTACAATAACGAACTCGCCAACGACCTCGGCAATCTTGTCCAGCGCCTGGCCAACCTTTGTAAGAAAAACGACATCACTGTTCTAAATTACAAACCGCCGCGCGATGCCGAGTACGAGAGACTGATGGACACATTTTATTTTAGCAAAGCTTTTGATTATATTTGGGACAAGGTCCACGCTCTCAACAAGGCGATTGATGAAGAAAAGCCTTGGGAGCTCGCCAAAGATCCGGATAATTATTGCGAGCTAGCCTCGTCTCTCATCCGGCTTTCGCATAATCTTCTGGGCATCGCCGGTCTGCTACGCCCATTTATGCCAGAGACAGCCGACCAAATTTTCAAAATCTTCGCCGCCGAGAAGATCAAACCACCAAAGACCCCACTCTTCCCGCGCGACCCACGTAAGTAGCCTAAGCTCTATTGTTTCAAAAAGTATTGTTTGCCAGCCGCCAGATCATAAGACAGCAGCTCGTACTGCGAGGTCGCTGCATCCATTTTCGGCGCACTTACACCGTAGTAAACGCTCGCTAGAGTCGGAGTCTCCTTGCACACTGTGTCGAGTAGATAATGCGCCAAAGGCTTCTCGACATTTAGCAGGTTTAGCAAAGTGTTGGTCAGGCAGTTCGGTGTAGTGGTCGGCAGAGTTTTTTGCCCGTTAATCGAAGCATCTTGCTCGCTCGCCAAGTTAGAGATTTTCTCGACCGCCGTCTTATCAAAGTCAAAGTTAGAAAAGATCAAATATGGTGTCTGCCTAATTAAATTAGCAATATCTTGGTCAGAATTATTCAGTACCCGCTTAAATATCCCCGGGCTGTGGTCACCATAAAACAGCACCACTGTCGGCTCGTCAAAGTTCTTCACTTTTTCTACGAACTCGCCCAGGTATTCATCAGATTTATTTAATGTCATCAGGTATGTCTCTACTGTATTTTTTTCATTTTCGTCGTCGATTTTTGTCACCCTAAACTTCGGCTCGCCGTATTCCTCATATTTATACGGCGCATGGTTTTGCATGGTGATTAGCGAAATCAGCTGCCGCTCCTTGGCATTGTTGAGTTTATCCAGCGCCTGGCTATAAGACGAGCGATCGTTAATATAGGCACTCTCGCCATCCTTTTCCGTATGGTCAAATTCCGAGACAGTGACAAACTGGTCAAAGCCTAATTTTGGCAGCACAGTGTCGCGATTATAAACCGTACCGCTATATGGATGCACCACGGATGTCTCTAAGCCGTTTTCTTTTGCAAAACTAGCGATGCTTGGCACTGTTTCTTGTTTTGGTAGCAGATTAGTATACGGGACAGTCTTGAGCCAGTAGTTTGTTAGCCCAGTCACTACCTCAAACTCAACATTGGCCGTACCGCCGCCATATTCTGGCGAATACATTGTGCCAGCCAAAATCTCGCCCTGCAAACGGTGTAAGTTTGGTGTTACATCTCCGCCGTCATAATTATAATATTCCCGTATTACTTCCGGATCGAAGAACGACTCGCCCAGCACTAAGATGATGTTATAATCGCCAGCCGCTAACTTCGTCCTCGATTGTTCTGAGTTTGCGTCTGCTGCAGTTTTTTCTAGCTCCGAGTGGATGGTAGAGATCGCCTCTTCATTGTAAGCGTCCGGCGCGGTAATTTCCAGATTGCCAAAATTGTATAAGAACCCTAGCAAAAATCCCATGTGATTATAATTATAAAGTTGACTCCAGTTCACGAACGCGGATTTTAAGAAATCTACCTTGATCTCTGGCTTGTTAGGGTGATTGCGGATAAAATCTGTCGTACCGATAAATCCAACCAGGGCGATTATAATAATCACGAGCCTGGATATTATATGCATCCGCCTCCACAATGGTTCTTTCCTCTGGTTTTCTTGTGGTGTTTCGTGCCACCATTTTTTAGTCAGGCGATTTAATATCGCGCCCAGTATCAGTACTAATATTACGGCGATAATTAACCGCACGATATCCCAGATATTCACAAATTGCATCAACGTCCCCGCTTGCGAGCTCAGCTGAAAATCTTCCGGCAAAAGCGGCACCCCTCGGAACCCATATTTTGTAATAGTGATATATCCGATGATTAGGACTATCGCTGTCCCGATCGACACCGCCGTAAAAGGTTTGTGAAAAATACCGTAGATAAAAAGCAACATAAAGAACATTATTAGCGAGCTAAATAAGAAAATGCGCTTTTTGGTAAACATGAACTCGAATGCCGCCCCCGCATCATTATGATAATATCGGTATTGCAAAAGCCAGGTCAAAAATATCGCCGACACTACTAAGATCAAAACAATAATCAGTGTCTGGCGAAATTGTTTAGACTTTAGCCATTCCATACTATTAATTATACTTGTGGTCGGAGCAAAAAACAATATCGTCGGATTTTCCGAGCAAAAAAGAAAACACCCTAGCGGGTGTTTTCTTTTAAATTGCTAGACTATTTTCTAGCAAGTTTCTTTGCTTCGCATTCTTTGCAACCGCAGCAAGCTTTCTCGCCAGAAAGGCGACCAGCTACATCAGAGATTACAAAACCGATAGCGCCACCAACCATTGGCAAGATGACGTAGGTCAGCAGTGCTAGGCAGATATCGCCAAACACTGTGCCAAATTCACCGCCCTTAGATGGCAGGATTTGGTACATGAATGCTGCTGCTGGGTTTAGGATGAAGTTGTTCTGCAAGCCTAGGAAGCTAGACGACATGACGATTACAAACAACATAGCGACACAGATGCCTGTACCGTAGATGACTGCAAAAGTCAAAGTGCTGCGCTTGTAGGCACGAGCTCTTGCGTAGAAGAACGCAAGGATGATTGCACCGACTAGCTCAAGCATAGTGATCATCCAGAACTGCTCTGGAGCAACTTCGCTCATGACAGGAAGCTCAGCAAGAGCTCCGGCACCAGCACCGTTAATAAAGGCGCTAGCGATGACATAAGCCAACCATGCACCAACCACCTGGCTGAGCATGTAGACGATGCCGCGGATCACAGACATGCGGCGAGAAACCATCATGCCAAGAGTGACGATTGGGTTGAGATTTGCACCAGAAAATGCAAAAACTGCAGCCGAGATTGCGATCACGCCAAACATGATGTAGAGTGGCTGATAAACGCCGAGGGTCAGTAGGATCAATGTCAAAAGCATTGTACCGACGATCTCGCCGATGATTGCGCCGTAGATGCGTGGGCTCTTAAAGATTGTTAAAATTGTTTCGCCTTCATCATACTTGCGGGCAAAGAAGCCTTTGAATGGCTTCTCGTCGGAAGTCTGAGCGGCGACTGGTGCTGCAACTACCTTTGTGGTTTTAGTTGCGGCGGATTTTGGCTTAGAAGCGGACTTGGTCGTTTTACGAGTAGTCGTCTTCTTGGATTTTGTTGTGGCCATTACTCCTCCTTAATTGGTATATATTTCGATTATACCACACTTGTCAAATTTCTGTAGCAAAATCGGGTGGCGATCTGTTTATTTTTCGGTCAGAGGAAAATTCTTAACAATGCTATATTTTTGCGGAGTAAGAGCGGATTTTACCTTAAAACAATTCAGTGAATTGTTTTAAGGCTAAAACCAAGCGACGCAAAAAATAGCATTGTTGAATTTTCCTTATTAGAATTATAG
>JAZUOZ010000016.1:0-81287 GCA_045604925.1 Candidatus Nanosyncoccus sp. | reverse complement strand
ACTGCTGAGGGCACCGGCGCTGTGGTTGTAGTTAGTGGTCATCCAGCATTTGCCATCTGCTAGCTTGGACGTATTGTACGATTTGCTGGTCTCCCCTTGATCCTTTAGAGAGTATTGGGTACCAGTGGTGAGAGTAGATGGACAGCTAGTGACCTCTTGGAGATAGGTGGAGTTGGCGATGGTACGTTCGGCCACTTCACACACCGCATAAAACGTAGTATTCCCACTAATCGTCACATTGCTTTGTACTACTGTCCCTGATGCTGATCCTTGATGCCAGGCACAGTTGTAGCCAGACTTAGATAAGGTTGGGAGATTGAAGCTACTAGATGCAGAACTGTATTGGGCTACAAGTGAGCTATTGCCAGTACCATAAGTATATAGGCCTGATGCAGGAACAAAGGTAGCTCCTTCTCCGAGGCTAGCAGTCCAACCAGTGAATGGCCTAGATGCGCTAGTTGGAGAAGATGGAGCAGCAATACCAGTAGAGCCCATGTCGTAGCTAATGCTGTATGTAGCGTTAGTTGTAGGATTGCTGATAGTCTGAGTAGAATTTGGAGCCTCTGCAAAAGTCTGACTATTTGTACTATTATTCCAGGTACCTCCATTTGGATTAACACCGAGAATGCTGTAGGAGTTGTCGTGGGCGAGGCAGCGGAGGGCGAAGCCATTGCGCTTGAGGTTGTAGTTCGCCGGGTTGACTGCGCTATTGGTACCGTCTAAGAACAGGCTGTGCGCGCCGGTAGCACTGGTATAGGCTAAGCTAGACCAGTAACGGCCGTACGTACCCTGATAGTTGGTACCGGTGACGTAGCGGTAGCCACCCAGGACAAACTGCGGCCCATCAGTATCAGTCATAACATCATAGCTATCGTAGTAACCGTACAACGTCTGGAACTCTCCCCCTTCTCCACCAGTTGGTAGTCTCCATCCCTTAGGACAAATAGAAGATGTAGCTCTGTCAGGAGATACCATAGTTGATGTACCAGTACCAGATGTAGCAGCATACCAGTTATAGTAGGTACCGTATTCTGGGTGTTCGGCATTATCTGAATAAGCGATACAGTATTTGTCTATATTGGTATCAGAGCAGTCGTCAGTTAAGTAGTTACTCTTAGTACTGTCTGTAGTTTGTAAGGTAGTAGATAGGGCTACATTGGATGTAGTGCTAGAGATAGTAGTACCAGCTGTTGGCAAGAAGTCTAGGTTCTGGGTCATCCAGCAGTTGTCATCTTTAAGCTTTCTAATAGTATAAGTCTTACTGTCTCTAGTATCAGTAATGGTAGTAGAAGCTCCTGTGTAAGCTACAGTACAGATATTTGGTGCCATAGCTTGCATGGTAGAGATAGATACATAATGAGCTATCAGTGTAGCTTTTCCTGCTATTTCTCCTTGGCTATCAATAGTAGCATCTATAGTGATATTGTCTCCAGGATAGCAGATGGAAGTATCGTTATTATTATTGTTGTTATTGCCACTAGTAGTATTATTGCTATTTCTACTACAGCTAGCAGTGGTAGGGTCTTGTATTTCCCAGTAGGTAAATAGGCCATTAGTACCTGTAGGGATGTATTCTGCGGTGCTAGGGATAGTAATAGTATGGATACTAGCTGCAGCTTGCTCTTCGATAGTAGTACCAGTCATAGTGCCAGTGCCAGGAGTGAAGTAGAGAGTGTATGATAATGGGCTAGTATTAGCTACCGCAGAGAATAGTAATTGGTTAGTATAGGTACCAGACACTATACTAGTATCTACGGAGACGTTAATGTCTACTGGAGTTTGGTCACTGTTGGTTTGTTCTAGATTCTGAGCTATTCTTTCTGGGCTGCCATGGGCTGGGATGGTGTTGATGGTGCTGGTGAGGGGATTAGTGTAGTTCCAATACACCTTATCTCCTGAGTTAATGCTAGTAGGAATAGTGTCAGAGACATCAGTATAGCTATGTACTAGGTTAGTAGTATAGTTACCACTATGATCCTGGTAGTTAGACTGCATATAGAGCTTGTAGCCTGTGGGGTTAGATGTAGCGACATCTACTACTGTACGTTTGGTAGTAGTAACACCTGACGCGGTAGGAGTAAGGTCAAAGTCTAGTCTAGTGATGTCGAAGGTTGCGGTAGAGTCTAGCAGACGGATGGCGACAGAACTAGATATACCTACACTAACATTATTAGAAGCAGATCCTGTGGCGGAAGTGGCAGAAGTTGGTATTGCCATAGTAACCACACCAAAGGAGGCAATGCCACAAAAAGATAAAAGAAATTTTGCTATAAAACTCACTACGTGACGACTAGAGCGCTGGCTCTGGCCTAGAGAGTATAGCTTGTTGGTGCTTGACATTGTACCTCCTTTGGTGTGGTTGCTATGCCCGCACGTAGAGACACTTTTGTCTATTACATATCTCGCGATACCCCCTGCCTATTGTAAATACCAACAAAAATGCGACCACGTACGTGTTCGCTAAAACATCACCTAGAGCCACCAGTGAAAAGTGTACACTAAGCCGCACATGGCCGCATTTTTATACACTTTTACAAATAGTGACTCAACGGTAGATATAAAATAAACTCTATGTGATGTTTTAGCATTCTTATTATAGCACGCAATACAAAATTAGCGCAAGGATTTTCTTTAAGGAAAATTCTAGCTGATGTTACTTTTTGTAGCATGAAAGCGAATTCCAACTTAAAAAATAAGAGTGTGAAAACACTCTTATTTTAATAGCAGTCCTACTGCTCCACACCCTTCATCGAAAGCGACAACTTCCCCTTATCATCAATCGCCACTAGCTTAACCTTAATCTCTTGTCCAACTTTCAGAGCATCAGTCACTTTATCAAGTCTCTGATCAGAAATCTGCGAGATATGTAGCATTCCATCTATGCCAGGTAAGATGTTCACAAATGCACCAAAATCTTTGATAGTTACTACTTTACCAGTGTAGATTTTGCCAACTTCTGGCTCTTCGGTCAGGCTTTTGACCCACTCGACGGCCTTGTTGATAGACTCGGCATTGGTACCAGCAATAGTCACTAGGCCATCCTCTGCGATATCTACTGTCGCACCTGTCTCCGAGGTAATCTTGTTGATGGTCTCACCACCTTTACCGATCACCGAGCCAATTTTATCAGGGTTAATAATCAGTTTTTCAATCTGCGGCGCGTGGTCAGAAATCTTATCACGCGGAGCCGGCAAAACACTCAGCATATGTTCTAGGATAAACTTGCGCCCCTCGTGGCTCTGTGCGATTGCTTTTTCTAGGATGTCGATTGGCAAGCCATGGACTTTCATATCCATCTGGAGAGCGGTGATACCCTCAGTGGTACCTGTTACCTTAAAGTCCATATCGCCAGCAAAATCTTCGGCATCCATCAAATCGGTTAGTACGTAAGCTTTATCAACATCATCCGCGGTGATCTCTGCACCCTTTTCTACATCTACCATCAAGCCCATCGCTACACCAGATACTGGACGTTTTAGAGGTACACCCGCATCCATCAGCGCTAGACAAGAAGAACATGTTGCAGCCATAGATGTAGATCCATTCTGGGACATAATTTCGGTAACGCTGCGAATCGCATATGGAAAATCCTCTACCGAAGGCAGCATTGGCATCAGTGCCCGCTCTGCCAGATAGCCATGGCCAATCTCACGGCGACCAGGGCTACCGATACGGCCACACTCACCCACTGTAAATGGAGCAGCATTATAGTGATGCATATAGCGACGGATACCGTCATTGACTTCCATTGTGTCGACAACCTGCGCAAAACTCATCGGCGCCAGCGTGATAATGTTCATCGCTTGGGTCAAACCACGAGTAAACAGCGAAGAGCCGTGCACTCTTGGCAAGATAGAAACTTGGCTAGACAACGGACGCACCTCTGTAAGTTTACGGCCATCAGGACGCTCACCATCCTTGATGATGCCACGGCGTACCTCATGGTGTACGGCTAATTCAAATGCTTCGTTGTATTCTTTGGCGTAGTTTTCTTCGTACCAAGCCATGATGCTTTCTTCATTATCCTCTACACCCTCAGGCTTCTCTGCTGTAAAGAATTCTTTGGCAAACTCTGCGTTCATTTCATCGCGTAGCTCATCACAAATTTTCTGGCGCTCTAGTACATTGCCGCGAATCTTGCCACCAGCGAATTTAACATCAGTCCAAGCATCAACTTTCTCTTGGATAGATTCTGCAGGTAGCACCAACTCATACTCTAGCTCTTCTGGCTTTACAATCTCACGCAATTTCTCTTGTAGCTCTAAGGCTGGCTTACAGTTCTCTGCCGCCCAACGCATCGCCTCAATAATGACTTTTTCTGGCACCTCATTTGCACCAGCCTCTACCATCATTACCTTGCCGTTTCTAATTGCTACCACGAGGTCAAGATCGCTAGCCTCACGCTCTTCAGCAGACAAAAATGCCTTAAACTCATAGTCGCCGTCTCCAGCCTTACCAGTCTTTTCATCGACCTTGGCGCCTTCCTTCAGCACACGGCCAATGCGCACCCCTGCTACTGGACCGTCAAACGGCACACCAGCACAGTGTAAAGCTGCCGATGCGGCTACCATCGCTACACAATCTGGACGGAAATTTGGATCCATCGAGAGCACAGTTGCCACTACCTGAATCTCTTGACGATAACCCTTTGGAAATAGCGGACGAATCGGACGATCGATCAAACGACCCACCAGTACAGCGTTATCAGATGGCTTACCCTCGCGCTTGATGAATTTGCTGCCGTTCATCTTGCCAGCAGCGTAGAACTTCTCTTCGTACTCCACAGAGAGCGGGAAGAAATCTTGCTCTACAGGCTTTTTAGATACAACTACGCTACCAAGCACAGTAGTATCACCATAAGACACCATCACGCTAGATGTCGAGCGAAATCCGACTCTGTTGACCTCTAGAGTTAGTTCGCGTCCACACCACTCGGTCGAGATTCTCTCGACTTTTTTTCCATTTGGATTAATAATATCCATAAAAAATTACCTTTCTGAGAAAACACCAGATATATAGGTTTTCGGCAAAAGCCTATGTATCTGCCGTTTTCTCCGTTACTTCTACCCCTATTCTACCACACATCGATCCAGTTTTAAAGTCCTAGACCCCTACCCGTCTACCACCAAAATACTGCATCTCCTACCCCTGTTTCAACCTCCAAATCTATTGACATTTCAACCCGTTTGTGCTATAATGTATAGGATGAGTTAATTTTGCCCTAACAGGGCTGTAACTATAGTACCGCTACTCATCCGAGTAGCAATAACAATTCCATGAGGAGGGGATAAAATGGGAACAGAAGATAATATAATGTCTGAATTAAAAAAGGAGTATAATGAATACACACACCTCTGTAGGTGCGCTACGCGCAACCTGAAAGCTAGAATAAAGAATATACAAGAGGACCTCGCATCTTCTGAAGGGTACAATGTCATCGAATCTTTTGACTCAAGAATCAAAAGCTTTAATAGTACTCTTGCGAAATTCAGGCGCAACCAGATGCCTTTCACAGTAAAATCGATGCGAGAGCTACACGACATAGCTGGTGTAAGGATATTGACACCTTTCCGAGATGACATCGAAAAAGTGGTTGATATGCTGAGAAAGCAGAGGTGGCTCCAGATAGTCGAAGAGAGAGATTATGTCACTAGTCCAAAAGATAATGGCTATTCAAGCTACCATGTGATTGCGAATTTTACGGATGAGTATACTGTCCCAGTAGAGATACAAATCAGAGATCTTGGAATGAATTACTGGGCGCAAATCGAGCATAAGATCAGGTATGCAAATAAAAAAGCTGGCCGATCTGAATATTTACCTGAAGAGGTGGCTCAAGAACTTGATGAGGGCTTCCGTGAGATAGCAGCCATGGTAGCAGAGATTGACAAGAAAACATTATACTTACGAGATCTCGCTGGTGTTCATGCTGCGGTTGGCCACTCGCATTCAGGACACTCTAGCCAGTCGGAGCAGTCAGAACAATCAGACAATAATTAGCAAAAACCCCGCCACATGTGTGACGGGGCTTTTTCATGCTACCGAGCCAGAACACGATTCATAGCCAAGTAGATGTTTAATTCGCGAAGGTTACTTGCGACTTCTTGCAAATATTATTTGCGCAGACCGCATTTCTTGACAGTATCTTTATACTTCTCGAAATCGGTATTCTCAAGGTATTTCAGCAGTTTTTTGCGCTTGCCGACCATCTGCATCAGGCCGCGTCGCGCCATAAAATCGTGCTTGTTCTCCTTGACATGCTCAGTCACCTCTAGGATACGCTCAGTCAAGATAGCGACCTGGACCTCTGGAGATCCAACATCTTTCTTGCTGCGTGCGAGCTTAGAGATAGCCTCCGCTTTCTTCTCTTTTGTTATCATAGGGGTAATTATAGCACACCTTACCAGATTATGCAACTAGCAACGCTCTATCGCTGTATCTAGTTTTCTATCCCCAGTTCCCCCAGTGTCACTGCATCGCTCACCTTATACTCTCCAATCTCCGTCCTTCGAAGCGCCGTCAGGTAACCGCCCACCCCTAGTGCCTTGCCAATGTCCTCGCCCAGCGCCCGGATATACGTCCCCGAGCTCACTTTACAATCTATCGTCAGCTCCGGCCACTCATACCGCAAGATAGATATTTCATAAATCTGCACCTTGCGCTCCGGCATCTCCACTTCGATCCCCTTCCGCGCCAAATCATACGCTCTCCGTCCGTCGATTTTAACAGCGCTATATGCCGGCACCCTCTGCACAATCTCCCCTATAAACTGCTCTAGCACTGAACGTATTTGGGAAATTGTAGGAATATGTTCTTCACGGGATCTTCCGCGACAACGGGAGCGGAGGATAGGGAGCGTCCCCGTAACGACGGGCGACGCGACCGGTGCCCGTGAAGAATCATATTCTACAATTTCTCCCTCCGTGTCTCCAGTACTAGACACTTTCCCCAGGCAAATTGTCGCAGTATACCTCTTATCTAGCTTCAAAAACTCCCCCGCTCGCTTTGTCGCCTTCCCCAGTAAACAAATTAAAAGACCCGTTGCAAACGGATCCAAAGTCCCAGCATGTCCTACTTTCACTCGTTTTGGCAGAGCACCCTTCGGCAAATCTGAGAGCACACGCCCAGATAAAGCCCACTCTTCTCGGATTTGCTCTCGCCTTTGCTCTGTCAACACTCGCCTTACTCTAGCGACCACTCCAAAAGAGCTCATCCCCGCCGGCTTATCCACGAGCAGAACATCTTTGTTAACTAAGTTCATGTTTTTATTTTATCACGCTCTGGCAGAAAATGCTGCTGCACCGCAAGCTTACGGTCCTCAAAGCCTCAAACGCCACACTTAAAAACGCGGCCTTTCGAGCCGCGCTACGCTGTTCTTACCAGCACGAGTACCATCGCCGCACTGATTGCCATAGCGAGAATAATAGGTATCATCACCATATTACATCCCTGGTATTTTAAATGCTCCCGGATCCTGAACCGGCGGGACTGACGCCGGATCCTGAATCGGTCCTTGGACTGGATTTTGAACAGTATTTTGATTTGTTTCAGGTTGTACAATCACCGGATTCAATTCTTCTTTTGGCGCTTCCTGTAATACTCCCTCTGGGGCTGCCGGTACTCCATTTGCCGCAGATTCATCCACTGGCATTGTCACCGGCGCAGCAGCGGGCATACCCCCTTGCATCCCTTGCATGCCCTGCACCCCTTGCACCCCCTGCACATCAATCGGCTGAACTGGTGGTAAAGCCGCATCCGTCGTCTCACCATTGTTCATTGTTTCATTTACTCCAGGCACTGCTGGTGCTGGTGCCTGCGGCAATTCAATATTCTCGGGTCCAGCCATCGTATTCTCTGGCCCAACCATCGGGTTATTTGGTCCTACCATTGGATTAGTTACAGGCTGAACCTCTGGTTGCGCAGCTACTGTCGGAGATGCCGCCGCTGCCGGATTTGCAGCATCCGCTGTCATTACCGGATTTAGTACCTCTGCACTAGCCATAGGATTTGTTAAGTCAGCGGAGGATATTGGACCTGTCACCTCCGGAGTCGTCATTGAGTTCGTAGCAAACGGCCCTGTCGGCGAATTTGCTAATTCCTTTTCCATCATCTCACCGTAATCCGTCGGTGTTTCATTCGGTAAAGGTTCTACTGTTCCATCTTGCAATTTGGTCATGTCATCAGAGGTTTCATAAATGCCTTTCTCTGGCATGCTCGTTGATGCTACCTCTGCCTCAGCCTCTCCTTTCGCAGATGGAATCACAACCTGTTTATCAATCACCGGCGATTCTTTTTGTTCACCAAACAACTGGGCCGGCGCAGCTGGTGCGGCTACTGTTTGCACTTCTGCTTCCGGCAAAGACGTCGGCGCCTCTAGCACTGGTGCGGCCACCACTGGTGCGGCCATCGGTTCTGCTGTCGACGCAATTGCCGGTGTTTCCGTCACTGGAGTAGCCACTGCTGGTCCCACTACCGGTGTAGCCGCCGGCTCTACCTCTGGCACTGCATCCACCTCTGGCACAGTCTGTTTTAGTACTTCTTCTGGCGAGCTCACAGGCTCTTCAACCTTTGGCATCTCCGCAGGCGTCGCCAACTCTGGCACACTTGCTGCAGTCTCACCAGCCGCAGTTCCGCCAATCATCTGTTCTAATTGCTGTTCAGGAGAAATCTCCCCAGCCGTCTCCTGTTTTGGCTCATCTTTTGTCTCACCTTTCGGCTCATCTCTAGCAATATCCAAAATCGCCCCTTCCGCCGACCCATTAGCCGCTATATTCAAATCCACCTCTGCCGGTTTCGCTTCCTCTGCCTTTGGCTCTGTTTTTTCAATATTCACCGCAATCAATTGCTGATTTGCGCCAGCTTCCATCAATTTCGCGCTAATTTCCATCGCCTCCGGAGTAGTTTTTTGATTCGAAAATCTCTCTGTTGCGGCAATCACACCAGTCAAAAGTGCCGTCGCGACCTCTTCTGTCATGCTCTCCCCCAACTTCTCGATCACATCCACAATCATCTCCGACACCGAAGATGCTCCCGGATTATCCCACTCGATTCCACCCAATTTGCCTGGAGTATCGTTAGAAATATTAATCGCGCTCGCGTCATGCATGATCCGCCCGTGCCTTGCAAGCGCCGCATCTAAATCATCATTGTCCTTCACATTCAAAGAAATCACCAGATCGACATTAATATCGCCATGCGAAAATTGTAAATCACTTTCTTCAATTGTCGTTCTATATGGAGTAATATAAACTTTAACGAAATCATCTTCAATCTTATATCTCAGATGATCCGCCTTGTCCTTGTTCAGAGCGATAATAAAATCTTGCAAGCTGTTCGTATTTGTCTCAAACGTCTTTTTCGGCTCCAAAAATTCCAATGCATTTGGAGTTTTCCCAGAATAAATCGCCGTCGCATGCTTCCCCATCTGGTCTAGCATTAACGTCAAACCGATTGCTGCCGCCATTTCATCGACGCTTGGATCTCTCGACAGTGTCACCAAAATATTATCAGCATCTTTTATCCGCTCCGTCACGTTGTTCACAATGCTATCACTCTTCGCCGCATCGACCTCTGTCTCTACTGGTGGTTTTTTGTCTTCTTCGTTTTGCATTTTTCTGTTTTTTTGTTTTAATTACAAACTATACTTCCATCTTACCATAACCTGTTTGAAAAGTCAATAGCAAGATTAACTAAACTCTTTACATTTCTCTCAATCTGGTGTATAATTATCCTAATTATCAATATTATTTAACCCATAGGAATATTCATGCCGATTATTAAATCTGCTAAAAAAGCCGCTCGCCAAACTGTAAAACGTACCGAGCACAACAAGGAAATCAAGAAATCCATCAAAACAGCATTAAAAGCTCTCAAGACAGATCCTTCTGCTGAGAATCTTTCCAAACTCCAGTCTGAGTACGACAAAGCTGCCAAAAAAGGTTTGATCAAGAAAAATACCGCTTCACGTCGCAAAGCTGCTGCATCCAAACTTGCTAAAGCCAGTGGCGTTACCCTTGGAGCTAAAAAATCTACAAAAACCACAGCTAAATCTGCCAAGCCAGCAGCCAAAGCATCAAAAGCTAAACCAGCAGCCAAGCCAGCTAAAACCACTAAGGCCGCCAAGACCACTGCCAAAACCACCAAAACTACTAAGGCTACCAAAACTACCACTAAGAAACCTACCGCTAAATCCGCTGCCAAAAAGGCCTAGATTCCTGATAATCTAATCAAAAAACTCTTAATTAAAATCCACGGCTCAACGCTCGTGGATTTTAGTTTGATGTCTAACTTCGCAAGTTCTTTCAAAACTCTTTTTTCTTTTTGTCCATTTCTCCACTCATATTTTTTCAGCGCCTGACTTACCAACAAACCAAAAAACATATACGGGTCTTGTTTTTCTTCAATTTCTTCTAGTTGCTCAATCGCTCGCTCGCCATTATTTAGCGCCGTATCAAAAATTCCGAATACTTTTCTCATATCCACTGACGCCGCCTGCTTAAACTCCTCGATTTTTATATTATTTTTTTCTACAAAATCTTTAAAAGTTTTTTTCTGCGAAAGTGTTGTTTCCCAAATCACAACCTCGTGCTCTGTGTCTGCATACTTTGCAATTTCTTCATAAAAATCATCACGGCTACCCTCGGCTTTATCCTCCTCGGCGGCATTCTTTCGTTTTTCCGTCAAATTTTTTAGTAGTATTTTCCGTTTTTTTGCAAAAAGTGAAGTCCCTTTAAAAATATTTATGATATCATCGTTTTTTAATTCCTCGCCATCAAAAACTTCATAATTATCGCCTAAAATTTTCTTCACCTCTGCCGCAATTTTAGTTCTGTCACTACCACAAAAAATCTTGATCATCTTACTGCTCCTGTTTCTTCGTGACCTCCGACACTACATTTTTCAACACTTTGCATCAATGTAGTCTTTTGGCAGAGCGGGCAAATATGTGTCCCACGCCCCGCTACGCGTATTTTTTCTATTTCAGCTCCACAGCGTTCGCACATTTGTCCTTCTCTCCGGAAGACTTTTGCGAATTTTTCTAAATAATCGCCTTTCGTACCATCTGCTCGTACATAAGTCGCCATCGTACTTCCACCAGAATCAATCGATGCATCCATCACTTTACACGCCGATTTTATAAGTTGCGCTGCCTGTGCTTTCGTTAATCTCCCCGCTAGTGTTTCTGGATGAATTTTTGCATCATATAATGCCTCATCTGCATAAATATTTCCGAGTCCACATATCACTTTTTGATCCAAAATTACTGCTTTTATTGGCGAATTTTTGCGCCTCTGTAACTTATTATAAAAAGTCTCCGCCTCAATCTTCCAGGGCTCCTCCGCCAGGCTTTTAATAAATTTATCTTCTTCTACTTCGACCGTCGGAATTACTTTCACAAAACCAAATTTTCTCTGATCATTAAAAAACAATGTCCCCTCAGACATCTCAAAAAACACCCTCGTCTGCTTATTCGGCAAAGACTCAAAAAACGAATCACTCGGGTGTCCTCCAGCAAAACCAGAAGATTCTTTCATCTCGGATGTCGCTGGTGCAGACCGAAATATCAACTGCCCGGTCATCCTTAGATGTACCATCATCGAAACACTATTATCAAGATCGAAAACCAGCGCCTTGCCAAACCTCCTCAACCCAATAATTTTCGCCCCCTCTACCAGCTCTTTTGGCCCAATAAAAGACTTCTCGCAGCGTACTTCTACTCTGTTAATTTTCTTTTGAACACAAAATTTATTCAGCCCACGCTTTATCGTCTCAACTTCTGGCAACTCTGGCATAGTATCTATATTATACCACAGGGACAAAGATCTATCTCGCGTCCCGACAGACGACTTTCACTCCTCGCACATCTTTTCTTACAATCAACTCTTTTGCCTTCACTCGTGCATATTCCCCCTCTGCCTGCACCTCAAATTCTTCTGGTGCAGAAAAATCAATTTTCACCGAGCATTCATTCATAACCGCACCCACTTTTTTACCTGGCAAATGTACAAAAATACTTTTCGCCATAAACGCAGCTAGTCGCCAAAACCCTTTCAGTCTGCCATGGCTTACAAACAGTTCTGTTGGGCTCCGCCAATAGCCATTTCCACGCATCACCTTTGCCACTGTCCTGCCGTTCACAAAAATCACATCCGAAATCCGTTTTTTAGGTCTTATAGTTACTACGTTTTCCTTCCCCGATTTTGCAATTTTCATCCGATTCATTGCTACATCATCAAGCTGAATATCTTTTGGCAAAAAATTCCTTTTTCTATTTTTAAAATACCATTTTTTTAGCACCATAATAGAGTAGACCAGGCCCTTTTTGCCTTTTCTCAATTTGTTCCGCACCTCTGGTGCATTAAATGCCTCTGTACTTTCTGCAAACATTCCAATCGTAAAATAACACGCCGCATATCGCCAACGTTTCCCATCCAAAATTGCCTCCAGCGGAAACAATCTCTGTACTGCCCCATTTTCAAAATCATAGATCAAATCCTTATAATTTTTCTCACCCAACATTCTTGCAAAGTCATTAAAATTCCCGTATCCCAAGACACCTAACGTCACATCCTTTTTAGAAATCATTGCTGCATTTAGTGCCATCGTTGCTGTGCCATCGCCCCCCACCGAAACTAAAAGGTCCCCATCGAGCAATATCTCTGCCAGCTGCTTAGCATTCTCGTTTACTGATGCCTTTTTTACCTCATATTTCCCTACTTGGTATCCCCCCATTTTTGATAGCGGCCGAATAACTTCATTCTGAATTTTTTCTTGTTTACTAGACCTCGGGTTGAAAGCAATTATCACACGTTGCATTATAACTCCCCCCAATTATTGCCGGTCGTCACTTCTACCGCAAGCTTGATGTTAAGTTCTGGCGCAATTCCTTCCATCGTTTTCTGCAAAATTTCTGACACCTTTTCTACCTGTGATTCATCACACTCCACAATCAACGAATCGTGTACTTGCAAAATCAAATCTGCGCCATCTGGCAATTTTGCATCTACCTGGATCATCGCTTTTTTCATCAAATCTGCCTCTGTCCCCTGGATCGGCATATTCTGCGCGGCCCTTTCCGCGCCCTGTCTTATGATATGATTGGCAGATTTTACATCCGGTGTCGGACGCCTTCTGCCATAGTATGTCTCTACATAACCTTGCTCTCTTGCCTGATTCAAAATTTTATCAAGATATTCCCGAATCGGTTTTCTCACCTCAAAATAATCATCAATAAACTTTTTTGCCTCATAATAGCCCATGCCTGTCGCATCCGCCAAACCCTTTGCGCTCATTCCATACATCACACCAAAATTAATTGTCTTAGCGGCTCGCCGTTGCGCTTTTGTCACCTCGCTCATCGGCACTCCAAACACGTCCGCCGCCGTCTTGGTATGAATATCCACCCCCGAGTTAAAGTCCGCTATAAGCGCCTGGTCTCCAGACAGCACCGCTGCCAATCTCAACTCAAACTGCGAATAATCCGCCGAGACTAATTTCTTACCACTACCGGCTACAAAACCCGTTCTGATTCTCCGCCCCTCTCCAGTCCGCACCGGGATATTTTGTAAGTTTGGCGAAACGCTCGAAAGCCTTCCTGTCGCCGTAACGTTCTGCGTGAATGTCGTGTGTATCCTGTCTTCATCATCCACTAGCTCTGGTAGCGGCAGAATATACGTCGAAAGTAATTTTGATGCCTCTCGATATTCCATAATTTTCTCAATCACCGGCGAGCATTTTTTTAGTTTTTCCAATTCCTTTGCGCCGGTAGAATAACCTCTGGTAGTCTTTTTTATCCCCGCCGTAGGTAGCCCCATTTTGGTAAACAAAACTTCACTTAGCTGCATCGGCGAATTAATATTAAACTCTGTCCCAGCTAGGTCAAAAACCTCCTGTTCTAACTCCGCCACCTGCGCCTTATACTCTACGGCAAGTTTTTCAAAATAATCATGCGAGATTTTGATGCCCTTCTTCTCCATCTTATAAAGCACTGGTATCAACGGCAAATCGTATTCAAAATAAATCTGCTCTAATTTCTTTAGTCGCGAAAGCTCGACTAGTTGCTCTTCCGCCTGTAATTTTTTCTTTTGTTTTTCTTCTTCTGTATCGCCAAAATCTAATGCATTCTGGCCATCGTTGTTCTCATTCTTCACTCTTGCCAAAGGATTTAACAAAAAACTCGCTTGATTGATGTCCCAAAATTTTTTACCACTTAAAATATTTTCCGCAATATTTGCATCGCCATGCATTTTATTTTTTACATCATTAGCGATGAACAAATCATCAAAACTCTCTACATAATTACTGCTTAAAACTGCCTTTTCTATCTCTTCCTCAGATAATGCTACACTGCCACTTGTAGAATCGTTTTTAGAACTGTCGTTGCTATCTCCATTATCTCCACTACCGTCTTCATTACCACTATCAACTTCCTCTACAAACTTAAAATCTGTAAGTTTGTTCACTTTTTGCTTGGCGATTTCTTTCTCAAATTTTGTCTTTAGTGTCCTAAACTCTAGTTTTGTCAGCGCTTGTTCGACTCTTGATGAATCAATAATCAAATCGGGTATTTCATTAAGTGACACCGGCGCATCTGTCATAATTTTTGCAAGCTTTTTTGACATCAATGCACTGTCTTTTCCGGCAACCAACTTCTCAAAAACTGCTTTCGAAAACCCTGCGGTTTTAATCTCCGCCTCGCTCGCGCCAGAGCCTGCTGTTCCCTCTCCTACTAATTTATCAATTTCTTCATAAATTTTTTCCAAAGTACCATATTTTTCAAGCAAACTTACCGCAGTTTTCTCGCCCACACCTGGCACACCTGGAATATTATCGCTCGCATCGCCCTTTAATGCTTTAAGATCCAAAAATTGTGATTTTTTAATGCCATATTTTTCTTCCACCGCCGGGACATCCAGTTCCTCTAGCTTAGAAAAACCTCTCAACAGCCTATACATTCTAGTCCGCTCATCCACCACCTGCAACATATCTAAATCACTGGAAACAATTACCGTATCCCACTCATCTTTATCAGCAGACGCCTGATGCGCCAGCGTTCCAATTATGTCGTCTGCTTCATAGTCATCGCACTCCAACCACCCCCATCCCAGCGCTTCAACCAAATTTTTTAACAGCGGAATTTGCACAAAAAAATCTTCGGGTGGCTTTACCCTGCCAGCCTTATACTCTGGATATATTTCCTTCCTTTTTCTAATTGACGTTTTGGCCTTATCCCATGCCACCACCACTTTCGTTGGCTGGATTTCGCGTACGATTTCAAGCGCAATTACCGCGAATCCATACACTCCTCCCGTAGGTGTGCCGTCGCTCGTCGACAAATTTCCCATGGCATAATAACCGCGGTAGAATACACTTTTGCCATCAATAATTACAAGCTTTTTCATCAAAAATCAATCTCAGTCAGAATTTCTTTAATCTTTTTTTCCATTTGCTCGACCGTACCGTCATTCAAGACATAATAATCTGCCGCCGCAATCGGCCCACCCTTTTCTAGATTTTCGATCTCACTACGATCGCGCTCACGTATCTCCTCACCGTTAAATGGGCGCTCTGGGCGTACCGCCACCCTTTTATATCGTAATTCTCGTGGCACAACAACCGCGAGAAACGTAAGCATGCCCGGAAATTCGTGTTTTAATGTTTTATACTCCGTCCAAGAATATACTCCGTCTAACACAATTCTCTTTTGTCCAGCTTTAATTAGATCATAAACTTCATCAATTACCTGCCTCACGACCCAATCTTTACCCTCGGTTTCACGAATCATTTCTCGGAATTTCTTTTCACTTTCACCATCTTCGGTCCTAGGGATGCCTCGCTTGGCCATTTCTTTATAAATCATCCCCCCAAAATACACTTTCGGAAACCCTTGTGCGGTCAAATAATCTACGGCTACACTCTTGCCGCTGCCAGACATCCCCACCACAGCAATAATTTTTACGTTGTGCTTTTTCTCACGGATCTCTTCAGCCTCAGCATCTATTTCTGCTTCTGTCAGTACTTCTTCTTTTGTTTCCTTGCTCATTTATTTGCCTCACTCCACTTTTTAATATTTCTGATTTACTTAATTTCCAAATATTCCACCCGGCAGTAGCCACTGCAAGAATGCCCACATCACCGCATAAGCTATTAGGCCAATCGCAATATTGATCAACCGGCTCTTAGCTTTCGTCATCTGGGCTTCATTATCGCGCGCCGTCAGATACATTATCCCAGAAATCACGATGCCCAAAGTACCAGCAATACCTACACCGAACATCAAGACGTTCAAGACGATGTTAATTACTACAAAAATACCTCCGCCGTTGTCTTTCTCATCATTGCCGCACTTAATGATGGATGTTTCCACGCCGGCACAGCAATTTTCCCCTTCACATTCTTCAGCATAAACCGCTGCTATACCTAAACTATTGCCATCTCCACTTACGATGCTTTGCCTAGTCACGCCACTCATCGCCGCACCAACACCAGCAGCTGCCAACCCAGTAGCTAGCACCAGCGCGGCCACTATTTTCAGAATTAATTTTTTCATTCAACCTCCTTACTTTAGATATTCGTGCAATTTTTTCGTATCTTTATGTTTCCTCAGCTTAGACAATGCCTTTGCCTCAATCTGACGAATTCTCTCTCTTGTAACCGAGAATTCCGCACCCACTTCCTCTAAAGTATGTGATCTACCCCCGCCAATACCAAAACGCAGTTTAATAATTTTTTGCTCACGTTCAGATAATGTCGAGATAATCTCTGCTAACTGCTCTTTCAGAATTTGATTCGCCGCCGAATCTTCTGGGCTGATCCTCTCTTCGTCTTCAACAAAATCACCTAGGACCGAATCCTCATCGTCGCCATCACGCCCCACACTTTGATCTAGAGAAGCAATATCTTGTTTGATTTTCATCACGTATTCGACTTTTTCTGGATCCATATCCATCTCTTTGGCAATTTCTTCCACGGTCGGCTCACGATTTAGTTCCTGTGTCAATTTGCGTGTTACTCTTAATACTTTATTAATCGTCTCAACCATATGCACAGGAATGCGAATCGTTCTTGCCTGATCAGCAATTGCACGTGTAATCGCTTGACGAATCCACCATGTGGCATAAGTAGAAAACTTAAATCCTTTCTCTGGATCAAATTTTTCTACCGCCCTCAAAAGACCCGTGTTACCTTCTTGAATCAAATCCAAAAAATCTAATCCTCGTCCAGAATAGCGCTTTGCAATAGACACCACAAGACGCATATTCGCCTCGACCATCTTATTTTTAGCCTTTTTGTTACCTTTTGCGGCTTTTTTCGCTAGGGATTTTTCTTCTTCTTGAGTCAAAAGTGGAATCTTACCAATTTCGCGCAAATATAGCCGCACCGAATCGTCTGCAAACGCATCAACATTATCAACCGTTATTTCCAGTTCTTCATCAGAAAGTTCTTCTTCTTCAGCAAGATCGCCCACTCCAGGCTCATCTGGCTCAACCAAAACACCAGTTTTCAAAACTAAATCTTTATCCTGATCCATTTCTCAAATTATACTTTATTTTATCTTAAAGTTCAACCTTTTTGTATTCCTTCAATCTTCCGTAATATCTCTTTGGTTTTTTCTTCATCTTCTTCAACTTCTTTTAATTGCTCAGTTAGCGCCTCAATTTTCTGAATTTTTATTTCTTTTTGATAAGCTTTTAATAGCTCTTTTGTTTCCGCCCTTAATTCTTTGCTATCCATCTTTTGATACTTCGTCTCAAATATCAACTCCAGCTCATCTAATTTAGCCTCATCATCTGGAATTTCTAATTCTATTCCCTCGCCTGCTTCGCCGCCATAAAGCGTAATCGCTAATAAATTATCTTCTAGCACCTTCGTTCGTTCGCTCTTCACCCCCTTTGTTTTGACTTGTTTCATCCTCCTTGTGCCGCTGGTATCAACTTTTTTTGCTTTCAGGTCATCCACGGACACATCCAATTTTTTGGCTACAGCTTGTTCGTAATGTTTTTTCTCAACTGGATCCGAAATATAAGAAATTACCCTAAGCGCAATATCTGAGTACTCTTTTTTACCTCTTGCACTAAATAGATCTAGTTTTTCTTCATATTTATCTAGTAGCCAATCCACCGCCGGACGATTTTTTTGCACCGCCGCTTGCCAAAGATCCGCACCTTTCTGAATCAACTCATCTGGGTCTTTCGCACCATGATAATCAGAGATGACGGACAAATTTATGCCTAGATTCCCCGCTAAATTTATGGCTCTCTCTGTCGCTTTTACTCCAGCATCGTCGCAATCATACGCTAGCCGCACATCTGATGTCATCCGCGACAAAATCTTTAAGTGCTGCTCTGTCATGGCCGTGCCACTAGTTGCCACCGCCTGTTTCACACCCGCTTGATGCGAAGAAATTACATCCATGTTCCCCTCGACAATCACCACAAAACCTTCTCTTCTAATTGCCTCCTTAGCATGATATAGTCCAAAGATAAATCGTGATTTATTAAATAGCAGTGTCTCTGGCGTATTCAAATATTTTGGCTCGCCGCCGTCTAGCACTCTAGCCGTATAGCCAATTACCTGCCCATTTGTATCAATAAACGGCACCATCATCCGGCCCTTAAATAGATCTTTATCAAACCTGTTTAATAGCCCCGCGTCTGCCATTTCATTTTTTGAGTAACCCTTTTTTTCTAAAAATTTGATTAAAGCATCGCCAGTCCTTGGCGAATACCCAATCCGAAATTCTTTTACTGTCCCTCGGTTCATATTCCGTTTATAAAAAACGTAATCAATCACCGACTTATTCTTCGAAAGCGCCACTTGATAATATCTAGTCGCAAGCTCCAAAGCCTCACGTGCCCGCGCCTTTCTCTGAGCAATTTTTTTATCACCAGAACTATATTTTTTTAACTCTACTCCGGCCTGCGCCGCCAGTTTTTCTAACGCCTCGCGAAAAGATATCCCCTCAACTTCCATAATAAAAGTAAAGATGTCGCCACCCTTGTTCGCAGAAAAATCATGCCAAATCCCCTTCTCCGGCGACACCATAAAAGATGGAGTCTTGTCTACGCCCCAGGGACTCCTCCCCTTCAAATTCCGCCCTGCGCGTTTCAACTCAATGTATTGCCCAACTACATCTTCTACGGCAAGCCGCGCCCGAATTTCTTCTTTGGCATCATTCATACCTATATTATATACCAAAATATGCTATACTATAAGCATGAACAATAAGGAATATCTCGAACAGATTTCTTCCGAAAGCCGCAAAACCAAATCTAACCAAGGTTTTTTCGGATTCAATATCTCCCCACGCATGGGTAAGTTTATCATCGGCGGTTTTATTGCCGCAATCCTTATTATCATCGTCGGAGCAATTATCAGTGGCGTTAGCGGCCAATCATCCGAACGCGATTATCTTGATCGTATCTATCTTCGCACCAATAATCTTATGAGTGCTATCTCTACCTACAATAACAAGGTTAAATCTTCCGAACTTCGTTCCATGGGTAATTCTCTTAATGCCGTCCTGGCAGAGACCAGCTACAGCGTCTCTTCCATCCTCAAAGAAGAATACGAGGCTACTTCTGGCAAAGCAAATAGTCAAAAAGTCAACGACGAAGAAAGCCAAGATCTCGCCAGCCTTACCGAGTCCTTAGAAGATGCCCGCATCAGCGGCCGCCTTGATCGTATCTATGCCCATGATTTTACTTATGCTATCAGTATGCTATCTAACCTAGAGTCCGACGCCATCAAACATGCCAAGTCCGAAAGCACCGCCGCTACTCTCTCTGCCTCAAAAACCAACCTCGACCAACTCTACGACCAATTTAACGATTTTATTTCTCGTTAGTTTTTGTTAGTTTTCTTCAGCTCTTTTAGAATTTCTTTTAGAAGTTTAGTTTGTTCGGCATTAGCAGATTTAATGTCCTTGGCCAATTTTTCATTAACACCAGCTTCATCTTTTTTACCGTCTTCATCTTTCTCGCTGTCGTCGTCTTTTTTGTCTTCTTGCTCAATACCAAGACGTTTTTCAGCTCTCACAGCAGCTGCTTTTGCACGTTTGTTAATCCTATTGAGGCCACGGATGACCAGAAACAGCGAAATCGCAATCAACAAGAAATTGACCACGTTTTGGATAAAATTACCGTATTGAATAACCGCCGCAGTATCCTCGCCAAAAAAGTTTGGAATAGTGATAGATAACTTAGTAAAATCAGTACCGCCACCAATCAAGCTAACCAGTGGCATAATAATATCGTTCACCAGCGAAGTAACAATAGCCGAAAACGCAGTACCGATAACAACACCAATGGCCAAATCCATCACACTGCCCTGACTAATAAACTCCTTAAACTCTTTCAAAAAACCAGATTTTTTAATCTTTTGAGCCCTCTTCTGAGCTCTCATTTTCGCTTTTTCCATTTTAGAACTATTTGAACTATCCATAATACTTGAATTTTAGCACGATAAAACACCGCCGACAAGCGTAATGAGAATACCCACACCATCTACCAACTACTCACTGACTCCACTGGACCAAACCTTGTGCTGAGCGGCGACCGCAATAGTACCAGTATGAGCAGCCAAGGTACGAGCGGCTACTACTGGTCTAGCTCTGCCTACTCTTCTGCTACCTACGCTTACCTTCTGCGCCTGGGTGGTAGCGGAGCAGTCTTCCCTGCGCACCGCGACTACAAGTACTACGGGTTCTCTCTCCGCTGCCTAGCAGAGTAGCAAAATCGAGTAATAAGTTGTAAGCCTGGGCTAATACATCCCGCCCATATCAGCCGCCGGAGCTACCTTTTCTTTCTCTGGTACTTCGGCAATCAAAGCACCCATGGTAATCGTCGTCGCGGCAATGGAAATAGCATTTTGTACTGCCTCACGCGTTACGCGTGCCGGATCAATAATTCCAGCTTTTTTCAGGTCAATCAGCCCTGCGTCTGGCTCCATCACATTAATTCCCTGACCAGCTTTGGCGCCTTCGACTTGCGCGAGCAATGCTTGCGCATTTAACCCAGCGTTTTCCATAATAGTAGTAAACGGTGCTTTCAAAGCTTCTCGCACAATCTTTACACCTGCATCGCCACCCTTGATCGAATCAGCCAAATTGAGCAGCGTCACACCTCCACCCGGCACAATCCCCTCAGATAGCGCGGCCTTAGTAGCTGCCACAGCATCATCTACTCGGAACTTCTTTTCATCAATCTCCGTCTCCGTAGCGCCACCAACTTTAATCACCGCTACCTTGCCAGAAAGCGCTGCCGCCCGCTTTTCAAACTCTCCGCGTTCATAATCACTTGTGGCCATTTCGGCTTGAGAGTTAATCAAACCAATACGCGCTTTTACTTCTGCGGCTACACCTGCACCCTTGATAATAGTGGACTCGTCCTTCGTCGCGATTACCTTTGCAGCCGAACCAAGAATCTCCAAACCTGCTTCTTCTAGCTTGACCCCTCGTTCCTCGCTTGCAACATTCGCACCTGTCAAAATTGCAATATCTTCTAAAATTTCCTTACGGCGCTCACCAAAAGCCGGGGCCTTCAAAACTAGCGTATTAAACACACCTTTCAGTTTATTCAAGACTAACAGGCTTAATGCTTCGCCTTCGACCTCTTCGGCAATAATTACTAGGTCTTTTTTACCAGCCTGAGCGCATTTTTCTAGTAGTGGCAAAATGTCACTCGCTGCCGAGATTTTCTTGTCAGTCACCAAAATAGCTGGCTTATCAAACACTGCCTCTTGACGATTCGTATCAGTAATGAAGAACGGAGACGAATATCCCTTATCATAGGAGAAGCCCTCGACAATCTCTTGTTCCATCTCTAAGCCTTGGCCAGCCTCAACCGTCACCACGCCATCTTTACCGATCTTGGAAATCACCTCGGCGATTAACTTACCAATCTCGGCATCGCCTGCAGAAATTGTTGCTACCTCTGCAACTTTTTTATCATCGCCATCAATTTTTTCAGCGACCTTGTCAATTCCTTTTACTATTTCCGCGCCGGCCTTTTCGATTCCTTTGCGGAGTTCCATCGGGTTAACCCCTGCAGCAATCAATTTATTCGCCTCTGAGATAATATTATAGGTCAAAACTGTTACTGTAGTCGTACCGTCACCAGCCACCTTGTTTAACTTCTGCGCAGCGGTTTTGATTAGCTTAGCACCAATCTGCTCGCCCAAATTATCGTCTGTCGAACCGAGGTCGACTGCCTCTGCTACTGTTACGCCGTCATGAGTAATTGTCGGACCACCATAACTTTTCTCAATTACCACATTCTGACCTTTTGGTCCATAAGTCACCTTGACTGCATCATATAGTTGCTTTGCGCCAGAGAGAACTTTATCTCTCGCCTCTGCTTCGTAGAAAATCTTCTTTGCCATATTTTTCCTTTCTTAATTATTCGTCCAACAACCTATACAAAGTTACATCGTTGCTAAAACATCTTCGTCCGCAACGATAATATAATCTTTATCATCTACTTTGATGTTGGTTGTAGAAAATTCTTTATAAATAATTTTGTCGCCTTTCTTGATATTCTCTACTTCCGGGCCAACAGATTCAACTACCGCATAGGCCGGCACTTCCTTTGCCTCACCTAGCAAAATGCCAGATTTTGTTTTTGTCAGTGGCTCCTCTTTTACGGCCACAATTTTATTCTTTAGTGGTTTAATCGCCATTTACACTCCTTTTCTGTGCCAAGTCACAATTTATTGTCGGCACTTATTACCTCTATTTTACATCAAAAATTAGCACTGTCAACCCTAGAGTGCTAATTGTCTCATCTAACTCTGTTAATTACAGGTTCCAGCGCGCAAATCTTTTACTAACCCTCTTGCTTTTAGATAATGTTCAAGTGAATCATACTTCCCACCATTATATTTTCCAGTTGCGATTTCTGTCGCCGCCGCGACCCCGACATATCGATAGTGCCAAGTCTCGTAATATCCTGTTGTCCCATTTTCGTTCACGTTCAACGGCTGCGACATCGGACCGCCCGCCCATTCCAATGGATAACGATCTATAAACCCATATTTATACGAATTCACTTTCAGCCATTGCCATTCTTTATGTGCGCCATAATCATCTGTATCTAACGTTGTGCCATACGCCGTATCTATTAAATCGCAGGCATACCCAGAATGATGTTCTGAAGTCCCAGTTGCCGCACAAAGCCTTCCACAGGACGTTCCGTACCTCCGATAGCAAGAAACTGTTTTCATTTCATTCCCTGGATTTTCCGACTCATAATCCACAATCATCTGATTCAGATGCATCGCTGCCTCAGGTTCCATTAATGGCACACCGTTATATCCGTTCAGTTCGTTTATCCCGTATGTTACTGTCAAATTAATCAGCTCATTTCTCCGCGCCGTAATGTAAGTGTCGCTAACTGTAAAATTAGCATTAATCAGTATCAATGGTCCAAAATTTACCGTGCAATTCGCCCAATTATAAGTTACATTTTGGTCCGAAGAAGGCGTTGCGTTTGGTTGACTAACGCTTTCGCTCTGGGTCTCTTCTTTTTTGTTTTCATTTGTGTCTTCGGATAATTCATTCGCATTCTCCTCCTCATCCAGAGAACCAACATCAGATAAATTATCTTCCTCCTTGTTCGCCGTATTAGCTAGGCTAAGCGCAGCTGTTGTTCCAGCTAGAATCATCAAGACCGCTATTACAAAGCATGAAACCAACACGATTGTTTTATGTTTCTTGTTCATTATTTTTTCCATGGCTACTACCATTTTCTAATCTAATTTTACCACACGTGCTATAATTACAATATGACTTTCAAAGACCTGATCCCCGGATATAATACTCTCGTTTTACCATATCATTACATCCAGTCACTTACCTCCTCTGCTCGTTCGGGCTTTCCCGGTAAACGCCTTCGCATCATCGGCGTCACAGGTACCAACGGCAAAACCACTACTTCTTTTATGATCTGGAAAATGCTAAATCACGCAGGCATAAAGACTGGCCTGATGACCACTGTCGCTTGGGGCGTGCCAGGACTTAAAAAACAAGGCACTTCCACCCCTAATAAAGAAGGCCTTATCAAGCAAGTTGAACACATGACCACGGTCAAACCTTCTACTCTTAATCATCGCATCAAGACTATCGCAGACGCCGGTGCAGAGTTCTTGATTCTAGAAGTTACCTCTCATGCGCTCGCCCAGTACCGCACTCTTGGGCTCAATTTTGAAATTGCCGTTATGACCAACGTCACTCACGAACATCTTGATTACCACAAGACTTTTAAAAACTACCTCGCAGCAAAATGCAAGCTGTTTAGACAAGCAAAATTTGGCGTCATCAACGCCGATGATCCCTCCGCCAAACAGTTTATTAGCTCACTTAAAAAGCCAAATTATACTACTTATGGTATAAAATCAGGTAATATCCGCGCAAAAAACCTCAAATCCACCGCTGCTGGCATAGAATATACATACAATGATATTAAAAATTCCAAAGATTCCTTCAAGATAAAAACCCGAATCCCTGGTAAATTCAACGCCTATAATTCCCTTGCTGCTGCCTGCGTCGGCAAAAAACTCAGCCTATCAAGCAAACAAATCAGCGACGGACTCTATGCCCTTACAGAAGTAGAAGGTCGCATGAATCGCCTGGCTCTCGGTCAAAATTTTGACTGCATTGTAGATTTTGCCCACACTCCAGACGCTTTCGAAAAAGTATTTTCTTCAGTCAAAGGCCACAAGGGTCGCACTATTTCCCTCTTCGGTGGCGCAGGCCGCCGCGACGAGTCTACTCGCAAAACTCGCGGAACAATTGCCGGTAAAAACAGCGATATTTGCATTATTACCGAAGACGACTCTCGAGACGAAGATCCAAACATTATCATTGACGAATTCGCGGAAGGCTGTAAAGAAGCCGGTATGAAAGACAGCCAAATCATCAAAATCGTTAATCGAAAAGACGCGATCGAGCATGCTATTTCTATCGCTAAACCAGGCGATCTTGTCCTCATCCTCGGCAAAGGCCACGAAAAAACCATCCTTCGCGCCGACGGTCCACATCCGTTTGAAGATCTCAAGATCACCGCTACTGCCATCAAAGCAATAAAGTAGTTTTTGAGTTTGTAATGAGATTTAGACCAGATTTGTGAGTGCTATTTTTACAACAACAATTGTCGTCCATATTCAAAGAATATTTTGTTGTAAAAATAGCAATGAACAAGTCCCAAACTCCAAAAACTACTTTATTGCTTTGATAGGGTATAGCTTAGCCTAATCAAATCATTAATTTCGTCACCAGAAATTTGTCCAGAATTGACTATCTCTATCCCCCCTTTGCCAAAATACCGGCTCTCCATCACACTCTCATACCTCTCGCGCAAAAGTTCTCGCAGTTTCTTATCCGTCCTCACCTCCAAAGTATTTTTCCGCACCACCAAAAACGCCCTCAGCTCCTCTGTTATATTCCCCTCGCTAGCAACATCCTCGCTCTGTTTTGTGGCCCGATAAACCGTCACTTCTTCGGCATCGACTCCCTCACCCACAGATATCTTCTCTACTGTGTATTCGCCAATTCCGCCAACTTTTTCTATCTCAAATTCCATTTTTCAAAAACCCTAATCAATTTTTCTCTAACCACCTTATTTCATAAACGAAAGGTACCATTTTAGCTCCTCAATGCTCCCCTCGATGTCATCTAGCGCCCGGTGCAACTCTCGTTTTGTATACTTTTTGCCCAGCGCCCCCTCAAAATACACTTTCCACGCGCTCACATCTAGCATCCGATAATGTAATTTTTTTACCAACCGCGGCATTTCAATATCAATAAACTTCCGGTCTTGGTGGATAGAATTCCCCGCCAAAATAATCTTACCCTTGCCTTTATCATCGCTTTCAATACTTTGTTTTGCAAAGTTTTCTGCAATAAAATCTAGTAGCTCATCTTCGATCGCTGCTACCGGCTTCCCGCTAGCGTTTTGTTCAATTAACGCTTGTCGCGACTGGTCATTTTTATCCCAAAACTCTCCCACCATCCGCTCTCGCATCAGCTTTTCTGAGACTTTTACCACTCCCGTATACTCTGCAATTTTCTCCATTTTCCAATCAGTCGCAATCGCCGCCACCTCCAAGATTTTGTCCTTCCCCGGCACTAGTCCGGTCATCTCCAAATCTATCCACAGCAAAGTTGCTTTTTTCATAATTCCTCCTCAATCATCTCCCGCATTTTTCGCCAAGCGTCTTTCCAAACATCACGCACTAAAGCTTCTTCGACGTCGGCAATCTCAATCCATTTTGCTTCCTCAATTTCGCCGGCTTGCGGAGTCGTATCAATACCACCAACCGGACTACCAGCGAACAATACTACGGTCTTTTCTATGTCCATACCTTGATCGTCAATATGATAAAATAGCTCCACTCGTTTCGTAGCGTCAAGCTCTGTGTCTATACCAGTTTCCTCCAAAATCTCGCGTTTTGCAGTGCCCATTTCAGTTTCTCCGGATTCAACATGTCCCTTTGGAAAACAAACAATCTCATTTTCCTCATTGCTCTGGCGAACCACCAAAACTTTTCCATCATCTATAATTACGCCACCACAACTTTTCTCTTTTTTTGGCTCAGATTTCTCTACCATCTCAATTTTCCTTTTCTAATATTGCGCTTTCTTCCCTCATAATTTACATTTCTTCCGGCACTTCAATTCCAAATAAATTTAATCCGTGCGTCATTACATCAAGATATGTCGCCACAATTTGTGCGCGCTCGGCCTCATACTCACTCCCAGCCACTTTCACTTTTTCATAAAATCTCGAAAATTCTTGTGCCGTTTCAAACAAATATCCAGCCAATTTATTTGGCATCAAATCTCTCACCGCCTCTTCCAGCACATATTTATACTGCGCCAGTTTTCGGATCAACTTTTTCTCATGCTCGTTCAACTCCCAGCGCGCACCCGTTGACAACGAAGAAACCGCCGATAGCACTTTCTTCGCACGCACCGCCGAATACTGTAGATAGACCCCAGAATTCCCCGTCGTCGACACACATTCTTTTGCGTCAAACTCAATATTCCCGCCAATTTTATACTTCAAAAACGCATATTTAATCGCCCCTAGACTGACCATTTCGTGTGCTGTTTCACCTGCTACTCCCATTGGAACCAAGTTGGAAACTTCTTCTAACACGTCCACGGCTTTAATGAAGTTCCCTTTCCTAGAAGACATTTTTGCATTTCCTGGTAATCTGACCATTCCATGAGTTAAGTGCTTAGTTTTTTCTACCAACTCCGGCGCATACTGCTCTACTGATTTCAAAACAACCTTCATATAATCTAGCTGCTCATTACCAGTAATAACTACCGATTGATCAAATTTATAATCATCCCATTTAGTAAATAGCAATCCTACATCCTTAGTCTCATAAGTCGGCAAGCCTTCAGTATTGATAAATACGCGCGTATGCAAACCATAAGGCTCACCTTCGAAAACTACCGCGCCATTACTCTCTTTATAAACTTTACCTATTTGCGCTTCAACTTCTCTTAACCCGCGTCCAGCAACTGCACTTTCTGGATAATACTTATCAAAAACCAACCCAATTTTGGCATAAAAATCCTTAAAATATTCATAACTAGCATTTCTACCCCACCAGTAAATTGTTGCGATTTCTGCATATTCGGTATCATTCCACTTCTTATCCTCGCCCGAGCCAGAAATTTCAAATAAAATTGCATTGAGTCTAGTAATTTCTTTCTTGGCGGCCTCGTCATCATCATATGCACGCGTACCTTCTACATAACGATTCCCCAAAAACTCGGCCTGTTCGGTATAACTTTTCTTGCTCATATCTTTGACAAAATCTGTGACAGATTTTCTCTCACTAACTTCCTTTGAACCAGATGAATTAATACTGGTCAACTTCTTTCGAATCGCATATATATTTTTGGCTACATGCAACCCTACATCCCCCCCAAAATTCGCTCGCACTACCTTGCCACCGGCAAACTCTACTAATCTCGAAATAGAATCGCCTACAATCGAAGTGTATAAATGCCCCACGTGTAGCACCTTGAACGGATTTGGATCAGAAAACTCGCAAACTACTATCTGTCCAGAATATACATCACATGATATACTTTTTTCAAAATTTGCCCGCATATTGGCTAAAATATGCTTCCAATATTCATCTCTTGCTATAAAATTCAAAAACCCCGGCCCGGCAATTTCTACCTCAAAATCAAACTTTTCATCGCTTCTAAGGCGCGACATTATCTGCTCTGCCACCTCACGTGGATTCATTTTTAAGATCCCGGCTAGCTGCATACAAACATTCGTCGCAAACTCCGCTTGCTTACCGCCGACTTTTTGCCCTTCTGGTGCGACTTTTACGTCTACATCTATCTTGGCATCAAAAATCTCTACCACAATGCTCTGAATTTTCTCAGCAATTTCTTCCATTACTCCCATTTTACCACACCACCCCTATAAAATAAACCCCGCCAAACCGCCCGTTAAACCGCTCATCGTTGTCAAATCTTTCCAGATGTGATACGATACACCTCAAGTGGGCGTTTAAGGAGCGCGCACTTTTTGTTGTAAAACACGTACATTAACAATTGAAAGGAGGTTGATATGTATGAATATATTTGTTATAGCAATTGGTATAAGCCTTCTTGCGACAATATTTCTCGTCTTCAACTTTTATAATCTCAAGAGGCACAAAGAGGGAACAGCCGAAATGCAAGAATTAGCCGGAATTATCCGTAACGGCGCCAAAACTTTTATGCGCCGCGAGTATCGAATTATTGTACCGACAGTTCTAATAGTTGCGCTCATCTACACCATTCTTATAGAGCAGTACTCCGGTCTCTCTTTTATTCTTGGTGCCACGATGAGTAGCGCAGCCTGTATTATCGGTATGCGTGCCGCAACTTATGGCAATGTTCGTACCGCCAACGCCGCTCGCGTTACCGGTGCCATGAGCAGAACCATCCGCATTGCCCTGATGAGCGGCAGTGTCAGTGGTTTTGCCGTACCTGCATTTGGTCTGCTCGGAGCCTGTATCATTTGGCTTATCTCTGGCGGCATCAATCCGGATGCCACATCGACTGGCGTAATTCCGCTTATCGATTGTAATCCGCTAACAATGAGACTCACGACCTTTTCTTTAGGCTGTTCTCTAGTAGCGATGTTTAATCGTGTAGCTGGTGGTAATTATACCAAGGCCGCCGATATTTCTGCCGACATTGTTGGTAAAAATATACATAATCTTCCTGAAGATGATTCGCGTATGCCTAACACCATAGCTGATTTTATCGGCGATTGCGTCAACGATATCGCTGGTAACGTTTCCGACTTACTTGAGTCATTTGTAGCTACACCTGTTGCTGCCATCTTAATCGTTTTCTACGAATTTTCTGGCGACGTAGCAGTAATGCAAGCTGCCGCAATCTATCCATTTGTCTTGGTCAGTGGCGGTCTGCTTTCTAGTATCGTTGGAGTAATGTTGATTATTCTGATCAATCGTAAACGTTATAAGGTTATCGACGGTGTCAAAACTGAGGTTTCTAGAGAAGATGTTGACCCGGCCATGGAGCTTAATGTTGCAACTTATGTTTCAGCCGCAGCTGTAGCAGTGATTGGCCTAATCGCAGCCAGATTCATTTTTGGTAGCAGTGTTGAACTACCTGATGCTTTTAGCCTTGGCTGGATTTCGCCATGGTTGGCAGCCGTACTCGGTATGGTCAGCTCAGTTGCAGTCGGCAAGCTAACAGAGGTCTACACTAGTTATAAATACCGTTCTGTCAAATCGCTTGCTCGTATGGCTCCCGAGGGTGACGCCTTTGTCGCCACCGAAGGTGATGCTATTGGCTCGCGTTCAGTTTTAGCACCAATACTCGTTATCACCTTGTCTATGATTCTTTCCGGAATCTTCTGCGGCCCGTATGGGATCGCTATTGCCGCCGTCGGAATGCTCAGTTTCGTTGGTACTACGGTATCTATCGATGCTTTTGGTCCCGTTGCGGATAACGCCGGCGGTATCGCCGAAAGTTGTCGTTTAGGAGATGACATAAGAGAAATCACAGACGAATTAGACGCTACTGGTAATACTACCGCAGCAATCGGTAAAGGTAATGCCATCGGTGCAGCTACTTTTGCAACCATTGGCTTTATTATATCATTCATCGGGTCCTTTGATATGCCGGCATTCTCCGACTTCATGACCCTACTAATGTTCGTTGCTGGATTGCTGATTGGCGGAAGCTTAGTTGAATACTTTATCTCTATGCTTACCAAAAACACCATTCGTGCCGCTAAAAGCTTGGCAGAAGCAGGCGAAAAACAGCTCAACGAACATCCCGGTATTCTTGAAAGGACCGAGAAACCCGACTATAATTCTATCATCAAGGGAGCCTCTGACGCTGCTTTGAAGCATATGCTGGTTCCATCAATTCTGGCGATTGTCGTCCCTGTTGTTGCAGGATTTTGCTTTGGTCCGGTCTTTGTTCTTGGACTATTGATCGGCTCAACACTGGTTGCAATTACCCGTGCTATCTTTATGGGTAATTCCGGCGGAGCATTCGACAATGCTAAGAAGCTGATCGAAGCTGGTTTATTACGCAAGCTCGGCGAAGACGGCGAACCTATCAAAGATGAAAAAGGCGAATACGTTGTTTATAAAAAAGGCAGCGACGCTCACAAAGCAGCCGTTACCGGTGATACCATCGGAGACACCAGAAAAGACGTCGTTGGCGTCGCCCTGGATATCTTCATCAAAATGATGTCTACCGTATCAAACACATTAGCTCCGGTTTTCAGTATGTATCACATATTGTAAACCTAAATAAATACTCCTTAACTGGGTCCGCTCACGCGGGCCCTAATTTATTGGCAAATTTTCTATTTCAAATTCTTAATAAAATGATAAAACAACGGATGCACCGCCAGCGGCCGCGACTTAAACTCTGGGTGCGCCTGCGTCGCTACAAAGAACTTACAATCTGGCGCCTCGATAAACTCTACTAATTTCTTATCTGGCGAAAGTCCAGCTACCTCTACCCCGCCTTTAGAAATCGCATCAAGATATTTTTGATTTACTTCATAACGGTGTCGGTGGCGTTCAATCACCTTAACATCGCCACTCTTTTGCACCTCTGTACCATAAATATAGGCCTTACAATCTTCAGCTTCAGTACGATATAGTTCTGCGATCTTCGTTCCCTTCTTCAAAACCGCCGGATAATCACCTAGCCGCATCGTGCCGCCAGTGGACTCTTTGCCCTTTTGACCTTCCATAATATAAATCACGTTGGCAAAATCTTTTGACTTTCTATAGTCAGCATCATTTAAGAATTCTTCACTAGCCGCACCCTTCAAACCACCCCGTCTAGCCGCCGCAATACAAGCCGCCTGCATCCCTAGACAAAGCCCAAGATACGGCTTATCATTTTCTAAGCAATAATCTGCCGCCGCAATCTTACCTTCTACTCCGCGCAAGCCAAACCCACCTGGCACCACTACGCCATCCATCTCTGACAATTTCTTCAGTGCATTAGTCTTGGCCTCGCCTTCAGCCGACAAATCTTCCGCGTTAATCCATTGTAAATCTAGATTGACCTTATTGTGCGCCGCCGCCGCCTTCAACGCCTCCGTTACACAAATATAAGTATCCTCATTGCCTACATATTTTGCCACCAAACCCACTTTTATAGTCTTATCAAAATCAGTCGACCGCCATGCCGAGAATTCCATCCACCTCGACATATCTGGCTCTGTATCGTCGCCCACAAAATCATTCAAAATTTCTAGCACCCCAGATTTTAGAACATTAAACGGCACATCGTACACACTGTTGATGTCTGGTAAATTCACCACCGCATCGCCAGAGATACCAGAAAACGCCGCGATTTTTTCACAAATCGCTCGTGGGCAAGGATTCTCTGTCCGCACACAAACGATATCCGGAATAATACCAAACCCGCGCAGGTCTTTCAGAGCATTCTGCGCTGGCTTAGTTTTTAGTTCTTTAGATGTGTTGATCCAAGGAACATACACTACGGATAAATACAAACAATTCCTTCGACCAACTTTGTTAGCAAACAATCTAATCGCCTCGACAAACGGCAGGCCCTCATAATCACCAATTGTCCCACCGATTTCTACGATATGTATGTCGCTACCAGCGCTCGCTTTTTCGATTTTTTCCATCACTAGCCCTGTAAAGTGCGGCACTAGCTGCACCGTCTTGCCGTGGAACCCGCCAGAGCGCTCACGCTCAATCAACTCTTTATAAATCGAGCCCGACAGCGTAATAGAATACCGATTAGTCTCAAAATCAAGAAATCTCTCATAGTGCCCGAGGTCTAGGTCGGTTTCCACTCCATCGTGCGTCACATAACACTCGCCGTGCTCCACCGGGTTCAAAAGCCCCGCATCGACGTTAAGGTACGGATCGCATTTTTGCATGGTAACCTTATAGCCCTTAGCTTTCAGAATAGCGCCCATCGAAGCTGCTGTGATTCCCTTACCTACGCCAGACAGCACTCCGCCAGTCACAAAGATATATTTGCACTTATTCTTTTTCTCAGCCATCAGGGCCACCTCCTTGCCCACCATTATATTGATAAAACTCTTACTCTAATTTTATCAAATTATCTATAATATCTCAACGAATCTATCGGATTTTTTCTTGCCGCCTTAATTGCAGGATAGATCCCGAACAGAATTCCAATCAATACACTAGCCGAAAGCGTCACCACCAAAATCTGCACGCTGATAAACGGCGCAAACGGCGTCACCACTGAAATCAAGAACGCCACCACATATCCCAAAATCAAGCCTAATGTCCCACCAGATAGCGACAAAATCAGCGCCTCAAACAAAAACTGCATCAATATATTTAGGCTACTCGCACCCACTGCCTTCCTAATGCCAATTTCGCGTGTTCGCTCCGCCACCGATACTAGCAAAATATTCATCACGCCAATTCCACCAACAACCAACGATACTCCTGCCACCAAAGTCAACATCCCTGATACAATCGCTAGCAAACTGCCTGCCGGATGCGAAATTTCGTCTCCGCCCAACACCTCATAGTTTTTATCGCCTGATTTCTCTTTTTCTAGTAACTCGTCAATTTGGCTCTTTAAGTTCCCTACCGTATCTGTTGTTTTTGCTCGCACATTGATTTGTTGCACCTGAAAATTGCTGCCAATCTCATCTAGATAATTTGCATCCACTAGCACCGCATTATCAAAATCTACATTATTAAAATTAATCGGATCTTCCATTCGCTCCAACATACCCACCACAATAAATCGCTCATCTCCCATCGTAAAGGTCTTGCCTACTGCTTCAGAGCTAGTTCCAAATAATTTTAGCGAAAGCTCTCTTCCGATTACTGCATTATTATGGACTTTGTCAGACAAAAACGTTCCGCTCATCAAGTGCAAATTCTGTATTTCCGCCAAGCCACTAGCTGTCCCAATTACGCAAGCTGAGGTAATCGTTCTCTCATCTGTTGATAGAGTAGCACTTGTCGCAGCAATCGGTGCTACCGCCGACACATCATCCAGTTTGCTAATCGCTTTTGCATCACCTAAATTCAATCCGGATGTCATATACTGGTTAGACGCTGTCAAGCCATCGACCAGGGTGTTTACCGCGTCTACATGTTTTGCCGGGCGCACCACAATCAAATCCGAGCCCATCGCCTTGACCTGACCTGCCACCATCGACTGAATACTCCCCGTCAGAGACATAATCAGAGTAATACTTGCCACCCCCACCGCAATACCTAAACAAGTCAGAAAACTGCGTGTCCGATTTCTAGTTATAGATTCTTTAGCTAGTTTATAATGTGTCCTTAAAAGAATTGCCATTATTTGTCCCCCTTCTTTTCGCTGTCTTTTCCGGACTTTTTCTTCTCAGGTTTCTTCAAAATCGTCCGCTTCCTAAAATGAATCTTCACCGGTTGAGGCAAATCTTTATCTGCCACGGTCTTAATATCTGTGTCAATCTGGCCATCCAACATATGAATCACCCTTGTCGCATAACTCGTTAGCGCCGCATTATGTGTCACCATGATAATCGTATTGCCCTCAGAGTGAATCTCGCGTAATTCTTCCATCACAATGTGTGACGATCTGGAGTCTAGACTCCCCGTCGGCTCATCCGCCAAAATAATCTCTGGCTGAGTTGCCAAACTCCTTGCAATCGCCACCCTCTGCTGTTGCCCACCGGACAGTTGATACGGCATGTAATACTCTTTTTCCTGCAGACGAAACCGGTCCAAAATTTTATCCGCCTGAAGCTCCCTATGTATCTTACCATACCCAGCATAAACCATCGGCAAAACCACATTATCTAAAATAGACAAATGCGAAATTAAATTAAAATCTTGAAAGATCACCCCGATCTTCTTCGCTCGTATTGATGCCTTTTTACGTTCAGACGTCTTGGTCATTTCTTTACCATTTAGCAAATATCCCCCCTCGGTCGGCTTATCAAGCAGCCCCAAGACATTAAGAAGAGTTGTTTTACCGCAACCACTCGGCCCCATGATCATGATAAACTCGCCCCGTTTTACTGTCAAATCAAAATCTCTCAAAGCATAAGATTCCGCATCGCCAATTCCGTAGCGCTTGGAAATACCCTTCAAATCTATCACAACATCCTGCGGACTCATATTTTTAATATACAAAACCCCCTGTTAATTAGCAAGCATAAGCGAGCAAAAACAATAAAAATTCTTGTACATACTTGACTTCTCGCCAATTTTATCTTCAGCTATTGCAAATTCTATAAAAAAATGTTATAATGTATAGCGTGTAAACTATGCAAGTAAATTTACATACAAAGGAGGGGATAATATGGCAAGAAGGGACGTTATCGCTCTTATCGAGAGTGGCAAAGATCCGAACAAAGTAGTAAATGGTGTGAGCTACTGGGATCTGTTAGAAAATTTGGAGTATATTTTAGCTCACAAAACAGATCCACTTACTGTTGCCGGAATTCTGACTTCATCAGACATCATCGCAAAGATGGATTTATTAAGAAAGTATGGCTTAGACGCCAATGACTTATTTCCATCTAGCCGCAAACATTATCTAAAAGATAATGACATTAACGAAAATGTCATTCTGCTTTTGAATTGCAACGTAGACCCGAATAAGTTCAAGAGACGTTTAACTCATAGTAAAATCAAAAAGCACCTTGAGCCTTTGCTGGCGCATGGCGCCGAGCCCAATTATTTAATGAAGAGGATGGACTCGGATGAGATTGACGAGAACAAAGAAACACTTGTCAAATACAATGCCAGCATCAATCTAATGGTGCGTCTGATGAAAGCTGAGCATGTGAAGAAAAACCGTGAATTCTTAGTGGCTCATCATGCCACAAACCTAAGTTATTATGGCTACTACTAAAAGCTAGAGGGAACTAGCATCGTAGCAATGCAAAAACTAGCCGAAGTAGTGCCATAGGAGAAATGCATAGATACACAAACCAGGGATCATTCCCTGGTTTTTTATTTCAAAAAAGTGTGCTAAAATATAAACATAAATTGCAAAAACTAAACCATGAAAAACAAAAAACAATTAATCACTCTCGAACTAATCCATAAAATTGTTGACGTTTTTTCCGGTTTTTTCCTGAACATTTATCTCTTCAAAATATCTGGCGATAATTTCAATTTTATTTTACTTTATACCGCTATTGGTGCAATTTTTGGCTGCGTATTTTGTTATTTCCTCATGAAAGCAATCTCACCAAAAACCGCCAATTTCATTTTTCGCTCTAGCTATGTCTCCCTAATCATTTCCATTTTAATGCTCTTAATCTTTAAGGATCAAATTATCAACTTTATCTGGATTTTCTTATTCTTCCACCGCTATGCGAAATCTTCATACTATGCCGTTTACGAACAAGCCTTAATTGGCTCATCAGGCAAGAGTAGCATCAGCAGCTACGTCGCCGGCGTGAATATCCTTGGCTCAATTATTTCCCTGGCTGCCCCAATTTTCCTTGGCTTTCTCATCACCGATTATTCTTACTTCGTGGCGATGGGTTTCATCCTAATTAGTGCGATCGTCTCTGCAATTATTGCTAACTTTTGCGATTTTAACGTCATTAACAAAGGATTCCACCCGCTTAAATATTGGGGGAAAGCTCTCCGCAACAAAACCATGCGTACCGCTTACCTAGATTGCTTCTTAAACCGCCTAGGTGGACCAACCGGAATCATAGAACAAATCATGCCAATTCTTTTAGTACTAGCACTCGGCACAGAGTTTAGCGCAGGCAGCTACGACAGCTTATTCTCTATAGTCTATATCATCCTGTTAGAAATAATTCGGTTGCTAAACCGAAAAGGTGCAAAAAAGCGGCTCTATGTGCCACTTGCTTTGCTCTGTCTAATTAGTGCCATCGTGATGATTGCTAATTTCAATGTCTTTACTATTCTCTTATTCTACTTCTCTCTCAAAACCGGCGGTCAATTGGTGCAGTCAGAATACTGTAGCATGATCTACGCCATCGGCAAAAAAGAAAAACTTACAAGATACAGCAACGAACATCATTTTACTTGGGGTATATTTCTTGGTCTAGGAAACTTAGTCAGCGTAACTATTGGCTACGTGGTTTATAATTATTTCTATTCTCTAGAGGCCTTCGCGACAATTGTGGTAGTTTTGATGATTTTCTTTGTCTTCCATGCTTATTTTCTTCAAAAACTTCAGACAAAACTGCACAACAAATAACCTTTTTTCGGTTTGACTTTTAGTCAGGACCAGATATAATTATAAGCATGAACGAAATATGGGAATTTATTGTTGGGAATAAAGTCCTTCTTTCATTAATTATCGTAATTTTATCGATTATAATTTTTTATATCATCAAAGAAGCTGCCCTAAAATATATCCAGAAAAAACGGCGACACGCCTCCAAACTCAAGAGAAAGGCACTAACTTTACTATATCTCTTGCTCAGCACTCTAAAATACGCTGTTTTCTTAGTTGATATTATTTTGATTCTTGGCATCTTTGGCCTAGATGTGACAGGCTTTCTTGCAGGACTTGGGCTTTTTGGCATAGTTATCGGTCTTTCGCTCCAAGATTTGTTAAAAGACTTCATTTCGGGCATTTTCATCATCTTAGACGAACAATATAGCGTAGGCGATTACGTAGAAATTGACTCTTTCAAAGGCGAAGTCGTCGGTATTGGTCTCAAAAGTACCAAAATCCGTGATTACAGTGGCGACGTTATGATTATTGCAAACCGCAAAATCGGCGAAGTCAAAAACCTATCAAAAATGAACTCAAAAGTCATTTCAGTTTTCAGCTTTTCCAGTGATATGAGTCTAATCAAACTAGAAAAAGCTATGAAAGTGTTAATCTCACAATTAAACAAAAACAAAAAAATCAAAGAGGATATTGTGCGTGAATTCGAATACAAAGGTGTTGAAGACTATGGCGATTCTACAATTTCCCTAAAAATCACTGCCGACGTCAAACCGCACGCTCAAAAGATCGCAGAAGCTGAGGTCTTGAGATGCGCAAAACTGGTTTTTGACGCCGCAAAAATCCAAATTAAATAAATGTATAAGGTTCCAAAAGAAAACGCTATTTTTCGTTTAGCCATGTACAACATTATTTGCTGGATTACTGTCTCCATCCTTGTTTTTCCAGTTTCTCGGCTTATCAATCGCTATAACAAAATTTGGATTTATCGGCTGGGCGTAGTTATTCTTGGCGGAAGGGACAGGAAAATTGCAACATCCTGTCTCCTTAAAGCCTCCAATACCTAAGCAGGCTAGAGACTTCGTCTCTACACGTCTTTCAGTCAATAAAAATATGAGAGCAAGCTCTCAATTTTTTATTTCCTGAAACCCGCCCAGAACCGCTTCGCGCTTCTGGCCTGTCAAAGTTTGGCGGAAGGGACAGGATTCGAACCTGCGAAGAGGTTAGCCCCCTTACACGCTTTCCAAGCGTGCGCCTTCAACCACTCGGCCACCCTTCCGTCCTCTTTATCTTATCACAAAACCCCGGATAAGTAAAACTATGACCACTAACGTCATGGGTGATATTCTACTCCGCCAACCACAAAGTAGGACTTACTTTTCCTAAACTTTCGTTCGCATAACTAAGCCAGACATTATAACGATAGAAATAGCGGTAACTATAAAAACAGAATTGAGAGCAGTGGCAACCGTACCAGTAAGAGCTAAAATCATCAGCACTACATAACCAAATATTCGGCCAGTATTTAAAAATATCTCCCTAAAAGTAAAATACTCGGTATTGTATCGTTTCTTGTAGATACCTTTAGTAGAATAGTTGAATAAGTTAAGACTGGACACTTTTTCTATTAATTCAAGAAAAACATAAAAAGCAATATTATAGAAAATAATAGACATAAAACTTGGGAAAATGATTACTAGTATGGTTGACGTCATAATAATCAATGTTGATAGGGCAATAAGTACCGTTTGGTGAGTCTTCTTATAAAATCTAGCGAACAGGAACATCGCAGCAACCGCAAGGAGCGAGAAAACTGATGACCAACCACCAATTGTAGCATCGTTTGGAAGTATCCTGATAATAGTAAGGGATGCGACCAGACTCATCACGCCATTGCGGTTTATCCCCTTAAAAAATTCAATGAAATATAACCTACGAAGCGTTTTATCAGTCTTAATTAATTTGGAGAAAGATTTTAAATTAAGTTTTTCGGTAGTATGATTTTTGGATTTTAAAAAGAAGCTAGCTAGAAGTTCAATAATTGTCAGCACTATAATCGGTATAGAAGTTGCAATATAACTGGTTTCGGTAGCATATAAGCCAATCAAAGCTGGCGCCATAATGCTAGCAATGCCAACCAAAGCATTACCATAGCCCAAATAGCGGACACGCTCTTGGTTTGTGATATTTTCTGACTCTATCATATTGAATGGAAAACCGTTTGTAGCTACCACTAATCCGTATAAAATACCAAGTGCAGCAATATGGCTTGTAATCTCTTGACCAGAAACAAGAATTATGAAAGCAAAGACAGTCCTAATTAAAATACCCGCTCGATAAAACCAAATTTTATCTTTTCGCTTTATAATATCTGCCAGAAACACCGCGCCAACAGTTGCCGCAATCCAGCTTATCACATAGTAAAACGCTAGTTGAAAAACATAGTCCTCAGAAACCTTATAAAAATATGCTGAAAGAAAAATTCCTGTAAAAACCCAGAAAAATTTACTTAAAATACTGTCTAGAATTATAATCTTGGTTGGAAACGATAGCTTCTTCTTCATCTTATCTGCGTTCTTTTTTGCAACCATTTTTTACTCACTTCTGCTGTCAACTAAACGAAAATCTAGTCTCTTTCTGGCCTCTAGTGGAGTCATGATAATAAGTAAGACGTGGCTCTGAAAGCTCCAAGGCAAGTGACCAAATCGTATCATCATTATACACATAGTGAGAATCTCTAAGAATACGACCGGTATCCGTAAAATTATAATTTGGAAGTTCAGCACGTATCAAATAGTCAGCTTCTTCATAACGCAAGAACGTGTCGGCCTTAGGGTTAAGTGCTAAAACCGGGTCCACTTTAGCATATTTAGGATCAAGACAGTGGTTGGTTTGTATAATATATTTGGCATCTGTAAACTTCTTTGGACGAAGTATTTTATAATCTTTCGCAGCATGCTCAACAACAGCGATATCACCAGTTTTGTCAGCAATAAGAAAATTTTTTGGAACAGCCACAGGTATTTTCGCAAAAACTACGAGAGCTTCTTTAGTAGTTTTACAATGTTCGGCAATATAACGAATCATGTGATAAGAAGAGAAACCGTAGTTCCAATATTTTTCACGTAACTTCGAGGCCGTAAGGCCAATATACAAACCACATTCATTGATGGCGTCTTCCATATACAGTTTCCAGGTACGACGACCGTAGTGACGAGGGTAAGTTCCTTCATCAGAAAAAGCAAAATAACGATACGACTTGCCAATTTTTAAATCATAACATTGGAAATAATCACGCGCTGATGGATCCCAGTCATAATTGCGACCAACAAAAGTTTTGCCGTTCTCGTAAATAGCAAAAATCGTACACGCATCAGTTTTGGCATCATGAGCCATTTTGACATGTAGTTTTTGCTGATCAATAGTAGATGCAATTTCATCATAGAGAATATCAACCTCGGGCATGCCAAGATAATTTGCTACAGCCTTTGATTCTTCTAAAATTTCAGGCCAATATTTTTTATAAATCTTTAATTGTTTGTTCAGAGTCCTACGGTTAACATTTGTATCAAAATTGTGGTTTCTTTCTTTAAGTTTTTCAGCGAGATATTCTCCGAAATCTATCTCTGCACCAGTAAATTTATTCATAACCTTATTTTATCACCGAAGTTTAGTATTAGTCTAGATGGATTTTTCTTGATATAATTAGAATATGGAAATTGGGATCCTGATTCTAATCTTAATAATTTTGGCAGTTGTTGGTATCTTTTTAATCACTGGCCTCACCGGCGCACCTTACGTTCCCACCCACAATAAAGTCCTAAACCTAGCCTTCTCTAAAAAACTCTACCCCTTGTCAAAAACCGACTATTTGATTGACCTCGGCGCTGGCAATGGCAAAATCCTAGAAAAAACCTCCGAAAAAGGTGCCAAAACACTCGGCATAGAGCTAAACCCCATCCTTGCTATCTTAGCGAAATTAAAATATCGCAAGAACCCACTCATCAAAATTCGCTGTCGTAACTTTTACAATATCAAATTTCCAGATGAGACGACTGTCGTCTATGCTTTTGCCATCGGCCTGCATATGGGACTCATCTACCATAAAATCGAGCGCGAGGCTGCCCGCCTTGGCCATCCAATCTATTTCATTTCTAACGCTTTCTCTATCCCAGACAAAAAACCACTCAAAAAGTCCGAGCCTTTCTACCTTTATAAAATCGGCTAATTACAAGAAAAACGGCCCCGGGTTACGGAGCCGCCTCAAGGCCCATGAGGGATCGCCCCATGCGCTAAAGAGCTACAGCACATCTCTGTAGATATTATCTCCTGCACCAGCAGGAACTAGTGTCTAGGTGGGATGACAGCTTTTCCGTCGACAATCCTTACTTTATCGAACATTTCGTTCCCTTTTGCAAAAATTTCTGGTATCTTGCAGAGATCGTCATCAGTTTTCACTGACAAAATCCGATTCATCAGCTCGTCGTCCGGCCGCTCGCTATACGATAAATCAATCTCTGCCAATGCCGAAAGCGCATCCACATAACCTGTCAAAGTCGTCCGAATTGTGTGAATCTGATTAGCATACTCCGGCCACTTCGACTTTGCGTCTTTGAGCAGCGGGATCAAGAAGAACCACGTTTCAAAGCAGTTCTTCACAATTGAGGCCTTGTTTTTCGCGTGCGCAATCGTACTCAGATTGTTGCGTCGATCTAGGCCCTTCCCGATAGTAGCATATTTATTCGTTGCTAAATGCTCGTAATATCGCAATTTGCTATCGAGCTTTGACTCGTCACCAATCTTACGCAGAGTCATACACTCAACCGCCCGCCGGACTTCATCGCTCACCGGCAAATCCATAATCATCACCAGCACATCTTCCGGCACATCATGCAAAAGCAGCATCGCAAGCAGCACGTCGTCATTAAGATTCATCCCCACCGCATCGCAAGCCAGCGACAAAGGGTGAATCACATACGGCTCGCCACCATCACGCGTCTGGCCCTCGTGCTTATCGCGCGCAAAACCTAGCGCAATACTCGTATTTGGATGCTTGCCGTCTGAACACACTCCTCTTAAAAACGTGAACTTCTTCTGCGCTTTCTCTGTAAAAAACGCAATTTTCTCCTCATCAGTCATTCTCTTCAAATCATGCCTACTGTTCATCCTATCACCTCCTAACGAACTCCCACCTGCCTCAATTATAACACAAGAAAAAGCCCGAGTGATCTCTCGCCCGGGCAAATGGAAGGATTATTATGAAACGTCCGCATTTGTGCGGTTTTTCATTTATATTATGCGGCCTCTATCGCTACGATACCGTAGGTATCGTAATGATAAAGCGGGAGATCTTCAAGAAACACCTTATTTCTATCCTTCTCGTTATAGACAAGAAGTTCGAACTCCCTAATATCGCTTGCCGTATCGGAGACGCAATCATACAGCTGCTCGATAGTCGGGATTTCAACGCTTATATTCCCGCTCCGACCATTGCAACATATAAAATAATATGTTGTTGCCTCGCAAAAGGCTGCAGCCATTACTTCTCCAAGTTTCTCATCGCAATACAAAAGGGAATTTGCATTAGCGACGATCTCCTCTTTCAGCCTCTTGATCTGATGCGTATGTGAGTCGCCATTAACCCTCTGCATCATCTCGTAATTCTTGATTAGTACATTGAGAATGCACTCCTTGCCTAGCACTTCCTCAAAGGTCTTAGTCCTCGTTGCTTTTTTCATAAGACCCACCTCCAATAGAATAGTCAACAAAAAGCTACACCTCCGTTATAACACACTTATGCTAAAAAGTCAACAATACAAAAGCGGGTGGCAATCTGTTTATTTTCCTTATTAGAATTATAGGAGCCAGGCCCTGCTTTTGATAAAACATCATAAATGTTATATAATCATCTTAATGAACATCCTGGCTATCGAATCTTCCTGTGACGAAACCGCCGCCTCTATTATTTCTGGCGACCCTTTTTCCCTCTTGTCAAATAGCTCCCACCCTCAAATTCTCTCAAATATCGTCGTTTCCCAGATTGACATTTTCAAGGCCTACGGCGGCGTCATTCCAGAAGTAGCTGCCCGCTCCCATCTAGAGGCTATCCTCCCCGTCATTCACCAAGCTTTCGAACAAGCCGGATTTGATAAAAATGATTGGTCCAAGATTGACGCCATCGCCGTTACCCACACTCCCGGCCTGCTTGGTTCCCTGTTAATCGGCACCCTCACTGCCCGCACCCTGGCGATTTTGCATCAAAAACCTCTCTACGCCGTCCACCATCTCAAATCTCACATCTACGCCAACTGGCTAGAAAAGGAAGATTTACCCTCTTTTCCTCTCCTAGCTCTGGTGATTTCTGGCGGCCACACCCAGATCATCTATATGCGCGCGCACAACGATTTTGAAATTATCGGCACCACATTAGATGATGCCGTCGGCGAATGTTTTGACAAAGTTGCCAAAATCCTTGGCCTTCCCTACCCCGGCGGTCCTTCCATCGCCGCTGCCGCTGCCGGCAAAATCACCCTCACCAACCCTACTGAAACTACTCAGCAACCTCAGCCCACCCAACCAGACACCCCACAAACTACTCAAATCACCCCTGGAAATCCAAATAAATATCATCTCCCTATCCCTAAGATCAAAGACCTAGATTTCTCTTTTTCCGGCCTTAAGACCGCCGTGCTACGCGCCGTTCAAAAAGAAGTCGGCGTCCCTATCTCTTATCCATCTCATCAACTCGCCGAGCTGTTATCAAGCCAGCAAAAAGCCGACTTTGCCGCTTCGTTCGAAAAAACCGCCATCGATATCCTCCTTAAAAAGCTCGAAAAGACTCTCACCGAATATCCAGATGTTAAATCTGTTGTCATTGCTGGCGGTGTTTCTGCCAACCAGAGACTCCGCACTGAGGCCACCAATCTATTTGCCGCAAAATCGTCCACCTCGATCAAATCTGCACCAGCCGCCACCCCAAGCCAGCCACTCTCCCTCCACTTCCCCGATCTTAAGTTTTCCGGTGACAACGCTGCCATGGTCGGCGCCGCCACATTATACGAAATCGCCTCTGACATTGAGCCGACCGACCCCTATTCTCTCAACATTTTCCCCCGCTCCGACATTAATTAGCCACGCCACTCCAAAATTTTCAGCCTAGACCTCTTTACAACTACAGCTTTTTGTGATACAATTAATAGGTCGGATGTCCTAGACACCATCCGTGATATTATAGACAATACCTTAGCACCATCTATAAGATATTTCATGTATTATTGATTGTTGGTTTTTTATCTCGCGCGATTCTAGGTAAGCGCTTTAGGTAAACACCTCTAGAGATTAACTCTAGAAATACCTCAAAAACCTCAGAAAATCAATGGGACCTTAAGATTAATATCCTTGCAAAGCTACCGGTCTTAACCGGATTTACAAAACCTAAAGCTATTTTCTCAATAACTGAATAAGTTTTTAGTAATCTTTGTTACAATTACAGGACCAGGAATCTTGCACACGACAGGGATGCGGCCCGAGTAGCGCTCACTTTAGTATGTTATTAAATTAACAGCATTTGCTTTAGTAGAGACGCGCCGCCAAATCCCTTTTTACTGGCAAACCCTTGAAGTCGTACACGCTTCAGCTCTAGGGCGATTGGGCGCTACAGGTGCACATGCAGTTGCTCAGCTAGTAAATAAAGAGAAAAAGTCAGGGTTAAGAAAAACGCAAGGAATTAAATAAATTTGGGTCGCGAAGTTCGCGACCCGTTTTTTATATCAGCCGTAACCAGTTTTCCACACCTCTGTTCTTCCCCTGTGGAAAACAGTTAGCCACACCATATCTGCTAGATTAGTCAAGATATGATAAAATGATTTTTATGAATATTCCCCTTCAGCAGACCAAAAAATGGCGAAAACTCCAAAATGACCTCGGTGAGAACACAATTTTTATAGAAGAAAACGATTATACTATTTTGGCTATAGAAAAACAAACCAAATTCGGCACTTATCTTTATCTTCCCTACGGTCCGGCGCTGCATCCGGCTGCAAAATCAGAAAAATCTGGCAGAAATTCCAAAAAATCACCAAAATATGCCAAAATTGACGCCGCCCCGACACCAGCCCAACTAAAAAATGCCGCGAAAGCCGCCTACCAGGCCCTAGAAAAGCTAGCAAAGCAAAAAAACATAACCTTTATCAGGATCGAGCCTCAGGCCGCGGAAACCGCCAATTATTGGGCGAATCTCCCAAATTCCAAAAAAACCAAAGATTTATCGCCTAAAGAAACCTGGGTTCTCGACCTCACCCCAGATAAAGCCGACATTTTGCACGGTTTTTCCCAGGGCACTCGCACCCGTTATAACCAATTTGCCAAAAAAGGCCTCTCTGTTACCTCAACTAAAGGCCCCGCCGAGATCAAACATCTCGTCACTCTCCAGCATAAGCTTGCCAAAATCAAAAAAATCGGCACTTTTTCTGAAAAATACCTCAGAACCGAGCTAGAGCAAGATTTTGCTACACTTTATCTCGTCCATTATGAAAAAAAGATTATTGCTGCTTCCCTGTTTTTCGACTATGGCGACACCCGTTTTTATATGCAATCCGCCGCCGATTCTGATTACAAAAAACTCCCCGGTACCGTTGCCCTTCTTACCACTGCTCTCTTTGATGCCAAGGAAAAAGGTCTAAAAAAGTTCGATTTTTGGGGCATCGCCCCTACCGACGCCTCTGGCAATATGCCAAAAAATCACCCTTGGGCCGGCTTTACCACCTTCAAAAAATCTTTTGGTGGTTACGAAGTCGATTATTGCGGCACCTATGATCTAGTTTTCAAGCCCGTCCAATATCAGTTTTATCAACTAGCCCGCCGCGGCAACCGCTTCCTCAGAAAACTCACCCGCCGCTAGTAACAACCAAGATTCTGTCTTTATTTTTTATCAAATTTTTTCAAATCAAAAAGCGGCGTTTTGTCTCCGTCCATCACTTCGCGCGCCTTTTTCATCAAACGCTCAATTCCCTGCACAGTTTTAGCCGAACCAATATGAACTGTTTTTGACACTTTACCGCCAGTCTTATAGCAAACCTGTATCCCCGTTGCGCCAGAACCAGTCTTAAATTTTCTTACATACGGCATATTACAATTTTACCACAAGCTTTTCCCCAATCAAACAACAAAAACCGCTGCTCTTCCCTATTTATTAGCAACCTATTGACTTAGCAACCCGCTCATGCTAATATAGAAGTACAATTATCCTTTTCTAATGTACATAAATTTGACGCAGCACGGGATAATTGGGAGAAATTAAAACAAACCACAGTCTAAAACAGTAAAAAACGTGATAAACACAAGCTTTATCATGAATATTTTGGTATGTCAACAGCAATACCAATTTTTTTATTTTGTGACAAAATTTTTCACAGACGATATTTCACAATAACAGAGAGGCTTTTGCAAATTTTTCATCAAAAATTGCCATATTTTCACCGAAATTATTCCGTTTATGCTATACTAAAAATAATAAAAAAGGGACAAATATGGACGATAATAATCAACCAACTAATAATCCAGAGCCAGGGCAGCCTTTTACCCCTGTTCAGCCTCAACCTCAGCCAGGGCCACAAGCACAAAGTAGGCTACACTCCCAGCTTGGACCACAGTCGCAGCCAGGACCACAACCAGGGTCGCAGCCACAAATGCAGCCACAAATGCAGCAGCAAATGGGGCCACAAATGCAATCGCAACAGCCAAACCTCCGCCAAGAGCCATGGCTACAATCGCAGCCTCAGCAGCCAAACCAACCAAACCAGCCTCAGCAGCCAAACCAGCTAAATCAGCCTCACCAGATAAACCAACCACCATATCAGACAGCTCATCAGGCGAATCACCCCTATGGTATGCCTCAAATGCAACCTCAACAACCAGGGACAACAACAGAAACTCCAGAAATCTCCCTAAATCCAGATGACGAGACAGCAGGGCCAAAAGACAGGGAAGAAAACAGCGAAAACACCGACGAAAATAGCAAAAAAGAAGAAAAGGGAATCAAAGCCTTCTTCAAAAAACCTACCAACCGCGTGCTTGTTATTGGCCTAGGTATTACCATTTTGGCTGTGATTATCGTCTCAATTGTCTCTGGAAATAGTCAAAATTCCGCCAAAACCGAAATATCCAGCCCGAGCGAGAATAAGACCGGCGCGACCGAAAGTCTCACCGCTGAAAAAGAGGACACCTCGGTCAAAACCGATGAAACCACCGCTCCAGCAGGAGGAGAAAACGCCAGCATTGATTGTAGCGCAAAAAAAGATTTCTACACTATGTCCACAAATTACTCAATAGCTGACGGCGTCCTAGAAAGCTTTACAATCACCCTCGACCTAGACAAAGTCGATCCAGAAACCCTTTCAGACCAAGATAAAGAGCTCTATTCCAGTATCTCGGCACTAGGGAATAATCTAAACGCGTATAAGGACTCCGGAGTGCAGGGAATAACCGTCACCTCAAGCGACACAGATTCTTCTCTCTACCTCTGGCTAAAAGCAAACCGCAGCAGAATCACCGATGAGGCAGCCATCAGCCAATTCTTTAAGCCATACGATGGCTATTCCGCTCAAGAGGTCGCTACTCTCGCCACCCGCTTCGGCAATCAAGATTACGGACTGACCTGCGAAGTACGATAACAGAGGCTAAATCGCTTCCCGCTCTTGCTTCAAACGCTCTATCAGTGCAGATTTTTCGGTAATTGCATCCTGGGTTTCTTTTACCAACTCAGCTGGTGCTTTGTCCACGTAATTCGGGTTCATCATCCGAGCGTTTAGGCTATCAAGCTCTCGTCCAACCGCCAGAATCTTATCCTCCAACGACTTGGCATAAGAAGCCACGACCTCTGGGGAGACATCCAAATAAACCTCGTGATTCGCTAGCGGCAGACGTAAACCTCTAGGCTGACCTTCGCTGGAAATAACGCTAGCAACTTTAGTCAAATGCTGAACTAGCAGGGAATTATCGTCTACCAGCGAATCATTGCCATAAAGCACATTGATACTCGACTTAGAAATGCCCTTGTGAGCCTCTGAGAGGCCCTGTAAGGTGCCTCGGATGCCAGACACTACAACCATAAGCTTTTCGTACTCCTCGGCGCTTATCGGGTCAAATTTGAAGTCAGACGGCCATTTCTGGGAAATCAAGAACCCATCCGTCCACGATAAGTTCTGCCAAATCGCCTCTGTTACAAATGGAGCAAACGGATGGAAAAGTTTCAAAATCGCCACCAAAGTTGCCTTCAAAAGTTCAGTATTCTTAAACATCTTCTCGGTTTCAATAAACCAATCAGCGTATTTATCCCAAATTAGGGAATAAAGTGTCTCCACCGCCTCCGAGAAACGGTAGTTTTTCATCTGGCTTTCAATCTGCCATTTCGCCTCGTTGATCTCGCGCAAGATCCAGTCCTCGCCAGAATTGTCATTAGATAAGGTAGAGTCTAAGTCAGATGCTCCGGCGTCCGCGACAACGGGAGCGGTTCGGCGACCGAGACCCGTAACGACGGGCTCGAGAGAGCGTTTCGGAGCATCTGTACTTAGCTCCGCTTTATCAATCATATCCTGTATGAACCTGGAAACATTCCACAGCTTATTACAAAGATTCCGCCCCGAGACAATCGACTGCTCAGAGAACGCTTGATTCATCCCTGCCGAGCGCCCGCGCAAAATACCTAGCCGGAACGCATCCGACCCATATTTTGCTACCATCTCCATCGGATTTAGCACATTGCCCTTAGATTTACTCATCTTGGCCCCATGCGCATCGAGGACCAAACCATGCAGATATACCTCTTTAAACGGCACCTCGCCAGTGACGTAAAGCCCCATCATAATCATCCGTGCTACCCAAGCAAACAAGATATCCGCCCCTGTTTCCATCACGTTCAACGGATAATAAGGATTTGGCGTACCTTCCTCCCAGTTAGTACAAACTACCGGCCAATGCGAGCTAGAAAACCAGGTGTCAAAAGTATCCTCATCACGCTCGTATCGCACCCCGCCAATTTCAATCTCAGAAAGATGCGTCCGGGTGTCAAACACCCACTCATCACCTCTTGAGGAAGCCTCAGCGGAGATGCTATGCGATGAAGAAGGAGCACCGGACCGAGCGGTACTTGAGGTACCGCGAGAGAGGAGCGCATCTTCTGAAGAAGCAGAGCGCTCCGCTGTGGCCTTCCTAAACATTGGAATTGCGATGCCCCACGGTATCTGGCGCGAAATATTCCAATCCTTCAACCCCTGTAAATAATTAATTAAAACCTGCTTTTTAGACGCAGGATAAAACTTAATTTCTCCAGCTTCCAGATGCTCTATTGCAGTCTTAGCCAGGCGTTTTACATCGATAAACCACTGCTCTTTTAGCATCGGTTCAATCACCGTGCCACATTTATAACAATGCGCCACCGAGTGAGTAATTGCTTTTTCACCTCTGAGCAACCCCTGTTCTTTTAGATCATGTAATACTTTCTTACGGCACTCTTCGGTCGTCAAACCAGCATAGTCAGAGCCCGCTTCTGGTAACATCTTACCGTCCGACCCAATCACCTGAATCCTCGGCAAAGTATGCCTCTCGCCCACCTCAAAATCATCGTAATCATGTGCCGGGGTAATCTTCACGGCACCAGTCCCATACTCTGGATCAGCATGCTCATCAGCAATAATTGGGATAGTCCTATCTGTTAGAGGTAAATGTACAGACTTGCCAATTAAATCTTTGTACCGCTCGTCTTCGGGGTTAACCGCCACCGCCGCATCACCAAATAGGGTCTCTGGCCGAGTAGTGCTTACGATAATCTCCAACGATTGTTCAGGAGTAGTCAGATGCGATGAAGAAGGAGCACCGGACCGAGCGGTACTTGAGGTACCGCGAGGGAGGAGCGCATCTTCTGAAGAAGCAGATGGCTGCTCCTGGACGACCGTATAGGCGATATCCCAGAGATGTCCCTTCTCATCCTTATGTTCCACCTCAATATCCGCAAACGCCGTCTGATGCTTAGTACAATAATTTACCAGCTTTTCGCCTCTGTAAATCATCCCGTCATTCCACATTTTCTCGAAAGTCGAATACACCCGACGTACCACATTTTCATCTAGCGTAAATGTCAAATCTTTCCACGAGCAAGACGCCCCCAGCGCTCGCACTTGCAGCTCCATATTACCGCGCTGTTCCTGGACAAAATCCCACACCCTAGCATAAAGCTCGTCGCGCGAATACTCAAATCGCGTATGACCCTCTTTCTCCAGCGCACGCTCATAGACCACCCAAGTCTCAAACCCAGCGTGATCCGCCCCTGGAATATACCAAGTGGCATCGCCCCTTAAACGATAATAACGAGTCAGAGAATCTTCGATTGCAATCGTCAACCCATGGCCAATGTGGAGATTACCATTAGCATTTGGCGGCGGCATCACGATCGAATAAGTCTGGCGACCGCCTTTCACCGCTGCATTATAGGCCTCTTCGGCGCCATTTTTGCTGCCCCCCGGCAAAAACTCATCTGCCGTTTCCCACGCCGCATAAATATCCGACTCAAATTCCCCTGGCTCATATGCACTTGCAAATTTCATCAAAAATCTCCGATTATCTTTTTATTATACCACAAGAGCTACAGTTTGATGCATCACCGCTCGATTGTTGAAAAATCACCAGGAAATAGGGAATAGCCACTAGTCGTCCTAACCAACACCCCTATACTCTGCCTTACCTATTTTCTTTACCAAAAATCTTCCCACAAGGTTCAACGGTTTAGCGTAAGTTCCGATATACTCCACCATCACACCCCTAAAACCTCTTTTAAAATTATAGACGCTAAAATCAGCAGCATCTCTAAATGGGTGCGTGCCATAAAAATTATAGTTCAAAATACCATCGTCCGCGGCTTTTTGCATCATACTCCACTGCAAAAGGGCAGGACCACAAGCTACTTCTTTTCCGCCAACATGCGATCCGCCAAATAAATAAATCATCTCGTTGCCATACTCTATAAACATACCAGCTGCGGCCGACGTTTTCTTATCACCGCTGCTTACTTCTGCTACAGCAAAAGTAACAGCGTCAGAAAAATATTTCTTCATAGATTTATAGTATGCCATGTCTGGACCGATAAACCCGTGTCTTTTCCCCGCCTCATTAACAAGTTTCGTCAAAACCTCCAGCTCGTCCAAACCAAGATCTCGCACCTTCATACCGTAACGCTTAGTGGCATACCTGATAGATCTTCTATGGCCCTCCCTAAACGATTGTTTCATCTTATCATTTTTAGCATCCAGTCTTTTAAAATATGCCCATTTAATTTGCCCATACTCCCCAAGATATTCAAACCCTATTTTGCCATAAAGATCATCAAACTTTTGCTTTTCAGCCCAAGAGGGGATTTCATCATCATTAAACATATCATCCGCAAGTTCACGATAATAATTCGGGCTAATTTGCAAAACGGCGCCACCTCTTTGCCTTAGTAACTCCGCACACTTTTCCAAAAAATCCTTCTGATATCTGAAACTTGCCTTCTTCTCAAAATCAACAATCGGACCCCTTGCCATATTGAATATTTTCCAACCCATAATATCGCGCATGCAATAAACCAGGGCAGCAATCTTGAGTTCGTTCCTCGAAAACCCGCCGAGCAAGTAGGCCTCTCTACCTATATCCTTATACCGCCTGAACATTTCCACGCTCTGTAAAAAATTATTAGATGTTTTTCCTCTAATAAAACTGGAAAAATCACTTTCAGAAATCTCTTTTAGCTCCATACTACCTCCAATTAAATGTGGCTACTAGCACATATTTATAACACATATTCTATCATAAATGTGGCTATCAGCCTATATATAAAAACGGTTTTTTGTTCCAAAATAGAAGTAAGTACTTAGAGTTATCCCAAATGAAAGAAACCAGGAGAAAATACTATCAAAAAACTATCTTCTTTGATGATGAAAAGTATTACATTTTGGTGCGAAAAAACATAAAGAAAATTAGAAAATCTAAAGGTCTAACCCAGCAACAATTAGCTGATTTAACCGACATCTCTCGCGAATACATCTGTGATATAGAGAACGATAGTCGCAAAAAACATGTTTCAATCGGCGTGCTTGGCAGAATTGCTACCGCTCTGGATGTGCCGATTTCTGAATTTTTCTCGAAAGAATAAACGCCTATATTGGTAAAATATCCAAAAACAACGTCAACTAAAATTTTCTCAAAATATCGTGATGCCCAATATCAATCAGAATAATAATCGTATCTCCATCAAATTGAAAAATAATCCTGATGTCCATATTAACACTCATCTCCCAGATAGAGTCGGTACCCTTAATTTTCTTTGTTCGAAGGGAAGGATGAGCTGGATTCTCGGATAGAATTTTTAGTTTATTTTGGATCTGCTTTTTCTGTTTTTCCTGAAACCCACAAAAATGTTTCTGAAATTTGTCAGAAAAGGTCAGGGAATAACTCACTAGTTATTCTCCATATATTTTAGCATTTCATCAACAGAGGCAAAAACCGGCTTTTTGCCCTTCTTCACCTCAACTTTTACTTTCTCAACCTCTGCTTTTAAGCTATCAACATATGCCTTTGGATAAGTAACGACCGGTATTAGCAAAATACTTCCGTCATTTCGCTCAACAACTTCGTATTCATCACCCTCAGATATACCAAGGTTTTTGACAATTTTGTTTGGAAGGGTTAATTGTGATTTTGTTCGTATTGTTACTACCATTTTCTTACTTTCCTACTTTCTGATTATATAATATCATACTCAATATCAAAAAACAACCCCCCCCCAGCCCTAAAAAAGCCTCCTAATACTCAATCTCAAAATAATCCAGCATTTTCTTAAACTCGTCTTGCGCCGAGAGACAGGTATCACGCAAATAACCCCGTTCCTTTGGCCAGTTTTTCAGGCCCCGATAATAGAACATTTTTAATTTCTCCGTAATGATAAACGGCACAATTCCAAACCTCAGGCACTCCTTAAACATAATCAGCCGCCCCACTCGCCCATTCCCATCCTGAAACGGATGGATTTTCTCAAACCGATGGTGGAACTCCAAAATATCATCAAAATCATGTGTTTCTAGCCCCTCATACCAGTCAATCAACTTGCCCATCTCCTCAGCAACATCCTCAGGTTTTGCCGTTGGTAAACCCCCCACCTCATTTGCTAGCTTCTTGTAATCTCCTACATTAAACCAATCATGAAGCTCGTCCGAAGTCCCGTTTTTCAAGATATAATGCAGGCTTTTAATCATATTCTCCGAAAGAGCTCTTCTAGCATTTTCAATCATATGATCCACGCACCGGAAATGATTGACCGTCTCCATAATATCATCCACTTTGATCCCCTCAAACTCGCCACCCGGGAAAATCGTGTTAGTCTCGAAAATAAACCTCGTTTGCTCGTGCGTCAGAGTGCTACCCTCAATATGATTGGAATTATATGTTAAATCTATCTGGACTTTGTGGTAAATCCCGCCCTTCATCCGTCGGTCTTCTTCGCGGCGCAAAATCTCAAGTAAAGATGGCGGGTCGATTTTGTTCAGACGCTCTGGTTTTTTTACATCAGAGGGAACTAACCATTTTGCGCCTTCTCTTTTAGCACCGGGAATCCGGCCTTCTTCACAATAATTCCTTACACTCCGCTCAGAAATTTGCCACTTTTTTGCAGCCTCAGCGACCGTGACAAAATCATCCGAAATATCGCCCGCTGGATTCTCTACCGTTTTGGCAAAATCGCCCTTTTTTGTTGATATTTTGCTCATAAAAATATTCCTACCCCTATTATATCATATTTACGGCAAAAAATCTATCAGAAAACCTTTTCTCCAAACTTTTTTGCCGATAAAACTACTCAAAAACAACTATCAAAATTTGCTATAATAAGGATAGCCAATTTTAATATGGATTTAACTAATGCTTAAAAGACTCCTCACACTTATCTTTATTACCCTAATTATCGCTGGGGGATTCATCGGCTTTAGAATGGCCACTGCGCCCTCTAATCTATCTTTTAGCCCCACTTATTCTTTACCCGATTTTGTTAACCTAGAAGATATCTTTAGTAGTCAGACTTATGCCAATATAAAATATGCCATTGCCATTGATGGCACCCCTGTTTATGCCAACAGCCAAACTACTCAGCCCGCTGCCAGCACCGCCAAGATGATCCTCGCTCTTATGGTGATAGATAAAAAGCCTTTTGAACTCGGTACCGAGGGTGGAACCATCACTATCACCCCAGAAATGTACAGTCGCTATACCTACTATACCTCTATTGATGGCTCAACCACACCAATGACCGAAGGCAGCACCCTCTCCGAATACGACGCTTTAGCCACCACTATGCTCCCATCTAGCAACAACATGGCCGACAGCCTGGCGATCTGGGCTTTTGGCGATCTTGACAACTATCGCACCTACGCTACAGATAAGCTAAAGGAGTGGGGAATTAACGACACGATTATCGGCAGCGATGCCAGTGGTTTCTCCGATAGCACCACTAGTACCGCCTCGGACCTAGCCAAAATTGGCCATAAGCTGATGGAAAATCCGACTCTTGCCAAGATTGTGGGTTTATCATCTTATAATGCACCTCTGGCTGGCACAATCGAGAACACTAATAAACTACTCGGCACAGATAACATTATCGGTGTTAAAACCGGCTATATCGGCGACGAGTCCGGCTATTGTTTGGTTGTTGCCTATCTCCAAGATGGCCATATCATCACTATCGCTGCTCTCAATGCCGACACTCGTGCCGAATCTTTTGTCATTAGCCAAGACCTCGTCGAAAAACTCCAGCAGAACCTCACTCCAACCGCTGTTTTAGCTAAAGGCCAAGAGGTCGGTTATTACGATAGCTGGTGGACGGGCAAAGTAGAAGTTGCCGCTACTGAAGACGCCTCAGTCCTTGGCTGGAGTTCTGCGGAGAAAACTGCCGAGGTCGTGATGAATGATGGTTCTGGCTCCTCCGACACCTCTGCCTCACCTAACCCATCTGATTTAGCAAAATCCATCAATTCTGTTGACCCTGTTAATATCCAGGGCACGCTCAAAATCACCATCGGTAGTGCGTCATCAGAATACCCAGTTGAGTCCGCGCCAATCTCGCCTCAGCCTTCGCTCTGGCAAAGATTCCTCTACGCTATCGGTCAAAACCCCCTCAACAAATAGCTAAAATGCCAGCTTATCGCAAATTTCTTGCATCTCCGCCTCTGTCGGCTTTAAAACAACCTCATCTTTCCACTCAGCGCTATAAGGCATCACATGGACATGTGCGTGCGGAACATCTACTCCTATCACTTTCATAATCGGCCGTTTGCCTAACACTTTTTCCATTCTAATTGCAACTTTTTTCACGGTCGCCATTAGAGCCTGATAGTCATCATCCGGCAACTCATAAATCTTGTCTACTTGGATTTTGGGCACCACTAGCGTATGCCCCATCACCTCTGGCGCAATGTCCAAAAACGCTAAAGTCTTATCATCCTCGTAGATTTTGTAACAAGGAATCTCCCCTTTGATAATTTTCGTAAAAATACTTTCTTCCATAACCTTATTATAGCCTATCAAACCCTCACCAGCGCAAACTTCTGCGCTTTGGTGCCGTTTCTAGCGTATATCTGAGCATTAGCCCCATTTTTAGTACTACCGCCAGCAATATCGAGACTCAAGCCATTACACCTAGAAACAAAGGTGTAATAATTATCCGCAGTCTTCACGATCATCCATTGTTGGGCAATAGAACCATTCCAGGCATACTGCCAGACATTAGTACCATTTCTCAACCCAGCCCCAGATACATCAACCACCCTCCCCGAGCCAACGTTGCTGATCTTATAAAACCCGTCTTTTAGATAGGTGATATTAAACTTTTGCGCATTAGAATTATTGCTGCTATAGAGCTGGAGATTCGCCCCATTATTACGGCTACCAGCGCTAATATCCAGCACCTTATCCGCTGCCAATGCCGAAACCACCCTATATGTGCCATTTGCGACTAACTGGCCTTCTGGGGCCCGCTGGAAGGCTTCTACGGCAAATTTTTGCGCCTTAGAACCGTTGCTGCCATAGATTTGGACATTGGCGCCGTTTTTGGTGCTGCCACCAGCAATATCAAGATACCGCCCGCCGCACGTCGAGACAAAAGAGATATAGCCATCGATAGTCTTCTTGGCATGCCACTTTTGCGCACAAGTCGAGTTGGCGGCATATTGCTGAACGTTCGCGTTATTACCAGTCTTGCCTCCGGCCACATCAATCCCCTTCCCAGATTTCAGGTTTTCTATCTGGTAAGTATTATTGCCTAGATGGCGGAAGATAAACTTCTGCGCGGCGCTGCCATTGTTGTCATAAAGCTGGATATTGGCTGTGTTGCCATCGCTAGCCCCAGCAACATCAAGCACTTTGCTATTATTCAACGCCGAATGCACAATGTAGATGCCATCAGCAATCAGCTGCTCGAACTCCACACCACTGACCTCAACCGTGGCGTAACCTGTCTTGCCATTTTTGTCCTTTAGCCAGAGATAATAAGTGCCATCTTCGAAAACAGTCGAACTCAAATTCTCTGCAACATAAGATGAGCCATAGGCAGTGCTGCTCACGCTAGTCCAGTTCGATGGAGTGATGGTGCTATCAGTCACAGCGTACGCTGTAATCTGGTCTGCACCCATCGCAAAACCAGAGATGGTGGCAGATTTACCATCAGTGGCCAGTGCAACAGTAGCGTTTATCCGGCCAGGAGAAAACATATTTGTGCCAAAATCGACCATCCCATAGCCGTAGTATTTGTCCCATTTTGAACTACTCGAGCCAAGATAAGTCGCGTATTTTTTCAGACCAGCAAAGACATCGCTTTGGCTCGCAAAATCAGTCGTACTCGTATAAGTATACTCTGAGTCTGACCGCAGCAGCGCCGCCGTAGCAGTCAAATGCGGCGAAGAATAAGATGTACCGCTACTAGTTTCATAATAATAGCCGCCCGGGGCTAGTTCCGAAGCCGGCACCAACACACTCGTACCAGGCATCGAGAAAGCGACTCCAGCACCATAGTTAGAGTAACTGCTATCAAAAACGTAGCTACTGCCGCTCTTTCTCAGTGCAGAGACACTAATCACGTGCTCTAGCGAAGAAGGGAAGGAGACGGCACTCTCGTTATCATTACCAGCTGAAGCGACCAGAGTCACCGGATGGTCTCCGATCAGTTCTGCCAAAAAATCGTCAAACAGCTCCTTATATTCGGCATCAAACTCACTATCTGAGGCACCAAGGCTCATATTCACCACATCTGCCACAGGGGTGACATCAGCCAGCGCCTGAACCAGACTGACCAAATCGCCCTCGCCATTTTCCGTGACTTTTACCGGGATGATACAGACATTGCTCGGGGTAGCCTGCGCGACGATCCCAGCGGTGTTAGTGCCATGCCCATCAACATCATCAACATTATCATAGACCGCCAAGGTATCGTTATGATAAGAATACCATCTGGCATAATTTGCTAGATCACCCTCACAGAGGCGACTGTTGCCATCATCATCAAAGAAAACCTCGTGATCTCTCCAAATTCCGCTATCCAAAACAGCCACCACGATGTTATTTGGGTCCTGTCCCTTATCTTTTAAATAGTTCAGCCAGTCGGTGTAATGATCGGCGCCCGTAGCGGCAGTACCCCAGGAGTAATACATTGGCGCACGGATAGATTGGGTCTTTAGCTTGATGTTCGGCAACACAATCTGGACTTTTGGGTTTTCTTCGAGATTCTCGGCCGCGTCCTCCGCCGCCTCGGCATTATCTGTTTCTACGATATAAAAATGCTCCGCCACCTTAGTGACCTCGCCATAGGGCTCTACCTCGGCCTCGCTCTCGGCCTTCACGATTAGCCCGCCATCGATAAATTCGGCATCATCAGAGCTATGGCTACTGCCAGCGATGTTGCTATTATCAACCTCGGTACGCACCTTAATCTCATCGTCGCTTTTAGTGTTGTTAGCAAAAGCCGTATTAGCCAAAAAAACGCCAGTGAGCAAGACACCGACAAAAAACACACATGTTAGAAGGAAAACCAGATTTTTTGAAAAGAACTTTTTCATCATGTATTCCTTTACCCTATTATACCACGCCGCGATTATACCAGATTTACACATTATAGCTAAAACACTACAGCCATGCACAATATCCCCATATATTTTGGTATAATTTATTGTATATGGAAAAAATAACTAAACACGCTGTTAGCTACCCAAATGTTTTAGTGACTGCCTTCAAAGGTAAAACGAATTCATCTTCCTTGCTTTTACATAAAATACGAGCGAAAAATACAGATTTTCTAGAGTTAACAAATAGCTTCATTACGAGTGAAAAAGAACTAGAAAACAAAATCGAAAAAGGCGAGTTCAGATATATTTTAGCTTTTGGACAAAAGCCAAATAGTGCCCAAATTACTATCGAGACGACGGCTCACAAAGATGAGAAACAGATAAAAACCACCTTCCAAATAAATAGACTCCGCAAGTTTTTGGGAGATAATGGCATTAAGTCCACGGTGTCTGAAAACGCCGGAAATTATCTCTGCAACAACATATACTATTTTGGCCAAAAATACGCAAAGGACAATGCGCTAAATATAAAAATGGTATTTATCCACCTACCTCCAGCAGATTCAGGATACGACTTCGACAAACTCGCGAAAACAGCATCAAAATACATAGACTTCCTGGCGGAAGTGTCTGGATGAAGTTCGAACCATACTAGACAAATACCATTATTTATTTTATAATTAACTAGGGGGTTGTCCTTTAAAAGGAGGGGGTTATTTTATGCATAATAAAGACGTCCAAGTTTTCTATAAGCAAAATGGAACATTGCAAATTAATCTGAATGGGCCAGGTTGCTATTACCAACAGCACGGTTATTGCAAAATGTGTAACTATGGTGGCGAAAATAATCCGACATTGTCTAATGCAGTAAAATTTGTCGATCGGGCTATCCGGAAATTCCCAAGATCAAAACGAATTTTAATCGGAAGCAATGGCAGCATCCTTGATGAACGTGAAATACCACGGTCAATTGTCTCTACCGTATTAAAACGCATTAGCTATGCCAGAGCTAAGGATATATATATTGAAACTCATGCTCACACTATCAATGTGAAAAATCTGAATTTTCTGAGAAAAGAACTACCGGAGAAAAATATCACTATTGAAATGGGGCTCGAGAGTAGTAATCAATATGTACTTGAAAATATCATCGGCAAAAGCCTAAAAACGTATACCATAAAAGAAGCCGTAAGATTAATCCATGGATACAATATGCGTACTGCTCTGAATGTTCTATTCGGAATTTGGGACGTAGACCAAGACTATATGCGACATGATTTCATTAGAACCTGTAACTGGGCTCATGAAATCGGCGCCGAAGAGATAGTTGCTTTCTTACTTCATATTAAACCAGGGACATACGTATATGAATTATACCAACAAGGCAAGATATCTCCACCAACGCATGCAGATTTCATTTCCACATTATCTGAGCTTGATGACCAAGTTCTCCAAAAAATCTATTTCTCTTGGTTCGGCGAACGTGAAGAACTAATCAACAAATTTGGGATGATCGCGCCAAGCTACGGCACCTTGAGTCAGAGAGATACCATCAATTTCTATTACGAATTTATGGGCAGTACGGATATCTCCAAAAAACGTGAACTAATAACAAACATTTTACAACCCCTCTAAAAATCAGAGCGACCAAGTTGTCGCTCTTTTTCCTGGCGGAAGCGAAGGGATTCAAATCCCCAAGCCGTTCGCGGACAGGTCCGGTGGTCTCATTTGACAAAATTACAAAAATACGGCACAATATAAATAGGTTCAAAATACATTCATTGGGACCAATGTTCAAAAAAAAGGGGTGCACATTATGAGCAAGAACAAGAAATATGAATTAGCAGAAAGTGACAGCATCGAATTTAGTGGCCATAGATTGCATCGCATAAGGGCCGTCAGAGACTTTGGAGATGTCAAAAAGGGCGACCTTGGAGGCTACATTGAATCCGAAGACAACCTGTCGCACTATGGGTTATGCTGGATTAGTGACGCGGCTAAGGTCTATGATGCTGCCTGTGTCTGCGGCGATGCTGAAGTCTATGACAATGCTGAAGTCTTTGGCTATGCTGACGTCTTTGGCGATGCTAAAGTCTATGACAATGCCAGAGTCTTTGGCGAGGCTGAAGTCTATGACAATGCTGAAGTCTACGGCAATGCCAAAGTCTATGGCGATGCCTGGGTCTTTGGCGATGCCAAAGTCTTTGGCGAGGCTGAAGTCTATGGCAATGCTGACGTCTTTGGCAATGCCAGAGTCTCTGGTGAGGCTAAAGTCTACGGCAATGCCAGAATCTATGGCGAGGCTGAAGTCTATGACAATGCTGACGTCTTTGGCAATGCCAGAGTCTCTGGTGAGGCTAAAGTCTACGGCGATGCCAAAGTCTTTGGCGAGGCTGAAGTCTGTGGCGATGCCAAAGTCTTTGGCGAGGCTGAAGTCTATGGCGAGGCTGAAGTCTATGGCAATGCTGACGTCTTTGGCAATGCCAGAGTCTCTGGTGAGGCTAAAGTCTACGGCAATGCCTAAGTCTATGGCGATGCCTAACTCTACTAATACTGTAGCGCTCTCTAAAGAGCTCGCTTTTTTCAGCAAAAAATTACATTACAAAATAAAGTGAGCAGGCAAAACTCAAACTAATCATATCACTAAAATTTGAAACTTCTTGCGAAAAGCACACACCGTTGAAATATAGGGGTAAATGTGATAAAGTAATAAGTGGAAGCGTGGCCGAGTGGTTGAAGGCGCACGACTCGAAATCGTGTAACGGTTTACGCCGTTCGGGGGTTCGAATCCCTTCGCTTCCGCCAGGAATTATTAAAGAATATCCCTATAGGGATATTCTTAGTAATTACGCCACACAAACAAATAATCTTTAATAATCGGCGCCAGCCTTAGATAATTCTCCCACATCGAAAGATACCCATCCGTCCGCCCCACGTCTGTGCCAAATCCACCCGCCATCGTCTGATACTCAAGTAACGGCGTGCAAATATCGCCAGTAGAGACCCATTCGCGCTTCAATCCTGTCGAAGTAATTGGGGCATTTACCTCTATACTGCCAATCCATGCCCGCTTGTTTTCCCCGCTCCCCACCTCGCAGACCGAATACCTCAGCACATCATCATGCGAAGGGAACTGCCGCACCGTCACCTTACCATACATCCGCGTTTCCATCTCATACGATGTTAGCTGCTGCCGGAAATCTGGGCCAGCCTCGCCTTGCACCGCCACACTCTGCGGCGGATGTTTACGCGGCGACAACACCCCAAAATCTAGCTTGGGCACCATCGATACCTCCTTGTAATATGCCCCTGGCATCTGCCTAGATTGCACCAGACGCTGATACTCTTCCTTGGTATCAAATCTCTTAGCCGTACCACCGAGGAAAAACCCTGGATTCACCCCTTTTAGCTCTTGCTTGTATTTTTTGGCGATGCGGTTCAGCTCCTTCTGAATTTTTAGTGGCAGAGTCAGGCTCTCTTCGTTAAACCCTACCCCATACCACACGATCTCGCCATTACCGTTAATATAATCTGGCAAATACCGCCACATCCCCTGAGAATTGCTACGATAATATCCGCACACCCGCACAGCATTGTCAAACGCTACGTAAGCCACAATCGCCTCGTGCGTATCCACCATAAACGACTTAGAAAAGGCCATCTTCACATGCCCCATCTCCATCGGAAACAGCGGCCCTAGCCCCACCAGCTCTAGATACTCAGGCTTCAGCTGATAAGCTAAGCCCTGTTGAATCCACAAATCGCCTTCGACTTTTGCCCGATCCAAAAACTCAGCCTTCAGCTTGATCGCATCCTGCTTTAGCTGCCAATCTTCGGCCTCTGCCATTATTTCGTCAATTGCCTTTGTCAGCTGCCACCTATCGCCGTAGACTGCCTCCTCTAGCTCGGCCATTTCTTTCTGATATTCTGCAAATTTTTGCTCGGTGTTACTCCGCCGTATCGCCTCCAAAAAATCGTTTTTCGCGGCGGCAAAATCACTCGGGCGCGGAAATTTTTCTAAAAATTTGTCGATTGTTTCAGCCGTCACATTCTGGAAATTATTAAACCCTACCCCTGTCATATAGGCCAAAATCCGCCGCTTGTAATTATCCCCCTCTATCGTCGGGAAAACCTCCGCCACCTTAGGCACAGCCACTGCGCCAACCATCTCCTCAAAATCTTTCTTCGAAACGGCCCCCGTAGACACCATCCTTAAAAATCTTTCTTTTTCCTCTGGCGTGACCTCTGGTTCTTCGTACTGCGTCAAAAACTTCTTATCATGCGAAAGTAAAGCCTTCGTCAACTTTTTTGCTAGTTCTTCGTGCAACTTTTTATCTCTATATTCCACCGCTGGCCCATTCATCTTATGCTTATTTTACCATAAAACCTTTACCACCCCAAGGGGGTAGACAAAAAACAGTTTTTATGCTATAATTAACTATTGAAACAGGTTGTTTTTGTTTTTGTTTTGTTTTGTTCTTTACAAAACAATAATACAAGGAGGGATGTATTATGAAAGAAAAGATCAAGAGGCTATACTTGCCAATCACGATAGTAGTTCTCGTAGGTTTGGCGGGCTGCTTGCTCGTCGCAGAACCAACGACTACTGCTGCAATAAAAAACGACGAGAATGCCGAAAAAACAAGGAGTGGCGAAATGGAAATCACTCCAGAAATCCTGGAAGCCGCCGCGGCTGACGAAGCCGAAGCAGTAGCTCTCAAGGTAGCTAGCTACCAAACTTTTGTTCTGGTTAAGCTCGACGAACAAATGTTATACGCTGCCAGAGGAGCAGAGCCTACCGACAACCTAGCTGTTTGTCAGGTGAAGCTTGAAACAGGTATCGTCTCTGGTACCAATAAAAATGGCAGGGGCACACCGACGCCAACTGGGTTGTACTATATTAACTCAGGAAAAAGGCCAGGCACCTACCTAAGGCCATCTGATGGCGGATGTGTGTGGGTCGATTACTGGATGCCGTTTATTGACGACGCTGTCGGCTTGCATGATGCCACCTGGCGCCCGGAGGAACAGTTTGGTACCGACCAATACAGGCACTCTGGTAGCCATGGGTGCATCAATATGCCCCACGAAGACGCAGCCACCTTATATGAAATGGTGGAAGTTGGCACGCCTGTCTTAATAGTCTAAAAGACTTTCAGCAGGCAGAGCCATCCACAATATAATAGCGCCATCGTCTACCCGACGAGAAGCACTAACATAACCCGCGTAACCCGCGGGTTTTTTCATACCAAAAACACCCACATCTGTGGGTGTTTTTGTTGATTGAGAACCTTCTTATTATCCTAAGCGTTCTTCTTTGCAAAATGTTTCTTAGCAAGATAAGCCGCCGAGGTAATTGCTGTGGCAGCGCCAACTGTAGCTAGTGCGCTCGCGGTAGCAGAACCACCTTCGCTAGTCACACGACCAGAATCTGGCGTACCGACGCTCTCAGTGCTCTCGGAGCTCTCAGAAGAGGTCTCAGAAGAGGTCTCATCAGTTGTAGCGCCCTCCTCATCGTCATCGTCACTAGCAGGCAACTTGACAGTAGTAGTGCCACCAATGTAGGCGACATTCACAGCGCCACCATAAACAGGTTTCGTAGTGATTGTGCTATTCGTGTACATATATCCTGTACCAAGGAAACCACGAACAGAACTGATCTGACCATCCCAAGCGACAATCGCACCAGCGGTATCATCGGTACCAGTAGCAGTAAAGGTACCGCCGGTGAGTTTAATGGTGTTAAGAGACGGATCCATTACGTGAAGACCACCATTGGCACCAGTAAAGGAACCGCCAGAGATGTTCACAACTACTGGACCCTCAGCATAACCTTCTTCGTTATTTAGATCAATCGCTACACCAGAGGTGGAAGTAAACGTACCACCAGAGATGTTCAAGGTATTCGTAGTGTCATCTTCGTCATTGCTCATCATGATGGTCGGAATACCAAACCCAGTAGTGCTAAAAGTGCCACCAGAGATATTGATAGTCGAATCATTACCCGGCATAATCACCGAAAGGTTATTGTCGGAAGTATAAGTACCACTCACGATATTAAGGGTTGAAGCAGTTGCCGAAATCGCACCAGTAAACTCAAGCCCAGACAAAGTGAAGCTGCCATAGACAGGAGCAATTATACCAGTAATAGAACCATTTTTAATGGTAACTGTTTTATTTGTCGCGTCCCCACCGATAAATGCAAAATCGCCCATAGTTAGAGCCTTACCGTTCAAATCAAAAGTAGTGTTTCCGGTACTAAAATAAAGCTCATAATCATCACCGGCCGTAGCAGCAGTCAAATCAATATTGCCGCCGAGTGTGTAGTCGCCAGCCTCAAGTAAACAGTACTGATCGGCGGCGACACAGGTGACCCCGTCTGTCGCTGTACCTGCAATAGCAGCTGTAAAGCTGTTTTGTGTTAGTGTGTGGCTAGCTGCGCTAGCAGATGGTGCAGTGAAAGCTGCACTATTTACGAGTATACCCCCCCCCAGAGCAACAATTGGCGTCGCTACAAGGAGTTTCGAAAAGTGTTTCATAGAACCTTCCTCAATTATTAATATGCCTTCATCATACCACTAATAAGCCGCCTCTGTCAAGCTTAAACGAAACACAACCTTATAATTCTCAGATAAAATCGCTCAAGAGGGTGTTTTCTCCGTGCGAAGCGCGACCTGTTGTCGAGCGAGCACGAAAAAACACCCTATTGGGTGATTTTAATGCGAATTTTGGTACGCCCGACAGGATTCGAACCTACGACCTTTTGCTCCGCAAGCAAACGCTCTATCCAGCTGAGCTACGGGCGCACTTATATGGTACATCTCCAGCCTTTAGGGCCTTCAATGCAAATGTGGAATGATAAGACAGCGTCTAGACGTGTCTCATCTCTCCACCTAGAAATTAAATGAGCATCGCAAAATGCGACACAACTATTGTAACATATTTTTCTAATTTATGCTATACTTAAATCAAAGAAGATTTGGAGTAAACATGACAAGCAATACAACCACCACCGCAAATACCAAAACAGGGAAGCTCAAAGCGAAATTTTTAGACGCTTTTTATGGCCATCCTATCAAAGACATGAAATTAATCTGCATTACCGGTACCACTGGTAAAGTTGAGGTGGCAAACTACGTCCACGAGATCCTCAAAAGCGCTGGCCACCCTGTCGCCATCCTTGCATCAGAAGATTCGATCAAAATCGGTGCCTTGCACAAGTTTCTCTCTACAGCCTGGAAGGCTGGCTCTAACTACGTCGTGGTCACAGCCCCGGCAGAGTCTATCCAAAAAGACGTTTTTTATAATCTTCCGGTCCATATCGCTGCTTTGACCAATTTTGTCCCAGCCGGCCTCAACGACCCTTCTTCATCTGAGTACGTCTCTGGGGAATCAACCTTGTTTAAGATGGAGCCAGACTATGTCGTGTTGAACCGTGATGATTCGCACTATGCAGATTTTTCTGATTTCGCTGGCCGCCAGGGTACGCTTACCTACGGTGCCGATCGCTTCTCCAATGTCCAGATTGTCCGCTCTAAGCTCTATAAGATGGGTGCCGAAGCCACACTTGCTATCGGCAACGTCAACTTCACCGTTGCCACCTTCCTAAACGGAGAGACCTCTGTCTCCTATATGGCAGCTGCTGCCGCGATTGCTGACGCTCTCCATATCACTCCAGAGAAAATTGCCGAAGGTATTGCCAATTACGACCCAGAGGGCCTGTCAAAATCCGAGGAATAGCTTCTTCCACAAAAATATCTGCACCACTTCGATGCAGATATTTTTATTTGACTAAGCGTTGTCGATGGTCTTCATCAGATCCATCAGAGCATCGGCCTTCTTTGACTCATCAGAGAATTGGGTCGCTGTACGATATGCGCCACCAATTGTCGAAGCATCGTGCATAGTTTTCATGGCATCTTTATAAATCTCAAACTTTTCCTCTGGAGAAGAATCAACTTTGTCCATCAGAGGCAAGAGGTCTTTAATGACATTCTCGCGGATAGAAGCCAAATCACCATTAGCGGGTGCGATATTGGCCTCTGCTGGTGCAGTCTCAACCGGAGCAACTGGAACTTCGGCTGGCTGAATAGTAGGAGCAGCCGGGGTCTCTGCTGCAGGAGCAACCTCTGACATAGCTGGCGCCTCTGGTGCGACTGGCGCAGCCTCAGCGGCTGGCGCTGCCGCATCACTTGCCGGAGCTGCCTCTGGAGTAACGCCACCAGACAGAATCTGCTCGGCGCTTGGGCCCGCCTCTGTCGTGCTTTCACCAAATGGCGCTGGCACACCCTCGCCCTCTGTCGCAGGCATTGGCGGCACGCCAAACTGATCGTTCTTTTCTTCTTTGCTTCCAGCAACCTCATCGATTGCTTGCTGTAGATTATTTGTTTGACTAAACTGATCCATAAGATCCACCCTTGTTTAAAATATATGACTTTTCGTCATTATAGCATAAGCTTTTTCACTTTGCAACAGGAAAATTCTTGAGCATGTTATTTCTCGCGGAGTAAGAGCGGATTTTACCTTAAAACAATTCAGTGAATTGTTTTAAGGCTAAAACCAAGATACGAGGAAGATAATTATAAAAACTTGTTTTTATAATTATATTACGAGTATCGCAGGTTTCTCATGGAGAAACCAAGCGACGCGAGAAATAATATGCTCGAATTTTCCTTACTAAATCCTAAGTGCCCGAACAATTTTATCCACAATATCTTGCCGCACCTCTCCCATCGGCAACCGCGCTCCAAACGCATCTACAATCTGCTCTCCCTGCGTCTCAGGGAAATAAACCCATGTCCGTGGCGAAAACCGTTTCCTAGGGGTCAGAACAATCGCATAATGACCGTTGTCGTTAATCACACCAAAAGACTTAAACTCCTCAAAATTTCGCACCCTTGTGCCGATTTTTAGGCCCTTATCCACGACGGAATATTGGACTTTGCGCGGTGGGCGTACAGAATAGACGATCAGCGCGATAACAGAGACGATGATAAGCAGCGAAAAACTCCACCAGCCAACCCATACTCCAAGCGCCGTCAAAGCCAAACCAACGATAAACAGGCCAATATACCAACCAACATTTTTCTCTTGAGGAATATATTCTTGAGCCTGCCAAGAAATATCTTTCGATTTATCCATAACCATATTTTATCACAATAACAAATTATGGTAAAATAAATTCGTATCATGACAAAAATCAATCTTACCATCAAGCCTGGCTCATCTCAAGAGAAAATCGTCAAAAACCCAGACGATTCGAACCTGATCATCTATCTTCGTGCCAAGCCTCATGATGGGGAAGCAAACGCTGCTCTTATTAAACTCCTCTCTAAACATTACCATGTTGGTAAAACCTCTATCAAAATCGTCTCCGGCGGGAAAAGCCGCAGCAAGGTTGTAGAGATTTCTTAGGATCAAACACCAAAAACCCCTCATCATGTGAGGGGTTTTATTTCTAGGTGAAAGCCAGACTAGTTGATCTGGATTTTCTTTGGAGCTTCGACTTTTTCTTTCTCGAAAGTGATAGTGAGAACTCCATCTTTGAGCTCAGCCTTGACGCTGTTCTCGTCCTCACGGACTTGGACCGGAAGAGCGATGGTGCGAGAGAACTCACCCCAGTAACACTCTTGGATGTGCCAGCGAGTAGTGTGCTCATCCTCTCCGCCACTAAGAATGCCAGAGATAGTAAGGATGTTGTCAGAAATACTGACATCTAGGTCGGACTTAGAAATGCCGGCCGTACGAGCCTTTACTACTAGTTGGTCTGCGGTTTCGTAGACATCTACTGCTAGTTGTCCAGGAAACTCGTCGGTATTATTACCCCACCCGTCGTCATCTGCTGGAGCAGCCTCTTCTTCTAGTTCGGCGGCTTCTGCTGCAGCTGGGGCAGCAGCATCGCTTTCGTCGAGAAAAGCAGCGGCTAATTCGTCTTCCATCAGCATGTCGTCATTATTACGAGCCATGTAACCTCCACTAAATATTATTGTTATGGTTTATTATAATGCCACTATTTGATAAAATCAAGACAAATATGGGTTTTGATGTAAAAATTACAACATTTTTTAGTCCGCTGGACCTCATCGCCCCGTTCTCCTGTAGGAGTTGTGGGGCACTGGGAGAGATAATTTGTGAGCGTTGTAAAAAATACAACATTTCGGCCATTCCAAAGCATTGCCCTCGATGCCAAAAAGATCGCAAAGAGTGTAAGTGTCAAGTGCCAGTCTACGCAGTCTCTAAGCGTGAAGGAGTGCTTGTTGGCCTGACAGAAGATTACAAATATAAATCAATCAGAAAAGCGGCTGGAGTGCTAGCCGAACTGATTGATCATGCAATAGAACTTCGCCAAAATAACGTAGTAGTAGTCCCTCTACCTACAATCAGTAAGCACATCCGCGAGCGCGGGTTCGACCACACACTGCTTCTGGCAAAAAAGCTGGCAAGGCGTCACAAAGACTGGCAGGTCCAAAGAATATTAGAGCGGCAAGGTAAAACTGTCCAGGTAGGGTCAGACGGTGACAAACGCCGCAGGCAAGCCAAGGATGCCTACACAGTAGGAAAAGGGGCCAAGATTGACTCTACCAAAACCTATCTTCTGCTCGATGACGTCTGGACGACAGGAGCATCAATGGAAGCTGCAATCGCACAATTAAAAGCAGCCGGCGCAGAGAAACTGGCGGCTGCTGTGATATTAATCCCCTAGATTATTGCTGAGGCTGCTGCTGTCCTTCTTGCCCCTCTACCTGAGATGATTCTTCGATATTAGGAGAAGCGGCAGAGTTACTTTCGCCCGTAACTGCGTTGATCACGAAATTGACAATGGCAAAGGCAAGAATCGAAATAATCAGACCAATAATAGCGTAAAGAATGGTGTTCTTGGCATCAGTGACCTTTTTGCTATCGCCACCGGAAATAACGTAGCGTAGACCACCATAGATTAACATAATCACAGAAATAATACCGACGGCATAGAGCACTGTATTGGTAATCTGGGTGAACACACCCGACGGGCCAATCAGATCAGACGGCATGCCCTCGGCCCGGGCGGCCTCTGCGCCCTCTCTAACGGTAAGCGCCATAGCCTTACCAGCGGTAAGGGTAAGGGCGGCGCCAACTCCTGTAATTACTTGAATTGATGTTTTGATAGCTTTGTTCATTTTAATCTCGCAGTTTACTTGTAATGATTATAACACATCCAGAAAAATAATGGGAAAATAATGATAAAAAACGATAACATTATTTTTCCTCATCTTGAAACAACCGGTGTGATATGATAAGATAAAATACACGGAGGGATACCCAAGTGGCTGAAGGGGACGGTTTGCTAAATCGTTAGTCTGGGGAAACCTGGAGCGGGAGTTCGAATCTCCCTCCCTCCGCCATAGTTCTAACAAAAGAGGAAAGCGAAGCTTTTCTCGCGGCTTTTGAGGAACAAAAATAAGAGCTTGCTCTTACTTTTTTGTTCCCAAAAAGACGCATTGAGACGCAGTCTCTTTTGTTAGAACTCTGGGCGCTCTGAGGAGAGGCGAGATTACCACTTCTCCCTCCCTACATCTATTCAAGCGCTTTATTCACCCCACCATTAAAAACTTCTGCGAGCACAAAATTCACAATCGCGAACGCCAGCAGAGCAATCACTAGACCTATCACGCCATAAAGAATCGTATTCCTAGCTTTCGTCACCTTCGCTGTATCGCCAGATGAAGTCATATAGTTAAAGCCACCCATAATAACCATAACCACCGCAACCAAGCCTAAAACAGTTAGCGCGACATTGATAATCACCTGCACCGTCGGCATTAGGGAATTATCATCTTGGACGTTACATTCGGCAAGATTATTCACTGATTGACCTTGTTTAATGGTCCCTGTTGGACACGTACCGCCAGCTGCCGATACTGGCTGAGCCAACATCGTTACTGGCGCAAATCCAGCCACAGTCACTAGCACACCCACTGCTATAGTTTTTATTTTTTTCAACATTTTTTACTCCTAGGTTACTTTTCCTTAGTTTATCATATTGTCGCCACCTCATCAACTTGCTTACCCTCAAAAAACTCCCCCTAAGGGGGAGCCTTTTGGAAGACGGCTAAATAAACTACTTATTTGCCGCCGTTAAAGATGTTTGTCAAGATGAAGTTTACAATCGCAAATGCTAGCAAAGCGATCACCAGACCAACTACACCGTAGAGGATAGTGTTCTTAGCCTTGGTCACCTTGGCTGCGTCACCAGCAGATGTGGTGTACTGTACGCCACCGACAATAATCATCGCTACAGCAATAAAGCCGATGATACCTAGAGCAACATTGATGATGATCTGCAAGGTCTCCATCAGGCTTGTTTTTTGACCGCTCTGCTGAGTGGTATCCTCACCCTTGGTGTAAGTACTTGCGGCATCATAAGCCGTCGTACCCTGTGCTGAATTATCTGCAGCGCTCGCTACTGGTGCAACCAAAGTAGCAGTACCGAGAGTAGCAACAGCTGCTAACCCCATAACTATTGTTTTTACTTTTTCTGTGATCTTCATAAACTTCCTTTAGATTATTTTAATATTATTATATCACACCCCACGTCGCTGGCAATACTTTTTGCCCAAACTTTTTATACTTTCTAAGAAATACTCTGTTGCACAAAGGTCACCACCGCAAATGCCAAGGCCGCGACAATCAAACCAATCAGGGAATAGATGATCATATTCCGCGCCTGTTTGATCTTTTCTGGCTCACCATTAGAAGTGATATATCTCTGACCGGCCACCACAATCATCAACACTGCTACAATCCCAATTAGGGAAATAACGATCTGGAAAATATTTGTCGCTACCACCGGTACCGTCTGAGTGTCTTTACAGCCAGCCACTGCTTTTTGATCTTCGTCTAGCTGATTACATGTTTCGCTATCAATAAATGCGTTATCCGCAAAAACTGGCCTCGTTCCGAACGCTGCTCCTGCCCCGGCCACAGAAACCGCCCCCAAAACTGCTATCAAAAGACCCATTACTACATTTTTTATCTTCTTTATCATTGCGCTGCTCCTCCTATTGCGCCCGTCGCAAATGCCACGATTGCTCCAGCAATCATTACCACAACCAACCCGATAATAGCATAGGCAATAATCTGACTAGCCTGCTTAATCTTGCTAGGATCGCCTTGAGCGGTTAGATATTTGATGCCACCATAGATAATCACACCCACCGCAGCCAGCCCTGCCATCGCTAGCACCCAGGCTAGCACAGTATTGAGCGTACCTTGGCCAACACCTTCGTTATTTGGCAGCTTATTTTCGACGGTATTTCTGATTTCGTCTTCTGCTTTTGCAAAAAATCTCAATGCTTTATCCATGGCTTATCTATTCCCCACTAAAATTACTGCTATGGTATTCATGACTACACCGGCCAACATTGCGATCAGAAGCCCTACAATTGCGGAAATCAATGTCTTTTTGCCTTTCTCAGCCCGGCCAGGCTCACCCCTGGAGAACATGTAGAGATACCCGCCCCAGGCGACCATAATAATGGTAATATAGCCAACCATCATCGAGATGTCGTATAAAATATTCAAGACTACAGTCCAAACAAAGCGCGGAATGCTATCGCCTTGCGGCCAACCAATCTCACATTTGCCCTTAATCACAGTGGTTAAACCCGCATACCAAGGCTTCAAAGCAAAAAACGCCGAGCCGTTACCACATTCTTGATAGCCCTGCACAGAACCATTATCAGCGGCACTAACAGGAGTAAAAACTGCAAAAACAGCACCAAAGAGCATCGTTAACGACATCGCAAATGCCAAAATCAGCTTTTTCATACTCTTATGATACCATACTTTGGCACATTAAGAGGAAAATTCTTAACAATGCTATATTTTTGCGGAGTAAGAGCGGATTTTACCTTAAAACAATTCAGTGAATTGTTTTAAGGCTAAAACCAAGCGACGCAAAAAATAGCATTGTTGAATTTTCCATGGAATAATACAGGGAGCCAGGCCCCGATTTTGCGAAAATTTATGCAAGGATAATACCCCTATAAAACCCTTGACGTTTCCGCTTATGTGTGCTATAATTAAAAGGTAAATGCGTGCATACGCACGTTGGTTGTTTATTATGATTATTAAAAAATCTCTAAATAACAGATTGAAGTCTGCCATTTTTGGTGTATTTTTTGCAGTCTTCAGCATTTTTAGCTTTACAACCATAAGCGCTTTTGTCAACCCTTCTGCCGACGTTTATGCCGATCCTGCCGAAAATTCCAATACCACCACTGATACAACCACCCAGAATACTTCCAACAACACCACCCTTACTAATCCAGAAACCACCGACGGGGCCAACAATAGCGCCACTTCGTCAGAAAACTCTACCTCCACCGAAAACACCACTTCTGCTACCTCTGCCGACACCGAAGACAACTGTTCCAAACAGGTCGGCGCTCTTGGCTGGTTTATCTGCCCAGGGGTCGGCGTCCTTAGTAAAGCCATTGACTCTATCTATTCTCAGATCGAAGTCCTTCTCCAAGTCACTCCTGTTACCCTAGAAAACAACTCCCCAATCTTCCATGTCTGGCAAATCATGCGCGATATCACCAACATTCTCTTCGTGATTGCACTGCTGATCATCGTTTACTCTCAGGTCACTGGTTTTGGCGTCACCAACTATGGCGTCAAAAAAGCTCTACCTAAACTGATTATCGCCGCGGTGCTTGTCAACCTCTCCTTCATCATCTGTGCCCTCGCAGTCGATGCTAGCAACATCCTAGGCTCTGGGCTGAGGGGGATCTTTGACAATATCCAAGTCCAGGTTATCAACTCTGGGGACATGAATGCGGTCTCTACTATCACTTGGACCGACCTCGCTACCGCCCTCATCAGTGGCGGTGTTGTCGCTGGCTTTGTTGTCAGTGCTGCCTCGCTGCTATTTCCGATCCTCGGCGCCATCGTCTGTGCTCTGATTTCCGTACTGATTGGCCTAGTCACTATCGGATTGCGCCAGTCGCTCATCTCTGTTTTGATTATGATTGCCCCGCTTGCTTTCGTCTGTTATCTCTTACCAAACACCGAAAAATGGTTCAATAAGTGGAAAGAGATCTTTATCTCGATGCTGATTTTCTATCCGATGTTTAGTGTCTTGTTTGGCGCTTCCCGCCTCGCCGGTTGGACCCTGATTGCCACTTCTATTGCTAACGATAACGCCTTTGGTGTGGCCATCGGTATGGTTGTCCAGGTTTTGCCGCTGATTCTCTCTATCCCTCTGATGAAGATGAGTAACACCATCCTTGGCAAAGCCAGCAGCGCGCTCGATAATCTCGCTAAGACCCCTCGCGAAGGCATCCGCGGTCTGGCCAGTAAATACCGCACTCTCTCGCACAACCGCCATGTCAATAATTCTGCTTTACCTTCTGCCCATCTCCAACGTTTCCTTGATCAACATAATCGCAAAATGGAACTAAGTACCGAATACACTACCAAAATTCGCCAGGGCCGCGCCGAAGTTTGGGCCCAGCGAGCTATCCAAGGTAGCCAAGATTACGACCCAGTCCATAATGAAGAGTACAAAAATGGCGGCCGCGACAAAAATGGCAAACGCACCAGAAACCGGCTCCGCACTAGCCGCCTTACCCGCGAGGCTAAGGAGGCTCTGAACTATAGCCTGGATACAGAAAGCGCTACTCGCGATACTGCACATATCCTCGGCAGCTATGGCGACTTCCACAAGGGCACAAAGCGCGATGTCGTGCTTGGCAAAGCTGGTGCTCGCAGCTTCTTTGAATACGACCGCGCTTTGCATGTCGAAGAAAACGATAGGTTCGCTGATCAAGACTGGCTCATGGGCAAATACGAAGAGATGCGCAAAGCTGGGGAAGATTCCTACGATTACAAGCACTACGTCATTGGCGGTGCTGGCTCTCTTGGCAAGGTCGGCGAAAGCCTCGTCCTCGGCCAGGTCATCAACAAATCCGCTGTCAACGAAAGCAAACGCAAGAGCTATGTCGCTCTCAACCTCGCTAAATACGGTTACGGCGGCCTGAACAAGTCTGAGTTCCGCGATTTTGTCACCGGCTATGCCATCAATGACGACGGTCTTGCTGTCGATAGAGTAACCCGTAGCACTACCCTCAATTACAAGGATCCAAAAACCGGTAAAGTCATCAAGGTCAAAGAGCGTTCTCCGGGCGAGTTCCTCAAATATCATCCAGAATATCTCGACCAGTGCTCTGCCTATACTCTTAAAGATGAGAACGGCTATTATTTCAATCTGACCGATCAAAATGGAGCCTTTGTCTCTCGTATCTATAAGAATGACGGCGCTGCCATGAAAGAAGTCCTCCAAAACTGGGATATGCCAATTGCTGACCCAATCGACGGACTCTATGGTATCCTCTCTGGTACCAACCCTGGCGCCCTTGAGAAAGCCGGCTACAAAAACCTCGGCGGCGTCGGTCTTTCTAACTTTAGCACCACTCTCGATCGTGCCATCCGCTCGTCCGGCTTCAAAGAAAAAGCCTCCTTTGCTAGCCCGCTTTATAGCACCATGGTCAACCAGCGCTTTATCCAAGACCTCATTCACCAAGACCTTGCGCGTCTTGACAGCCTTAACAAGACCGCTAAACCAAGTAGCTTTAACACCCAGGATGCGGCCGAGTTCAACCAACTTCGTCTTTTGATGAACCCAGCCAACTGGGAGTGGATGCTTTTCAACGAAGATTCTCTTCGCTCCTTCCGCAATGTTAACGGTAAAAAACTGACTGGTACCCGCTACAGGACAGACTCTAACGGTAACTACATTAAAAACGACGACGGTTCCTTTGTCTTTGACGAAATCGCCGCCGATAGCCCTGATCTTACTTTCGATGATCTTAAACGCACTGTCGTCCGCAAATTCCTTGCCCCGGCCGGCCAAAAGTTTACCAACTTGATGTCTAGGGTCACCCCTAATATTATTGATAACCAAAAACCAGGTGTGGCCGAACCTTGGAACGGCCTGCTCGATGCCTTAGAAACTTGGTCTAGCGACGAGTATCAAGATCTGTACCCTGGTCTAGCGGACCCAATGGCACGGCAGGATAACGATACCATCTCTCGTGCCCGCCAAGTCTCTAAGCGCATTAGCCCAGAGTCTAATAAAGGTTCAAAACCTCAGGGCAGGAAAAACGCAAATCGGAAAAACGGCCGCAACCAAAACGGAAGCCATAGGCATAGTCAGCCTGCTAATTTCGCGCCCGGGCAAGAAATTTCTATCAACCGCCCAGGTAGTTACGAAGAGCTTGTTGAGGCCTCTGCTGATCTAAAGGCCCGGAAGATGGCTGCCGAGAATCGTGCCGCTGCTGGCGTATATCAGCCTGGCGATGAATATTATTACGATGATGATTATGAATACGAAGAAAGGCCTTTCCAGCCCACCGAAGAAGACCTGGCCCTAGACCGCGAATACGCCGAATTTGAATCTCGCCAAGCCTGGTTCCCATTTGCAAACCAAAGTCAATTCCCGAATTATCAAGCCGAGATTGACCAAATTGCTGCCACCTGTACCGATCCGAAAGCCTTTGTCTCCCAAGTTAAAGGCTACCTTGATAATGCCGGCGAGCAGGACCCTAGAATGCACGAGGTCCTCCGCGAGTTTAACGTCTACGTTTCCAATAATGAAGACGTCTCAGTCTATAATTACAAAAAAGAAGTCGAGGGTATAATTGCCAGCGTAACTTATACTTAAAAGCTACGTTTTTGCTTCTCATTTCAAACTTTTTATGCTAAAATAATATCATGGCGCAATATAAGGTCCCGCAGGACGTTGAGGCCGATGATAAGCTTCTTGGTCCATTTACCTTTCGCCAGTTCGTCTATCTAATGATTATGGGTGGATGTATTGGCCTTGCTTTTGGACTCTTTCAAATTTTCCCACTTTTAGCTATCATCCCTGTTCCTTTTGTCCTGTTTTTTGGCGCCCTTGCTTTGCCTATTAAGCGCGACCAGCCGATGGAAACCTACCTCGCTGCTGTCGTTTCTTATCATCTTAAACCCAGAAAACGTCTCTGGCATCCTGGCCAACGCGAATCTACTATCGAGATCACCGCACCAAAAGTCGTAGAGCAACCTCGCACCCGCGAGCTTTCTGGCGAAGAAGCCGGCAACCGCCTCTCGTTCCTAGCTAATGTTATTGATACTGAAGGCTATGCCGTCCGCGGCGACATCACTAATGCTCCTATCCGCGAAGATTACCTCGCCGAGGCCGCTAACACCCCTGATATTCTTGATGCAAACTCTTCCACTGTGATTAATCAAAAACTCGCTGCTCAGCAAAATGCTCATCACCAAGAAGTTCTCAACCAGATGCGAAATGCCATCAATCAAACCGGCAACCCATCTTATGACGAAGATATCAGCTACGGTAGCGTCCCTGGTGCGTCACTACAAAACTTAGCCAGCAATGACCAATATTCTGTCGAGACAATTTCAAAAGAGGCCGCCCGCCTAGAGAGGAATGGTCAGTAGGAGGTTTATGATGGATCAGCAGAATATGATTAATCCCCAGCCTATAGCAAACCCTCAGGTCGGAACGAACATCCAGGGTATCTTATCTCCACAGACGGCGCCTACACAACCACTTCAAGGCGGAGTCAATCGCCAAGCCTACAATCCTTATATCACTGGCAACCCTGTTGCTGTCCCTACTATGCAGCCTGTGATTAATCAGCCGGCTCCTCAACCAGCACCACAACAACCAGCTTCACAGCCAACTCCACAGCCTGTGCCACAACAACCTGTCACCCAACCAGTTCAACCTGTTGCGCAACCTGCTCCGCAGCCGGCTCCTCAACCAGCACCACAGCCACTTTTCCAGCCTGCACCTGCACCACAAATCACTCCGCAAGCCGCCCCACAAGTTGCACCACAGACAACTCAACCTGTTTCTCCAATCTCCAATGCGCCGACTCAGCAGCCCGCCAAGCCTACGGTCACCCCCAACAAAACCGCCGAGGCTCCGCTCTCTACCCAGGCTACACTCTTAATTTCCGAACTACGTGACGGCCTTGTCGTCATGAAAGACGGTTCTTTCCGCGCCGTCGTCGCCTGCCAATCTATCAACTTCGATCTCATGAGCGAAGCCGAGCGCGAGGCCGTCGAATTCTCTTATCAAAACTTCCTTAACTCGCTCAACTTTACCACGCAGATTCTCATCCGTTCGCAACGCGTCGATATTGGCCCTTACATCGAGCGTCTGACCAATATCCGTAGAAACACCGATAACATGCTGCTTGGCGTCCTGATGGATGATTACATCAACTTTATCGATATCCTTTCCCAAGAGGCTAATATTATGGACAAGTCCTTCTTTATCGTGATCCCGTATTACACTTCCTCCGATGCCGAGAAGGTCCTTACCCAGACTAAAAACATCTTCAGCAGTTTTTCAAAACCAAAACAGAACGAAGTCACCAAAATCGACCGCGCAACTTATGATAAAGCCGTCACCGAACTCAATAACCGCGTTGAGTCTGTTATCTCTGGACTTTTCCAAATCGGCATCCATTCTGTCCGTCTCAACACCCGCGAGCTTGGCGCCCTCTATTATAACTTTAATAACCCTGATACTGCCGTCCGCGAACCGCTCGTTGATTTTTCTAACCTCGCTACTACCTATGTAAAGAAAGGAGCCCCTAATGCCACGCAAGAATAACAAACAGCTCACCGCCGCCGAGATCGCCGCTCAGGCTCAGGCCATGGAAGAAGCCGAAATCCAGCGCGCCTTTGAGCAGGGTATCACCACTTTGCGCGACCTCATCTCACCTTCTTCGATTGAGATCCACTCTGATTATTTCCGCCTTGGCACTAAATACGGTCGCACACTATATATATACGGTTATCCCCGCGCACTAATCACCGGCTGGCTTTCTCCGCTCATCAATATCGATGAGGTCCTAGATATTTCCATGTATATTTATCCTGTCGACACCACCGTGGTCATGAAAAACCTCCAGAAAAAAGTTACTCAATTGGAGGCTTCCATCGCCGTCAATACCGAGCGTGGCAAGATTCGCGACCCAGAGCTAGAAGCCGCCATCGGCGATGCTGAAGAACTTCGTGATCAGCTGCAAGTCGGCGCCGAGAAATTTTTCCGCTTTGGCCTCTATGTCACCCTGTGGGCAGATTCGTTAGAAGAACTCGGTTTTGTCCAGAGAAAAATCGAGACTCTCTTTGGCCAACAGATGGTCTTTTCCAAAGTTGCCAGCTCTCAACAAGAGCAGGGAATGAACTCTTGCATGCCACAGTGTACCGACCAACTTCTTATCCGCCGCAACATGAACACCGGCGCTATTTCTACCAGTTTTCCGTTTACCTCTGCCGACCTTACCCAAGAACGCGGCATCCTTTATGGTATCAATATGCACAACAATGGCCTAGTCATTTTCGACCGTTTCTCTCTAGAAAACGCCAATATGGTGGTCTTTGCGAAATCTGGTGCTGGTAAATCGTTCACTGTCAAACTCGAGGCGCTTCGCTCGATGATGACCGGCTCAGAAATCATCATCATCGACCCAGAAAATGAGTATCAAAAGCTCGCCGATGCTGTCGGCGGCACCTATATCCGCCTCTCACTTAACTCTGACGTCCGTATCAATCCGTTCGACCTGCCAAAAATTGTCGATGCCGAAGATGCTAACGACGCACTCCGTGCTAATCTTGTTACTCTGCATGGTCTACTACGCCTAATGCTTACTAACGCCCAACAGGGTACTGGCGCTTCCAACCAAGGCCTCACCCCTACCGAAGAAGCCGATCTCGACCAAGCGCTGATTGATACTTATGCCCGCGCCGGCATCACCTCTGATCCACTGACTCACCAATCTACCCCTCCTACTATCAATAATCTTTACGATACCTTGCTCCATATGGGTGGCTCTGGACCGAACCTTGCTCAGCGCCTCCGTAAATATACCTCTGGTACTTTTGCCGGCATTTTCTCTCAACAGTCCAATGTCGATATCAATAACCAGATGGTCGTGTTTAATATTCGCGATCTAGAAGACGAGCTCCGCCCGGTGGCGATGTATATTGTTCTGTCTCACATCTGGAACACCGTCCGCGCCGAGCAAAAACGCCGCCTGTTGATCGTTGACGAGGCCTGGCAGCTGATGCAATATGAGGACTCTGCCAACTTCCTCTTCTCCCTAGCTAAGCGCGCCCGCAAATACTACCTCGGCCTCACCACCATCACCCAGGATGTTGAAGATTTCATGTCCACCAAACTCGGCCGCGCCATCGTGGCTAACTCTTCTATGCAAATTCTGCTTAAGCAGTCTAACTCTGCCGTCGACGTTTTGTCCGATGTCTTCAAACTCACTAACGAGGAAAAGAAGCGCCTCGCCAGTTTCCCGGTCGGCCAAGGCCTCTTCTTTGCCGGGCAAAACCACGTCCACATCCAGATCATCGCCTCCGAAACCGAAGAATCTCTCATTACCACCAACCCCGCCGCCACAGCTCCCCCTCCCGGCCAAGCGTTCTAGCGCTACCTGAAACAAAATAGCACAAATCTTGACAAAATGTTTCAGGTGTGCTAAACTAGAAGCATGACAGAAAAAACTATTTCCTTAATTAGACAACGCGAAGAGCTAGAGCAAGCCCTAGCTGACCTTGTTTTTGGTTCTATCGAGATAAGAGGCGAGTCTTCCCGCAAAAATATCTATGTCCACTCCCGTATCAGTGGTAAGCAAGTCACAAAATACGTTGGCAAATACTCTCCCGAACTATTAGAGACTCTTACCTCCAATAACCAAAAAGCCAAAGAGCTTAAAAAATCCCTCCGTCAGGTCAACCACGAGCTTAACGCTCTGGGCTATACCAACTCTCCTGCTATCACCCCAGATATCATGCGCAACATTGATTTTGCTAAACGTCACCTGGCATTAACTATCCATTCCCAAGCGATTCTTGAGGGCGTTGCCACTACTTTTGCCAGTACAGAAGACATCATCAGTGGTGCCAAAGTCACCGGTATGAGTGCCACTGACATCCAAAAAATTCTCAACATGAAACACGCTTGGGAGTTTATCCTAGACCAAGATGTAATCCTTTCTGATCAAAACCTTAGCTTACTCCAACAAATAAACAAACTCATAGAAGAGGGCTTTTATTATAACGCTGGCAGCATCCGCGATGTACCCGTCACCATCGGCGGCACCCGCTGGGCCCCTACACTCCCGATCAAAACACAGGTTCAAGAAGAACTAGCCCATATTCTAGCTAGCTCCAAGTCTAAAACCGACAAGGCAATTGATCTGATGCTCTATATCCAGCGTACACAGATTTTCTTAGATGGCAACAAACGCACCGCCGTAATTTTTGCCAATCACTACCTCATCGCTAATGGCCTGGGCCTCCTCTTCGTCCCAGAGGATAAGGTAGAAGAATACAAAAAACTCCTAGTAGAATACTACGAAACCGGCATCAAAAAGAACATCGCACGCTTTATCAAAGAATATTGCTTAATCCAAATCTAATCGCTTATATCACACACACATCCCAAACTACAGCCATCGGATTCAGCGAGCAGCTGGCGGATAGTGTGGGTGGAGTACTGCTAGGCAGCGGAGAGAGAACCCGGCGTACTTGCGGCCGTTGTCCGCAGGGCTGACGGTGCCGCTACTACCCAGGAGCAGATTGTAAGCGAAGCCAGCAGAAGAGTAGGCAGTACTAGACCAGTAATTGCCGTACGTACCTTGGTAGTACATACTGGTACTCCAGCGGTTGCCGCTCAGCACAAGGTTTGGTCCAGTGGAGTCAGTGAGTAATTGGTAGATGGTGTGGGTGCCTAGGACCCGAAGACACACCGGACAGAGTAGCCGTACGCCCTATTGCCAGCAGGGGAATTCGCGGACGAGCTAGTGAAGTACAGGTAGTAGGAACGAGAACCGCTAACCGTCGACGACCAATGGTAGCCGTAGGAACCAGCACCGAAGCCGCAAGCGTAGCCAGAGTAGCAGAGGCCGCCATATTGCATTTTAGGGTCTCCGGTGACAAGATTGCTTCCGGCTGATGAGGCGTTATATTTGCTAATAAGGGTAGTAAACTCAGCTTGGGTAGGTAGACGCCAACCTTTCGGGCAAATGTCGTTGCTGGCGGCACCGCTGCTTGGGCTAGTGCCAGCTGTAGCAACTATGTAGTTATAATAGCCGCCGTAGGCTGAAGTAGAGGTCTGAGAGGTGCCGTCACAGTAGCCGCTGAAGCTTGCGGTACAGACAGAGTTTGGAATAGAGTAGCCACTGGAAGGCACATTGTAATAGGTACTACTGAGGGCACCGGCGCTGTGGTTGTAGTTAGTGGTCATCCAGCATTTGCCATCTGCTAGCTTGGACGTATTGTACGATTTGCTGGTTTCCCCTTGATCCTTTAGAGAATATTGGGTGCCGGTAGTAAGAGTAGATGGGCAGCTAGTGACCTCTTGGAGATAGGTGGAGTTGGCG
>JAZUOZ010000015.1:0-53814 GCA_045604925.1 Candidatus Nanosyncoccus sp. | reverse complement strand
GAAGCTAACGCGTTAAGTATCCCACCTGTGTAGTACGATCGCAAGATTAAAACATAAAGGAATTGACGGGGACCCGCACAAGCGGTGGAGCGTGATCTTTAATTCGATGGTAAACGATAAACCTTACCAAGGCTTGACATCCGAGGAAGGCTCTCGAAACAGAACTGTGCCTTCGGGAACCTCGAGACAGGTGATGCATGGCCGTCGTCAGCTCGTGTCGTGAGATGTTTGGTTAAGTCCATCAACGAGCGCAACCCTTGCAACCAGTTGGATTTTTCTGGTAGGACTGCCCCGGTAACGGGGAGGAAGGAGGGGATGATGTCAGGTCAGTATTTCCCTTACGCCTTGGGCTAGAATCGCGCTACAATGGCCGGTACAATGCGAAGCGAAGCAGTGATGTGAAGCAAATCGCACCAAAGCCGGTCCCAGTTCGGATAGAAGGCTGAAACTCGCCTTCTTGAAGTCGGAATCGCTAGTAATCGCAGATCAGCATGTTGCGGTGAATACGTTCCCGGGTCTTGTACACACCGCCCGTCAAACCATGAGAGTCACCAACACCCGAAGTACGCTTTCGCGGCCTAAGGTGGGGGAGATGATTGGGGTTAAGTCGTAACAAGGCATCGGTACGAGAACGTGTCGATGGATTACCTCCTTTCTAGAGAAGGATTTGACGCGCAGATGTTCTAGGAGCATTCCGCATCTGTAGCGAGGTCGGTCGGGTTATGTTTGTAAGCTTGAAACATAACATTTGCTTTTTTAAGTCCGGCAGCAAGCAAAAATTTGACGAGATTGTCGCTAATTGATAAATTGCACAACCAAATTGTTAACTTTAGGATAAAATCGCCCATCTGGGCGGGTTTTTGTTATATAATATTGGTAATGGAAGATACGAGAAATTTGATAGATGAGTATAAGGGGTTAAAAAACGAGGAGGTTTTTGAGCGTCTGAGCCAGAAACGAAATGCGCTAGAGGTGGCGATTGAGAATGTATCGCACGATTTTAACGCCGGGACAATTGTAAGAAATGCTAATAACTTTAATGTAGCAAAGGTTCATATTATCGGTCGGCGCAAGTATAATCGGCGAGGGGCGATGTGTACAGATAAGTATTTAGAGGTGGTGTATTGGGAAAAAGTGGCAGATTTTGTGAAGGACCAACGAGGGCGCGGGCAAGAGTTAGTAGCGATAGAGAATAATATCGGGGAATTAAGGGATGAAAATGGTGATTTGATTTTGGGTAGGACAGGGGAGCCGCTTAAGGAAAAGCCGTTAGAGGAAAAGCAGTTTAAAGCTAAAACAACGCTGATTTTTGGCGGCGAAAGTGATGGTTTAACAGAGGAGATTTTGAAGCACTGTGATGATATTCGTGAGATTACGAATTATGGTTCGACTAGGAGCGTGAACGTCGGCGTAGCAAGTGGTATCGCGATGTATGAGTGGGCGAAACAACAGGGGAGAAAAGGCTAGTTTTAGTTGATTTTTGGCAAAAAAAGAGTATAATTATCAGAGGAGCATAGAGTGGGAGCTAGCAGCTTAATATTTTAGTGTGTTTTTATACCTGAAAGGGGGTGAGGATATGATCGAGGTAGAGCTTAATAATGGCAAAATAATCCAGATGGAGAGAATTCGCACAATCGAGGGTCCTGGACGTAAGGAAACCCATGAAGAAATGTTGCTTCGGATAATGGATAAAGCGACGGACAAACTTGGGCATGTGCCCACCTTTGAGGAGGCAAAAAAATGTCCATGGATGCCGAAGAGACCAGATCTCTATGATAAATATTGCAATTTTTATGATACTGCAGTGCGTAAAGTGAAAAAACTTAGGTCTAATCGTAAAGCGTGGCGAAAAATGACGCCAGAAGAAAAGGCGGAAGTTGAGCGTTTAGAGGAGATAGGAAGCAGGCGGAATGAGGTGAGTGATGTTTTTACGCGACCACCGAATTGGCTTGCGCAAGAGACCAAAAGAAAGGGGGAAAAGCGAATGGAAGAAAAAAATACTAAGAAAAAGAAGACGCGTACTACAAAGGAGAGCGCAGAACATATTGCAAAAAGGCAGAAGGCAAAAGAGGAATGTATCAGAGTTGTCAGAGAGTTTGCCAGAGAGAATTTACGTTGGCCAACCGAAAGCGAGATAAGAGGCTTCCGGGCTGAGAAGACGCCTGGGTGGATGTGCGCACAGTCTTTTAATAACTATTTTGGTACAAGAGACCAATGGTCTGAGGCTTTTTTTCCGGAGGGTTTGCCTGAAGGTTTTGTTGAGAAGCCTGCAAAAAAGAGCAAGAAGAAAACTCAAGTAGCCGAGCCAAAGACTCAAAAGAAAAAAGCAGCAAGGACGACAATAGAAGAAACAGATGAGGAGGAACTTCTTGCCATAGTGAGAGAAGTGAAAAGTAAAGATTGGACGGAGCCAAGTATGAAGAAGAGAGCAAGTAAACATAATACCCCAACATCTTCGGAGACCTCAAAGACGCCGAGGGAGATTTTCCTTAATGCTGTGGGAGAGCTTTTGGCGGTGGTTAACGGAGCTGGCACGGGTAGAGTAGATCTCCTCATGGCTATACAACTCGGAGATGATGAGCCGATAGATTTTGACTTTTCAATTAACACGCTGAAATAATTTTTACCCCTGGTTTGTGCCAGGGGTTTTGTTATAGTTGAAACTTTTTGCAATATAAACAATTTAGAATTGGCAGTTAGAATTTAGATTTGATGTTTAGCGTTTAAAAACGAGATTAACAAACAGGGAAAGAAGCAGGGTGTGGAGATTAGTCATGATGATGAGGCCGATGATGGCAGTAATAATGCCGGCGAGTTTAACGCGCTCGTAAGAAGCGACGCCGGAGGCGATATTATCGGAGATAGTCTGATACTTCACTGTAATGACAATGCCAGCTGCTAAAACAAGTATGCCGAAGATGAGCCAGCCGATATTGAATTCCCAATCCATAAGACTATTATAGCATAATTTGCTTGATTTTATTAGGGAAATAGTGTAAAATGCTTATAAGAGTTTATTTTGTGGGCTCTTTGTATAATTTAATTTAACTTACTTGGGGCAAGGCGTGCTTCGCACTTCTACCCCGGCGTTCGTTAAAAATAAAAATGTGGAACATTTTTATTTTCCCCTCACTTGGGGCAATAGCTCAGTTGATTAGAGCGCTGCCTTTGCAAGGCAGAGGTCCAGGGTTTGAATCCCTGTTGCTCCACCAGGGGATATAGCTCAGCTGGTTAGAGCGCGTCACTGATAATGACGAGGTCTGTGGTTCAAGTCCACATATCCCCACCACTATTGACAGTGCTGATAAGAAGTGCTATCATAGACAGTACATGGGGTGTCGTATTGTCCCCCCAATCGACACTCCACCAATGAACGAAAAAGGACAGTCGATTGACTGCCTTTTTTGGTGCCCAAGTGCGGGCGGAATGTGCTAAGATGATAAGACGGCGTCCACCTGGTTTGTCCTGTTGATGCGACCTTCCTCGAGTTCGATAACAAGCTCTTCTTTGTCTGGCTGCGAGCCTGAGTTTATTAGCGCGCCAATGGTCTGGTCTATAACGTTGTCGGGAACTTTCTCTTGTATAATTTCGTCCCTGATAGACTCAATATTGTTAAGACCATTCTCTCTGAGCCTGTTCATATAGGCATTGCGAGTCGCTATGTCGTTGTCCGTAGTGTCCATGACGTAGTAACAGGCACAGGCCGTATCGTCATGAATCTCTGGGCATTTCGCCATTAGCAAAATTGCCCTGTAACACTGAACAATATGGTTCTCTGAGCTTGGCGCCCAGACCTCGGCCTCGTTGAGCATCGAGATCGACTCTGCATCATCCTTGGTATTTGTTGAGACTACTGTTTTGGACAGTGGGTGCTCTCTTTCGATACACGCTGACAAGCCAAGAATAGTGTCTTGGCCTCCGGGCCAAGTGGGCTTAATTAAGACAACACTTGGTGTACAATGGAGCTTTGTCTTGTCCCTAAAAATTGTAGTTCTACCAACTGAGACCACCTTTACTACCGGGTCTTTTACTGCGGGGTTTACTACCATATTCATCATCCTCCTTTGTAGAAAGCTTTACAGCCAAAAAAGCTTTGGCTGCAATCCTTTAATTCTAACAAGACTTGAGCGATTTGTCAAGGCGGGTTAGTGAGCGAGAAGCTAAGCAAAAAAGACCAGGAAGAATTCTGGTCTTTTTGCCCTGTTAATAGATGCTATTAGACAGATTTTTTAGCAGGTCCGCGACGAGAAATGCGGCCACCCTTTGCACCGGCGATGCGAGCTAGTGCTGGGTTTGCAGCGAAACCGCCAGTGTGACCATTTTTGCCACCCTTGCGACCGATTTGAGAGTAAAACTCTTTGCCGTATTTTTCGCGGTTGGTGTCAGCAGCTTTAAGACCGCCGTTACGTGTACCAGCCATAGATTGCTCCGTTTCTGCCCACCAATTTATACTAATAAACAGCCCCTTCCAGGGGTTATGTAATGATTATAGCATACCGCTTTAGTTTTGTCAATACGTTTTTGCTAAAAAATGTGTTATAATATGCAAAACAGGGGTGGAAAGGGGGCTGAAAACAGCGAGAGAAAACTTGATTTTATTCGTCTGATGATATATAATAGGGGTAAGGTTGAGTATAAATTGTCAAACTATTTGATGATTTAACTGCGAGATACTCAAAATAAATCGCCCTAATCCGGGCGATTTTTACTGGTGCGAAGGTTTTATTTTCCGCTTATGCTTGCCCTTGAAGGTATGGGGGAGTAAAATAGAGGTAATTTGGAGGTAAAATGAAATTTGATACATATCAGAAACAGATCATAAAATACGATCTTTGTAAGCCAGATAGGGAAGTGCTTCCAATTGGTTTGATTGAAAAAGCACTCGGTTTGGCGGGGGAAGCAGGGGAAACAACAGATAAATTCAAGAAGATTCTGAGAGATAAAGGCGGAAAGATCTCAGACGAAGATAAAGAAGAAATTATCAAAGAGCTAGGGGATGTGATTTGGTATGTGGCGTCGATTGCAAGGTATTTGGGTGTGCCGTTTTCTGAGGTAGCGAAAAAGAACATCGCAAAGGCGGAGAGTAGAAGAAAACGGGGAAAACTGCATGGGTCGGGCGACAACAGATAAACAATTTGTGAGCAGGCTGGAGCGAGATTATCCAGAGGTAAAATTCGTGTGGGGAGCGCCGAGGTTTTCTTATCGGCTAAAAAACGGTACACCAACGGTTTTTTTGGGTCAACCCCAGCCGAATTTTGGCCTCCTGGCGCTACACGAGCTTGGCCATGCGCTTTGTAGGCACAAAGGCTATACTGTAGACGTTCAGCGGATAAAAATTGAATCTGAGGCTTGGGAGAGGGCAAAAACGGTATATTTGAAATATCAAAAGTGTGCGGATGATGGCGGAGTTTTGCCAGAGTGGGACGAGGATTTTGTGCAGGAAAAATTGGATACTTATAGGGATTGGCTGCATACGAAATCACAGTGTAAAAAATGTGGGCTGACGCGATATCAGGTAGAGAGTGGAGAATATTGTTGTCCGAGATGTGAGAACTTTGCGGCCTAGGCACGAAGGCGTTTGGCGTAGGTATAGCCACCATAGATGACAGATTCGGTTGGGCGCTTGGCAGGAGTGATACGGGGAAGTTTTTTGGTACGCGGGAGGAATTTGCGGATGTTAGCGCGCAGAGCGACCTTGATATTGGGAAACTGACGGGCCAGTGGGCCGCCAATGACGATCGTATCGGGATGGTATCTTTGAATCAGGTGGGGAAGACCAAGTGCTACCCGAAAAGCGATGTCTAGGTAGGCGGCTTGGCCACGAACAGAGGTAGCTATAGTATTGTAGGAGGTGCCAATAGCGGCACAAGAGGCGATATCTTCCCACTCGAGGTTTTTGCCTTCAAAAATATAACGAATATGGCCAGGTTCAACAGAGGTGGAGTTTTTGGCGAGTTTGCCACGCTCGGCAATGCCACCACCAATGCCAGTAGAAAAAGTGAGATAGAGGGTACGGCCGCGGTGAAAAGTTGACTCATAAATTGTGGCGAGGTCAGCGTCGTTGACAAGGGTGATTGGTGCGTTGAATAAATTTTTTAATTCGCGAGCAAGGTCAAGGTTTTTCCAGGGTCGATTGCCGAATTTAACAGCGATGTTTTGCTGAACTAGGCCAGGAACAGCGATGACAACCTGGCTGACTTTTTTGGCGTAGGCGTCAGAGAAAGGAATAAGGGCGGACTTGAGGATGCCCAAGAATTCATTTTTCGATGAAGGGGTTTTGAATTTGAATTTTTTGATGATGTGACCGCGGGGGTTAAAAAGGGCGATGAGGGTTTTAGTGCCACCGATGTCAATTACCAGATACATAGCTACATTATAGCATGTTCAAGAATTTTCCCTATATAATCTTGAAATAATAGAGAAAGCTTGGTATAATTAGAAGAACTTAGACTCGTTCAAAGGTGTTGTTTAGTGGTTCTTAAACAATGTCTTTGAACGGGTCTAAAGGAAGGAAAATAATAATGGCAGAAGCCAAAAAATTAACTATGGATGAGCTGCTAGCCCAGGCTGGCGACTCTGTCAAACAACTAACAGTAGGGGATACCGTACAAGGAAAGGTGTTCTCTGTTAAAAAGCACGAAATCTTAATTGATCTTGGTGCAAATGGCGTAGGCATGGTGCCGCGTCGCGAGGCTGCGTTTTCTCGCAATCTTGAGGTAGGACAGGAAGTTTCCGCCTCTGTTATTGACACAGAGATGGCAGACGGAATGGTGTTACTATCAATGCGTAAAGCTGTCAAAGATAAGGGCTGGGACGAAATCGCCGCTAAGCTTGAGGCTGGTGAGATCGTTGAAGTCACTCCATTTGATGCAAACCGCGGTGGCTTGCTAGTAGAATACGAAGGGATCCGGGGTTTCTTACCAGTTTCTCAACTTTCTGCAGAGCACTATCCGCGTGTAGGCAGCGCTGATAAAGATGAGATTTTGCAGCGTCTAAACTCTTTGGTTGGTCAGACAATCAAAGTTCGCATCCTGGATGCATCAAAGAAGGACAACAAGCTAATCTTCTCTGAGAAAGAGGCCGTCAAAGATGCTCTATCTGAGCGCTTCTCCGAGATGAAGGTTGGCGATACTGTCAAAGGTCTGGTCACCGGTGTGGTTGACTTTGGTGTGTTCGTCAATGTCGACGGCATTGAGGGGTTAATCCACATCTCTGAGATTTCTTGGGAACGCGTGAATAATCCAGCTGATTATGTCAAGCCTGGCGAGACTGTTGAGGCCAAGATTATCGCTATTGATAAAGAGCGTCTTAGTTTGTCTATGAAACAGCTCAAGGAAGACCCATGGCTATCAGAGGTAGAAGGTTTGAAGAAGGGTTCCAAGGTAGAGGGTACAGTTACTCGTATTACTCCATTTGGTGCATTTGTTCAAATTTCTCCATCGGTAGAGGCTTTGGTTCATGTTTCTGAGCTAGGCGAAGGCAATGATGTCGACCCAGAGAAGGTCTTCACTCTTAATGAGCGCAAGGATTTTAAGGTGCTAGATATTGACCGCGAGGGTCGCAAGATTAGCTTGACCGTTGCATAATTCGCAAAAAATAAGCAGGGCCTGGCTTCTATTTATTTTTCAAATCTGGTAAACAGACCGAAAAATAAACAGATCGCCACCCGCTTATTTTTTATGGTATAATAGACTAAAAGTGAGGTAAATATGAACAACCAGAGATTAGAACTGGTGGGCAAGAGTGTGGGCGCCGCGATTTTGATTGCGTTAGGAGATTTTGCATTACTTAAATTGGGCAATCCGATAGGGCCGGTGATTTTTGCATTTGGACTGCTAGGGGTTTGCTATATGGGGCAAAATTTATTCACTGGCAAATGCGGTTTCTTTATTCAAGATAAAATGAAGCTTTCCCATCTGATGATTATTCTGGCGGTTAACTTAATCGCAGGGTATCTGGTGGGCGTAGTGTTTTCTCTGATAGATCCAGAGGTGTTTGCGAATGCTGTAGCTAAGGTGGGGACGTGGGATATTTCTACCTGGAATGCGGCGATGATATTTTTCATTAAGTCGATATTCTGTGGCATCATTATGTATATCGCAGTCTTGATGTATAAGAAGGGAACGCCGCTAGGAATCATTTTTGGGGTGCCCCTATTTATCTTTTGTGGGTTTCAGCACTGTATCGCTAACGTAATTACTATGGGGGTGGCGCAGGCATTTTCTTGGTCACTGTTGATCTGCGTGCTGGGTAATTTTGTAGGATCGCTTTTGATGTGGGTAGTTTCTAGAGATTTGATGAAAAAACCGGTGGGGCTAGAGAATGCTGAAGTTGAGATAGTGGATAAAATAGTAAAAAAGAGTGGGAAAAATGGCAGAAAAAACAGATAGGTCGAAACGGATTTTTTGGCTAGATGTGTTGAGAGTGGTCTCAATAGTTGCAGTGGTGACGATTCATGTAGCAACACAGAATTGGGAAAGAATCACAGCCGGAACAGGGGAGAATATGGTGCTTTCGGTATTTGACGCATTGGGACGATTTGCGGTGCCGGTATTTGTGATAATATCAGGGACATTGATGTTAAGGCGGGAGCTTAGTTTTAAGAAGTGCCTGAAAAAGGTAGGACGGCTTTTAATTGTCTGGGTGTTTTGGTGCGTTTTTTATTCTTTATTAGCCCTAGCAACGGGGAAGGGTCCAGAGTCAGCGTTGAGCGAGCTAGCATTTGGACATTTTCATATGTGGTTTTTGCCAATGATTGCGGTGCTTTATTTGATGACACCAATATTAAAATGGATCACGAAAGATCAGAGGCGGTGCGTTGTGGCGATTTTAGTGCTATTGGTGGTATCGGTTGGATTGCAGTTTCGGTGGACAGCGTACCCGATGTATTATCTGATGGGGTATATGCTAGGAAGTGGGAAATGGGCTTTTGGCAAGAGAAGAAAGATGGCGCTAGCGCTATGCATGGGGATGTTCTTGATATCGGTGGTGGCAACGGCGATGTTGAACGTAAAAGCATCGGTGGCCGAGGGTACAGCAGTACGGCCAATGGACGGAGATTGGTCAATTTTTGTAATAATGCAAGCGATGGCAGTCTTTGTGGGGGCAAAAATCTTGGCTGGAAATGGTACGAAGATTGGAGTGAAAAAGCAGGAGATCTATACTAGATTAGCAGGAGATGTATTAGGGGTGTATATGGTGCATATTGCGGTGCTAGGGGTGTTGAATCGGATAGGGGTGTCCGATGTGATGTTTGGCGGAGTAATTGGGATATTTGCTGGTACGATATTGACAATTATTTTGGTGGTAGCGATAAGTGTAGCGACAATTGAATTAATGCGCAGAATACCAGGACTTAAGAGAGTGGTTTAGGCAAGCGGGACGAACCGGCTTGCCGGTTCGAGATGGGGCCGGACAGGGCACGGACGCTGGCGCGTCCGATCGCACCGGCTTGCCGGTTCGAGTACTCACTAGCGTGAGTATCCACAATAAAAAATAAGGTCCTTTGGACCTATTTTTAATTGTGGCTCCCGGGGCCGGACTCGAACCGGCAACCTCGAAGTTAACAGCTTCTTGCTCCACCATTGAGCTACCCGGGAATGTATTAGTATTATATCGCAACAAGATAATTTTTTCAAGAGTCATCGGACGAAGAGCTGGAATCTTGAGATGGGACTGGGGTGTATTCTGGAGAATCGATTGCTTCGTAATTGTCATCAACATAGACTATTTTGTCATAATCGATAGCCGAGCCGCTAGATTTTTGGGACTGGTTACTAGATGAAGCAGACTGAGAGCTCTTGGTGCTAGTTTTGGTGTCAGTTTTGGTGTTGGAGCTGGCGGCATTGTTGGTAGTAGAGCTTGTATTATTAGAAGCAGACGTGGTGCGGCTACCAGAGCTTTGGCGATAAGCTGATGTAGACTGGGATGCTGCTGCAGTTTGCTCGCTTTGGTCGGAAGGTTGCCTCTGGAGCAGGGCGTCTTTTAGGCCTTTGATGCCATCTAAACTAGCGATGAGACCTGATAGATCTGGTCGGTTAGCGGCGTCGTTTGTCGATTCAGTCGATTGATTACTCTCGGTAGAGTCTTGGCCTGCAGTAGATTCAGTAGTATCACCGGCAATTGGAACCTCTAGGTTACCAAATGGAGTAAAATCAACGGTATTGAAATCAGCAGAAGCAAGCATAGAATCAAGCTTTTCGCGAGATTCTGTAGCACGCGGGGTAGAAGTGTGGGAAACAGTACCGACAATTAAAGCCGTTAAAATAATGGCGACGATGACGATACGGTTAAAAAGCACAAGCTTTTCAATATTTTTCCCATTCATGCTAGTATTATATCAAATTATTGAGAAAAAACAAGACCCCTATTCTTTGTTTTGTTTGACTTAGACTAGATTGAGGGAAAATTTGGCCATTGATTTTTATTATGCTTAAGCTTATAATTAAGATATGAATTTTGACGACAACTTTTTAACAGAGGTGGGGTTGTCAGATCTTCCCGCCGATAAGAAATCCGCCTTTTTGCAGCAGACTAAGGATGAGCTGGAGCTACGTGTGGGCACTAAGATGAGTGAGGGGCTGTCTAGCGCGCAAGTTGCTGAGTTTGAGGGCATTATGAATAACGATCAGCAGGTGATTCGCAAGGTTGTGGGGGAGCTTGGAATTGACTTTCGAACAGACCCGATTTATCGAAAACTACTTGAGCACTATAAGGTGGCTGAGGGGACATGGGAGATTATTGGCGAGTATCTATCAATCAAATGGATACAGAAGAATCGACCAGATTATCATGAGGTTGTGAGTTCTGTTGCAGCGGAGCTGAAAAATGAAATCAAGCAAAATGCTGCTTCGATTTTGGCTGCGCAAGTATAGTTAGAAAAATCAAAAATGTTGTAATCGAAAAAATAGCAGTGTTAAGAATTTTTATTTGACTTTGTTTTTAGCCTAAAACGCGTTTTTTGGTTTCTCTGGTAAAGAGTTTGAGGCGGTCGCCAATCTGAAGGTTGATTTTGTGGCTAGTTTTAAGAGCCAGACCGCCGATTTCTTTTTCAACGAGTTCTGGGACGTCTAGCTTTTCTTTTTGGACGCTGGTAACTTCTACTTCGCCGAGCTCTTCTTTATCGCGGACAACTTTGGCAAGCATGCCGGCAGTGACTTTACCGCGTAGAACTTCGCCGCCAGCGATGATGGAGGTGCGCTCGGTTCTGAATACTCCTTCGATTTTCATTTCGCCGACTTCTTCCTCGACGATTTCGGCGTCAAGAAGATCTTCCATAGAGTGTTTAGCATCGTCTAGCAGCTCATAGATTACTTTGTAACAGCGAATTGGGACGTTATCGCGAGCTGCCATCTTAGCAATGTTGGTTGGCACAGTGACGTTAAAGCCGTAAATTACAGTGTTTTCGCCGGTGGCCATGTAGACATCGTTTTCGGTAATGTCGCCGACACCAGTAGCGACGATGTTGAGAGTAATTTCACCTTTGGTGTCGATCATTTTAAGAGAGTCGACTACGCTAGTGACAGAGCCTAGGACGTCGCCTTTGATCAAGACATTAAAGACTTTGGAATTGTCGGCAGTGTTCATCATGCGGAGAAGATCGGTAGAAGTGACGTTGGCCGAGGCTGCCGCGTCGGAGCTGGCGTTGGCATTGAGTAAAGCTTGGCGACGAGCGGTTTTCTCATCTTTTACCTCGATAAAGCGATCGCCAAAATTAGGGAGATCTTTAAAACCGGTCACTGTAACAGGGGTACTAGGAGTAGCTTTGCCTTTTGGTTTGCCGCGGAAATTGACCATAGTGCGAATTTTAGCATAGGTAGAACCGGCAACGATGAACTCGCCGGTTTTGAGCTCGCCACCAGTGACAAGAAGATTAACTACTGAGCCTTTGCCTACTTCCATGTGACTCTCAATGACGAGGCCTTCGGCTGGGATGTCGACATCAGCTTTTAGTTCTTCCATATCGGCGATAAGTAGAATCATATCAAGGAGCTTATCTAGATTTTGGTTCATTTTGGCAGAGATTGGTATCATGGTGATATCGCCGCCCCATTCTTCTGGCTGTAAACCGTGTTGAGAAAGATCAGCCATAGTGCGCTGAACATCGGCGCCTTCGCGGTCAATTTTGTTGATAGCAACGATGATACGAGCGTTCGCTCCCTGGGCGAACTTGATAGCCTCAACCGTCTGAGGTTTAACGCCATCATCGGCAGCGACCACAATAACAACGATATCTGTTAACATAGCGCCATGTTGGCGAATAGCGGCAAAAGCTTCGTGGCCAGGAGTATCGAGGAAAGTAATTTTGCGTCCATCATGCTCTAATTGATAAGCAGAAATGTGCTGAGTGATACCACCAGCTTCGCCCTCGACGGTTTTCTTATTGAGAAGAGTATCTAACAGGGTAGTTTTACCGTGGTCGACATGTCCCATTACAGCTACAACTGGTGGGCGAGAGACAGCGTGATCTGATAGTTCACGGTGGTTTTCGGAAATTTGAGTGGAAGAATTTTTACGCTCTAAACGGACGCCATCAATGCCAAGTTCGTCTATAATGATAGAAGCGGTGTCAAAATCTAACTTTTGGTTGATGGTGGCAACGATACCTTCTTTAAAAAGTTGGCCAATTAAAGTAGTAACAGATAGACCAAGAGAATTAGCCAGTTCATCAACAGTAATAGAACCAGCGATTTGGATGATTTTTTCTTGCTTTTCTGCCATATCTTAATATTCTACCATAACTGGAGTGTTTTGCCAAATTATGTTACTTAGCGTAGCCGTTGAGAAAAGATTTGGCGTCCATGATTTTGCGACCGGCTGGTTGGATTTGGTCGATTATCAAGATAGACCCGTCATGACACTGTATGGACAATGTATTTGCATTGTTTGCTCCATTAGAGGTGGCAACGTGAGCGGAGATAACTGTGCAGTCTAGGCCAAAAAAGGTATATTTGCTTTTGGGAAAACCAGAGAAAGCACGAATTTGGTTAAGAAGTTCTTGGGCAGATTTTTGCTGAGGGTCCAGAGGCGAAAGTGATTTGTCAAGTTTTTTGGTATAGGTGGCTTTTTGGTCGTCTTGAATAATGGCGGGAGTGGGATCCTGGTTTAAATTTTCTGCGATCCAAGTAGCAGCGTGTTCGGAGAGGGTGTGATAGATTTCGTCTTTGGGGGTATCGAGAGAAAAATCAAAGGATTTTTGGTAGTAAATTGGGCCGGCATCCATGGCACTGACTAGCTTCATGACAGAGACGCCAATAGAGGTGTCTCCGTTCAAAATGGCGGATTCGACAGGGGAAGGTCCGCGATATTTTGGCAGTAGGGATGGGTGAATGTTTAGAATGCCAATGGGCTCAAAAAGGTCTAAAATGTCACTTTTGATTATGACGCCAAAAGAGGCCAGAATGCCATAGGCAGCGGGATTTTCTTCCTTTATAGCCTTGACGGCAGGAAGATCATCTTTAGAATGGGCATGAAAGATAATATCGCAGGATTTTTCTAAAATTTGGAGGGCATAATCAGCTAGCGGGCCGTTACCGAAGAAGATTATTTGCGGTTTTGGCTCTTTTTTAGCACTAGTCATCAGGGAATAGATCCTTATTACCAGCGATATATTTGTCGTAATCTAGAGGCTTCAAATCGCCTTTTTCATCAAGTTTATAAAATGCGTCATGGTCATTCTTGATATGGTCGATAAAGAGAATGCCGTTTAGGTGGTCAATCTCGTGCAAAAGAGTACGGGCGAGGAAACCGTCAGCTTTGATGCGGACCTCTGTGCCATCCTCGAGTTGGGCTTTGATTTTTGCTTTGCTAGGGCGAGGGACTAGACCGTAAATCTCTGGGACAGAGAGGCAACCCTCGTAATCTTTGACGGTTTTACCATCAGTTTTGATGACCTCTGGGTTGATTAGGGCGGTAAAATGCTGATTATCCTTATCATCTAGATCGTCGCGGACGATAATAATGCGGCGGTTGATGCCTAACTGGGGTGCAGCCATGGCAGCAGAAAGCTCGTGAGGGTGGTTGCGCTCCCAATCAAGAGAATTTTGGCGCATCTGAGTAATAATATCTTCGATTTCTTCATCGATAACGCTAACTTTGGTCGATTTCTTGCGTAGAAGAGGATTAGGGGTAGTAATGATATTCATGGGTATAATTATAACATTTTTTGTTTATTTTTGGAACTTATGCCATGGATCATGGCATAAGTCGGAAAAATATTGAAAAATTTGGCATAAAAATTGATAGGATAGGGGTATGGAAAAGATTTTGGTGTATGATTGTTCGCTTTTTGGGCAATTACTCTGTAAATATTTAGAAAAAGAATTACCGGTGCAAGCAGAACAGATAGTGGACAAAATAGAGATACAAGATATGAGCGACAGAGAGATCTGTGAACGCGTAGTTAAGAAGATCAAACCTTATATTGGGAAAGTTATAGGGGTGATAATTGCTAATCCATTGATTGTAACAGTAGTAGCAGGGGAACTAGAGAAAATTTTCCCCAGACAGAAGTTCATCTATTGTGGCAAAAACATCTTGAGTGAGATAGACGGTACAGGCAGGGTGGCGATTTTTGCTACAGATAGAGTAAAGAGAACAGAAAGATATCAGATGTTGAAAGCGTCATGTCAAGAGATGCAGATTGATGAGTATGATTGCGATGAGTGGCTAAAAATGCTAGATAAGGGGTGGCTTGGTCAAGATGAAATAATAAAAGAATTTAGGCATAAATTAGGGATGAAACTAGTGATTTATTATCAGCCGATGCTAGTGCGCGAGAGTAAGTTAGAAGAAGTGGTAGATTGGAGAGGCGAAGTGATAGACATGAAGAAAAAGATACTTTTGCCGCTGCAACAGATGATAAAACAGGGGTAGGTAGCTAAAGAATAGAAGGAGGGTCAAAAGTAACAGAGTAGTTAGGACAGGCAGGAAGAGATTGGATAGCAGAGAGTAGATGGGTGCGGGAGCGTGCGCGGACGATGATTTGCCAGGTAAAGCCTCTGGCAGTATGCTCATGAAAAGCAGGGGTAGGGCTGCTGAGATAAAGAGAAGAATCGTTTGAGAGTAGACGATAGCATTCGCGGGCGTGCTTGACAGTGGTTTGTTCAGTTTTATAGGTGATAGATATTTTGGCAATATAGTAAAAAGGTGGGAAATGACCTTTTTTCCTCTGAGAGAGAATGTGCTGATAGAAAGAGAGATAGTCGTTTTGGAGGGCGGCGGCGATAACAGGGTGATTGGGCTGATAGGTCTGGATGAAAACGTTGGCAGCATCGAGATGACCGCGACCGACACGTCCAATAACCTGGGTCAAGAGATGAAAAGTGCGCTCCGTAGAAGAATAATCGGGGAGAGAAAGACCAGCATCGGCCTGAACAATACCAACAGTAGCAAGTAGGGGGAGATCTAGCCCTTTGGCAATGGTCTGGGTGCCAATGATAATATCGAAATCACCATTTTTAACGCTGTCAAAGCGGGCGTTTAGAGAATCGGTCTTACTGTTGTCGGCATCGAATCTGGCGATTTTTGCATCTTTAAAGAGGCGAGAGAGCTCGGACTCGAGAAGCTTGGTGCCAAAACCTTTGTGCAGAATACTGGCGTGATGACAGTCTGGGCAAGAGGTAGGGACCTTGCTCTGATGGCCGCAGGTGTGGCAGATCAGCTTAAAGGAGTCAGAATGGAGAGTGAGAGGCAAAAAACAGTTAGGACAGAGAGACTGCCAACCGCAGTTGTCGCAAAGAGTAAGAGGAGAAGAACCGCGACGGTTATGGAATATCAGAGTCTGGTGGTGGTTTTTGAGATTTTGTTCGATAGCGGATAGGAGGTCGTCAGAAAAATAGCGATTTTTGGAGAATTTGAGAGGATCGCAGAGGTCAATAACGTGAAAATCTGGGGTTTTGGCGGAGTTTTTGGCCTTGATATTAAGAGAGATGAGAGAGGATTTGCTTTTGGCGAGATAGTAATCAGAGACCAGTGGCGTAGCGGTGCCGTAGATGCAGGAGATATCAGAGGTGCTAGCGATGAAACTAGCTAGACGCAAAGCAGAATATTTTGGAGTGTTTTCTTGGAAATAGGTAGATTCGTGGGCTTCGTCGATGATGATAAGGCCGAGGTCTCGCACAGGGGAAAGTAGGGCAGAGCGAGGGCCGATGATAATCTGTGGGGTCATAGAGTTAAGGATAGATTCCCAGATAAGATGGCGCTCGGCTTCGGTCTGGCGAGAGTGCATTAAGACGATTTGGCGATCAAAGGTTTTTTGAAAGATTTGGACTAATTGCGAAGTAAGGGCGATTTCTGGGACTAAGAGAATAACTGATTTTTGCTGTTTTAGGGCATTCTCGGCGAGTTTAAGGTAGATATTGGTTTTACCACTACCGGTAATGCCATGAAGCAGTTTCGTGGATGTAGGGACGTTCTCTAGGGCTAAAAGGGCCTGTTTTTGAGAGGGGTTAAGGGGAATTTGCGGGCATTTTAAGGAAACAGAGAGATTTTTAGATGGTGAGGCCAGGCTCTTGGTAGCGGGTTTTTGGCGACGAGTTTTGCCGATGCCGACGGGAAGAAAGAGTTTGGCTGCCAGGGGTAAGGGTACAAGATAATATTTTGAAAGCCAGAAAATAGCCTTTAGAATATGGGGTGGAAGCGGGGTTTGATAGAGTTTTTTGATGATTTTTTTGGTAGGGAAGTCAACAGCGGTGACTTTTTTAGAAATAATACCGTAGGTTTTGCTCCTGCCGATAGGAATCTCAACAATGGTACCAGTGGTGAGAGTCTGGTCGGAAGAATAAGTCAGCACTCCGCCATCCTCACGAAAAAGCCGGATGGGGATCACCTCATAAAATAAGTTTTTTAGCCCACTAGACATGGGCTTTCACCTCATAAGTCATAGTTTTATTATACACTCTGGGCTCATAAAAAACGTTGTAAAAATTACAATTTTTAGCAAAAAGGTGTATAATGGGGGTAATAAATAAAAAGCGAGGTAAAATGTTGGATGTCTTTATTACGTCAAGAGTACGCCGGAAAATACTGGTAGTTTTTGCTAAATATCCGGATTTTAAAACCCACGTGCGGGGGCTATCAAAATTGATTAAGGAAGATCCTGGTAATATCCAAAGGGAGCTAAAAAGGCTAGAGAAAGGTAATTTTCTGATTGTCACAAAGAGGGGTAACACTCAGATTTATCAGACAAACAAGCAATTTCCGCTACTAAAAGAGCTGCAAAGTATGGTGATTAAAAGCCAGCAGATGTCGAATAAAAAGACGCAAAGCAAGACGATTGGCTAATAGGGGGCCTTGGTGAACAAAATCTTTGAACAGTTGCTGAGAACCAGGGGTGTGGGTAAAGATTTTTTGGAGCCAAAATATGAGGATTTGACGGAGCCAGGGAAGCTTCCGGATATGAAAAAAGCCGTCGAAAGGCTGAAAAAGGCCATCAAAAACCAAGAGAAGATTTTGGTCTATGGCGATTATGACGTGGATGGGGTGACGGCAACGGCAATTCTGGTGAAGGCCCTGAAGCTAGCGGGTATTACAGAGGTAGAAACAATGCTGCCGGATAGGTTTGTTGATGGATACGGGATGTCAGAAAGGCTGATCGAGCAGGCAGAGAAAACAGGGGTCGGTCTAGTGATTACAGTGGACTGTGGTAGTAATAACGGGGAGATAATTCAGTCCTTGAAGGATAAGAAAATTGACGTGATCGTGACGGACCATCATGAGATGAGCGGTAAAAAACCGCAGGCGGCGGCAGTAATTAATCCAAAGCGGCCGGATTTTAAGGGAGAGGAGAAGCTGAGAGAATTGGCGGGTGCGGGGGTGGCATTTATGCTGGCGAGAGCTTTGGCGTTAGAAGGTATCATCCCGGAGGGGCAGGAAAAATGGCTGTTAGATCTCGCGATGATTGGCACAATCTGCGACTCGATGGAGCTAACAGGTGATAATCGAATTATTTGCAAATATGGAGCAATTGTACTGAAAAAAACTAGGCGAGTGGGGCTGAAGGAGCTGATGCGAGTGGCAGGGGTAACGCGGATTACGGCTGAGGCGGTGGGATTTCAGATTGGGCCGAGGCTGAACGCGGCGGGCAGGATGCAGACAGCAAAACTGGCTTTAGAGCTTCTTTTGACGGAATCGAAGGTGGAGGCTGCACGAATAGCAGGGGAGCTAAACCAACTGAATCAAGAGAGGCGTAAGCAGCAAAACGATGCGATTTCTGAAGTGGAAAAGCACGGCATCACTGATGATCCAGTGATCGTGGTAAGAGGTGATTGGCATGAGGGAATTGTGGGAATTATTGCGGGACGGCTAACAGAGCGGTACAGGAAGCCTAGTTTTGTTTTGACAGAGGTAGACGGAGGTTATAAAGGGTCTGGAAGGAGTTTTGGAGAGTTTGATTTAGCACTAGCATTAAGAGAGTGCCAAGATTTACTGATAGCTGGCGGTGGGCATGCGGCGGCTTGCGGAGTGACGTTAGCAAAGGAGAAGGTAGGGGATTTTAAACAGAGGATTAACGAGTATTACCGCAGTCTGGAGTTAAAAAATCAAGAGAGGTTTTTAGATACAAGAGAAGACATTTTGCTAGAAAAAATGGAGGGGCTAGATCTAGATTTAGCAGAGGAGATGAGAAGATTGGAACCGTTCGGGAATGGGAATCCTGAGCCAGTGTTTTTGCTCTCTGATATGTTTGTGCTAGATGTAACAAAGATGGGCGATGAGGGGCAACATCTAAGGATGCTAGTACGAGATGACTATGGGCAGACGATGAAACTGGTGGCGTTCTATGCAAAAAAGCCCTGGCTAGAGCTGAAGCCAGCGGCAAGAGTGAGTGTGTGGATCAATTTGGTAGAGAATGAGTGGAATGGGATCAGGAGTGTAGAAGGCAGAGTGTTAAAGATTGAGGGGGCTTAGGAAAATTTGATATTGCAAAATCGGGGCATGGCCCCGATTTTGCTAAGTGCTAGCTCTAGCGGAGGCCGAGCTTGATGCGCTCCAATTTTTCTGCTTTTCTTGCTTCGCGCAAGATAGCCTTTTTTCTGCGCTCGCGCTTGGAAATTGGCTTCGAAAAACGAGCCTGAGACTTAGCTAGTGGCATAATGCCGCTCTGCAAAACCTTGCGGTTGAAACGGCGAATGATGTTCTCGTTCGCCTCATTCTGATCTTTTCTTGTAACTTTTATTGCCATATTGCTCCCCATTATATCAGATAAAGCCCAAAAGTTCAACACATTATAGGAAAAATCATTTTATCTGGTATAATAAAGGTATATGAACACTTTTGTATTAACCAAGGAGGTAAAATGATTATATTTTTCGGTCCAGCAGGGAGCGGAAAAAGTACACAGGGGCGGGCGATTGCTGACAAATATGGTTGGCGCTGGCTATCAGTGGGGCAAGTGCTGCGTGAGACGGGGCAGTTTGATGAGATTTTGAAGCGCGGAGAATTAGTAGATGACGAAACTGTTGTGCGGCTGATGAACAAACAGATTGAATTTGCTGAGGCTGAAGGCATGGACGTAGTGCTAGATGGTTATCCAAGAGATAAAAAGCAAACAGAGATCATGTTATCTGACGAAGAATCGCAGTTCTTTGATAATATTAATGGCGCGATTATTTTGGAAGTGCCGCGCGAAGAGCTATGGAAAAGAATTGAAGCGCGGGGACGTGAGGACGACACGAAAGAGTCTTTCAAACGGCGGTTTGAGATTTTTGAACAAAATATTTGTTCAATTTTACCTCTGTTGGAGGAGCGAAATGTGAAAATTATTCGCGTTGATGGTGTGGGCGATTATGACGAAGTGACGGAGCGGATTACAAAAGTTGTCCAAGAATTAATGCCGGATTCGCCAGTGGTGTGGAAAGACGACGAGGCCGACTCGATCGAAAACGACGCTTTGGAGCGCGAGAAATCCTATGGTGAGTAGACGGCTTGTGTCAGCTAGTCTATATATGAGAGTGTTTCCAGAAATGTTTTGAGTGGTATGTTATAATTGATCTATGAGTGAATTAGAGACGAAAATTGCAGCTATGCGCGAAGGCGGCCAGATATTAGGGCAGCTTTTAAAAGACCTGAAAGATTACGTCCAGCCAGGGATGAGCGAAAAAGAGATCGATGCCTGGGTGCGTAAGGAGGTGGTAGCGCGTGGGGCTGGGGTAGCCTATGATGAGCTAGAAGAGAAGTTCCCAGGGGCGATTTGTATCTCTACGAACGAACAATTAGTGCATGGGGCGCCATCTGATTATATCTTGGAAGAGGGAGATAAAGTCTCTTTTGATATGGTGATTAAATATAAGGGCTATTATACTGATGCGGCCTTTACGATGCTAGTCGGAGGGAAAGGGTCGCCAGCAGTGAGGAAGATGATTTCTGTAACGGAAAGCGCGCTTTATGAAGGCATTGAACAGGTACGACCAGGAGCAAAGTTGGGCGATATTGGTTACGCAGTACAAAAGACCCTGCAAAAAGGACATCTTGGCGTAATCGAAAATTACGTGGGTCATTTTATCGGTAAAAAAATGCACGAAGATCCAAGTGTGCCAAATTTTGGCAGAAAAGGGCATGGTTATGCGCTAAAAGTTGGTGATACGCTGTGTATTGAGCCGATGGCTTCGCTAGGCAAGCCGGCTAATCATGTCGCAAAGGATGGTAGTGGCTGGACGGTAGAGATGAATGATGGTAGTTTTGGGTGTCATTTTGAGCATACAGTATTGGTGACCGAAGATGGCTATGAGATTTTAACTAAGGTATCATAAGCTTTTTGACTTCTTGAAAATTTTTATGCTATAATACGATTATGGATGAAGTCTCAAAATACGCAGTCGGTTTAGACGTTGGCACAGAGAATGTCCGTGCCGTAGTGGCCACAGTCGGAAAAGACGGCGGCGTGTCAGTGGTGGGTTATAACGAAGGTCCAAATGCTGGCATGCGTAAGGGCGTGGTAGCTAATCTTACTGGGCCGGCAGAGTCGATTGATCGGATGCTGGGCGAAGTTGAGCGGATGAGCGGCTTTGAGGTCAACTCAGCTTTTGTTTCGATTAACGGTGCGCACGTGATGAGCGTAAAAGCATCGGGTATGATTGCGGTTGGGGCAGAGGACCACGAGATTACTGACGATGACTTAGCTCGGGTTGAGCAGGCCGCAGTGATCGGTCGGGTGCCAGCTAACAGGGATATCTTAGACGTTTTGCCACTTTCTTATACATTAGATGGACAGCGGGGGATAAAAGACCCACTAGGCATGACTGGTTCGAGATTAGAATTAGATGCCAGTGTGATTTCGGCTTTGGCGCCGAACTCAGTTAATCTGAGAAAAGCTACGGAGGGTGCACATGTTTTTGCCGAAAAATTAGTGCCTTCGGTAGTAGCGGCTGCGCGAGCAGTATTATCAGAAAAACAGATGGAAAATGGCGTAGCAGTAGTAGATCTTGGTAGTGCAACGACGAGCGTGGCGATTTTTGAAGAAGGCGACTTGCAACATGTCGGGGTATTGCCGATGGGTGCACACAATATTACCAATGATTTGGCGATTGTTTTACAGATTGAGCCAGAGATTGCAGAGGACATTAAGCGCCGCTTCATCGCTAAGAGTATAGACGGCGAGGAGCCAGAGGGTGATATTATCGTCAAACAAGGGCATAAAGAACTGATCTTTCCGAGAGCGGAAGTAAACGCGATTGTTGAAGCAAGATTGGCTGAGATATTTGATGGTGTACGCAAAGAGCTAAAAGTAGCAAAATATGATCGTAAATTGCCAGAAGGTATCGTGCTCGTCGGTGGGGGATCCAAGCTAAAAGACATTGCGGTCTATGCACGCGAGGCGCTAGAAGCATCAATTAAAACTGGTATTCCAAAAGGCTTAGGCGGAGTCGCAGACGCGATCGAAAAACCAGAATATGCAGCAGCGATTGGGTTAGCTATGATGGCGGCCAAGGAGAGCAATAATCAGAGACAAAACGTGAACAAAAAAATTAAAAAGGGCCAGAAAAAGGGCGGATTTTTTGCAAAAATCTTCAAGAAATTTTAGACCGGTTTTTAAAATAATTATTTGCTGGACAAAAAAATTACAAAAATTGGCAAAAAGCAAGGCGACTTAAGCACAAGCCAAAAATTGAAAAAATGACTTTTTTGAAAATTGAATAACTTTTTTGTTTACACTTTGAAAATCTGTGTTATAATAGGGGTAATTAAAGTGAGGAAATAATAAAATGCCTGAAGTTAAACCAACTGAGGTGGAAAGCACAGCAAGTATCAAAGTAGTCGGGGTCGGCGGCGCAGGTGGTTCTGCTGTAAATAGAATGAAAGAAGTCGGCCTAAACGGCGTAGAGTTTGTGGCGATCAATACTGATGCGCAAGCTTTGCACCATTCTGCTGCTGACACTAAAGTGCACATTGGCAAGGGTCTAGGTGCTGGTGGCGATCCAGAAAAAGGCCGCGAGTCGGCCGAGGAGAGCCGCGAGAATATCGGCAAAGCTCTTGACGGTGCAGATATGGTCTTTGTGACGCTCGGTGCGGGCGGCGGTACTGGTTCTGGTGCTGGTCCAATTGTTGCACAAGAATCACATGGTCGCGATATATTAACTGTTGGCGTAGTAACGAAGCCATTCACTTTTGAAGGTGCCAAGCGCAAAGAGAATGCTGATGTTGCGATTGAGAAATTGTCGCACGAGGTGGATGCACTGATTACTATTCCAAATGATAGATTACTACAGACAATCGATCCGCGCACCCCGCTCTTGGAGACTTTCAAGATTGCAGACGATGTTTTGCGTCAGGGCGTGCAGGGTATTTCCGAGTTGATTACTGAGCACAGCTTGATCAACCTAGACTTTGCCGATGTGAAGGCGATTATGAAGAACGCCGGCTCGGCGCTGATGGGTATTGGTCGCGCTAGCGGCGAGAATCGTGCCGTTTTGGCCGCTCAGCAGGCAATTGAATCGCCGTTGATTGAGGTAAAGATTGAGGGGGCTAAGGGCGTGCTATTCTCCGTAGCTGGTGGCTATGACATGAGCATGAGTGAGATTCAAGAGGCTGCCGAGGTTATTACTGGTGCGGTGGCTCCAGATGCTAATATTATCTTTGGTGCGTCGATTCGCCCAGAGCTAGAGGATGAGGTAGTAATTACTGTCGTGGCAACTGGTTTTGACTCTGATTATTACCGAGCGATTGATCGCCAAAAAATTGCTGAAGAAGTTGCAACCGCTGCCACCGTAGATGAATCATCTGAGGCTGAAGGCGCAACTGTAGTAACTACTAGCGAGGGCGCAAAGGTCGATCTAAATGACGTCGGCGAGAAAGAGCCAACAGTAGCAAGTGAGGACTTCACTAAAGATTCTAAAGAAAACATGTGGGATTCTATCCGCACAGAAGAGTCAGAAGAGGATTTAGATGTGCCACCATCACTTCGGGCAAAGTTCCGTAAGAAGAAAAAATAAGCATTAGCACTCTTAGTATAAGAGTGCTAATTTTATAAAAGGGAAGTTATAGGGCAAAATATAAGATGGAGGTAAGATGACGCCAGGAATCAAAATTGGGGATAGCAAGGTGCTAGAAAGTCGCGAGGCGATGGATGGTACGATGATTCGTAGGCGGCGCGTGACTTCAGATGGTAAAATCCGTTTTACTACATATGAGCGGATAGAGATGCCGACTATTATGGTGCGTAAGCGCAGTGGTAACAGAGAAGAATTTGACCGAGATAAGCTGCTAAAATCTGTCCGGCAGAGTGTGGGCAAGTTCTTTAATTCGCCGATGGAGGTAGAGGGTGTTGTTGACCAAGTTGTTAATCGAATATACGATTTGGGCGAGGATGTGGTAGACTCTCGTAAAATTGGCGATATGATGTTAGATGTGCTGGCCGAGGTAAACGAGGTGGCATATGTGCGGTTTGCAAGCGTGTTCCAAGAGTTTAAAACATTGTCCGAGTTCGAGCAAATTATTAAGAAGCAAAAACAGAAAAAAGAAGTAGAAAAAAATAAGAAATAAGCTCATAAGGAAGGAGTGGGAATGAAATTAACAGTATTATGGAATGAGCAGACAGACTATGCTAGCGAAGTGAGGGAATGGCTGCGCGATTATGAGCATGATAATCACGACGCGGTGATTCATCAGCTAGATCCAGAATCAATCAACGGTGGAGATTTTGCTCAGCTTTATGACATTCTACAATATCCAGCTGTGGTGGTGACTGATGATGATGGTCGGCTGATAAGGTTGTGGAAGGGGCGGCCAATGCCGCAAATTGATGAAGTGTCCTATTGGGCTAGCGGAACCTAGTGTGATATAATAGAGTTAATGAATTTAAGAGACAAAGCAGAGGAAGTTTTTGATTGGGGCGTGAAACAGCGTACCGATAAGCTTTTTCATTTGTGGATAGCGCATTCACGCGGGGTGGCTGAAATTTCTGAGACTATTGCCAAAAGATGCGGGATGGATGCTGACAAGGCCTACGTTTGTGGACTTTTGCACGATATCGGTCGCTATAAGGGCATGCATACGGGCCTTAACCACGTTATAGATGGGTATGATGTGCTAATGGAAGAAGGACTACCCGAAATCGCACGTATCTGTTTGACACATTCTTTTAACCCGCGCGACAAAGTTGATGACATAAAACTAGATGATCCAGCCAAAGAAAAGCGTTTGAAAGAGTATATTTATTCTACGGAGTATGATGATTATGATAAGTTAGTGCAGCTAGCTGATTATATGTCGGGCGCACACGGTATTACCACAATTGAGCGAAGGTTCTGTAGTGTACTTTGGCGACACGGACTAAAAGATCCGCAAAAAGATTTGATGGCGCTTTATGAGCTTAAAGAATATTTTAGCAAAAAAGCCGGGATGGATATTTATAAGTTGTTTTCAGAAGAGATAATGAAGTCATCACTTAATGGGACGCCGGGAAAATATCAAGAAGAGGATAGCGGCCAAAAAAAGCAGAACGATCAAAGAAAGGAAAACAAATGAAATACCAACCAAGAAAGCGAGCATCCGAGTACGAAAAATCACTGATAGAATGGTGGAAGAAAAATCAGATTTTCGAGAAATCGGTGGCAGCGCGTCCAGCTGATAATTCTTATGTTTTTTATGACGGGCCTCCATTTATCACTGGCCAGCCACATCACGGGACGCTTTTGTCATCAGTGGTAAAAGATGCTGTGCCAAGATATTGGACAATGCAGGGTAGGCGCGTAGAGCGTAGATGGGGTTGGGATTGTCATGGGCTGCCAGCAGAGAATTTTGTTGAAAAACAACTAGGCATTACTGATAGAAGGCAGATCGGCGCGATTCCAACTGGCGCGAGTGAGGCAGAAGCTCGCGAGATTGAAAAACAGATACCGGGAGCAATTTCTCTAGATGCTTATATCCGTAAGGCGCGCGAAAGTATGGTGGCGAACTCGGCAGAGTGGAAGGGGACGATTGAGCGAGTTGGGCGCTGGGTAGAGTTTGATAATGCTTATCGCACTATGGACAAAGATTTTATGGAGAGCGTATGGTGGGCATTTAAGAAACTCTATGAGGCTGGGAAGATTTATGAAGGTCGTAAGGTTTTGATGTACGATACGAAGTTTGCGACGCCGGTGTCTAAAGCAGAGGTGACGATGGATAATGATGCGTATAAGGAAGTAACTGATCCTTCGGCATTCGTTAAATTCAAAGTCACAGGAGAGCGCTCTGCTTCGTCAGAAGATGCTGAGACTTTGAGAGAATCTGGCGTGTGCCTTCTTGCTTGGACGACTACTCCTTGGACCTTGCCGGCGAACTTGGCGCTTGCGGTCAATGCCAAGATGAAATATGGCGTTTATGAAGTCGATGGCGAGAAAATGATTGTAGCGACAGAGCTAGCAGAGAAAGTTTTTGGCGATAAGCCGAAAGCGCTTGAAGTATTTTCTGGCAAAGATTTAGTAGGTTTAGAATACGAGCCGTTGTTTGATACTATACCAGAGGCAGGGCGAAAGAGTGGTACTTTTAAGGTCCACGCGGCAGAGTTTGTGTCTAGTGAAGACGGTACGGGAATTGTCCATATTGCGCCAGCATATGGTGAAGACGACTATACCCTCGGTCAGGCCGAAGACGTAGATTTTGTGGATTGTTTGGATGAAAATGGTTATTATCTACCAGAAATGCAGAAGCAACTGCATGATCTAGGTGTGCGCGACACAGATGAAAACGGTATTGAGATTTGGGCAGGTAATAAGTTTATTGCCAAGATTTTGGAAGAAAAGGACATTGTTTATAAGATTGAATATATTAAACATGAGTATCCATTCAATCCGCGCTCAAAACAGCGCATTATGTATCGAGCATTCCCGAGTTGGTTCTTTGATGTGCAAGGTCAAAAAGAAATGATGCTGGAGCAAAACGAAAATATCAATTGGTTCCCAGATTATCTAAAACATGGCCGATTTGCTAATAATATTGAACAAGCGCCAGATTGGAATCTTTCGCGTGATAGATTTTGGGCAACGGCGATGCCGGTCTGGAAAGGCGACAAAGGCTCAGTCAAGGTAGTTGGTAGCTATGATGAATTATACGAATTATCAGGGGTGAAGTTAGAAGACTATCACCGCCCGTGGGTTGATGAAATCGAATTTAATATTGATGGCGAGCATTTTAAACGAATTGAAAAAGTATTGGACTGCTGGTTCGAAAGTGGGTCAATGCCGTTTGCTCAGCTACATTATCCGTTTGAGAATAAAGAGAAATTTGAGCGTAATTATCCAGCAGATTTTATCGTGGAGTACGTGGGGCAGGTCCGCGCATGGTTCTATTATGTCCATACCGTCAACACGTCGTTAGCAGAATGTGGGGCCTTTGGTGAGAAGGCTAAAAAAGGCGCTAAGAATGCTTATAAAAACGTGATTACTACTGGTACGCTTGCCGGAAATGATGGTCGCAAGATGAGTAAATCACTGGGGAATTATACCGATCCAAATGAAATGATGGATAAGTTTTCGGCGGATTCGCTGAGATTCTTACTGCTATCTTGCCCGGTGTTAGCGGGTGAAGATTTTGCGCTACTAGATAAAGATGTAAGCGACGTTGCAAGAAAATTATCGATGATCTGGAACGTGTACGACTTCTTTATTACCTATGCTAATGTCGATAACTGGGAACCGGTGAGTGGGCGAGCTGGTAGCAAAGATGCGGTTAAGTTGGCTGATTTTGAGAATGTGCTAGACAAGTGGATTATTTCCCGCGTGCATATGCTAAGAGACGAAATCGTGGAGGGAATGGAAGCGTACAATTTGCCAAAAGCGACAGCAGGAGTGTTGCCGTTCGTAGATGATTTATCAAATTGGTTCGTGCGAAGATCGCGTCGACGTTTCTGGAAGTCGGAAGATACGGCCGACAAGAACGAAGCATACGAGACTTTGTATTATGTGCTGCTAACCTTGAGCAAATTAATTGCACCATTTGTGCCATTTTTGGCGGAAGAGCTGTATCATAATTTGACAGGTTTAGCGGGTGAAAGCGACTCGGTGCATCTACTTGATTATCCGGGTGAAGGTGAGGTGGACGTAGAAGTAATAGAACAAATGGCAAGGACGCGCGAGGTGATTTCTGAGGGCTTGGCTCAGAGGATGAACAAGTCAGAAACAGAGGAGCAGATCAAGGTGCGTCAGCCTTTGTCGCTGCTCGAATATGGTGGTGATAAACTGCCGAACGAGTATGAGCAGATGATTGCCGATGAGGTAAATGTTAAAAAAGTTGAACATGGTAGTGTAACAAAATTGAACAAGGAATTGACGGACGAGCTGCGGGCAGAAGGCTTTGCGCGCGAGCTAATTCGTGTGGTGCAAGCCGCGCGGAAGAAGGCCGGACTGAACGTGGATGATCGAATCAAGTTATTTGTGGGCTGCGATGTAGCGGATGAGTATGCTGAGATGGTGGCACAAGAGACTTTGGCGATAGAGTTTGCGGCATCTAGTAGCGCCGATAAGATACAGAATTATGGGTATGATGAGATTGTAAAGGTGGGGGGAGAACAGGTTACGATTAGTTTAGAGAAGGTTTAAGTAACGGAAGATCCCCCAATGCTTATTTTTTGGGTGCCGAACTTGCGGAATAATTGTAAATCTCACTGAAACGCACGCAAGCACCAAAAAATAACATTGGAGGATTTTTATATTTTGCCTCTGTAAATTTGACAAATGTGCGAAAAATAAGCATAAAAGGTATTGACTTTTTTGCAAAAGTGTGCTAGTATAAAACACAGTTAGACAATAAAATAAAAAATCTAACAAATAGACACTAAAACAGAAAGGATTGCCTATAAGATAGAACACATTTTAAAATAGCCATAAGTTTTAAGAAAAATTTAAACTAGTCACAATAAAATAGACACATAAACAAGGAAAATATATGGGTAGAAATATTAACAACGTAAAGAAGAGAACCGGCGAATACAAGTTCGCTATGCCGTTTGAGGAAATCGATGGCGGCGGCGAGCTCCACTACGATTGCAAAGTAGATGGATCGGTTTTGGCGAGGATCGCCAAGCGCGGTATGTCGCTGAAGCTTTCTTCAATGGGGGAATCATAATATAAGATAGAGAGTGTGGAGATTTGATAATCTAAATTAAAACTCTGCGAGAAAAACCGAACAACATGTTCGGTTTTTTGATTAAGTAAAAATTTTGGATAGGGGCGGGACAGATAGAAAAGTAGCTCTATGGCTAGTAAGGGCTGGTTTAGTGGGTGGAAAATGTTCGGAAAAATACTTGACAAATTTAGCATAAGCGCTAAAATAGGGGTAAACAAGGTCATATTAAAAAACAAAAAAGAAAGGGCTCAGCTCCATGGAAAACCAAAATAACAACGATATTAATCTTACCGATGACGAATCGATCAACCTTTTTGTTGAAGGTTTGATGGAAGAAAAGGGGATTGAACTAGGTGACGAGCCATACAAGAATGACATTTTTGTCGATCTTAAAAACCGACTTTTGACTGAGCTCGATCGTTCGCTAATCGCTGCGCTTCCTGACGAAAAATTGGATGTGTTTAACGAGAAAGTCAAAAATGGCGAGCAAATTGATCCAAAAGAATTGGCCAAGGCAATTGCAGAAGCAGATATAGATACAGAAAAAGTCACTGCAATTACGATGGCAAAATTTAGAGATTTGTACCTTGGTACTGACGATTTAAATAAGGATGAGGAATAGCGAAAATGAAAGGCGAAGGACAAAATACTAGACCAGCGGCAGAGTTGTCAAACGCTGAGTTGGAGCAGGCTGTTCAAGAGTTCGAACAAGATGCTCAACAGAGTAGAGCTGAGCAGGTAAAAGCCGCGCAGATGGATGCCGGTCAAGTTGAGGCTGGACAGGGTGAGGCCGAGAAAGTTGAGTCCACGCAGAATAATGAGGGGGAAGAAAACAAAGCAGACAGCAAAGCTGAGAAAGCAGAAAATGTTTCGGAAGCAATGCGAAAATATCTGGGTAAGGAAACAAGTTTGCTTTCGCAGCTGGATGATAGTAATGATATTAACCTAGTTGTCCAGACGAAGGACGATGCGAGCTACAAAAATGAGGTGATTAAAGGCACCGAAAAGTTGATGAGCAACTTTGAAGATAATCGGGTAAATACAGGAAAACTCCCGGCAAAGTTCTTCAAACGTGCAGTATATAATATAGGCAAGCCTTTTGTGGCGCTGCATAATTCTAGGAAATTTAAAAAAGCCTACGAGAATAATAATGGCAATCTAGAAGAGACTTATAAGAGCCTTGGGCTAGAGTATAAAGAAGGTAATGCGGCAAAAGAAGCCGAGGCTGTCAAAGCGAGGGCGAGACTTGCTACGGTTGAGAAAGGTTATTTGATATCCGGAGAAAGCGTAAATGAGTTTGAAGGCGAGAAAAAAGAGTATGTCAATAAAATGCTCGCCGATTTGCATGAGAAATATAAAGCAGCGAACAGTCCTGAAGATTTGGAAAAAATCAGAAAAGAGTTTGAAGAAGAGCTGCACAATGACGAAAGATTGCATGAAGAGGGGGATAAAGCAAAATCTGACGTTAGCGACATTATGAGCATGGCGAAAGCGATTGAAAATATTGCGCGGCATGAAGAATTTGGTACAAAGCAGATTGAAGAATATTTGAATAAGCACGTTTCGCTGTATGATGCGCGGTTGAAAGAAGGGATAAATACAAAAATAAAGAGCGACATGGTAGTGAATGCGGTAGTTGGTGGTGGTGCACTCGGTCTAATAGCCGCCTTTGGCATTACGGCGCTTAGATCTGGCGCTAGTGCAGTATCAAAAAGCTTTTTAGGCAAAATAATCAATTCCCAAAGTCTTACCGGTGCGGCTGTTGGCGCGGCTGTGGGCGGCGTTTTTGGAGCTATAAAGGGTTATAGCGAAGGTAAAGAAAAATTATCCAAAGCAGAAGCAGAAGCAGCAGAGGGAGCAGAAGCGCTGTTTAAAGATAAAAACGCGGAAGAGACAAAAGCGGATAAGCCAGAAGAAGGAAATGAAAAAGCCGAGGGCGAAGAGGGGGTTGAACAAGAAAATGACTCAAAGGCAGAGAAGAAAAAAGGTATCTTTAGTAAAATTAGGAAAGAGGAAGAACTGCTTTCTAAAATTGAGGAAAAGCGCGACCGTAAGAGCGCCAAAGAACTATACGATAATTTGGATAGGTTAATTTCTGAGGAAAAGACGCCGGAAAACATTAAAGAATTGATGGATGCGGTAGCTGATCTTCGCGCAAGGCTTGGTGTTTCGAATGAGCTAAAAATTGACTTGATTTCGTATTCTAAAGACAATGTCGATGAAGAAAGATTAGCATTATTCAAGAAAGCGGTGGAAGCCGAAAAATTGCTGTTTGGTCAGATGGGAGATGAAGCAGAGAATGAGGCAAAAGAGGGCGAAAAAGAAGACGGCGTAAAGGACAATGAAGAGAAAGAAGGCGACGAGAAAGAAGACGGCGCAGAAGAAGGCGACGAGAAAGAAAGCGGAATAAAGAAAGCCGTCGAAGATCTAATTAAAGAGAAAGCTGAAAAATACAAAGAATCAGCAAGTGAAGCAAAAGAGCTAGAAAAAAGCTTTATTAGAAGACAAGGTATGGCGCGTGCTATCCAAGGCGCAGTGGCTGGTGGTATCGCTGGCGGTATTGTCGGTGGGGTAAAAGATTACTTTGCTGGTACTGGGCTCTTTGCGGAAACCTCTACAGAGACTAAAGGCACATTCCATTTTGAAGATAGGAATAGTGACGGATCGCTCGAGATGTATGGCGAAAAGGGTGAAGTAGTTGTCGATGATTTACATTATAATAAGGCGACTGGGCAGATTGATGAAAGCGATCTGGCGCTGCTACGTAGCAAGGGTGTAAATATAGAAGAGAATTATATCGAAACTGGAAATCTTCCGGATGGGCGTCCGGCAACTGCGGTGGATTCGTACTTTAGTCGCTATAACGAAAATTATGTAAGTGCTGAGGATATAGGAACAAAAGGAATCGAAGATCCGGGTAATACTGTAACGTCGATTGGCGATGCGGACTCTAATATGCAGGATATGTTTGGAAATGACAGAGCCAGTATCGGATCGGCCAGGATGATTAACGAGGGCGATTTTACGTTCAAAGTATCGGCGGAAGATGGGTCAGTAGATGTCGATGATCTAAAGGTGGTCTTGTCTCCGCCTAACGAAGTAGACGGAACAGGCATAGTGCTTGATGTAGCAGAAGATGGCACGGTGACGGTGCCGGCAGGCTCGACAGCCGCAAGCATGTTTGACGGAAACGGTAACTTTATGGGTGGGGAAATGAACGTTGTCCAAGATGCAACGTTTGGCGATGGTTATGAAATAATCGCGCAATCTGAAGGTGCTGGCACTTTAACGCACGTCTATTCTGCAGACGCGATGCCAGGTGTTGTAACATATACAGTCAATGGCGAGAGTGGATTCTCAATACCAAAAGATTATCTTACTGAGGCCAATAATTCTGGTAGCATTAACGAAGCTTTGCGGGCGGCAGAAAGTAACGCAGAGAAATATGTCGTGGGCGAGAGAGGTTCGATTGAAGTAGATGGACTTGGTGCGGATAATAAAGTCGAACAACTTAATATTCCAACACATAAAGGTGGCTATACTGAAGTGGATGATCCTTTCCTTTCGCCAGAAAAGGAATCGCCAGCACTCAATAGTAAGAATCTGGTCCGTGAAGCTCTGAAAGATTCGGGACGTGATGTCGAATCGATGAGTAATGCTGAGGCTGACGCGGCGTTGATCGAAGCAGTGGACAATGGCACGGTCAGTACTGAACAGGTAACAAATGCTTACCTTGAACAAATGGGTAACTCGCCTGAACAAATTGTTGAGATGCGTGCGATGATGGGCGGGCTAGTATACGACATTGATGGTGATGGCGTGGGTGAGCTAATTGACACAGACTCAGAAATCAATGCTGTGGCAGATTTGATAAAGGATAGCGGCCCAGAGCAATATGATAACTTTGTGAACGAAACCTACAGCATGCTTTATGAGAAGATGCAGGGTGGTGAGATTAGGCTGATTAACTACTCAGAAGAGCCGTATGATTATACAACGCTAGGTTATCTTGAGAAATTGAAGAATAACGTGATCCATCTGTTTGCCAAGAAAGAGTCTAAATCTAACGGTATTGGTATCGAGTTCTTGGATAAGGAAGGCAAGTCGATCTATGATCTTGATATCGTGAGAAAAGTCTGGAAGCTATCGAAGAATGCTTCGATTGACCATGTGACGGAGCGATTGAACTGTGGCCAGAAGACGGCGAACGTGAGCTGGGCAGAAGTAGCAAACCAGACTACAAGTACTAGTACTGGCGACGAAGGTACTGGTGATGAAGGCACCGGTACAGAAGATACTGGTACAGAGAGCACTGGCGTTGAACCGACTGGTGACGAGCCGACCGGAATTGAGCCGACGGGCGATGAGCCAACTGGAATAGAGCCAACTGGTGACGAGCCAACTGGAATTGAGCCGACGGGCGATGAACCAACTGGTGAAGAGCCGACTGGTACTGAGATTGTAGGTAAGACCGATACCAACCCATGGGAAGGTAATAATCCAGAAAAGATGCCGGTAACACGAAGCTTTGAAGAAGTATCGGCGGATAATGATGGGGCAAGAATCGTTCAGCGGACCCAAGAAGAATTGCCAGAGATTGATCGCTCTGGTGTGAATATGAATCCAGAGGATCAGCAGGATTGGGCAGCACAACCAACAGCAGCAGTAGAGGATACTGGAACTGGTGGTACGGTTGATATGTCAGCAGACAATAATGAAGATGCTGCCGAGATGTTGAGACAGGCTGAAGAGGCTCAGCGGGCAGCACAAGAGGCTGCGACCAATAATGCGGAAAGAGCGGCAAATGTAGTAAAAATGAGTAGTGCTGGCGGCGGCGGGGGTGGTACAACTGATGTGGTTGACGAAGAAGAAGCCGAAAGATTAGCACGCGAAGCAGCAGCGCGAGAAGCTGAGGAAGCATTGAGGATGGCAGCATGATGAGAAGAAGATTACCAAGGAGGGCAGCTCCATGAGAAATAGACAATTCTGCAACTTAAAACATAGTCAACAAATAAAAATGAAAAATTAAGAGAAAGAAAGGAGACAAAAATGAAGACAAACATCAACATAAAAAGAATCGCGCTTTTGCCTGTCATTGGCTTGGCGTTTGTGGCTGCTTTCTTTCAATTTAAGAATGCGTCGGCAGTCGTAGAAACAGCGTGGGGACCGCAGGACAGACCAACTTATACTTGGGACGTACCGGCAGATCATGTAACGTTTAACTCGATTACAGATAACCCATATCTCGGCGATGAGCGTAATTTTGTGCGTGTGCGCGAGAAGGGTGTTGAAAATACCGAAGTCGACGAAATCACCCTGGAGCCGGGTAAAGAATACACGATCTCGATTTATTATCACAACAACGCATCGGCATCGCTGAACGCAAGTGGTGAGGGCATTTCTCGTAATACATATGTAAGGTCGGAGTTCCCAGAATATTTGAACGCTGGTGAAATTGGTGCGGCGACGGCATTTATCACCGCATCGAATGCTGAGCCGGGAACTGTCTGGGACACAACTTATTTGAAAGCTAGCGATCCGGTCTATCTGACTTTTGTTGCAAATTCGGCTGTGATTCATAACAACGGCACGACGGACGGAACTGTTTTGTCGGGCGATGCGCTACTCGGTGAAGAAGGCGTGACGATCGGTCATTATGACAACATGTGGGGGATGGTCCCGGGTTGTAACGAGTATGGTGGTTATGTAACCTACGATATTAAAGTTGAATCGCCAGGTTTTGAAGTGGACAAAAAAGTTGCACTGGCTGAGGATGGCGTTTCGGAGAATTATAAAGACGAGATTGTGGCACTTCCTGGTGACACGCTAAACTTTATGATTCACTTTAAAAATACTGGTACAAAAGAATTGACTGGTGTAACAGCACATGATTTTCTACCAACTGGCTTAGTCTATAATACTGGCTCTACCTGGGCAAGTTCGACTAGACACCCAGAGGCTACGCAGTCGCCAGAATCGTTATTTAGCGACGGTTTGGGGCTGGGCGCAATGATAGTAGGCGAAGAGGCCTGGGTGACTTACTCTGCAAAAATTACCGACGATAAGAATTTGTTCCCATGTGGCGATACAGAGATTTATAACAATGCCTATATCGCGACGAACGATGGTCAGAGTTCTGACAAGACAAAAATTACTGTGCGCAGGATTTGTGAAGAAACACCGGCTATGCCTACTGAACTACCAAACACTGGGCCTGGCGAAATCGCAATGGCAATCGCGGTAGTGGTTGTAATTGGTGGCGGTGGATTCTACTTCTATCGCTCGCAGAAAATGTTGAGAAAGGTTTCTGCAGGTGCTGGCGGATTTGGCGACGCAAGTAGTATGAGCAGCTTTAATGGTGACTTGAAGGCTGGCAAGGATATCGCGATTGATGGTATCAAAAACAGCCAAAATAAAACCGAGAAATAAAACGTGGCGAACCACAAGCACATAATTACGATCATAGAGGGGCGCGACGAAAATAGCAAGGTGGTGGCCGATTTAAAGGCCGCCGCCAAGCGTAAGAAATGGGGGTTTTGTCATCTAAAAGGTATCGATCCGGTAAAGATGGCCAAGTTTGAGCTGGATGATATCCCGCTAGAAAACATAGTGTTTAGAGATCTATCAGAGAATAGTCATTATGATATGGCAAGGCTAAAAAAATGGGTCGATAGGAACCATAAAGTCGCGATTAACATGGACGCGGTGGGTGGCAGAGCTTCGACGTCGGACAAGTATTTTCAGCATGGGTTGTTCATGCTGGATGAGGAGCTAAAAGAACATACTTTGCCAATTTTTCAGGTTGATACGGCGGTGGATGTAGAAAAAATAATAGATGCTGGAGAATTAAAATACCCAGTAGTTCTAAAACCTCGGCTTGGGACGGCTGGTAAGGGAATCAAACTGGCGAGGAATCGCGAAGAGCTTTTTAGTGCATATCACGGGCCGACAAATGGGATTTTGGTAGAGCAGTATGTGAAGGCGGATAGAGACTGGAGAGTGTTCGTAATGGGTGGCACAGCAGTAGGAATTATGAGGAAGACTGGCGATCCAGAGCACCCAGAGAATTTTAAAATATGGTCGAGCGGTAGAAATAAGGCTAGGGAAGAAGATCCGGAGCTGATTGATATTTTGGCGCATTTAGCGTGCAGGGCGGCGGGTGTGTCGAAGCTAGAATATACGGGCGTTGATATTATTCAGGATAAACGAACACAAAAATTTTATGTGTTGGAAACGAATTTTGCGGCCGGGTGGCAGAACCATTTTATTGAAGCGACGGGGGAGAATATTGCTGATAGAGTGGTAGAATGGATTGAGGATCGAGCTAAGATGAGAGAGGTGATGCAGGGTTCAGCTAAAATTGATTTATCTGTAAAGACGGAACTGATAGAAGACTATATTGAGAAACGTTTAGAGAGGCTGCCAAGGGCGGTGGCGGAGGAATATCGCAAGATTATGGCGGGGGATAAAGAGGCACTAGCTAGGAATAAAAAGGTGCTAGACAAGTACGATTACTATAAGCTAGAGGATATTCCTCTGTCTTGGGCGGGGAATTTTATCGGGCCGGATGTGGGGACGCTGGAAGAGGGGGCGATTACCTCGGCGGTGTGGATGCAGGAGCTAAAAAATGCTAAAGATAGTTGATGAACGTATACGACTTTGATAAAACTATTTTTCCGACGGATAGCGCAATAGGCTTTTGCCTCTGGTGCATGAATCGTCATCCTAAAATGTGGATGACCTTTATTCTGATTCTTTCTCTGATGCGCCGCTGGCTCGGTATGCGAAAAAGGCTTATCTGGTGACGAGGAGGGCCACGACTGTGGTTGATTGGCCAGAGTGCGGTGATGCACACGTGTTGACAAAATGGTCTGGAGGGGTATCATAAGTAGTAAGTAAACATAAGGAATTTTATGGATAATAAGGAAAATCTAAATCAAGAACAGGCTGGGCAAAGTCAGGGTGGTAATTGGCTAGAGAATACTGATAATGGCGGTGCCCCGGTACCAGAGTTTAAGGGGGACAGGCTTAAAGACAGTGGTACTGGATATGAAGGGGTAAGTTCGGCAGAAGAATGGACGGTTCCTGCTGGAAAAATGGATACTGGAACTGGAGGACTTGTTGATATGTCTCCAGATACCGACGAAGAAGCTGCAAAAATGTTGAAAGAGGCGGAAGAAAAATCGAACCATGCTTCTCGGGCTAATGAGGCAAATCCTTGGGCAGGGAATAACCCTTCGGTTATGTCTGAGACGAAGACACCAGATCAGAAATAATAATGCTAATATAATGGTAGATATGAAAACTGATTCAGATTATGACGGAGAGCCAAAAATTTGTGAACCGGATAAATGTAGTGAGCTGAAATGGTTTAGCCTAGATACTTTACCAGATAATGTTATTGAAAGCCGGAAAAAAGCGCTAGAAAGCTTTGTGGTTGGTTCTGAGCGGTATTTGGAGATGGGGTGGTAACATAGAGATATGCTGTTTTTTGATATAATCGGCTGGGCTGGCTCAATAATGGTGGTTTTGGCATACTTCTTGATGTCGACAAAGAAGATAAAACCGGGATTGACTTATCAGATCATGAATATGATTGCTGCGATTATGATAGCTATTGGTCTATTTCCGCGAGATGCCTGGTTCTCTTTTGCTTTGCAGATTGTCTGGGCGCTGATTGCTATTTTTGCAATTTATAAATTGATTAGAAATAACAGGGGTGGAAAGAAACAGAGGTAAAATTGAAACTACCTCTGTTATTTATGTAAGAAATAAGCATAAACAGTATTGACTTTTTTGATGATTTGTGCTATAATGTAAGTAACCTTAATAATTAGGGTTTGGGGAATAAAGAGTTTTAGTTTTCAAATTTTCATATAAGGGAGGATTATCATGAGAAAGAAAACAAGAAAAAAGTTGGCAACTTTAAGTATAGCATTGGTTGTGGTTATGGTTGTAGCCACAACATTCCCGGCTGCAGCAGCGATTGCTGCAGGCAAGCCTGCTGTTCCTGAAGATATCTTCGACCTGACAGAGTTGGAAGAAGGAATGAGCTTACTTCGCTACGAAGGGCTCTACCCTGATATGTTTCAGGAAAAGTCGCCATTAGATGAAATGATGGTCATTGGCGATATATTGGACAAGATGCCTGAGCTTGACCCTGGAACAAGACAGGCTTTGGCCGAGCAATATTATAGGCTGCTTTTAGAAGAAATCAGCAACAGAAGAGCAGCGCAGCAGCGATAAAATTGGCAGAAACGAACTAAATATCGAAAAGCCCCTAATAATAGGGGCTTTTAACTTGCTAAAATAGTTGATTAAACCCCTCAGATATGAGGGGTTTAACATTCGAAAACTGTTTTTTTATTTGATTGAAGTAATCTCAATCACCGAGTATTTTTGGCGGTGGCCGGTCTCTTTGTGGACGCGTTTTTTGGCTTTGTAGCGGATGACGCGGATCTTGTCGCCGGCGACTTTTTCTTCGATTACTTTTGCCGAAACTTTTACGCCTTTGACTTCTGGTGTGCCAACCGTAGTCTTGTCACCGTCAATCAGAAGTAAAGCACCAGTTTCGAGCTCTTTAGTGCCTGCCGGGAGGAGGTCCACCCGTAGGGTCTCTTTTTCGGCCACGAGGTATTGCTTACCACCGACCAAAATAACTGCTTTCTTCATATTATTCCTTTATTATTTTGCCTTATTGTAGCATAGTTTAGTGATTTTGCCAAGGGGTTGTGGACGTGATTGGAAATTTTTGCTTGTGTTATTTTTGGCGGCTTAAAAAGAGTTGCTCAAAATAATATGAGCGAATTCTCCACTTTTTTCCTGCCTATTTTCTACAATATCGGTTATAAATGTGGTATAATACCATTATGGCTACGGTTATCTGTGTAACTAACCAAAAAGGAGGTGTCGGAAAGACTACTACCGCGGTTAACCTGGGGTACTTTTTGGCGAAGGATAAATACCGGGTGCTGATTGTAGATTTTGACCCACAGGGGAATGCCACCTCTGGGATGGGCTTTGCCAAAACTGATTTAAATGGTAGCATGACGGATGTTGTACTGGGCAAGAAATCAATGGGTGAGGTGATTTTGACGACTAAATTTAAGAATTTGGCAGTGGCGCCGACTACGCCAGAGCTGGCGAACGCAGAAGTCGACATGGCTAAACTAAAAGGTAAATTTGTACGCCTAAAAACAGCAATTACTGCGGTAGAAGATCAGTATGATTACATTATCATTGATTCGCCACCATCATTGAGTCTATTGACGGTGAATGGAATGATTGCGGCAGACTACTTACTTTTGCCGGTGCAAACAGAGTTTTATGCGCTAGAGGGCGTAGCACAGCTGCTAGATTCGATGAAGCTCGTGAAAAAGGCGATGAACCCTAATCTGAAGCTATTAGGTGTGCTGGCGACAATGTATGACAAACGCACATCGTTGTCGGTGGAAGTGCTGGCCGAGGTGAAGAAATATTTTAAAGATAAGGTATTTAAAACTACGATCCCGCGCAATGTGCGGGTGGCGGAGGCACCAAGTCATGGTACACCAGTAGGGAATTATGATAAGTTTTCTAAGGGCGCGAAGGCCTATAAAGATTTGACTAGAGAAGTTGAAGAACGGATTAGTGAGGCAAGATAAGAAGTAGCGTGAAAATGAGGAAAATTGAACAGTAAAGTAAGGATAAAAATAAGAAACAAAGAAATGAGGAGGTGATAAAATGACAAAAAAGAGTGCACTAGGAAGAGGTTTTGAAAGTTTAATCCCGACAGAGCTGGTGGACGAGGAGTTTGATCCGACGGCGGATAAAGACGAACAGAGATTGGTGCAGATTAAATTGACGGAAATCGTGCGTGACGAGGAGCAGCCACGCAAAGATTTTGATGCGGATGCGCTAGAGGAGCTAGCTAAGTCGATTAAGGAGCATGGGGTGCTTTCACCGATTGTGGTAGCCAAGATAGACGGTCATTATCAGATTGTGGCAGGCGAGAGGCGCTATCGGGCGGCTAAGATCGCGGGGCTTGATAAGATTCCAGCGATTGTGCGGACGCCAGATGCGCAGAGCAAGCTAGAACTGTCTATTATTGAGAATGCTCAGCGTGAGGATTTGAACGCGATAGAACTGGCGACGGCGTATGCAAAGCTTAAAAACCAGTTTAATTTGACTAATGAGGACATTGCAAAACGAGTCGGCAAGAAAAAGATTTCGATTGATAATACGCTCAGACTTTTAAATTTGCCAGATGAAGCTAAAAAAGCTATGCGCGAGCACCGTTTGACCGAGGGCGTGATGCGGCCGCTGATTACAGCAGACGAGAAGTTGGTCAAAAAAGCTTTACCGAAGATTATTGAAGAGGGCTGGTCAGTGCGGCAAGTAGAGCAGTTTGTGGCCGGTAAGAAGAAAAAGAGCTCGGCGGTGGCGCTGAAATCGGATAATTATAAGAAACAAGAAGTAAAACTCGAGAAAAAATATACCGCCAAGGTACGTATTAGCAAAACCAAAATCACGTTTTCTTGCAAGAACGAAAAAGAGCTCGATGCCCTACTTAGCAAGCTTAGTAAGTAAAATTCGGCAACGGTATTTTTCGCAGTGCTTGGTTTCTCCCCTTCGGGGTGAAATCCGCTTTTACACTGCGAAAAATTACCATCGCCAAGAATTTTACTTGCTCAGCTTTGATAATTGTGAGCGGAGTTTTTGACGGGCGTGTGAGGTGATGATTTTATCAAGCCATCCAGCGCGCGGTTTGGCATTTTTGGAAGTGAGAATTTCTACCACATCGCCGTGTTTTAATTTGGTATTTAGATTGCTCATTTTGCCATTGATTTTGACGCCGATAACATGTTCGCCGATTTCGGAGTGGAGGCGGTAGGCAAAATCTAGGGGCAAAGACCCCTGGGGGAGATCGATAATGTCTCCCTTTGGCGTGTAAACAAAGATTTTGTCGGCAAAAAGGTTGAGACGAAGTTTTTTAATATCAACTTTTTTACCGGCGCGAAGCCTAGCGGCGGTTTCTTGAAGCTCGGTGATCCAGAGGAGATTAGTCGGGAGGTGCTGGATTTTACCGGTTTTGTAATTCTCGGTTAATTTTTGCTCGTTGTAGTAAAAACTGGCGGCCAGACCATGCTCGGCGAAATCGTGCATTTCGTGAGTGCGAATCTGGAACTCGACAATGCGTTTATCTTTAGTAATAACAGTGGTGTGGATAGATTGATAACCGTTTTGCTTAGGGATAGAAATGTAATCTTTGATCCGGCCGCTGAGCGGGGCATAAAGCGAGTGGACAATACCAAGCGCGAGATAACAATCGGTAATGTCATTAACGATGATGCGCAGTGCGGTGAGATCGTAAATCTCGCCCATGTTGCCGTTGTATTTAATCAATTTGCGGTGAAGCGAATAGACAGATTTGACGCGGCCGCTGATGGTGAATTTGATTTTTTCGCGGCCTAAAGCCTCGGAAACTTCGCGACGAATTTTTTGGATGGTTTTTTCGGCTGACTTGTTAGATTTTTCAATCAAATCGCGGAGTTCCTCGTAGCGTTTTGGATCAACGTAGGAAAAAGCAATGTCAGCCATCTCGACGCGCAGACGGCCCATGTTTAGCCGGTCGGCTAGAGGTGCAAAGATCTCGAGAGATTCTTTGGCGATTTTTTTCTGCTTGTCTGGCGGAAGGGCAGAGAGCGTGCGGAGATTATGCAGGCGGTCGGCAAGTTTAATAATTAACACGCGGATATCGGCGCCGGTGGCGACGAGGAGGCGAAGGAGATTGTCTTTGGTGCTAGGAAGATAAGTATCGAGATCGCGCATGCCAGAGCGGGCATTGCCAAGTTTGGTCACGCCGTCTACCAAAAAGGCCACTTGTTCGCCAAAGCGGTCTTTGATATCTTGCAGGGTAACAGAGGTATCTTCGACGGTGTCGTGCAGAACGGCTGCGATGATGGTGTCCTCATCCATGCCCCAGGTCTCGACGATTTTCATGACGGCAAGCGGGTGAGTGATGTAAGGATCGCCAGATTTACGGAACTGACCATCGTGAGCAGTGGTGGCAAGTTTGACGGCTTCGTCGATGCGTTTTTTGTTCTTCGTTTTTGCCATAATTTTATTATACCTTAGTTTTGGTAATAATTTTAATTTTTATTTGAGTACTTTATTACCTTTACCTCTTTATTATATAGTACTTTTGTAGTATAATATAATCAGATATGAGAATACTCTGGACAGATGGAAGCGCTTCGCCCAACCCTGGGCCAGGTGGATATGCTGTGATTGAGGATGGTCAGCCGGTGGCGCTTGGGGGCGATGATAAGACTACGAATATCCGGATGGAGGGGATGGCGCTGATTGCGGCGATGGAACTTTTGGCAGAGAGCGGCGACGATGGCGAAATTCACACAGATTCAGAATTTTGGGTGAACGTCTTAACGAAATGGGCTCCGACGTGGAGCGCTAATGGCTGGAGAAAGAAGGGCGGAGAGATTCAAAATTTGGATCTGGTGAGAAAGGCTTTTTCGCTATATTCCAGATATCAACCTGAGTTGATCTGGGTAAGAGGCCATGTCGGCACCAAGATGAACGAATTAGCAGATAAATGGGCAAATAAAGCTAGGAAAGGAGCACGGGTATGAAAAGAGTAGTGGTAAAAGTCCAGGTCAAAGATCTGGTAACGCTAGAAAAAAGAATGAAAGACATTAGTCTAGAATTTGAATCGACGCTTTATCAGCATGATAGGGTGTATGTGCCGCGCGGCTACAGGCGAGGGATGAATTTGCCACGGCTGATCATGCGTACAGAGATGTCGTCGGTAGACAAACCGGCAATTTATAAACTAATTTTGAAACGCCATATCGAAGACAGCGGGATCGAAATTACCAACCGCTCGGTGGTGCGTGATTATTCAGAGATTGTCAACATTGCGCACCAGCTGGGTTTTGTGCTGTCGAATGAGGTCAGCCGCCGCCGCCGACGGATTAAGTTATCAGAGACATCGCGGATCTACCTAGACCAAGTCGATAATCTCGAGCACCCATACCTAAAGATCGAAACCGCGCTAGAAGAAAAAGACAAAGTACCAGAAGTGATGGCCGATCTAAAGCGAACACTAAAATTATTCCACCTGGACAAACAAGAGATTTCGCAAGAATCGTACTTTGAGATGCTGAAAAAACTCGGCGACGCGAACAGCAAGTAATGATAAATGATTAACTATGCCGAGATTGGTGTATAATAGATATAAGTGGTTATTTATATATAACATAAGAAAGCAAATTAAGTGAGGTAAAGAGTTAAGATGGAAAAATTCGATATTTTTCAGTGGGCAAATGAGGTGGATGAGATTAAAAATAATGTCTCGGTAGAGTTATTTTTGTTCAACAAAAATTATACACCGTACAAAGTAAGGTATTCCGACTCTCTGACCGGTAATGTTAAAGAAATGTTTATGAACGCAGCAATCAAATATATTATCGAGGAAGCCGATAAGGGATTAGAGTGTCGTGATTATGAGCTATCTGACGGCGAGGATAAGGTGGTTTATCGGACAGAGCTGAAAAAGGTTGGCCGCGCGGAGACTTTGATACATCTGATCGAGAATGAGTATAAAGATATTGATTTCTTTACCGATGACGAATATGAGTTTAAGAAAATTAAGGGGATCATTGCGAAGTTTTCTTATCCAGGGGGCGATAGTGGTACCAAGGTATTTTATATCGCTAAGGGCGTGGTGTCGTCGGCGGCACTAAAGGGCGCGCAGGCCTGGGAGCTAAACGGTGAGAGTTTTGAGCCGTTTTCGGCAGAGGTAGCGATTAAAATGCCAGCAGATAATCAAGTAGCGATTATCGACGGCAACGTGGCGATTTTTAATCAAAAGAAGTTTGAGACGTTATTCCAATACGATTATAAATCTCAGGTGATAGCGGAAGAAAAAGCCAAAGAATTGCAAGAAAAGTACAAATTGAGTTTTTCAGAAGGTTTGACGTTGGATGCGCTGCTACAAGATCGCAAACCGCTGCTGAAAAAAGTCCAGGCGTTTGAGCTAGACAAAGAAATGAGCCAAGATCAGTTGATCGACTATGCCGACAAGATGGAGTTGGAACTGATGACGGATGATGACGGTAGCATTATCATCATGGATGATAAAGATCTGACGATGTTTGTGAATTTGGTGAACGAAGATTATTATATTTCACCGGTGAACGGTAAACGCTACGAGATTAAATCAAAGAAACTGCTTGAGGATGCCGAGGGAGAGCCACCACGCGGGTAGGAATAAGCAATGAAGAAAAAGTTCGGCGCCAGGCAGATTATCAGCATTATCACCTTTATTTTGGTGGCGGTGGTGGTATGGAATGCGCGGCACGAGCTAGCAAGTACGCTTGATTATTTGGCGCATACCAACATTGCGATTATTTTGCTTTTGATACCAGAGCAGCTGTTGATGTATTACTCAGCTGGACAGATGTTTTTCTCGTTTATGTCGGCAAAGAAAGATGCTAAGAAAATATCGAATTGGCAGTTAATGCGGATTTCACTAGAGCTTAATTTTATGAACCACGCAGTGCCAAGCGGCGGGGTGTCGGGTTTGGGATACATTGCTTGGCGGCTAAAACCGTATGGAGCCACACCGGGGCAGACCAGTTTTATGTATGTGCTAAGGTATGCAATTACGACTTTTGCTAATCAGGCGCAGACGCTGATTGCGATTTTAGCGATTGTGCTGATGGGTGGCGTGACGGCATCAAACGTCAATGTACTGATAGTCGTGGGAGTGATTGCGGTGGTGGTAATTAGTACAGTGATTTGCGGGATCTGGATCGCTGGTAAAAAGAAGATTTTGGATTGGCTAGCAGAAAAAGTAAGAACCTTGGCCAATTCGATAGTAAAGACAGTGACATTTGGCCATAAGCGCGAGGCACTAAAAGAGGAGAGTGTGAAGAAGTTCTGCGAAGAAGTAACGGCGGACTATCAAGAGGCGAGGCGCAACAAAAAGATGCTCAAAAAGCCAATTGCTTGGGGTTTTCTATATAGTTTCCTAGAAGTGGCGACGTACTGGGTGATTGCGATTTCGATGGGGCATCCTGAGCTTCTGCCGCAGATAATGGTGGCTGAGGCAGTAGGCTCGGTGTTGGGCGCGGTGATTCCGACTCCAGGCGGCGCTGGCGGGTACGAAGTATCGATGGCGGCAGTGATGTGGGGACTAGGTGTAGACTTAGGGTTGGCAACAGCAGTAGTAGTAACGACGCGCGTGATTGTACTAGTTGGCACGATTGTTTCGGGCTATGGATTTTATCAGCATGCAATTTCTAAACTTGGCAAAGAGGAGAAGGCGGAAATCAAACGGATAAATAAAGGAGAAAAAAGATGAGCGAACAGCGTTTGACGGTGTCGCAATTTATCGAAACGCTGAATCAGACGCTAGACTATACTTTTCCGGAGGTGGTAGTAGAGGGCGAGGTATCGGGGTTTAAGGTCAATCAGGGCAAATGGGTGTTTTTTGATCTGAAGGATGAAGAAAGCTCGGTGAGCTGTTTTTTGCCGCTGTTTAAGTTGAGGATGGCGCTAGAAGACGGCATGAAAATCGTAGTCAAGGCCGAGCCGAAACTAACTAAGTGGGGGAAGTTCTCGCTAACGATCCAACAGATGAAACCGGCTGGCGAGGGCGCGCTAAAAAAGAACTTTGAGCTACTAAAAAAGAAGCTAGAAAAAGAAGGGCTGTTTGATCCGGAAAGAAAGCGTGAGATACCAGAAAATCTGCACAAAATTGGGGTGATATCGTCGACCCAAGCGGCAGGATATGCGGATTTTTGTAAAATTTTGAATGCGAGGTGGGGAGGGCTAGAAGTTTTGACGGCGCATTGCCAGGTGCAGGGAATGAGCGCACCAGACCAGATAATAAGAGCGCTGAAGTATTTTAATGAAAAAGCAGAGGTAGATATTATTGCGATTTTGCGCGGTGGCGGTAGTGCGGATGATCTAGCGGCATTTAATGACGAGTTGCTTGTGCGAGAGATTGCGGCCAGTAGGATACCGGTGATAACAGGGATTGGACACGAGGTTGATGAGAGTCTGGCGGATTTGGCGGCGGATATTAGGGCTTCGACGCCATCGAATGTGGCGGAACTTTTGACATTAGATAAGCAAGCGGAGTTAGCAAAAGTCAAGACAGAGGTTAAAAGCGCGCGAAGTAAGATTTTGCAAGAGATCGAAGCGCTAGGAGATATAGCGCAGGACAGAGGAATCAGGAACAAGATTTTGCAGGAGATGAGCGCGCTAAGCAGCAGAGTCGATGGTAAGATGTTAGAGGTGCAAAGGGCGATGAAGGCGACGATAGATAATCTTGAGCAAAAAATTGTCGCAAAGACACAGATGATTGAGGCGGCGAATCCGATGGCAGTCCTGAAACGGGGGTATGCGATTGTCTCTGGAAAGATTGCTAAAGGGAGCGAAATCTCGTTGCAGCTTTATCAGAAGAAGGTAAAGGCGAAAATTACTGAGGTGGAGGGCTAATGCGCCGAGGTAGAGGATTAAGTATAAAATAATTATAATATAATTAAAGAAAGGAAAAAGATGGCAGAGAAGAAGACAATTACCAAAAAAATTAAAGAGCTAGAACAGGCGACAGACTGGTTTTATTCGGACGAGTTTGAGCTTGATCAGGCTGTGCCAAAATACGAGCAAACGCGAAAGCTGGCCAAGGAAATCGAAAATGATTTGGCTGAGCTGAAGAATAAAATCGAAGTGATTGATAAGAACTTTGCCGAGGAATAAATAAAATCTTTACAAAAGGTTAGCGAAAGCGTTATAATATAAGTATGGATAATCAGACGTATCAGCCGTTTACGCCGCAGTCTGCAGGTGGGCAAATACAACCAGGGATGCAAAACGCAAATTCTGGCATGCAAAATACAAATCAGCCGATGGGTCCACAGCCCTTGGCAGGTATGGGACCGACACCGACGTCGACTTTGCCGGGTAATAAAAAACGACAAAAAGACCCTAAGACTGTCTGGATGATCGTAGCGATAGCCGCGGGTGCTTTGGCGTTGATTTTTATTATAATGTTTTTTGTAGCGCTTTCTAACTGGAATACGGTTAAAACAGATGTCGATGGGCAAATTTCTGTGGCCGTAGCCAAAGCTGTCAACGAGAACACGAAAGATCTAGAAGAACAGTTTGCTATCCGCGAGAAATATCCTTATAATCTGTTCGCCGGGCCAGCCGATTATGGCGAGATTTCTTTTAACTATCCAAAGACCTGGAGCGTGTATGAGGCAAAGGATGCGGCTAACGGGGGCGATTATGAGGCTTACCTCAATCCAGATAAGGTTTACCCAGTGTCATCTAGCAGCATCAATGCTTTGCGCGTAATAGTAAAAGATCAGTCATACGATAATTACATCAAGCAATATGATGATTCTGTGAAAAACGGTAAGATGTCGGTGGCGGTGCGGCCGATCAACGGCGAGAACGCTAACATCTACACAGGTCAGCTACCCGGTACAGACAAGCTACAGGGGATCGCGGCGGTGCTAAAAGTACGCGATAAGACCGCGGTGCTGCAAACAGATACGATGGTTTTTGAAGAAGATTTTTATACACTGCTAGATTCTGTCCAGTTTAATCGCTAAATGTGATAAAATAGAGTCATGGAGAGTGAGGTAAATGGCATTTTGGTTGCTGCGCACGAGTTGAAAGCTCCGCTTTCTCTGTTGCGCCAGTTGGCCTTTTCTCTAGATTATGTCGAAGATGCCACTGACGTGAAAAAAATTCAGCACAAGATGCTGAGTGTCTCCGATCGAGCAATCCGGCAGGTGCAGGATCTAACTAAAATCGCCCGGCTAGAGGACGGTCTATTTGAAATGGAGCCGGTGGCGGTGCGGGCAGTCTGTGATGAGGTGACAGAAGAACTGAGGACGTTATTTAATTTTAATCACCGCAAACTGGTGATAAATTATCGGAATAGAATGCGGTTGGTCTCGGCGAATAGAGATTTGCTATATAGTATTATCTATAATTTTTGCCTGAATGCGATGCATTATTCGGATGAGGAGACGCGGAGCGAGCTAATACTCTCGGACAAAAACGGCAAAGTGCGCCTAGATGTGCGAGATTTTGGGCCGGCGCTGCCGATGGATGTTTGGCGAAGTTTGAAAAAGGGTTGGATCGAAAAGCCAACTAGCATCGCGATGCGGCCAGGGAGTTCTGGGCTGGGGCTATACATTGCCTCGAAATTCTCGCAGTACATGAACGCTAATGTGGGTGCGGTGCGCCACCGGGATGGGACGAGCTTTTTTGTAGAACTTCCACCATCTAAACAGGCGATGTTGTTCTAATGAAGATATTTATTGTTGATGATGATCTGGAGTTTGCGGAGGTAGTGAAAGATTTGATTTTGGTGGGGCATGCCAAAAATTATGAAATTAAGCTTTTTACGAATGCGATCGAGACTATCAATGCGATGGCGGATGAGGTGCCGGATTTGATATTTTTGGACGTACTGCTAGATGGACCAGATGGTTTTACGCTGTTAAACGAAATGCAATCATACGAGGATTTAGCAAAGGTGCCGGTGATTTTGATGACCTCGCTTGATTTTGGCGGAAGGGATTTGAGTAGGTATGGCGTGGTAGCGACTTTGAATAAATCAGAGATGACACCCGAACAAATTAGCACAATTTTGGAGGATTATGGCAGGGGATAAGGATCTAAAAACAGAGGCGTTAGTGCTGAGGCGGACAAATTACGGCGAGACGGACCGGATCCTTTTGATTTTGACACCGGCCGGGAAAAAATCTGTGTTAGCAAAAGCAGTACGCAAGGAGCGATCAAAATTAGCGGGCGGGATAGAGCTGTTCTGTTTATCAGAGGTGGTTTTACATCAAGGCAGGGGCAAACTGGCGGTACTGACCGCTGCTAAAATGAAAGAATTTTATAAAAACATTTTGGCGGATTTTGAATCGCTAGAGATGGCTTCGGAAATGATAAAAAAAATTGCCAGGGCGGCAGAGGGGGCGGACGAGCCAGAGCATTTTAAAATTTTGAAGTCGTGCTTGGCAGCGCTAAATAGCAGTGCGGCATCGGGCGGTAGTGAGCCAATTGATAGCCATAGGTTGGCGCAGAAGAAAACCATTTTGACCTGGTTTTATTTTAATTTGGCGCGGACCAGCGGCGAGCAAGTAAATTTATATTATGACGCGGACGGTAAAAAACTAGAAGAGAACCAGAGGTATAATTGGGACTCGATGGACAAAGCTTTGCATCCGGCGGTAAAAGGGAAGATTGGTGCGGACGAAATTAAGATGATGCGACTAATGCTGACAGCAGATCTGGGGCTGGTTTTAAGAGTAGAAAATACTGAAGAGATGATGCCGGAGCTGCTTTTTATTGCGAAGAGTTTGAACCAAGTGTGAGTTTTTGCAAAAATGCTTGACCTTAGTGCATACTTTTAATGCTGTCAAGGGTTTTCTGTCGTTGATTTGGTTTATTTATGCTATAATAAAACCATGAAAAGCATAGAGGATATTGTGAGCTTATGTAAGCGACGCGGATTTATTTTTAACGGTAGCGAAGTCTACGGCGGTATGGCTGGGACTTGGGACTACGGCCCGCTGGGGGTAGCCCTGAAAAGAAAAATTATGGATAAATGGTGGAAGTTTTTCGTGGAAGATCGCGAAGACACATATGGGGTCGATGCTGCGATTTTGATGAACCCACGCACCTGGGTAGCATCTGGACACACAGCGACTTTTTCTGATCCGCTAGTAGAGTGCAAGGCTTGCCATGGTAGATTTCGCGCAGACAAACTTGCAACTGGTGTCCCCGAGCACGTCACTACAGATGAGTTTCGCGCTCTAGGTATCAAATGCCCAACCTGCGGCCAGAGCGATTGGGGCGAGATTCGCCAGTTTAACATGATGTTTTCTACGCATGTGGGTGCAGTTTTGCCAGATGATTCGGATGGTGACGACGCAGCAAAAGAGCGCGCCAAAAACTCTATTGCTTATCTTCGCCCAGAGACAGCACAGGGTATTTTCACTAATTATAAGAACGTTGTCGACACGATTTATCCAGATATTCCGTTTGGCATCGCGCAGCAAGGTAAGGCATTCAGAAATGAGATTTCGCCGCGTGATTTTATCTTGCGCGACCGCGAGTGCTCACAGATGGAAATTGAATACTTTGTCCATCCTTCTACTTGGCAAGAAAACTTCGACAAAATGTTAGAGTTACAGCGCGAGTTTTTGACAAAAGAGATGGGGCTGGATGCAGGCAAACTGCACGAACTAGAGGTGCCGGCAGCAGATCGGGCGCATTATTCTGACCGTACAGTCGATATTGAGTTCGATTATCCTAACGGCAAAGAAGAGCTGATGGGCATAGCGTACCGCAGCGATTTTGATCTCAATAATATCGCTCGCGAATCTGGCAAAAATATGGATTACCGCGATAAAAACACCGGCGAGACTTTTGTCCCGCACGTGATCGAGCCATCTATCGGTGTAGAGCGATTGGTGCTAGCAGTGCTGACCTGCGCGTACGCAGAAGACGAAGTCGGAGGCTCTGCCCGCGTGGTTTTGCGTTTACCAGAAGATTTAGCGCCGTATAGATTCTGCGTTTCGCCGCTACTTAAGAATAAGCCAGAGTTAGTGGAGAAGGCCCGCGCAGTATATTCGCAACTTCGCAAAAAATATAGCAATGTCACCTGGGACGATTCTGGTAACATCGGCAAACGCTATCGCAAACAAGACGAAATCGGTACACCAAAATGTGTAGTGATTGACTTCGATACGCTAGAAGACGGTACTGTCACCGTACGCGATCGCGACACCGCAGAGCAAGTGCGCGTAAAACCAGAAGAATTATAAAGAAGAAAGGGCTTTCTTGACTTTGCCCTCTAGAGTATACTCATCGTTCCAGCGGTCGATAGCGGCTTTGATGACTTCTTTGGCCTCTTTGACGTCGCCGAATTTTTCTACCTTGGTAGTGCCAGGTTTTTTCATGTCTTTGTAGTGATTGAAGTGGAACTCAATCTGCTCAAGGATGCGCTTTGGCAGGTCCTTTAGGGTTTTGTAAGCATTGCCGTTATTGCGGTCGTCCTCTGGAACACAGATGATTTTATCGTCAACTTCGCCGTCGTCGACGAATTTCATCACGCCAAGAATACGAGCTTTAGTATAAATGCCAGTAGTAAGTGGCTGGTCGGTAATCATTAGAACATCTAGCTCGTCACCATCTTCATCCAAAGTCTGAGGGATAAAACCGTAATTACAAGGTTTGGCAAAAGCAATCGGCTCAATGCGGTCCAAGGTAAAGCAGGCTTTTTCGCGGTCCCACTCAATCTTGTGATTAGAGCCGGTAGGGATCTCAATAACAGCGTTGATAGTGCCGTTCTCATAATCGCCAGGTGTTAAAATTTTATTAAAATCTGCCATGTTTGCTTCTCCTTTAGTAAGTATTGTAGTTATTATAGCACAGATAATAGACATTTTTATCAAATTATGCTAACCTAAAAGTATGACAACAGCAGAAGCTACAGCACAATTGATTTACCAATTACCAGAGGATAAACTTTTGGATGCGCAAAAATATATTAAGAAGTTACTCTCTAATAAAAAACGAGGTTCTGCCACTCAGGCAAAAAAGGAAATTAAACTCAAAAATTACACAAAGGAAGAGTTTCTCGCACTAGCCGACCAGTCTGTCGAGGATACAAAAGCCGGTCGTATATATACATTAAAACAAGTTAAGGAAATGACTAAAGAAAAATATGGTATTTGACGTAGTCCTCTCTACTACTGGGTGGGCTACTTACCAACACTGTGTGGAATATTTGCTCAATTCTGTGGGCGGCTATGGCAATGTGCAAGCTGCGCAAAATTTCATTAAGGACTTTGATAGGGCGATTAATGTATTGAAACACAACGCAGCGAGTTTTGCTGTGTTAGATAATCCCGATCTTGCAAAATATCATTTTCGTAAAATTCATTTCGATAAACTCAGCTATAAGATCTTATATCGTGTCTTGGAGAAGACTGTTTCCGTTGATTTTATCTTACACGATCGTCAGAATATTGATAATATTAAACTTTCTGATTAGTCTATCTCCAATTTTCCACAATTTTCCGTAAAAAAGCTCTTGCTTTTAGTTTTGCGTTTATGTATAATAAGAAAGAATTAAGAAAATCTTGAGCCGATTTTCTTTGGAAACAACAAAATAAAGGGAGGTTATGTGAAAGGCAAAGCAGGGCAATCTGCACGTTTGAGCAGGGGAGCAGCTTCGAGGTCGGGTCAGGTTACGCAGTCGCGTAGAGGTCTGATTCCTAAAAGGGAGCAGGCTACTGGTCTGAGAAATATCAGTACGCTCAAGAAGGTCGCTACAGGTGTAGTGCCAGTGTTCTTTGTCGCTTTCTGCGCGGCGTTTTTTGCGGCGTCGATTTTTACACCGACAGAATCTTCCGATGCCACCAACGTTGTCACTGCTAATCTTACGGCTCAAGATTATTACGTCAAAATCAACTCATCCGATGTCTCGATGGATCTGATCTCTACACCTGGTGGTGGCGCGATGACAGTGGTTTCTAGCACCGTCAAAGCGGCGACCAACTCGCCAACTGGTTATCAGATGTACCTCGGTATGTCCGAATACGACGAAGAGGGCGATGAAAAATCTGCTGCAGATAAACTCAAAAACGGCCTCTATTTAGACGGCGATCTTTCGCGGACTGATGGTGAGGTCATCACCGCGGTCTCTGGCACCGCGACAGCTTCTGGTATTTCGGCTCTAGGCGACAACACCTGGGGTTATGCAATCGACAAGAATACTTTGGGCGCGCCAGAGTTCTGGCAGAACGAGGACCACTCCACCATGTCTAGCGCTACCCCGACTAACGATAAGTTTGCGGCAGTGCAACCGGTCGGTAGCGAAGACCTAATCCAAGAGACTCGCGGGCCAAACGTTTCGGCCACTACCCCAGAGTCGAGCATCGATTTTACTGATCCTACTCAGTACACTACTGCTACCGTATATTATGGCATCCGCGGGACGATGGCGCGGGCATCTGGTGCCTACTCTAACACGATCGCTTATACTGCGACGGCAAACACTACTCCGGTAGAGGTGATCTCTTTCACGCCTTCGTCTTATACTTTGCCAAGCCAGTATGAGAGTATGTCCTGGACAGATACCGTCACGATCCAGACCTCGCTTTATACCAGCATGGCTGATCTTGGTAACGCAACAGTGACATTTACTGGCGGACCAGAGAATGGTACTTATACTTGTGGTAACCCATCGCTTGCCACTGTGGATAATCTCCTGACAGTAACTTGTACTTTGCCGCAGGCCTATGCTGGCACTTATAGTGTTTCTGTGGGGCTAGATAAATTTGGCGTAGTGTTTGACGGCAGCTTTACTTATAATGCTACCTGGAACTCGATTTATGCGATGCAAGATATGACTAGCGGCTACTGCTCTTCTGTATCCGAAGGTGCCGAGCGGCGGTTGACTGATAACCGCGATGGCAAAGACTATCTGGTCAGAAAACTTGCTGACGGTCACTGCTGGATGGTAGAGAGCTTGGCGCTGACCAACCCGGACAAGGGCTACATCGACCAAACTGACTCGCAAGTTAGCTCCCAGATTCAATGGAGCACCATCGCTGCGACGGATGATTGTTCGGGCACCAACTCTTGTGTGTACCTCGATCCGAATAATCCACAGTACGGCGGTTACTACTCTTGGTATGCCGCGACGGCTGGTTCGGGTACATCGGGTATGACTTCCGAAAACGCTCCGTATTCCATCTGTCCAAAAGGCTTCAAACTTCCAACCGGCGGCTCCGATGCTTCCACTTCCGCCTTCCAAACCTTATACAACACTTACAACGCCCGCGTAGATGCCACCCACACCATCTACCAACTACTCACTGACTCCACTGGACCAAACCTTGTGCTGAGCGGCAACCGACGTAGTACCAGTATGAACCTCCAAGGTACGCGCGGCGACTACTGGTCTAGTACTGCCTACTCTTCTGCTACCATCGCCTACAATCTGTACCTGAATAGTAGCGGTGCAGTCAACCCTGCGCTCAGCAACCGCAAGTACTACGGATTCTCTCTCCGCTGCCTAGCAGAGTAGGCCGGCTACTTCCGCCCTGCTCCCGTCTCCTGGGAGAAGCCGGGCCCTGATTTTGCGAAAAATAATCATTGGAGGATTTTTCTATCTAACCACCCGCTTTTGTGGAAAACATATTCAAATTTTGTCAAATTTCCCCTTGA
>JAZUOZ010000014.1:0-54170 GCA_045604925.1 Candidatus Nanosyncoccus sp. | reverse complement strand
CGGCGAAGTCATAAGTCTGATTTTTATCGAACTTGAGATTAATAACGTCGATTGCTTTATCTTCTTTTAGCCCCAGACTCTTGCTGGATATAGTTGCTACTAATGCAAACCATTTCTTGTTATTGTCATGGCGGAAGACTGCGTAACCTGGATACCGGTCTGGCCACAAAAACTCTGGTCGAGCGCCATACTCAGATTTAATATGTTCTACTACCGTATTCGCTTGTCTTTTCTCACTCATTTTATTTCACCTCAATACTTACTGGGCTACCTTTTTTAGTTCCATAAAAGATCCTTTGTTTGCTTACTATAATTATAACATTGATGCTATGTTTCTTTTTCTCCATCGTCATTGTTTTAAGCCCGTTTTCTAATAGTTTTTAAAATTATCTTTTGGCTTTTTGTATTTCAATTTATAATATAAGAATAAGATTATATAACTAATTATTGCAATTGCAAAAGTAACTTTTATTGCGTTATTACTTTCTTTGAAAATTGTATACGAAAGCAAGGGGAGCAACGTAGTTACTATTCCTTCAATAAACCTTTCAAATGTCACATAAGAAGTTTGAAGTCTTTCCTTTGAGGTTTCATATATTGCTATGTGGTCGTACATTTCATAAGAAGCATTGCCGAATCCTATAAGGATATATATTATCGGCAATAAGTATAATAACTGTTTATTATCAAATGCCAACAGCATTGCAAATGCAATGATAAATATTACACACATAGGCGATATGACTTTTGACCAATTCCTTTTTTTAGATTTATTTCCCCAATATTTACTTGAAAAAGCATCTGCTAGGTTGACCAATATATTTAGTATACTGTAATATAGATAGCCGACATTTAAGTATCTTAGCAAGAAAACGTTTAGATACATCGTTCCGATGCCATAAGCAAACCTATTTAGTCCCCCTGTTATAAGTACGCTTCTAAATTTTTTGTCTTTTGAGGGTATAATCAAACTATCTTTTACGCTGGTTTTTTCTTGAATTACATCTGGCTTATAGGTTTTTATTCTTATCGCGATATCTACAAAGGCAATAATAAATACTATTACAAACAATATCATAAATCCATACAATTCATATCCAGACGCTGTGAACTTATCAAGGATAACTCCCATAATTAAACTAAAGGCTACTACTACTGTATTCTTTAAAAAGTTTCTTTTTGCGGCGAACGTGGTTCTATCTTCTTTTTTTATTAAAGTCATTCTCCAGTTGACGAAGGTTATGTAGCCCATTTCTCCGGTAACTGCATAAATTGTTGCTAGTATAAAAAACAGTACGGTCCTAGTGCTAACATCACTCGCTAAAAAAGGTATAAATGCCATAGAAACAGAGGAAATTCTGTATATTGAATAATTGGTCAATACCACTTTCTTAGACTGTCCAATTCTAGAAAATAGTGGTGCGGCAAAAATTTGAATTATATTTGTCATTGTATCTAGAACGGCATATGTTCCTATTGCTAAATCAGATAAGCCTAGATATACAGCAAATGCAGAGATAAAAGAAGCACTTGCTATCCTATTGTTAGCAGTATCTAAGGTTGAAGAAATTAAATATTTTCTGTATTCTCTTTTTCGATTCATCATATGCCTAGTCGCTCGTATCTACGTCAAGCGTAATTGCCAACTTATAGTCTGGATACTTTTCGTGGACTTCGTCATAAATATGTCGATATAGCGATTCCCTGTCTTTGTTCTGAAAACTAATAATAATATCAAAAGAAATCGCCATCGCCTCTTTGTCCAGATAAAACCCGTGCATCTGGATTACGTCTTTGTGCGAGAAAACAATCTGCTCGATATCTTGGCGCGCACGAATCACCTGCCTGTCTTTTGTGTTTACTGAATAGACGCCAATTGTGTGTAGCAACACTCCGTATTTGTCGGTAATGCGCTTAGTAATCCCGCGAGACAACTTATCTACCTCGGCCACGGTCATCGTGTCTGGCACCTCAATATGGACCGAGCCCAAATACTTATCCGGGCCATAATTATGTAGTACCAAATCAAAAACACCCTGGATAGCATCGTCTTTTTTGATCTCTCGCTTAATGGACTTCGCCAACTTGCTCTCTACCCGAGTCCCCAACACATTGTTTGCCGATTCCATCACCAACTCTATGCCAGTTTTAATAATAAATAATGATAGCATAGCACTAACATAGGCCTCAATATCTACTTTAAATATCAGGTAAATAATCGCCGAAACGAGCACCGCGATAGAAAGTAACGCATCGTTAAACGCGTCATGGCCGCTCGCCACCAAGGCATCGGAGTGGGCCGCGCGACCTTTTTTCTTAACATAAACACCCAACACAAACTTAACAATGATACCCACAGAAATCACTGTGAGTGTCAGCGCGCTATAATCAACTTCTTCGGGCGTGATAATCTTCTTGATAGATTCTACTAACGCCGCCAAACCAGCGTAAAGCACGATCGCCGAAACCGCCAGCGAAGTCAGATACTCTAGCCGGCCATAGCCATACGGGTGCTTCTTATCTGGCGCCTTGTTGGCTAGTTTAGTCCCAATAATCGTTACCGTGCTAGACAAGGCATCACTCAAATTATTAACAGCATCAGACAAAATCGCGATAGAGTTCGACATCAAGCCGACCAGGGCTTTGAAGCCGGCCAGCAAGACATTAGCCAAGATGCCAATAATGCTAGTTCTAATAACGGTTTTTTCGCGAGTAGACATAGTATTATTATACCACTTCGGCACACAGATTAAATGTGACCACTTAGATTAAGTGCGACTAGTAAGTCACTTTTCCTTCCATAGCATCGTATTCTTTGAACAGTTTAAGACACTCGTCGCGATCTTGCTCTATTAGTAGATTATTTTTGAGTCCGGCCCGGCTGTTCACGGCTTCATCAAAAGCCACATCACGAAAGCCGATTTGTGCGTTGTCTTCTAGCGTACATCCATAATACACTTTGCTAATATTGGCCCACATGATGGCAGCTAGACACATCGGGCAGGGTTCGGCCGTGGTATAAAGTTCACAGCCTGATAGGTCGTAAGTACTGAGTTTAGCCTCGGCGCTCCTGATAGCTTCCATCTCGCCATGGCAAGTAGAATCTTTATTCTTTAAAACACAGTTGTGGCCTGATGCAACAACCTTGCCGTCTTTTACCACCACCGCACCAAACGGCCCGCCGTGCTTTTTTTCAATTCCCTCCCTAGCCTCGGCTACGGCGATTTCCATAAAATGTCTTTGATAAGTCATAATATAATTATATCACGGGCGTTCGGACTATTTAGACTTGTCTTGCTTTTACGAGGACAAATTGCAACCATGGTATAATTTTACGAGGACAAACTTACGGCCGTATTATAACATTACAAAGAAAACTTCCGGTCGTGTTATAATATAACCATGAACATTTTAGAATACTCCAAAGGCGTAGAAAAATTAGTGGACCCGATGATGGTCGGACAATCACACTACATGCAGACAAAACTGCGTAAGCTCCCCCTGTTTATCCAAAAGAAGATTATCAAATCGGCCACCAAAAAAGCCGATAAAATGCCGTTTGTGGTGGAGCCATACTGCACATTTCTTTTTTACGAAATTCCGGACCCGACCAAAATTGAGCGGTTTATGCCGGAAGGGTTTCGCCCAGCAAAAACTAGTATTTTTGAGGGTGACACAGAAAAATACTACGGTATCGTTTCAATGTTTCGGATTCACACCAGCGTGTTTTGGGGTGCGCGGGCCGAATATTATCTCGTTGCCGAGAACACCAAGACCGGCCTGCTTTCTTGGGTGATGATGGACTATATTAGCGACACGATTTCTTATGACGAAAAACACGGGCTGAAATCGCCGGATGTCAAATCCGCCGTGATGACTACTACTTGTGAGGGAGATTTTGTTTGCGAGATGGAGAGTCTTGCTGGAGCTAAACAAGTCAAATGCACTGCTTCCCTGCTACACGCTAAAATGAAAAAATTAAACAAAAGACTTTGGATTGAGGGCAATACTTCTATCGCCTACGGCCGTTTAGCGGGCGAGCCGGATGGCGATCTTTTCTCGCTAACATTTTTCCCAGAAGAAATGATTCAAGCGCTAGATATTCCGCTAGCTGATGTGCGCGAATATTCTGCCAAGACCGAGACCACTGGCAATTTTGGTGAAGTGCTAGATGCAGTGGTAAGTTTTCCATTTGCCCAGCATATGCTGAGCGATTCGCCTGGCACCAAAACCCACTATGGCTCCGAGGTAAAACTCAGAAAAGCCGTTGAAGCGATAAACTTTGATCAAATTAAGACTTTGGCAAAATAATTGCAGAATTGTCATAAATTCATTATAATTCTTTGACTCCATAAGGTAATATGGCAAAAGTTTTAGGGTGTTGCCGTTCTCGTCCTTCAGCCCGAGCTCGTTAATATACTGAGCAAAAACTTAAAATAAGCTTAAAAGACTTCTCACTAGAATTGTGGCAAGCGATAATTTGAACAGTCTTATGGTCAGATTTCTATTAACTCATATTCGCGCGTACCGAGGCCGAGCTCTTCGGCATACGGCAAAATCTCACGGCCGAGACGAGAGTCAATGCGCTCTTGCAGTTCTTTAGCGCCAGGGTCAGAAGAATTCCAAATCATATCAACAAAGGCTTGGTCGTTTGCCACCGGGTCTAGCGAGGCAACGATGCCCAGATCGCTCATCACCGGGTCACCCTGGTTGGCATCACAATCACAATCAAGCGACAGCGCGTTCATCACGGTGATATAAACAATCGGCTTGTTCTGCGATTTTAGATAATCTGCGACAGCTGTAGCGGCCTCGGCCATAGAGTGGATGAACTCAATTTGCTCTGGCAAATTGCTCCATACAGCCTCAGGATCCTCGCTGCGACCGGCGGCATGAATATAAGCTTTACCATTTCGGGAAGCAAAGCCGATGGACTGATTTTTAAGATTAGCACCAAAGCCGCCCATAGCGTGACCTTTGCCGTGCGCAAGATTAATAAACGAATCGTAATCACCAAAATGCGAGCCGACAATATCATACTTTAGATATTTGCCTTTCTCAAACGGGATCTTCATCTCGCCGTCGGCGTCCATAATGTCCACATCGGCAAACTGTGTGAACCCGTGGTCTTTTGCTATTTTTAGATGGTCATCGGCAGTGTTCCTCTTGCCTGGATAGGCAGTGTTACACTCAACGATAGCGCCGTTTAAATCTTTGACCAGCGGGCCGATCAAATCTGCCTTGAGATAGCCTTTGGCACCGGCCTCGCCAGTAGAAACTTTGACGCCGATTTTACCACTCAGCGTTACGCCCAGTGCATTATAAATTTTCTTTAAGCTATCCGCCGAAATTTCTTTTGTAAAATATACCTTTGGTTTTGCCATAATCTTGCTCCTTTGCTTATTATAATTATAAACTACTAACCATCTTTTTTGAAGATTATGTCGGTGTTGTTTTCGTTTTTCAAGTTCTCTGCTAGCGTTTTGGTTTTTTCAAATTCTTTGCAGGTAGTTTGGCTTGTTTTTGTTTTTCAATTTCCCTGCGGACATTTTGATTAGTTGGCGAAATTCCGCGCTTTTTCAAATCTTTGGCCATTTTGCGACCGAACATCGACTCTTCTTCAGAAAAAACACAACCACAATATTTTTGCATATAAAGCCCGTTAGCGCGGGCCTCGTCCTGGCCTTCGCGCCAACCCTCGCGAAAATCACGATAAAGAAAATCAATACCGTACTCACGCGACAAATTTTCCATCAAATCTTTGATGATGTCGTGTTGCTGATAGATGCTGTAAAGTAGCGTGGTAGAAACCGTATCGTAGCCATTAGCCTTGGCGTATTCAAAAACTTTGCGCAAACGTTTTGGGTAGCAATAATTTTGGCAACGATTGAGCATGGCCTGTAAAAACGAGTCGGGTTCGGCACCGCTTGTAATTTGCTTGGTATTATCTGCTTGCTCGGTCTTATTGGCCGTGACGGTGTCGCTATTTTTGACATTTTTTAAAACACCGCAGACAAATTCATCTAGGCCATAATCATCTTGCAAAATTAATTCGACATCCTGCGACTTGGCATAATCTTTGAGGCAGTCTCGGCGGGCCTTATATTCGCCGTAGGGATGGATGTTGGGATTGTACCAAAAAAGTGTGGGTTCTATTCCCTCTTTGCGCAAAGATTTTATACAATAAACACTGCATGGCGCACAGCAAGTGTGGAGCAATAGTTTCATACATCATATTATACCATCTGTAGGAAAATTCGACTAAGCCTATTTAAGTGGTATAATAATACTAATGCGCGCGTAGCTCAGCTGGATAGAGCGTCAGGTTCCGGTCCTGAAGGTCGGGGGTTCGAATCCTCTCGCGCGTACCAAGAAAAAAATTGAGAGTTTACTCTCATATTTTTTTGTTGGGATGTGCAGAGAGGATGTTGTCTGTTTCCTCCCGCGCGTACCATCCTCTCGCGCGTACCAAGAAATTATACCCAAAATATGGTATAATAATAGTATGAAAATTCGAGAAAATGTCCCTATTTCTAGCCTGACCACGATGCGTATCGGCGGCGATGCCCGATTTGTGCTGGAAGTGACCGAGCTTTCTGAAATCGCCGAGGCGTTTGATTTTGCCAAAAAACACAAACTGCCGGTCTGGGTGATGGGCGGCGGTGCTAACACTATTGGTCGAGACGAAGGTTTTGACGGCGTAATAATTTTAAACAAGCTACGTGGGATAGAGATCATTTCGCAAACAGCCGACGAGGTAGAAATTTGCGCCATGGGTGGCGAAGATTGGGACAATTTAGTGGCGTTTGCTTGTGAACGCGGATACTCCGGTATAGAAGCTCTGAGCAAAATCCCGGGGTCGGTCGGCGCGGCGCCAGTGCAAAATATCGGTGCTTATGGACAAGAAATTTCCCAAGTAATTGAAAGCGTGGAAGCTTATGACACACAGACCGGCGAGCTAGTGGTGATTGGTAAAGAAGAGATGCAGATGCGCTATCGCAGCACGATTTTTAATACGGGCTCCGATGCTGGTAGATATTTTATTGTGTCGGTGACTTTGTTATTAGAAAATGAGGCTTCGCTTGCCCCGCCGTTTTACAATTCCCTGCAAAGATATTTGGATGAGCATAATGTGACTGAGTATACGCCACTCGCGATTCGCGAGGCGGTGTCGGCGGTGCGCGCAGAAAAATTGCCGGATCCGGCAGTTGAGCCAAGTGCGGGTAGTTTCTTCAAGAATATTTATCTTGATGACTCTGCGGCAGACGAGGCCGAGGCGCGCGGAATCAAAGTGATCAGAAAAAATGGCGAGAACAAAATCAGCTCTGGTTATCTAATTGAAAAGGCCGGGCTAAAGGGGCGAGAATTCCACGGTTTCGTTGTTTCCGAAAAAGCAGCGTTGATTTTGATTAATAAAAGTGCAAAGTCTTATGCTGACCTAGATGCAGCCCGGACTGAGATTCGTAAAATTGTGTTTGATAAATTTGGCTACAAGCTAGAGCAAGAGCCAGTGGAGATTGCATGAAAGAATTGAATGGGCGCGAGTTAGCCGGTTTCGTGAAAGAGCGCCAGGCTAGAGTGGTGCGCAGTTTGCGTGGGCAAGGTATTGTACCAAAGCTCGTAATTATTCGTGATAGTGACAACCCAGTGATCGTTAAATATGTCGAACTAAAAAAGCGTTATGGCCAAGATATTGGCGCGGAGGTTGAAGACGTTTTTGTTCGTGACGATGAAGCGAAAAATATCAATAGCGCCACCAGCGTGATGGATGCTGTGCGCGCGGCCAATGCGGATACTTCGGTTTCTGGAATCATTGTGCAATTACCTTTGAAAGATCCTGCTAGGACTGACGATGTTGTCAATTTGATTGCGCCAGAAAAAGATGTAGATGGATTGTCGCAAGTTAATAGCTCGCGCAAATTTGAGAGCGCCACCGCGACGGCGATCAACTGGTTGCTGACTGGATACAATATCGATCTTTCTAATAAGAAAATTGCCCTGGTCGGTCATGGTCGACTAGTCGGCGCGCCGCTAGAGCGGATGTGGAAAACTAGTGGGCTAGACGTTACGATTTTCCAGCACGATAGCGACCTCAACAAACTGCAAGATTTTGATGTAATTGTTACGGCCACAGGCGAGCCACATTTGATTAAAACTGAAATGATAAAGCCAGGCGCCGTCGTAGTGGATGCCGGTACTGCGAGCGAAGATGGCGTACTAGTCGGCGATGTAGATGATGCTGTGCGGGAGCGAGATGATCTTTCTGCAATTACACCGAAAGTTGGCGGTGTAGGTCCGCTGACGGTAAGCGTATTGTTTGAAGATGTAATTGCAGCCGCGAAGTAGTATAAAAGGAAAAGTCAAGCAAAAAACTTTAGCTGCCATCGGCGCATAGTAGTGTTAGACTAGTAGCTATCAGAGTCCCGCCATCCTAGCCTTATTTTTCAGACGAGGTCGTTTTGTTAGCTGGTTTTTCTGAATTTACCTGGAATGATTCACCCTCCACGGCATTACCAGAGTTAACGCTTCCACCGCTAGCTCCGCTGATTTTACTGCCGGTGCTACCGCTGCCGGTTGCTGTTGCTCTACCATTTTTTGCACTCCCGTATCCGGCATTTAAAATGCTCCGCATTTCTTTACCTGCATCGTCACCAATTTTATCTCTAAGCATTTCACTATCAACAGTCTGCTGCACAATACTCTTCAGCTGATCAGACTTATCTTTGCTAAATGATCCGTCCTCAATAGCTCTGACATATCGGTTCAGCTCCTTTGCACTCAACTTTGTAACATCCTCTGGTTTGAGGTTCCCAAAATCAGTATTGCCAATAAAGTCATTGAGGGATTCTCCTTCTTTAAATTGCGCGCCAGTCGCGAGGCCATTTCGCCCTAAGTTGTTAAAGTAGTCGGCCATGGACAAATTCTTATCTTTGAGATCGCCAAACTTCTTGTCATTTTTGGCGGTACGAGCAATCTGTTTAATAGCGTTCGTATCTCCGCCTTTTTTGCTCATTTTATTAACAACTTGATAGAGTGCCTCCTGACCTGGCTTGGTAGACATAAGTCTACTGGTAATAGCAGCGCGTTGGTACTCATCGGTTGCGTGCTCCAGCTCATAGGCCAGAGACCCCTCCTCGAAATCTCCATCAGCATTCATCGCGCCGATATTGTCGGCAATGCCTTCTTTGACGAGATAACTATCAAATGCGCTTACATCTTTTCTATAACGTTCGGCTTCGGCAGCATTTCTGATTGTCTCTGGCTTCATGTCTTGTTCGTCTACCATCTTCTGATAAGAGGCTTCCGCGCGAGACATTTTTCTATTCGATGATTTTTGCATACTCCTTAGCACTGGAATCTTTGATATTGTGTCATTTTTACCGAATCCTTCCCTGATTCTTCCACCAATAGTTCTTTTGCCGCTGAGTCTATAACCGGCCTTTCCTCTAGTCTGCCAATCTTTTACGGCCTGACTGTTGGCAATCGCTCCGGTAGCTTTACTACTAGCTCCCTTGCCGATGCCGCTAATCTTTGCTCCGATGTTACCCATAGCGGACAACGAACTCTGCAGTATTTTTGGAATGAAGAAGAATGGAACGACTGCGAGAAGCGCACCGGCTAATTTAACGAAGAAATCGGGCGATGTATTGCTAATGATCCTACCTGCGAAGGCGCCACCACCTATCATCAAGCCACAAATTGGGTACAATAAAAGAAGTGCTTGGAAGAGTTTGCGCCAACGATCGAAAATATTCTTGGTATTAGGCAGCATATATAGTACAAAAGCAATTGGTGATAATATCACTGCGATAACGACACCCGCTTGATAAACTCCGAGCAATACAAACATAAATAAGACGCTGATTAGAAGACCAATAAGCCCCAAGAGCAGCGGGAGGATGAGCGATGGGTTTAGCACAATCGCGACTACCCCAACGCCGCCCGTAATGGCACCTCCAGTTATGCCTGTGCCTGCAACGAAGTCGGTGATTAATGTTCCTTGAGCGCTATTGACGACAACGCCTTCGGTTGTGCTGAGGCTGTCAAAGAATCTGTATATTCCAAAGCCTGCAATATTTGAGACGTCAACTAAAAGCATGCAAAGGATATAAGACACATTAACAAGAATCGCTGTGACGATTAATTTTGGCATGATTCTTTTTATGCCAAGGTTGTCTATGCCCACTCCTGTCACCTGCGAAAATATGACTACAAGGAATAAAATAACAAATATTATATTGGCAATGGACTGGAAAGTCTGCCAGGCAGAATAAGTTGGACTGCCTTGGTTGAATGCATTGACGTCAATTTGGAGTAGAGGTTCGATAATGTTTTTATAAAGATAGCCGACTGCTTTGCCCGCATAGTCCATGACCGGACAAACGATCCAACCAAGAGCACCAGAATTTTTGTAGCACGGGTCTTCGTCCGCCTCTTTCTTTTCTTCAGTCCCTGCTGGGGCAGGACAGTTTCCCTCTGGATCTTCAACTTCAACAGGATGAAATTCCCTAAACCATCCGATAATGTCATCAATGGTAATATCGGAAAAAACTGGGGTCCCATCACCATTGAGAGTCAAATTCTTGAACCGATCCGTTACCTGGTCCTTTTTGCTATTGTTTATGTAATACCTATGGTATTTGCCATCACCAGCCTTTAGATGAATTTCAGTATAGCCACTACCGCCTGTGCAGCTAAGTGAGCCATTACTGAGCGGGTCGTTTTTGCCGTCAAAAATGGCATTTTTAAGGTAGAAATAGTATAGATCATAATACTCATCTTCCTCGGGTTTTAGGTTTGCTGTGCTACCGTTGCCAAGGAGTCTATTAATCGATTGATCTGCCGCAGATTTTCTGTTACCTAGCGAATATCCGGCAGAGTTAGATACCTCAGCCTTTAGCCCTTCGAAAACTTCATGTGTCTCCGTATGGCTCTCATCAAAAATTCCCCATACATCGGAGCGAAAACAGAATTCAACTCTTGTCCTGATAGAATCAATCTTTGTATTGATCGCCCTAATGGCATCGTCTACACTGCCACTTGGAGGAAGACCGACGGGTATGCTGCCGTCTTCGTTATTATTGCTACAGGTCCACTTTACAAGACTAAAAGCTGGGACTGTAAGATCGTGACCCGTCACATCCCCACCCGAAAATTTATATCTGATTTCTAGCTGCTTATTGCCAGTCAAGATATTGTCAGTCAAGCTAAGCCCTAGATCTCCTTCTTCTGTAACAGAATACGAGAGGGTATTGTCCGGACCGGATGTTACTTTAATATATCCTGGATCTTCGAGTTTAATTGGAATAATGTGATCAGAAGACCAAGCCTGCTTGCTAATCATGATTACATCCGAATCTTTAGGGTTATAGCCTAACGATTTCATTTGTGATTCGGAAACCTGATCTAATCCGGCTTTCGGTTCCAGCATTATATTTTTGAGCACACCACTGTAGCCTATCATGCCACTTGTACCGCTTAAAACATCCCTACAAAGAAAGTCGATATCAGTTCCAAGATATTTGTAGTTTGGCGTCGGCTGAGTAGCATTGTAATTCCCCTTGGTGTACATAAGTTCTTCAATAGTACTCCACGAATCCCTTGTATCAACACTGCCAGATATTTCTTCCGAGGCCGACCAAAGAATACAATTATAATGATCCGCAAGAAACCATTTTTTGCCAAGGGAGTCTGCCGTTGCATAGGTTGGTTTATTAAGTATTGCAAAGGAGGCAATTACCGATACTAGAACCACAGATAATGTCGCAAAAATGACGCGGACTTTAGTTATTGTTTTCATTTTGAGCCCCCATTAGAGTCATTGATTAGATCATAAATGCTCAGCAATGATTGAATGGCTGCTTTTTGATAATTATATTTAATCTGGAAAGCACTTCCCCTAGATATATTAGCTAGTGAATCTTCATAAGCACTATATGATGCAGCAGACCTATAGTTACAATTGCTTGAATTATTTGGCTCTAATTCGCAACCCTGATTAACCTTTATATCATTGATAAGATCAAGGAACGACAAGTCATACTCGCGCATATAGCCAGCATATTCTGCAACTGAACTCTCATCAGAATTGGACACAACGGTATTCTCAATATAGCTTCTTGTGGGTTCAAATCCATTAGTTTTATAGCGTGATATAATACTGGCTTTCGAAATATATCCAATTGTAGAAAAATTGTGATAATAATCGTAGATATTCTCGATGTTAATACCGTAATTATTCATGAGATTTGGGAGTCGTTGATAAAGCTGATCAAAATTTTGGAAATAAATGGTTCTGTCAGTAGAGCTATCCGTTTCCAGCATTATATCTGCTTTTAATATAGGGTCGAAGCTAAGACTCGCAGTTGAGGACTCGAGTAATTCATGTGTCGAGTAAGTTTTACCATCTTCAAACTCTTTTTCCCCCACATTTTCATCCCCGAACGCGATATAGTTCGCTAGGTTGTTGTACGCGGTGGCGAGTTCGGTCATGTTGACGGGAGTGGTAGAGCTAGAAGAGTTGCCGGAGTTGGAGTTGTTATTAGACGAGGTGCTAGCGACTATGCCGACGATGATAGCCAAAACTGCGACCACGACGATAGCGATGATCAAATTGCGAGACGGCTTTTTGCCGTTGCCGGCGGCGGGCAAGTTGCCGCTAGCGATAATTTGGGAGCTTGGTTGGCTAGGATCTGGCTGGGCAAATTGGCTGCTTGCGCCAGCTTGAGCTGCGCCGGCTGAAGCCGGGCGGAAAGAGCGGCGTGGGGTCAGCGGCGGAGTAGCTGGAGTGCCGGATGCTGACAAAACACCTGGAGCTGGCGCTGGAGTAGAGACCGGAGTGGGCGCAGGATCAGCAGCAGTCGTAGTGCCTTGAGTGCCAAAAACAGGGCTGCCTGCTGGCGGTGTGCCCGCTGTCTGCGCTGGTGGCATGCCAGAAGTCGGCGCTGGAGAACCACCAGCTTGCGCCGGCGGCATACCGGGCGCTGGCGAAGTTGGCGGGACCGACCCACCCTGCTGTGGTTGACCTTCTTGATTTGGATCCATTTGGGTTTAATTATACCATAAGCGGAATAGTTTTGGCAACAAAAAACCTCCAGTGTTTGGAGGTTTTTTGCTACGCAGGCTAGTTGTTAGCACCGCCTGATTTGCCCGACCCTTTTCGTGTAAGTCGGTGGCCCGGATAACAGATGTTATCTAGACCAGAAGTTTGAACTTACGAGGCGGTCAATTAGCGTAAAGATTTACGGCTAGCAATGTAGTAACCAGCGGCAGTAGCAAGGCTACCAGCACCGACTACACCTGCAACTGCAGAACCTGCACCAGTGTTTGGTAAGGAAGAGACAGAGGCGGCAGTAGTGCTTTCCTGTTTCTTCTCTTCTGGTTTGGTTGGGTTTTCTGGATCATCTGGGTTAACTGGTTCTGGATCTGGGTTTTCACAACCTTCAGTCTTCTTCACCATCACAAAAGCGTTGTCTTGGATAGTGTTAGAACCAACACCAACCTGGCCCCAGTTAACGAGTTTGTTAGTACCACAACCCATGCTCTTATCAACAACTTTAGCGCGGAAGCGGATGTAAGCGTTAGAGCCTGGCTCGTAGTTACCAATGTTTACACCAACAGTGGTAATGGTGTCGTCCTCAGAGGTGGCACCATTTGGATAGTTAGTGTTATAAAGTTTGGTAGAACCCTCGATGTATTCCATGTTGTTTGGAAGTAGATCGCGGACAACGACGTTGTTTAAAGTCTCATCATTGGTGTTTTCGAAGTAGATTTGATATTCTACAGTATCACCGATGTTAGCGTCAATAGAGTCGTTAAAGTTTTTCTCACCGGCAGTAACGTTACGAACAGTTTTGTCAACCTTGTAAGCGTTGTTTACATAGTGAGCTTTGACGTGGATGTAAGTGAAAGTGTTGTATTTGAAACAACCTGGTACATCACCACTCTCGTTAACGGCTAAAGTATTAGCGTCGACACCAAGCTTCACACCATTGCTAGTAATAATACTATCAGAGGTTGGGAAAACCTGAGCCTGAGAGTTCTTAGTAGTAGCACTACCTTCTAGGTAATCAAGGTAGAAAGATTGACCATTACCAGATTTGAACACGACGTTATCATAAACGCGAGTTGGATCGGCGTTGGAAGAGTCGATAGAACCCTGAACACTTAGCTCTGTGCCGGCTTCGGTAGGAAGAGTGTAGTGAAGGGTAGTATCGTGGGCTACCTGGTCATTAGGGTTGTTGTTGTGGGCATAAAGAGAAATAATATACTCTTTGCCGTCTTCGATGGTAATTTCATTAGATTTCCAGACGTTGCTGGTATCATCAGTCGCGATAGCGCGAACGAAGTTACGCTCGTCACCGATAAAACCGTTGGTGTAGGAGTTAAAGGTGACTTTGTCGCCCATAGCAGGGCTGACGGTACAGTTAGTACGGTCAAAGCCTTCACCAGTACAGTTCTCAAGAGTGTACATCTGGCGACCGCCAACGTTGTCGCCCCAAGCCATTACGAGTGGAGCAACGTTAACTCCGACGATAGTAGCAGCGGCTAAAATCGCGGAAGAAGTTTTGATAATATTTTTCATAATAATTCTCCTTTCAATAAAAATGAGATTATCTTATAAAGCTTTGATTAGTTAATATTAATTAGATTAATGTTAAATAACCCTAATTAGCTTTTGCTTGATTTTGCTAGCCGAGTTTTTAATTTTCGTCTTAACCATGCAAAATCGAATCATCTCAGACGCAAATCTTTGATATGTGGAATGCACTTTCTTGAAAACCCCTAGGAGCAAATGAGCTCCTAGGGTATATGAATGTGCTTGTGTGCGTAAAAATTGGCCTTTTTAACTAGTCAAGTTAGGGCAGCGGATGAGCTGCTGGCCTTGTGTCTCTATACTCCGGGTAAGCTAAGCGCGCCACTGACGTTACCAGAGGTCGAACTTGAAGACTGCCCTGAGGTGTCTTCCCTCCATCTGGTGCTATCAGTGCCGGCGCCTTCGCCAATTTTATTCTCCTGAGCTGCCGTGTCGGGTGTCTGGCCACCATGCGTAACGTCGGCGTCTCCGCCTTGGTCGTAATTTCTACTGTCGCCGCCATCTCTGTTGGTAATAGTGTTTGCATGGCCTGCTGCGCCTTCTGTGGTGCTAGAAGGAGAATTTCCGTCATCCTCCGTCCATGCCCCTGATCCGGCGTCGTCGTCGTGACCGTCGGATTCGGCAAGTGGCTTAGTATCTGCTGGAGACTTTGTGCCTTCAGGTTTGCCACCCGGAGTGTCTCCACCACCAGGGGTATTGCCACCAGAAGGTGTCGATCCTCCTGAGCCGCCGCTTGATCCTCTACTCTTGGCAGGAGTAGAAGCTTTGGCTTCGGTCTTGGTCCGGATTGAATAATTTAATACCTCAGGACGCTTATCATAAATATTTGCTCCTAAACGGAAACAAATATCTCCATCCTGCTTTATTGGTACTGCAAACATTAAGCTTGCAAGATCCTCATAGCGGTTTGCAGGTACTGCCCTTCTGTGGTCCGTAAAGTCAGCCGTGACAAGGTTGTAGTGTTCACCAGGGTTAGACCCTAAGCGAACAACCTCTACCGGCAACGAACTCAAGAACTTTATAACTGCCGCAACGTAGCGGTGATACTCCGGAAGAGTATACTGCTGACCGTTAATTGTTGTATACCAAAGCTGATATATACCATTTTCGGTTTGTCTTGCAGCATCGGTCTTCTGTATGAATTTTGTACCTATGTCCCAGTGAGCGCCAAACGTTTCCGTCTGTCCGATCTGCTGAGAGTGAAGCAATCTGACGAATGCTTCGAACAAGATCGGATTTTCGAAAAACGCTCTGAAAAGCTGGTCACGTTTTTCAAGCAATTGTTCCTGGCTCATGTTGGCTATGTCCCCAACATTCAGGCTCTTGATTAACGCTTTCTCTTCTTCCGATAAGTTGAGCGGTCTTGCGAGCGCTCCAGGTATTGGATAGTCAACGAGTCCAGCCTGCTGTGCGTAATATGTCCGGATTTCATCATTCTGCCATTGGCTGTCGTCGGCGAATGGAACAAGTCTCATCTGCTGGACAGAACCGTCGAGTCTCTGGACACTGACGAGTTGATACCCGAATTTGTTGTAATACTCATCGAGTAACGCGTTGATGTCCTTGTCGTCAGCTTTCGTGGCTTCTTCTATCCACTTAACTGCGTTTTGGACATCCTCTTCTGTCAATGTGTCAGCGTTGACAGTTGATTGCCCGCCAGTTACAAAGTTGGCAGCCGCGTCGGCTGCCTCTTTGGCTTTTTGCACCATCCCATCGAAGCCGATGGTGGCGCTACCGATGACTGTGATAGCCATGGTTGCCGTAAGCAAAACTCCTACAATCGCATAAGCGATCGTTTTTCCTTTATTTTTTTTCATAATATCACCCCCTCGTTGCTACCATCCAAACGATGGACAGCACTAATACTGTAACAGCGGTGCATACAGATGCGCCCGCTCTGATTTTGCTTGCCGTACTTTCTTTAAGCCTTCTTTTGGACGATTTGTCCTCAAGGAGGTTCCAGTAAACCGTTTTTCCGATACCTATTAAGGTATTAGCTGCCAGCATGATTAGCATGATACCCCAGTGGGTATCACCATGTGGCACGGTGTACTTGCCAGCCTTATTAATTTCTTCTACTGAAGCATGGGCTTCTCTAGCTGCTTTTTGTGCTTCATTTGCGGCTAACCTGGCCGCCTCGGCTGATGCCGACATGCCCCAGTAAATCATGAAACATGTCAGCATGGCCAAAAGCCACCAAGCTATTGCTTGTTTACCACCGCGTCTGTTTTCTATTTGTAGAATGACCAACAGAGCGAGGATCGGCAAATAGATTACCGTTGCTGTTGGAAAGATTAAGGAGATCACCCCGATAATCAATCCTAGCACAAATTGAAGAACGAAAACTCTGAGCTTCATTCTTTGCGTCCCGCCGGTGCAATATTTAATTGACCATGCGGCTGCTAACGCCGCTGCAAGTGAGAACAAGATCGTAATGACGATCTTTGCGATTGTTGTTGAATCCATATTCATATTCTACTACCTCCTGTGTTTATTTCCGCGCGACATTGCTGCCGCGCTATCTGGTATGTTTTAGTTCCAAATATATATAAAAACAGGAGGCCGCCACCCTCCCGTTGTGAAAGAGTGTTAGCACACAAAATTCCAGATACATTTGTATCTGGGATGATTCGATTTTAATGGTCGTCAAATACGGGTGGTGCTTTACAACTCTCCCATATAGACTGTTTCCATTATAGCACAGATAGCCAAAAAAGTCAATAGTTGTAACATATTTTGGTTATGTTTAGAAACAGGGGTAGCGATATTGCTTAACCTTAATTTTTTGCCGGTTTTTTATTGATTTTTGTAGATTTTATGGTAAAAATTGCCCCCGCCGAATATCGGCGAGGGCTACATACCAGACGCGCTACCGCGTATCTTGCCCCCTTTGGCGTATATTACATATTTGGACATTTCGCGGTAACGCGTAACAAAGAGGGTAGGTGACTTGCATATTTCAAGTGTCATCTCTGTATTTGGTATATTGAGATGGCTTATGAGTTAGTTAGACTTAATCGTCTAGGTAGAGAGCCTTTCTAAGGGCTTTTTTGTCACCCCTGAAGCTACTTGCATAGCTTTCAACTTCGGTTTCCGAGATTACTTCGTCCGGGTTTTCGATCCAGTAATACTCTTTGGTAAATACCTTCTGCGGGTCGACCTGTAATTCGTCGATTGCCTCCTGGATTGACTCCTTTGCCTCCTCCCAAGTTGAATACTCAAATTTCTCCTTCTTGGTCTTGCGGACAAAGCGGACACCGGCCTTAATGTTGGCATCATGAGCTCTTCCAATGGCCTCGTCGATTCTAGGCATATCCTTCAAATTTCTTTTTAAGTAATCTTCGAAATCAAAGAAGATAATTGAGTCTGTTCTACCAGGATTCATGAAAAGATATTCCTCTAAGTGTTCATCGATGAGTTTCTCCAACAGATCCGGACGAGCTTCAATCGACTCGATGAGGTACTCGTCGAGCTCCTCATTCTTTGCTCTCCTGACGTCTTTCTCGAACGCCATATCGCCGAGGCGATTGTAAAAGTCTCGAGACCTCACGATCATATCCTCTCCTTCCGGATAAACACTAGAAGTTACGAGGTTTCTCTTTGGCCTGCTGTTTGGCTTCGGAGTAGGCTTCGGGGCATCGGCTTCTTGTATAACTTCGACTTCTTCCTCGCTGAGCACGTTGCCGGCTTCAGCTTCGGAAGCTGCCTTGACTTCATCCTTAGACTTCGCTTTGGCCGGAGCTTCAGGCTCCTTAGCCTTCTCGTGCTCTGCAGGTTGCTCAGGTTCTGGCGCCTTTGCTTCCTTGGGTTCAGTCTTAGGCTCCGCCTTGGGTTCTTCGGTCTTAGTCGGTGCCTCAGGTGTCTCAGGAGTGGCCTCGGGAGTCTTCTCTGTCTCTGTCTCTGCAGCTGTCTCTATGGAAGTCTCCTCGGCAGTTTCCTCTGTAGCCCCTTGGAGCTTTTTAGAGCGCTCTATAATTTCTTTTTCGAGCTCTTCCTGTCGTTCTGCGGCAGACTCTGAAGCCGTTTTGTTAGAAGTTCCAACATTGGGAGCTTCAAGCTCCTCAACTGCAGCAATCTCTTTCATGTCATCTTTAAACTGATTCCATTTTTTTCTAAACTTCTTGCTCTTCTTTTTCATAATCTTTTCCTCCTTGAATTGTTAAAACTACTAGGCACAAAAAAATAATGTGCCTCCACTGGTATGTACTCATCATTCTATCATACTTATGTAAATTTGTCAAGGCGGGTACGGACGCAGATACGAATGCGGGAGTGTGATATAATAAGCTTATGCTTAATGCAAAAATCATTACCCGTCGGCTGATGAAAAATGACCGCAAAGAGGATATTCTTCACTCCTCTGGCTACGCGAAGGCCCAGAGTGGTCGCGGGATTGGAGCGGCGGGGACGGATGATTTTGCGGCGCGCAAAGCGCTTGATTCTCAGAGAAAATATATCCAAAAATACAAAAACTCACGCATCATGAACAACTACTATGGCCCGCTGCGGGCACGGACAAACGAGGCCCAGATCGAGCATAAATGCGGTAAACCAGCGACAATTAGCTCGCGTTTTGATGCCTTTAGCATAAGTTCTCGCAAGAGATAATTTCTGATTTTTGAGGTTTTATGATATAATTAATCGAACAGGAGTAAGCCAGGGTGTTCCGGCAACCTTACCACAATGGAAGCCCTTGCACTGACGTGGTATCTCCTGTTATGGCGGGTTTAGCTCAGTTGGTTAGAGCGTCTGATTGTGGTCCAGAAGGTCGCTGGTTCGATTCCAGTAACCCGCCCCATTGTAGCTGCCAATCTCGGCAGTTTTCGCTCCTCGCTCGATGATAAATCGCGCTTCGGAGCGAGAAACTACCAATCTTGGCGCTCCAATTCGATATTTGCGGGTATAGTACAGCGGTTAGTATGCAAGTTTTCCAAACTTGAGATGAGGTTTCGACTACCTCTACCCGCACCAATAAATCGACCAGGGGTCGATTTTTTGAGCGTAAAACCCTCGCGGCGGGGTTTGTTTTTTGTGACTTTACTGGAAGAAAATCAGATAGATTACTGCGCCGACGCCGGCACCAAGGAGGACAGTCAGAATAACAGCGATAATCAAACCAGGGCGACGGGTCTTACCATCGGGGGTGGTGGCCATCATGGTCTGGCGGTGGATCTCTTTGGCGTCGCGGTCGAGCTGGTTTTTCATTTGAGCGCGATAGGCGTTTTCCATCAGGGCGGAGCCTGGGGCCTGGAGTTTGACTGGAGAATCGGCGGGGTTTTTGGCGGTCCAGCGGACTTTTGGCGATTTGGCAGATTTAGAGGTAAACTTGGAAGCAAATTTAGCGGCAGTTTTAGAGGTAGATTTGGCGGCTTTAGAAGCCTTAGCAGATTTGGCAGCGGCTCCGGCGGCCGTCAGCGGGCCGTTTGCGACCTTGGCAGCCGAGGCTCCAACAGTGGCACCGGTAGTAGCACCAGCAAGAGCACTACCAGGGGCAGAAAGTGGACGTTTTTCGACATTAACAGAGGAGAGGAAAGGCGAACGGCCACCCAAAGTATAAGGGGCCAGATAGGAGGCTTTTTTGGCTTCTTCTTTGGTTCTTTCTTTAAACTCGGCGGCGGCTTTGGCCTCTTTTTTGTGACGACGCTCGTCGCGTACCTTAGAGAGCATCACCAGAGGGTCCTCGAACAGAGGTTTCGGCGCTTTAATGAAATCGTTAGCATCGGCCTCAATTTCTCTTTCGATAGAGTCAATGTCATCTGGGGTAGAAAAGCCGCTAGCAAAAGCGGCGGCACCAGCGGCGCTGACACCAACAAACCCGGCATCGCCAGATTTGAGGGCATTGTCGGCGGCATCGATATCGTCGAAAATGTCATCAGAGATGCTATCGAGGGCGTCGAGCTCCTCGTCGAAAGTATCAGGGGTGATATCTGGGCGACCATGACCAGAGAGAGCGGCGGCAAAATCATCATCGCTGAGAAGCGGCTCCGGCTCTAGAGGGCGAGGGGCGGGTGCTGGGCGGAGTTTGCGGATGGGTTTAGGGGTGGGTTTTGCGGCTGGTCTGGCTGGAGACTTTGGAGTTGGCCTCGGAGCGGTAGGTCTGACCGCGGGTCTAGCTGCAGGCTTTGCTGCTGGCCTGGTTGGGGCCGGTCTCTGAGCGGGCCTCTGGGCAGGCCTAGAAATAGCTGGGCGGGGCCTTAAAGCAGGTTTCGCAACAGGGGTAGGCTTTGCGGCGGATAATTTGCTCTCTGGGGCCGTGAGAGGCTTTTTAACGCGGCTTGGGGCAAAATCAATAAATCTGCCGTGGTTAGCCATAACCGGCTTCACAGGGGCTGCTGGAGGGGTTTTAGCGGGTTTTGGCGAGGCAGGTCTAGCTGTAGGCTTTGGGGCCGGCTTTGCGACAAGGGTAGGTTTTGCGACAGGTTTCGGAGTAGGCTTCGCAACAGGAGCTGGCTTCGCAACAGGAGTAGGCTTAGCTGCTGCCTTCCCAGTTGGACGGCGCATAGCAAAATCAAGACGTTTGACCGTCTTTTTGGCCACGCCCTTTAATCTCGAACGGGGCTGACTGGTGTTGCTCTCTGTAACGTCAGACATTAATCGTTTTCCGTAAAAATTATCTTGAACTGCCGCCTCTTGGTCTTAGCCAATCCAACAAATCGGCTTTCCCTTTAGGCTTAGCTTGTACAAATTATAAACCCGCTAAACTAGTCTTGGACTCTTTTAGCTATTTCAATTATATCATTAAATTGGTCAGCAATCAAGGATGAGCCGCCAATTAGCAAACCATTGACGCCTGGGATGGTCAGATAAGCGCCGCAATTGCTAGGGCTAACAGAGCCACCATAGAGGACAGGAATCTCCTCCGCCTCTTTGCCAAAGGTGCTTTTTAGGTGTTTGCGGATAATCTTGATGCTGGCGGCGACATCGTCTGGGATAGCAACACGAGCGCCTTTAACAGAGGAAATCGCCCAGACTGGCTCGTAGGCAACAATGACTTTCTTAAGATCTTCTCTGGAGACATCAGAAAGCCCAGAGACAATTTGATCTTTCAAGACATCGGCGGTTTCGCCAAAAGTGCGCTCAGACTCGGTTTCACCGACGCAGAGAATAGGGGTGATATTATTGCGAATACAGGCGGCGACTTTCTCGCGGATATCTTTGTCCGTCTCACCAAAAACGTAGCGGCGCTCAGAGTGACCAACAATGCAGTAATTGACCAGGCCGCGGAGCTGAGCGATGGCGGTCTCTCCGGTGTAGGCGCCAAAATCTTTAGCGCAACAGTTCTGCGCGGCGAGTTTGATCTTTTTGCGCTCGTTTTTCTGAAGCTGCAGCGAAAGCGGTTGCAGGGCAATCAGAGACGGCGCGATTGCGATCTCAAGGCCCTTTTTGGGAGTGATTTTTTTGAGTAATTTATGAAGATAAACGGAAGACTCACCGATGGTAAAATGCATCTTCCAGTTGCCCACGATATATGTTTTCATAGGTTTATTGTAACACATTTTTATGTTACAATGGGGGAAATTGGAGGTTTTATGAAAAAAGTATTAGCATTTGATATTGACCAGACGTTAAATATCGCCAAGACGCCGATCCCAGATGAGATTGCGGATCTTTTGATCGGCTGCCTGAACTATTTTGAGATCTGTCCGATCTCTGGACAGAAATTTGACCAGTTTTTGATCCAGATCGTGAACCGGCTGGTGGAGCGCGGTGTCAAAGCGGAGCAGCTTGAGCATCTGCATCTGTTTGTGGCGCAGGGGACGCAGTATTATCGCTATAAGGGGAGCGGCGAGTACGATGAGGCTAATTGGAAGCAGGTCTATAATTATCCGTTGAAAGACGAGGAGGTGAAAAAAATCACCGAGGCGATCGAGACGGCGGCAAGAGAGCTTGGCTACTGGGAAGAGGATAAGCTGGCCGCGGGCGACGAGATCATCGAGAATCGGCTGAGCCAGGTAACGTTCTCGGCGCTGGGGCAGAAGGCCGGTACAGAGGAGAAATACGCTTGGGATCCGGATTGTCAGAAGCGCAATGCCATCGTGGCGCGTGCAAAAGAAATGGCGCCAGAGTTTGACTACGAGGTGGGCGGGACGACATCGATTAATGCCTTTACCCCTGGCATGAACAAACAATTCGGCATGAATCATCTGATGGATGAGCTAAAAGTGAGCAAAGATGAGATTCTGTATTTTGGCGATATGACGCAGCCGGGTGGGAATGATTATCCAGTGGTAGAAATGGGGATTGAGACGATTACCGTGCGGAGCCATGAGGATACGGCCTATGCTTTGCGCGGGATCCTTGGGGTGAGCGACTAATAATTTTGCGCAAGAAAAAGCGCCTGAAATTATTCAGACGCTTTGAAATGTGCTAGGCTCGGCGTGGCCGTTTTGGTTGTCGCGAGTTGGATTTATCGGCTGGCTGCCATGCCGAGTTGGTGGTTGCGGCGCTCTCTCTGGAGTTGCTTCGAATCGTTATCGAAATCGGACAAAGACGCAACCTTTGTCCACTTGCAGATCTCTCTGCTGGTCTCGAACGCAACGAGAGGGTCCTCCTTGATCTCATCGGCGAACCAATCAGGCAGGTGGCTATAGAAGGCTTTGCCCTGAGCGATCTTGTCGGGGAGATTATCCCAATAGACCATGTTGGCCCTCTGGTGAGTTAATGAATACTCCTCGTATACCTCGTCAAAGTCGCGACCTACGATGGTGGCCTCTGATATAACGTGAAGGCCATGAGGGCAGACCCACGGACGAAAGACTTCTCTCCTCGCGATCGTTAAGATCTTGAGGACGACATCTACCTCTGGTATAGAGATGATCCGCCTGATCTCGCCCGCGCCCACTAACCACCAGTGGGTGTAGAAGCGCGCTGCACGCCTGTCCTTGCTGGTACTTCTTTCGATCTCCGCGTCGTGGACGCAGCCAGCAACCTGAATCAACAACTGCTGACGCAGACGGGCGGGAGATTCGCTCAGCCTGTTGGCCAAGGTTTTGAATCCCAGTGTCGTCACCGGCACCGCAACGTCATCGCTCATGATTGTCTCAACGATGACATCCTCGCGCAGTTCGCATTCCTTGCCGAGAGCATCTACGCAAATTTCATTGGCGTAGTGGACAACCTCCTTTAAAAGCTCCTTATTGTATAAGTTCTTGCTGTTTTCTTTTTGTTCCATAATTACCCCTCCTTTTTTCTGGTAAAATCTCTAAAAACAACACTAAACAAAGGCCTTTTCGACCTATCTGCTTATTATAGCACAGATGGCTAAAAAAGTCAAGGCGGTAATGCTTTAGGCTACGACGGCGAACTTGTTTTTGCCTTTTTTGATGATGGCAGGGGCGCTAATAACTAGATGCTCGTCGGTGATTTTATTGCCGTTGATAGAGATGGCACCAGATTTGATCAGGGTGCGAGCCTGAGATTTGGACGGGGCGAGGCCGGTGCAAACTAGATCGTCCACCAGAGTGGCGCCAAGAGGCGTGGTAGGCAAAATTAGCGAGGCATTATCAATATCCTTATCAGAGAAGAAGGCAGTCTTGCTGAAAAGTTTTTCCGAGAGAGAAACCACGGCCTCGGTGGCGGTCTTACCGTGAACGACCTCTGTCACTCCACGGGCGAGGGCTTTTTGGGCCTCGTGCGCCTCTGGGATTTCGTTGTGTTTTTTGATGATACTGTCAATGGTGTCTTTATCGTAAGTAGTGTAAATCTTGAGAAGATATTCGACCGAAGCATCCGGCTGAGAGAGCCAGAACTGGTAAAAATCGAAAACTGTAGTGTAGTTGGTGGAAAGCTCGCCGCTAGGGGTGGTGACAGGGGTGCTGGCTAGCCAGATAGCGTTGCCTTCGGACTTGCCAAATTTGCGGCCAGTGGCAGGGTCGATTACCAGAGGCGTGGACCAGACATTGGCCTCGGCATTTTCCTTCTTGCGAATTAGAGAGATACCGGTAGAAGCATTGCCGTATTGGTCGGCGCCGCAGAGCTGGAGATCGATGCCGTATTTTTGATAGAGATGGTAAAAATCGTACCCCTGAATCAGAGCGTAAGAAAACTCAGCATAAGAGATGCCGGAGCCGCCCTCCCCCATGCGAGATTTGATAAATTTGCGGTCGATCAGCTGAGTCATAGAGAAGTTTTTGCCAACGTCGCGGAGAAAATCGAGATAACCGTAATTGGCGAACCAATCAATATTGTCGACGACTTTGAGATCTCTAAGCACGAACTTAGGATTATCGGCGGTTTTGCTGGCATTGATAAGGATGTTTTTGAGCTGGCTGGCGATACGGAGCTTGTTATACTCGACTTCTTCTTTGGACTTGAGAGTGCGCTCTTCGGTATCTTTTGGGTCGCCAATCAAACCGGTGGCGCCGCCGACTAACAGATATGGTGTGTAACCGTGGCGAGCAAAAGTGGCGCACATCATCATAGCGGCAAGGTTGCCGATAGTAAGCGAATCGGCGGAAGGGTCGGCGCCGAAGTAGAATTTGCGAGGGTTGGTATCGAGGGTTTTTGGGTCTTTGATGGTGGTTTCGGCAGAGAAGCCGCGCCATGCTAGTTCTTCGGATAGTTTCATAACACTATTATAGCATAGAAATAAAAATCGGGTCCTGGCTCTCATTTATTTTTCGGATCAGGGACTTAAGAACAAAAAATGTCATACCGCATCGCGGAATATACATTTTTTGTTCTTAAATCTGGTAGACAGACCGAAAAATAAATGACCCGCCACCCGATTTTTAAAGTCTAAATATAATATAAAAATGCTATTTTCAATTGATTTTTCGTGGTATAATATAAGCAGTTTATGGAAAAGAGTTCGAGTAATTCAAGAGATAGAGTTTTAAAAACTGCCCGGGCGCCGAAGCGCAGTTTGCTGAAAAAGCCTTCTGGCAAGAATAAGTCAATGAGCACTTACTCTAGCCTGGTTTATCGCAGCAAAGTTAAAAAAGACAAGCAGGCGCGGCGACGTGCAGAGAATTATGCTCAGTTGCCAAAAGAGCCGTGGAAGAGGTTTTTTGCGCATTTTCAGCCAAAACGCATGAAAGAATACTGGTTTTCGAAGCGCGGCGCCAAGATGGCACTAAAGATTTTGGCCGGCACGATTTTGGTGTTTATCATCCTGATCGGTGGGCTTTTCCTCTATTATAAGAAAGACCTGGAGGCGATTCAGCTGGATGAGCTAAAGGTATCTGACACCATCAATACCTATCTAGATCGTAACGGCGAGGTGCTGTGGGAAGATCGTGGTGATGGCGACTATCGCCTAGTGGTAGAAGGCGACCAAATCTCTACCTATATGCGCCAGGCGACAGTGGCGATCGAGGATAGGAACTTCTATAATCACTCTGGTATTGATTTCTGGGCGCTAGTAAGGGCGGCGTTCTCGACATTGTCTGGAAATGGCGTGCAGGGTGGTTCTACGCTGACGCAGCAGCTGATTAAGCAGATCTATTTCTCTGACGAGTCTGGGGACCGCTCAATTTCGGGCTTACCACGTAAGATCAAAGAGGCGATCTTGGCGCTAGAAATTGAGAAAATCTACGACAAAGAGCAGATTATTACCATGTATCTTAACGAGTCGCCGTATGGTGGCCGTCGCAACGGGGTAGAATCTGGTGCGCAGACTTACTTTGGCAAGAGCGCAAAAGATCTAACATTGGCTGAGTCGGCACTACTGGCTTCGATCCCAAATAATCCGGCTGTACTTAACCCATACAATGAGTATGGTCACGAGGCACTGGTGGCGCGCCAGCACAAGACTCTAGATGTGATGGCCGAGCTCGGTTATATTACCACAGAGGAGGCCGAAGAAGCAAAGAAGGTCGATATCTTAGACACGATCCAACCCGAGACCAACCAATACGACGACATCAAGGCACCGCATTTTGTACTAGAAGTACGCGACCTTTTGGAAGAAAAATATGGCGTCAAGACAATGCGTGCTGGTGGCTTTACTATCAAGACATCGCTAGATTTGCGGGCACAAGAGATGGCAGAAAAGGCCGTAGCTAATGGCTCGGCACTGATGCGCTCGAACGGTAGTGATAATATCGCGCTAGCTTCGGTGGATGTTGAGACCGGGCAGGTAATTGCGATGGTGGGCTCGGTAGACTGGACGATTCCGGGCTATGGAGAAGTCAACGCTGCGACATCTCTGCTAGAGCCGGGTTCTTCGATCAAGCCTGTCATCGACTATGGTCCGCTATTTATGGAGAGATCTGGCCAGAACTATGGCCCAGGTAGCGTGCTAAAAGATGAGAATATCGACTCGATCTATTGTGCTGGCTATACTGGCGGCAGCTGTTCGCTAAGAAATTATTCTGGCCAGTGGTATGGCAATGTGACCATTCGTCAATCGCTAGGTAGCTCGCTAAACATCCCGGCAGTGAAGGCACTCTATATCAACGGCATCGATAATAGCCTAGATGTCGCTCAGAAGCTGGGCGAGAAACACTACTGCTCGGACGGTAACGTGGGCGGGTTATCTATCGCTATTGGTTCTGGTTGTAGTACTACTCCGATAGAGCACGCAAACTCTTATGCGTCAATCGCGCGTGGCGGGGTCTACAAGGACCTGGCATATGTGCTTGAGCTAAAGAACTCTAGCGGTGACGTAATCGAAAGCTGGACCGATAGCGAAGGCGAGCGAGTCTATGACGAGCAAGTTGCCTACATGCTATCGAATATCTTGTCTGATTCTAGCGCTAGAAGCCTGACCTTTGGCTCGCAGGCGACAGCATTTGGGTTTGTGGTGCCTGGAGTTTGGACCGCATCAAAGACTGGTACTACTACCACCACTAACTCTAGCAAAGCTAAAGATTCTTGGATGTTGAGTTATTCGACATCGGTGGCGACGGCAGTCTGGAACGGTAACCACGATGGTGCAGCGTTAGCAGATAGCTCCAATACAATTGTGCGTCGCGTAGTTAATGATTACATGCAGCCAGTCCATACCGAGCTGTACGCTAGCGAGGGTAAATGGAAGTCTGGCGATCAGCCAAGTCGCCCATCTGGCATCCAGACATTGACTGTTAACGGCAAAACCGACATTTGGCCAAGCTGGTACAATTCTAAAGCTAGTGGCGTATCATCTCAGAAATTGACATTTAATAAGTATACTCACAAGTTGGCGACAGAATGCACTCCTGAGTCGCAAAAAATTCAGGTTGACGCAACAAAGACCGTCGATCCAATCACTCGCCAAGAAATTTGGAGTGTGCCAGATCCATATAAATATAACGAAAAAGATGACTGTTCGTACACTACGCCAACTGTTAAAATTAGCGGCACCAGCGGCACATTGTCGGCAGCAGTGACGCAAGGTACTTCATCGAACTTGACTTACGTTTTATACGAAGACGGTAAGGAATATGAGTCTGGTAGTGTATCTGGAGATCGAATTACCTTCAAATATACGCTCGATACGGCCAATATTAAGGGGCGGACGTTGAAGGTGGTGGTCAAGGATGAGAATGGCGCAGAGGTAAGCTCGCAGTGTACTGTAACGCAGTCCAATGGCGTTAATCGATGTAATTAGAAATTAGATCTTCTTTGCAAAGACCATTAGGCCGGCGGAGGTTTGGTGGGTGCGGGCAATCTCAATCTTGACTTCGTTGCCGATATCTTTGGCGGCGCGGTCGACTACGACCATGGTGCCGTTTTCTAGATGGCCGATGCCTTGGCCGCGCTTGTCGCCCTTATCAACGATTTTTACCCGCAAGCGGTCGCCAGGTTCGAGGCCAGCCGTAAGAGCGAGAGCAAGATCATTGACATTCAGGACATCGATGTGTTCTGTGGTGGCAACTTTGTTTAGGTTAAAATCATTTGTACAGATTAGCCCGCGGTTTTCTTTGGCCAAAGTAATCAGGCGCTCGTCAACAGGTGTGCGGTCGAGCTCGTCTTCAAAAATGGTCGCATTGCAATATACCACACGCTCGAGCTCGCTAGCATTATCCATACCGCGGCGGGCAAGGGCGCGTTTTTCGCTATCTTTGCCGTCAGCCAAAAGCTGAAGCTCGCGGATAACACTTCTAGGAATCAAAATATCATCGCCAATAAAGCCAGTCTTGGCAACGGAAACAATTCGTCCATCAATCAGCGAAGAAGTATCCATAAAAATCTTGCGACGGTCGGATTTTTGGCGAGGCTTAATGAAAGATTTTGCCAAAAGGAAGGTGGACTCGGCAAGGAGGATTAGTACAATAATTAAAATCAAGATTTCCATAAAGATAATTATATCATAATTTGGTCTTTGCCAAATTTATTGGCGTAAATGGTGTTTTGGTCTAAGAGGTTTTGGTATTTGTCAATTAGCGCTTGGTTATTTTCGTGTCTGACGATATCGAGGCAAAGGTGATAACGAGAGGCGCGGTTCAAGGAAAGCATTTCAAATGGTGTAGTAGTGCTGCCTTTTTCGATAAAACCATGAGTAACGACCCGGGCGGGATTGGTGTAGTTCATAAAAATAGATTTGAGATCGTCTGGATAGCCATGGAAGTTGGCAATGATTGGTTTGTCGTAGGTAAAATAGTCGTTGAAAATATCTTGAGACATTGGCTTTTCGGTAGTGCCGATGGCCCCGTAACTGAGGGCGCTAATGCCGACGAAGCGGAAACGGCGGCCAGGGAGGTCTTGCTTCAAAATTGCGATAGCAGCTAGGGCCTCGCGAGTCATGATATCGCCGGCGGCTGTGAAAATATAATCTGGGTTATCGTCCGAGGCAAAACCAAAAATACTGGCGCCGTGCTCTAGCTGATACTCTGCGTGATTTTTATCAATCCAACGTGGCTCGTCGGTCTTATTAAATGTTGTAAGATTTACAACATTTTGGGAATAATACATGTAGTTATAAATCGCTGCGGCAGAAATATCATCTACTGGGAAGAAACAGTTGGCATGCCTTCCGGGGTGGCTGAGGAGTGTAGAAATAAGGGCCGGCGACTGATGAGAAAAACCATTGTGATCCTGGCGCCAGCAAGTGCTGGTAGAGAGAAGATTGAGGCCGGGAATAATAGAGGTTTTTTGCCAATTGACTTCATCTGCTTGTTGAAGGAATTTGAGATATTGGATAACCTGCGAGGCAGTAATTTCAAAGAAAGATTCGTAGCTGGTCATCATTCCCTGACTATGGGAGCCGAGGACGTGGCCGGTGAGTAGAGAGAAGAGAGTGTTTTCAGACAGCAGCTCAATGATGCGGCCGCTGGCAGATTCGGGCATATCCCAAGGTTTTTTGGGCAGAGCCCAAGCGCGAGCAGTGGCATTATAGGCAGCGTCGAGTTTGTTGCTGGTAGTTTCGTCCGGAGAGAAAAGATAGAAATCTGGGTCATGTGCTATGGTGTATTCTAAGAGTCGGCCAAGTTTTTTGGCTGGGGAATATTTTTCGGCGCCGGGGTTTTTTATGACAGCCGGACCCATGAGGTCAGCTGGGAAGCCTAGGTTCGGTACAGCTGGTAGCGTGGAATTTGGTCCGACTGTAGAAATAGCTTTTGCAAAAGTCCGAGGCATAGGCGGCAATAAAAAGCCATCTTTTTCGCTAAATAATTCGCTAAACCGATAACTTTTTAGCCAGTTTTCTAGTTGATGAAGCTGATCTTTATCAGTTTTTGGATTTTTGAGTGGAATCTGGTGAGCGTAGTAATTCCCTGCGACTTTTTGGCCATCGACATAGGCCGGGCCGGTGGCACCTTTTTGAGATTTCATGATGATGAATGGAGTAGGAACGGTGCTGTCTAACGCTTGCTGGAATTCTTCCATGTCTTCGCCGTTTATAATCATCGGCGAGTAGCCAAAGCCGCGAAGCATTTCCATCAGCTCTCTCTCAGATTTGCGGGCAGCGATAGTCGGCGCAGAAATCTTATAACCATTAAGGTGCAAAATCGGGATGACGCGACCATTGGTTTCGGTAGCTAGGAGCTTGCACAAGTTTAGCGAGGCTAGGGCGGTGGCGGTTTCTAGCTCACCGTCGCCAATTAAGACTGCAACGGTTTTTTCTGGATGACCGAGAGCGGCACCGTAAGCTGTAGCCAAACTGTAGCCTAGTTCCCCGCCTTCGCAAATCACGCCGGGAGTGATTGGGCTAGCATGCGAGGGAAAGCCGCCGGGCCAAGAAAAGTTTTTACAGATGTATTCGATACCCTCTAGATTGCGGGTGGCTTTTTGGTCTACTTTTGCCAGATCGCCGTCGATAAAGAGATTGGCCTGGAGCGCCGGAAATCCATGGCCTGGGCCGAGGACGAAAGAAAAGTTCGGATCGTTTTTGAAATGAACCTTGAGATTAGCATAAGCCAAATTAATACCGTGGCAAGTGCCCCAATGGCCGAGAAGACGCGGTTTGATGTCTGCTGGCTCTAGCGGGCGGCTAAGTAGAAAATTGTTCTGTAAGAAAAGTTGGGCGACAACAAGATAATCGCAGGCGCGTACGCGACGCGAGATAGAATCTGGATTGATGCCCAGCCCGTACATGTATTTATTATATCATAAACGGAGTGGAATTTAGTACTAGTTGGTAGAAAACATTATATATCGCAAAATCGGGTCCTGGGTTTTGTGGACGGCAAATGGTGTGGGTGGAGAGCTAAACGTTTTTGACCTTGACCATAGCAGGGCGGAGGGTGGAGTCGCCATAGAGATAGCCGGCGCGGAGAGTTTCGGAAATCACCTGCTTGTCGCCTTCGGAATCTTCCATCATTACGGCATCGTGGAGGTCGGGATTAAACTCGGTGCCAGGCTCGGAGTTAATCTTGGTGATGTTTAACTCTTTGAGAGTTTTTTCTAGATTTTTGGCAATAGGAGCGAGAGCCGGGTTGGCAGAAATAGCGCGGTCAAAATCGTCAAGCAGTGGTAAAACTTTGTTGATGGTTTCGTAACGGGCATACTCAGCCGATTGGGATTTTTGGATTTCTACTTGTTTGCGATAATTCTCAAAATCGGCGCGAGTGCGCTGAAGATCGTTTGTGAGCTCGGCGATTTTAGCATCTTGCGCAGATGGTTGATTTGCAGTTTGCGTTGAGTTGACATCGGCAACCTGGGGCTCGGTGATTGGTGTGGTGTTTTTCTTATTGTCTTTAGTACTTTTCATAATTTATCTTCCCTTTTTATTCTGTGGTTTATAAAATCTCCTCTAACATATTGCCGGCGCGGCGGACGAGCGACATCACGCGACCGTAGTTCTGGCGGGTCGGACCTAGCACGCCGATATAACTATTATCCGAATACGGCGAGCGGAATTTGCTGATAATCAGCGAGACGCCGGAAGTCTTGCCGATAGGGTTTTCTTGGCCGATGAAAATATTAAGCGGCTCGCCGGGTGCGGCCTCACGAAGCCACGGCTCGAGGTTGTCTAGTAATTTGGCGACGCTCTGGACACGATCATTATCAGTAAATTCTGGCTGGGTGAAAAGACGAGAAATGCCGGCGAGGTAAAGTTGGTCGCCGATAGTGGCCAGACCAAGGTTGCCGGTAAGGTCTACTAAGGAATCTACTGCGCCGCGAATAGCATAATCGGCGCGCTTTTGGGAGCTAACACGAATTTCTAGAGCGTGGGCGCCACGATCAGACTTGCCAGGGAGAAGTTTAGCGGGGTTGATTTTGTGAAACGAATCAGTGGTGTCTGATTTTTTATTAGTAGAATTTGGGGTGATATCTCCCTCGGTGAGAGCATTGACATAAAGGCGATAACCAGCATCAGTCGGAATGCGACCGGCAGAAGTATGAGGCTGGGCGATGAGGCCAGCTTCTTCTAGCTTAGCCATCTCTGAGCGGATGGTGGCGCTAGAAACGTCAAAAAGTTTAGCCAGAGTAACGGAGCCAACAGGGGTGGCAACCTCGGCGTATTCTTCAATAATAGCAAAGAGAATCTCTTTTTGACGCTTGGTGATGTTCATTTGGTACTTTCTTATCTGGGAATTATTGTTCCCTTATGCCTTTATTATACATTTTTAGCACTTAGAATGCAAGAGTGCTAATTTGTATTCGGAGAACTAAATTAATATTTCCTAGACTGGGACTTGTTCATTGCCTTTTTTACAACAAATTATTCTATGAAGTATGGATAATAATTGTTGTTGTAAAAAAGGCATTCACAAATCTGGTCTAAATCTCATTACAGTCTAGGAAATACTAATTTAGTTCTCCTTTCTAGCAAAGTCATACAGCGCATCAATGGTAGCGTTTAATACTTCCTCGCGCGTCATGTCAGCTCTGACTGGAATAAGCATGCCTAGATCTTGGTAATGTCTTAGTACTGGCATAGTTTTCTTGTTAAACTCATCAATACGTTTCTTGAACACATCGTGTTCTTGGTCATCTACGCGTTTAGATACCGGCATCTGACTTTCGCGTAGACCGGTTTCACGAACAGTCTTCCAGCGTTCTTCAATATCTGCTTCGGAGACATTCAAAAGCACAGCGGCTTTGATCGGATGGCCAGCATCGCGAGCAGCTTCCATTACTTTGTCTTCTTCGCCTTCCCAACGACCAACGGAGGACAAAATCAATGCAGTGTTTGCCAAATCTTCACGTCCAAAGTAAGGTAGCACCCATTCATAAAAAATATCGGTTGGTGCTAGGCTGCCACCATCAGTATAGTGCTTGTCTGTCTCTTTTTCCATCGCCCGGATAATCATGCCAGAAGACAGAAAACGGGCACCCATCATCTCTGCTAGTTTAATGCCCACCGTATCTTTGCCACTCATTGGTAGGCCAAAAATATCAATCGACCCGGTGCCGAGCCAGTCTTTGATTTTTGCGATTTTTTCTTCCATATAGTTATTATAGCATATCTACTTATTTAGTCGCGCTTTAGCATCACGGTGAAGGCTTCGGATGGGATGTCGACTTTGCCGAAGCGTTTCATGCGGGCTTTGCCGCGTTTTTGCTTTTCGAGGAGTTTGGCTTTGCGGTCGCGGTCGCCGGTATGGATTTTGACCGTAACGTCTTTTCTATAAGCGCCGATAGTTTCGCGGGCGATAATTCGGGCGCCGATGGCGGCCTGGAGTGCCACCTCAAAACTTTGGCGTGGGATGACTTCTTTTAGTTTTTTGGTAATTTCGCGACCGATGCTTTCGGCCTCAGAACGGTGGCACATACAAGCCAGTGCGTCTATACGGTTGCCAGCGACCAAGAAGTCGACACGCACTAAATCTTCTGGCCGGTAGTCAGACAATTCATAATTAAACGAGGCGTAGCCCGAAGTAGACGACTTGAGTTGGTCGTAAAAGTCGGTCAGAAGATTTGCCATCGGCGCCTCAAAATCGATCACTGCGCGGTCTTCTATATACGACAAATTTGTTTGATGGCCGCGCTTTTCGACAATGAGATTAAGGACATTGCCAATCATCCCTTTTGGCACGATTATCTCGCCCTTTACCCATGGCTCGCGAATTTCCATGATTTCTGTCATATCCGGGAGGTCGGCCGCCGATTTAATTTCTATCTCTTCGCCATTGTTCAAAGTTACTTGGTAATTTGTGGACGGATTTGTGACAACAAGATCGAGATTGAACTCACGTTCTAAACGCTCGCGAATGATGTCCATATGGAGTAAACCAAGAAAACCAATGCGCAAACCAAAGCCCAGCACTGGCGAATTTTCTGGCTCGTATTGCAAAGCAGAATCGGACAATGCCAATTTTTCGATGGCTTCTTTTAGAGTCTTATAATCCTCGTTCGAAACTGGGAAAAATCCAGCATAAACAAAGGGCTGAACATTTTTGTAACCCGGCAACGGTTCTGTTGCTGGTGCTTTTGCAAGTGTGACGGTATCGCCGACTTTGGCCTCGCGGGTGGTTTTGAGATTAGTGACAATATAGCCAATCTCACCCGCTTCTAAAGTTGGCTTGGGCGACATTGCAGGTTTGAGCGAGCCGACTTCTAGAGCCAGACCGTTTTTCCTGGCAGCCATCATGCGAATCTCGGAAGATTTTGGTAGTTTGCCGTCAAAGATACGGACATATAGAACTACGCCGCGGTAATCATCAAAATAAGAATCGAAGATCAAAGCTCGAAGCCCTTGTTGGGTCGCTGCGGCAACGCTCCCATCCGGGCACCGGTCGCTCGGCCCGTCGTTACGGGCGAGCTCCCTATCCTCCGCTCCCGTTGTCGCGGAAGATCCCGGAGTGGAAGCATTTGTCGCATCGACCCTCGCCAGCCCGTCGCTAATCACCGACTCGCACTTGCCAGGCGCAGGTGCCTCGTCAATAATCCTATCTAACACCTTTTCTACGTTTAGTCCGGTTTTGGCGGAGACGCCGATGATTTCTTCGCGCGGGCAACCGAGCAAATTAATAATTTGATCTTCAACTTTTTTGACATCGGCGGCGGGCAGGTCAATTTTGTTGATTACCGGAATAATATAGAGGTCTTGTTCTAGGGCGAGATAAACATTGGCGAGAGTCTGGGCCTGAATACCTTGCGTGGCATCTACCACCAAAATCGCAGTTTCCACCGCCTGGAGACTGCGCGACACCTCATAACTAAAATCCACATGACCGGGAGTGTCTATCAAATTTAACTCGTAGCCTTTATAATGCATCTGCACCGGAGTGAGTTTGATGGTGATCCCCTTCTCGCGCTCCAGCTCCATAGAATCGAGCAGCTGAGATTTCATTTCGCGCTTAGTAACTGTGCCAGTAATCTCCATCATCCGGTCAGCCAAAGTAGATTTGCCGTGGTCAATATGCGCAATGATACAAAAATTTCTAATCTTTTCTGTTTCCATAAAAATAGTATTTTTAGGGGTAATATATGGTATAATTATAACATATGAAAAAGGTCTTGGCAATTTCTGGGGGGGTGGATTCGGCGGTGCTGCTTTTTATGTTTCGTGATGACCCGGATGTAGTGGTAGCGCATTTTGACCATGGGACTAGGGCTTCATCAGCAGAAGATGCACGCTTTGTTGAGACGCTCGCTACCAAATATGGCTTGCCATTTTATTTGGGTCGGGCAGAGTTAGGATCTGGTGCGTCCGAAGAACAAGCGCGTATATCACGGTATGAATATTTAGAGAAGTTGGCAAGTGAGCTTGATGGCGAAATTTATACAGCGCACCACCTAGATGACTTGGCTGAAAGTATGGCAATTAACCTCGTCCGGGGGACCGGTTGGCGAGGGTTAGTACCGTTTGGGAATAATGCCATTCGGAGACCGTTTACGGATATAAAACCGATGAACAAAGCTGATATTTTACGATACGCCGCAGAGCATAATTTGAGTTTTCGGCAAGATCCGACCAATACGAGCGGACAGTATTTACGCAATATTCTGCGCGAAAAACTTGGACCAAAGGCAAAAAAACATCTTCTAGAAATATATCACGAAACGAATAATTTAAAAATTGAAATTGATGCTATTTTAGATAAGATTTTGCCAAAAGATGGGGTCTATGAGCGGGCCTGGTTCAGCAATCTAGACAATGCAACGGCGATAGAGATTTTACGGGCAGGACTTCTGCGTGCCGGGATTTCGGTAACACGACCGCAAGCTCTAGATTTTTTGGACGCAATTAGGACTTATAAGCCTGGGAAACACTTTAATCTTCCTGGGGATAGGTTAGTTGAAATATCAAAAAATACTTTATCATTAAAATAAGGGCTGTCAGGCCCTTATTGGTGTACTAGAAAATGGATTTACCGCCCCCTTTAGAACGAATTAACTTGTCCATAATTATTGCAAAATTCTGGTAAATGGCGTACTGGATTTTGTCCATTTCATATTCGGTTAACGGCCGGTCAAGTTTTTCCCCGGTGTCATAATTATAAACACCGAAACAATACTCGTAAGGCATACCATCACGGTGACTACCAGAGGATTTAAAGCTAGCTACCACAACACAAGATGGATCAGTGATTTCGACTAGTTGATAGTAGATATAATCTTGGTTAAATCTAGTGATTATCAAATCTTGAATAGATCGTGAATCAGATACAAGTTCTGTGTTTTTTGACAAATCAGATAATATCATGACGCCATCTCGCGTGAAAACTTTGCTTGAATCTGCATAGTTTGCGAGAATAAAATTACCCGTGTACGTATATTTGGTTTCTCCCAGTTCGGATGACAGAATGAATTTACGGCTTAGCGTGTCAAATAGTGAAAACCCTACACTATAAAATCTCTCTGATCCTCGGAGTAAGTCTGTGATTAGGTCTCCTTCCCATAGTATTTCGCCAGTCTTAAAATCAACAAGCGCTTGGTTGTCACTAAAACTAGAACCTCGACAAGTTTGTACATGCAATACGCCATTATAGGTTATACTGCTATAGATATGCCTATACAGCCTACCGCCATGAATAAGCTTTTCTGTCTCTGGATCCCACAATTGATAGTGATAGTAAATTTCTTCTAATGGGTAAATATTTTCTGATGAGTAATATCCTTTCGGTAAAAGAATATAGTATTTGTCATCTATCAAACACTGTCTAGCGCTTTGCTCATATTTGGCCGGAATCACTACTCGTATGATTGAGTTATCCAAGCAAAACACCCCGTAATAGTCCTCCTCACCCTCGTTGAAGGTAAAATAAGAAGTCTTCTCGGTACAAAAGAGCTCCTCAACATTATGATATCCTTCTGGTATATCAGTAGTTTTACCGGCTTCGTCCTTTAAGTATCTTCTAGTACAGATTTCAATTTTCTTCTCAGTACTCATAAAATCACCCCTTTCTTTGCATAGACTGAGACACATAGTAATTATACCACTTTTACCCCTTATTGGCAAAGGTGTGCTATAATAAGATTATGTTAATCAACTCTGATCGTCTGCTGAATTGTCCGGTATTGAGCCTGCACGTGGGCGGGGCGATTGCTAGAACTACGGAGATCGTGGTAGATCCTAATGAGCTGAAGGTAGCGGCTTTTCGGCTAGAGGGGCCAGATATTGCCAAGGGTGCTGCTGGCGATTACCTACAAGAAAACCGAGTACGCGAATATTCTTCGGCCGGGATGGTAGTTGATTCGCTGGATGATTTTGTTGAGGCAGATGATGTAGTGACTTTGAAGCAAATCTTAGATCTCAATTTTTCCTTGAAGGGTATGCACGTGGTGACCAAAAAAGGCACCAAGCTTGGTAAAGTATCTGACTATACTGTCAATACAGATGGTTTTGTTATCCAACAACTGATTGTGCAACGTCCAATTATGAAAGCTTTCTTAGATCCAGAGCTGGTGATCGGTCGGAGTGAAGTAGTCCAGATTTCCGACAAAGAAATCGTGGTGCGCGACGAAGAATCAAAAATCCGCACTAATGCTACACGCGAGGATTTTGTGCCTAATTTTGTGAATCCGTTCCGCGAACCGCGTCTTTCGACTGCTGATAATCGAACCCTTGACGAACCAAGTAAGCAATAAGTTTTTCGTCGTTGTATTTGCTACGTTTACGCTTGATGATTTTTTGGATTTCTTCGGCATCGTTGCGAATATCAGCTGCTAGCTGCTCTTCTATGATTGAACTTTCGATTCCCTTTTTGGTAAGTTCTTGCTTTAGCTTTTTGGTACTTGCGCCTTTGGTGGCATTGCGATTTTCGAGATAGTAGCGGACAAACTCATAGTCGTTTAGATATTTTTTCTTAATGAGAAGGGCGATGATCTTTTCGATATCGTCGTCAGAAAATAGTGACAGTTCTTTAGTTTTTAGATAGGTGCCAAACTTTTCTTCTCGGTCTTTGCGGGCGGCACACTCTTCTTTGGTTTCGTTTTTTAATTTTTCACGATTTCTGGCGACTTGGCGATTTTCTAATTCACGCTTGATACGTTTGCGTTTTAAATAATCGCGGGTTTCTTTGATGGAGTGCGGGCGCGTAAGGACCCATTCTAAAGTGCGCTGATAAAGTTTGCCAAACTCGGAAGCGGTTTTTAATTCCGCCAATTTTTCGGGAGTTAAAATCCGGCCGACTTTTAACTTATAATCAACAACCTGGGCCAAGTCGAGCGAAAACTCAAACTTGTCATCGACGAAAATGTTAACCCGATGCTCATTTTTTACGGCCGGTTTGATGGCTGTAACTACCAACTGGCAACTATTCGTTTTTGATGAGTTACTAGTAAAGATTTCCATTGCCTAAGCTTTAGCGGATTTAGCGCTGTCTACGTCTTTTGCAGCATCTGCTGGTTTCTTTTTGTTATCAGCGGAACCGCTAGTAGACTCATCTGGCAAAACTTTGGCACGGACTTTTTTCTCAATCTCAGCCATTAGCTTCGGATCTTCCTTGAACAGTGTTTTGACTGCCTCGCGACCCTGGCCGATAGTCTCGCCATCATACTTGATAAAGGCGCCGGATTTTTCGAGAACACCAGATTCGACAGCAAGGTCTAAAATATCGCCAGTTTTACTAATACCCTCGTTGTACATAATGTCAAACTCTGCAATGCGAAACGGCGCAGCAATCTTATTCTTGACAACCTTAACCTTAGTGCGGTTGCCACTAACATTATCGCCACTTTTGATCTGGCCGGTGCGGCGAATATCGAGGCGCATAGAAGCGTAGAACTTAAGCGCGTTACCGCCAGTGGTAGTTTCTGGGTTGCCAAACATCACGCCGATTTTCATGCGGATTTGGTTGATGAAGATAACGGTGGCTTTGGACTTGCTGATGATCCCAGTAAGCTTACGCATAGCCTGAGACATCAAGCGCGCATGCAGACCCATTTGGGCATCGCCCATGTCGCCGTCAATCTCGGCCTGAGGGACGAGGGCGGCAACGGAGTCTACTACAATCAAATCAACTGCGCCAGAGCGGACCAGAGTCTCGCAAATCTCAAGCGCTTGTTCGCCATTATCTGGCTGAGAGATAAGTAAATCAGCGGTGTTAACGCCGATCTTTTTGGCATAGGATGGATCCAGTGCGTGCTCGGCATCGATGAAAGCAGCCTGGCCACCTTGTTTCTGAAGCTCGGCAATAGCATGGAGAGCCAAGGTAGTCTTACCTGACGACTCTGGGCCGTAGATCTCGATAATGCGGCCCTTTGGATAGCCGCCGCCAAGCGCTAAATCAAGCGAGAGAGAGCCGGACGGCAAAAGCTCGACATCGATTTTCTTGGTCTCGCCAAGTTTCATGATAGAGCCATCACCAAATTGTTTGGTAATCTGAGCGATTGCGAGGCTGAGCGCCTGGTTCTTTCCGTCGTTGTTTGCAACTGTTTCTGTAGATTTTTTTGCCATGATTCCTCCTTATATAAATATATTATATCTTATTTTTAGACTTCACGGACAAAATCATAAGTGATTTTTAGCCAAAATCTTGCGAGATAGGCGAAGCTTATATCTAGAGTAGCATGCGAAGATTAGAAATACAATCATGAGCGGAATATATAATGCGAAAGCTGCGGGATTTTCGGGGTCAATTTTGATAAGAAAAACTTGTTGTTCACCGAAGAAATTAACCACCGAAATCTGGTAATCTAAAATCAGTGTGGTGATATGGCCGAGAATATTGGCCAGCGGTGGCAAGACAATAGCAAGAAGTCCGGTAAGAAAGGTAAAACCCATCGCAAAAGAAACCGTTGGCAAGACAAGAAGGTTAGCGACGATAGAAATAAGCGAGGTTTGGCCGAAATAATAAAGCAGGATAGGCGTGCAAAGCAGCGAAGCGGCGGCCGAAGATATCAGCATGCTACTGATGGACCCAGGTTTTTTGTCTTTGCCGTAGAAGAACTTGGCGATAGCTGGCGCGACAACGAGAATGCCAGTAAAAGAAGCAAACGAAAGCAGCCAGGCGAGGTCGCTAAGATAATCTGGGTTATAAACGAGGGTGGCGGCAGCGACTATAATAATTAGACGCAGTGGTTTGATTTGGCGGCCAAAATAGCTGAGCAAAAGCGAGATGCCCGTGACTAGCCCAGCGCGAATCATGCTGGCAGAAAGCCCAGTAATGCCAATAAAAAAGATGGCAAGCAAAATACCGGCAAGAAAACTGGCAAAGCGTGAGATTTTTTTGAAAAGTTTTTTGGTAAAACCAGTAAGCGTAGAAAGATGCGCGCCAGAGGCAACAATAATGTGGGTAAGACCAACGATGCGAAGAGTGTCCTGGAACGTTTTGTCGACGCCAGATTTTTGGCCGAGCAGATAACCAAGCGCGAGGCCATTCTGCGGGGATGGGATAAAATCGCGAACTTTATCTGCAAAAAAATTGCGAATTTTTAGAAAGACATCGCCGGGCTCGGGCCGCACAATTTCCCGCAAGCTCGGTCGGAACATAGTGGTGGCATAAGTGCCAAATCCATCAGAAAGTTTGCCGCTTAGAATAATTGTATCAGAGCGCTGGACATCAGTGTCTGGGTCTAGTTGAGTGAAGAGCTTGCCAGCGATGGAAGTAAAAGTGGCGGCAGGATTATCATCTGTCGAAATTTTTAAATCGGCGAGTGTGATGTTTAATTTTTCGCTAGTGGAGATATCGGGGTCTTTTATAATTCTACCCGATATCGTGACTGTGCGGCCGACAGATTCCTTAAAAAAATCTTGGGCGATAAAGTCAGGTGCAGCTCGGTGGGCAATCAGTAAAAATCCTGCCACCGCGGCGAGGATAATAATCGGGAAGCGCGGAATCAGAATCGAAAAAATCAGTAGAACAATTGAAAATATTAGCCACAAAATTGAAGTAAAAAATGTGGGACGGAAGATGGTCACTAAGACATCGCTCAAAATGATGCTGACGGCAAAAATCAGTACCGGCACTGAGGGGTGAATAGAGCGAAAAAGATGATTGATGTACGTTGAGAGCAATTGTTTCATGCCTGCATTATACGCGGGTGCAAAAAATTAGCAAGCACAAGCGGGAAATTTTGTATTATTTATTGCGGAAAATCAAAAGATCTAAGTAGGCGGAAATTACGCCGACCAACACAAGCGGGCCTTCGATCGAAGAGATAAACTGAGAGATGTTGGTAGAGATAGTGTCAAAAGGCACAAATTTGGCAATAGTAGACGAAAGCAGTGCTGTCATAATTGCGGCAAAAACCACAGCCTCGGCAATACGCAAAATCCCACGAAGGCCACCGCGGTGTGACCGCAAATAAAGGATTAACGGAAATACAAGAATGAGCAGCAAATATAAAATGGCTTGGGACAGGTCAAGTGGGATTTGTCCTGCAAACTGGTGAAGCCACTCGGTAAACTGAGCGCCAAACGTACTATAAACCGAAAGTCCGGCGATCATCGCAAGATGAGCCGGACCAGTATGGTGCCGGACGAAAAAGAATAGGATAAAAAGTCCAACTAGTACGGCAATAATAACCATAACTATATTATATCATGCCCAGCAAATCTTGGAATCACCAAATTTGATCGACTGTCCTGTCATGGCACCGTTTTCGATACGGCCCTCAACTAGCCCAGTGGAACGGTTGATGATAATCATATCTACACCGTTGGCGGCGCGCTCAACGCGATGCGTGGCCCATCCGGACGAATTCCGAATAACTAATGACATTTTACCTCCTTGTTTGCTTTATTGTAGCGCGATAGTTTTTAAAAGTAAAATGCTTATGTTTAGTTTTTTAAAAATTGCTAAAAAGATATCACTGAAAAAGATACGTGGCGGCACCAAAAGTAGATAAAGAATGTTATTGCTCGGCTGGTGGCTGTTCTGGAGCGGGCGGAATACCCAGTGAATCATCCGACAGCGGCGTCTCGGCAAATGGACTATCGAGATCATCAATATAATCGAGGACTTCTTGATAGTGATCGATATAATCGTTTAAAACCTGCTCGTTGATTAACCCAGATGACGGAAAAGAGTAAGTAGACTCGGGCTCGTTTTCGACCTCGGACTCGTCAGGCAAGAAACCTGGACGCGAGCGGTCGAGATAGATATCACCGGAGTTGTGATAAATAATCAGGCTGACAATGGTGGTAAGAAGCGAAATAGAAACAGAGGCAATGCCGAGAATTGCGATGTTTTTGGAATGTTTACTCTGCATTTTTTTCTCCTAGGCTATTTTTGAGAAAACGGACATCTGTAAGCTGCTCAGAAAACAAATTGCGAAGGGAGGTAGTAACGGAAGAAAGCTCGGCGCGTTTTTTGCGGGTGTTCAGAAGTTTTTCATAAAACTCGTCGGGATGATTTTGGCAATCGCTGGAGATGAGATCCTCTAGTGCTTGGCTGTATGATGTATAGCGCGAGATAAACTCTTGGCGGGTGTCGAGAATCTGAGAGTGGAGATTAGCCAAAGTCGCGTTTGGCTGGCTAGAGTTGATCAGACGGAGATTAAGTGGAGAGATGTAGTTAGAAAGAAGGTTTTCATAAGCGGAGCCAAGGTAGGAACGCGAGCGAGCATCGGTACGCTGAAGCGTGCGGAGAGATTGTTTGGTAGTAGCGCAATTCTGAACGATGGCACCGACCTGTTCTTCGGAAAGCTCGACAGCAGAAACAGGCTGGCTGCCAAGCACAACTGTCGCAAGAAAAATCGAGATAATAAACATAGTATAATTATAATCTGTCGTGGGGGAGAATTCAAGTGGGCTATTTGAATTCTCTTACGCTAGAAAATATTCTTTTTATTTGGTAAAATTATATTGATCAGGGTGTGGCGCAGTTGGTAGCGCGCAGCGTTCGGGACGCTGAGGTCGTCGGTTCAAGTCCGATCACCCTGACCAAATACTGTCCTGGTTGATGTTGAAATTTTCCAGAGGTAGTGATATAATAATGGAATCGGGGCGTAGCGCAGTTGGTAGCGCACGCGGTTTGGGACCGTGAGGTCGCAGGTTCGAGTCCTGTCGCCCCGACCAAGTTATTGATGTTTAAAAATTGCTAGTTTCAGCAATTTTTTTGCGGACTGGAGAATAGTTCTCTGCTCAGATTTGTCTAGTTTGCGATAGGAACTAACTAAATCTGGCAAAGAGCGGATTCCATCAGCCGAGATCCCGATAGGCGAATTGTATTTACTGCTTTCTAAAACCTTGAAAATAGAATCTATCAACATTTTTCTTTGCTTTTTTGGCATACTGCTAATCCAGCTAGAGACCGCTCGATCAACAAAATCACTTTTTTTAGAAATCTTGGCCGGAACGAGTTTTTGCTCACGCTGGTTAACTTGCCACGAGTGGACATTGTGTTGATAAAAATTTTTGGCATTGCTTTTTACGACTTCGAATTTTTCGGCGTGAGAAAAAAGGCGGCCAACAATAGAATCTTGAGGAATATAATTGGTCATACGCGAAAGTGGCGACGCCTCGCCGGCAGCCTCAAATTTGCGAAGGGCTTTTTGAGTTAGTTTTTCTGATAGCCCAGGGCCATCAAAACTATAAATGTATTTAACGCGATGGACAATGTCCGGTTTGGTAGTGAGTGCCGCGTACATAGCCAGCGTGCCGCCTTTAGAATGGCCGCCTAAATATATTTTTTCATCCGGATATTTTGTGGCAATATTTTTTAGGTATCTTTTGGCAGATTTTTGCGACGGAACAGTGCTCTGGACAGCCATATTACAATCTTCGCGCCAACCATTAAGAGTGTCATCAGTGCCGATAAAAGAAATATAGAGCTTACTGTCTGGTAGATGAATAGTGATGGCTGCGAATTGTTCAACGGTTTTTTTGTCCAAACGATAGGCAAAATCAGTAACTTTGAGATTACAAAACCGTGGATTTTTGCCAAGAAGTTTAATCATTTGCTTGTCTTCGGGATAGAGAAAAACATTGAGTTTGAGAATCTGCATTTTGCGAGCAAGAGAGGAAATTGTTTCGACTGGGTCAAGATTAATTTTATCAAACGGAAGATAAGAAAACCTAGCCAGAGCAAGTGCATCCAAAATGTTGAGTGGTGTTTTTCGAGAAATTTCGGATAAACCAGGCTTGGCTAGATAATCTAATAAGCTCGACATATTAATATTATAGCACTATCTGCGCGTCATTTGCTGCGGCGGAGTCTGGCCTTGCGCTTGGCCGCTCTGAGTCTGGCCGCTTTGTTCAGGTGGGGTTTGTCCGCCAGGCATCATATCGCCGCCCATCTCGCCACCAAATTGGTTGGTGATCTCGGTGGTTGTCTGGCCGTTGATAATCATAGTACCGCCGGTATATTTAGCAGTGCCGTCATAATCAAACGGAGACTGAGCGGTGATATTGAGCGTGCCGCCATTGATGTAAAGATCGCCGTTGCTATCGATGGCATCGGTATCGCCCTGGCCCATTACGATGGTAACCTCACCGCCGTTGATTTCGATAGCGATGGAATAATTGGTCGATTTGTTCGTAGCATTGATGCCGTCATCAGAGGCCTCGATGTAGATAGTACCGCCGTTGATAACAACGTTAGTTGCCTCGATGCCTTCTGCGACATTTTTGATGGAGATATTGCCACCGTTGATAGTGATTTTGCCATCAGCGCGCAGGCCATCATCTGGAGCGTTGATGTTATAAGTACCGCCCTCAATAGTAAGATCGCCATCGGCCTTGATGCCCTTGCCGTTGCCGGTAAGCGTGGCCGAGCCGGTACCAGTCATGATAAGGTTGGCATCAGACGAAATGACGTTAGCTGGGTCGTTTTGAGAATCGCCTTTGTCAGTGGAGGTAAGAGTACTCTCGCCGACTAGCTCAACAGTAACGTTGCTTCCCTCTTTGCATTTGATAGCAGCGCCAGACGGGTTAGTAATAGAAACATTATCGAGGACAATTTTGACGGACTCGGTGGTATCAACCTCGATTTTGCCATTTGATGTGCTGCCGGTAAAGGTATACGTGCCGCCGGATTTGATCTTGTTTTCGCCGTCGACGAGAGCAGTGGAACTATTGCCAGTATTGGCATTATTCTCAACTACGGTGGTCGGAGCATTGCTGCCCTGACGAGTGGCTAGATAAATCCCGCCGCCGACTAGACCGGCTACGACGAGCGCCGAAACAACGCCGATTGCGATTTTTCGACCTTTGGTCATTTTGGATTTTTTATCATTCACTGGTAGGTTCGTCATGGTATGGGTTTCCTGATCCTTTGTTTGGTTAATTTGATTATCTGTTGGTTGCATATTCTAAACCTTTCTTATCTATTCGCTTATGCTTTTACTTAAATTATACTACAATTCCCCTTCCACTAGTGGATGAGAGAGCGTGACTTTGAGGTTACCGTTTTTGACGCGAATTTTGTCGATAAATTCTTTTTCGTTGATCTTGGGTTTGGTCTCGACATCGTAAGTCAGCTCGAAAAGGCTGCCCATGTTGGTGGTTTTAGATTTTTTGAGCAGATGCTTTTTGGTGTATTTGCCAAAAACGTCATCAAACATCTCAGTATAATCGAGATCTTCTGGCACCAGGATGGTAAGGATTTTGTTTTGAGCCTTGGCCTCGCCAAAATTAATAAATTTGAGAAAGACGACGATTGCCGAGACGATTACCGTAAAGAGTGCGGCAAACATTACATAGCCGGTGCCGATCGCCAGGCCGATGGCCATGGCAAAGAAGACCGAAAGAATGCTGCGCGAGTTGCCCGGAATCGAGCGAAAACGCACGAGCGAGAAAATACCGACTGTAGCGACGCCGGCGCCAAGGTTGCCGTTGACGAGCATGATCGCCATCGCCACCAGCATCGGCAAAATCGCAAGCGTGGTGATAAAACCGCTGCTAGACGGGCTGGTCTTTTTGTGAACTAGGGCGACAATCACGCCTAGCACAAAGGCTACGCCGATGCAGATGAAAAAGTTGACCGGCGTGACGCCTGAGGTTAATATACTATCGAACATTTTGCTCCTTTTTGATTAGATAATACAAAGTCTTTTCGGTAACGCGGCCGTATTTAGAAAACGAAGCCGGATAAATCTTGAGTTTGGAAAGGGCGCGGACAAAATAGAGTGGGTAGGCATTGAGCGCCTTAACCTCCATGACCACTGTGCCATCCTGAAAAAACTTTTGGCCCCTATCGCCGTTTTCTAAATGCAAATCTTTTTCGCGACTGCGGACATTGCGGTCGAACGTCAAACGGAAAGTTGGGTTTTCTTTATCGCAGTAAGAAGTCCTATCATAAGCCAAAAACATAGTCGGTTTTAGACCGTATCGTTTGATACAGACGTCGAGCTCTTTTTTGGTCTCAGCGGTGCCGTTTTCTAGTTTGCCATTTTCTAGATAATTGTAAAAATCAGCGAGCTTGATTGGGATGCGGCGCTTGTTGCCAATGCCCTTGTATTTTTTCTTGATTTCTAGAAAAACGGTATCGTCTAAATCTGGCACACCGTAGCTTCTGACGCGGACTTTTTCTTTGTAAAGAGGCTTTTCTAGCGAGTGAATCGCGAGATAACGGTCTTTATTATCAAAATAAATGCTGCAGTTGGTGCCTTTAAAATATTTGTCCTTTTTGAGATATGGCTCGATCAGCCACAGCAACTCTCGGACTTGGGATTCCGACAAAAGATATTTGGTTTCTTTTCTACGGAAGGTTTGTTGCATGATTTGGTCCTTTCTATCAAATGTTTGATAGCCTCATTATAACGTTAATAGCTTAAAGAAACCTTAAAATAGTGTGGTTATAAAAGACCAGAATAGCAAAGGGTTTTTTGAGTTTGGGACTTGTTCATTACTATTTTTACAACAAATTATTCTTTGAACATGGATAATAATTGTTGTTGTAAAAATAGCACGCACAAATCTAGTCTAAATCTCATTACAAACTCAAAATAACCCTTTGCTATTCTGGTCTAAATCTCATTACTGACTAGTAAAAGGGGTTTATTCTTGTTCTATAATCTCAATGTTGGTTTCGGTAAGCTGGTCGTTGTCTACTGTAGATGGGGAGGACATCATCAGGTCGACACCGGAGCCGTTTTTTGGAAATGCAACAATATCGCGAATGTTCTTGCTATCATTTAGAATCATAAAGATGCGATCTAGACCTGGAGCGCAGCCGGCATGTGGTGGGGCACCAAATTTGAAAGCATTGAGCAGACCGCCGAAGCGTTTTTCGACGTAGGCCTGATTATAGCCAAGCAGCGCAAAAGCCTTATACATAATCCCTGGACTATGATTTCTGACGGCGCCGGAAGCGACCTCAAAACCATTCATCACCATGTCGTATTGATCGGCCACGATAGCGAGTTTTTCGGAATCGGTCTTGGCATTTTCTAGCGCAGCAAGGCCGCCTTTTGGCATAGAAAACGGATTGTGGCCAAAGTCTAGCTTTTGGTTAGACTCGTCCCATTCATAAAACGGAAAATCCGTAATCCAGCAGAGGGCGATTTCGTCATCGTTCTTAAGTTCAAATTGATCAGCAAAGCTGATGCGGAGCTGGCCCAAAACTTTGTTGACGTTATCGCAAGCATCGGCGCCAAAGAATACAGCATCGCCATCTGCTGCGCCAGTTAGTTCTTTGATCTTATCAAGCTCGGCCGGCTTTAAAAACTTAGCAATCGGGCTCTTGGCCTCGCCATCTACATATAATATATATGCCAGGCCGCCAGCGCCAAGTTTCTTAGCTTGCTCGGTGAAACTATCAATCTGCGAACGCGACAGTGAAGCGCCGCCTTTTACGCAAAGCGCCTTGACACATGGACTCTGGAAAACTTTGAACTCGGTATCTTTTAGAGCGTCGGTCAAGTCGATCAGCTCCATACCATAACGTAAGTCTGGCTTGTCGGTGCCGTAAATATCCATGGCGTCTTGGAACGGAATACGCGGAATAGCAAAAGCGCTGCCGCTAGGAATATATTTTTTGGCCGGCTCAGAATTAATCACCAAAGTTTTATTCTTGGCAAATTTGGTGGCGAGCTCAACATAAAGCGGCTCGATTTCTTGGCGGACGACTTCGCCATCATCAACGAAAGCCATCTCTAGATCAAGCTGATAAAAATCGCCATAGAGCCGATCGGCACGCGGATCCTCGTCGCGAAAACATGGAGCGATCTGGTAATATTTTGGCACTCCACCCACCATCAAAAGCTGTTTGAACTGCTGCGGCGCCTGCGGTAAAGCATAAAACTGACCTGGATGTAGGCGGCTAGGAATGATAAAATCGCGCGCGCCCTCGGGCGAAGAGTTGGCGAGAATCGGCGTAGCAATCTCGATAAAATCGCGGGCTTCCATATAATCACGAATAAACTTATAATACTCGGCGCGGCGCTTCAGAGTCTGTTGCATGGATGGACGGCGGAGATCTAGATAGCGATATTTGAGGCGGAGCTCTTCGGAAGTTTCTGGGCCATCATCATGCGTGTTGACCGGTAGCGGCTCGGAGCGATTAAGCAAAGTTAGAGAATCTACAACTAACTCGATATCGCCGGTAGCGATATTAGGATTCTTAAGCTCGGGCGCGCGCTCGCGAATTTTGCCGGTGGCGGTGACGACGAACTCATCACGCAGGGTCTCGGCTAGAGCAAAAGCGTCTTTAGTATCAGGAGTGATCACCAGTTGGATAATGCCTTTGTGGTCACGCAGATCGATGAAAATCAGACCGCCATGATCACGGCGGGAGTTAACCCAGCCAGAAACGGTAGCTTGGCTGCCAACTTTGGATTTTAAGTCAATAGATAATTCTCGCATAACTCATATAATTATACCATAGAATACGAATTAAGAGAAATTCGACTTAGTCAAGAATTTCTCGTTTCATCACTGCCGCTATTGATGTGTCGTCGTCGAAATCGTCTTTTGGCGTGTAGCCAAGGAGGTAGGCGACGAGCATTTTGTAAGTCAAAAGGCCGACGAGTTGGCCAGCGCGGTCAATTACCAAGAAAAAGAAGCAGTTAGTGCGCAAGAATGCGGCCATCGCTTGCTCCAAAGTATAATCCGAGCGCAGATAATAGACCTTTTTGTCCAGATACTTAGTGGCGCGGTCGGTGTTTTTGACCTCTAAAGAATTAAGTGCATCGGTGTGAATCAAACCGATAATCTGGTGGCCGTCGGACGACAAAACTGGAAAATGCGAAGAACCAGACTGGTACAGCTTATCCAGCATCAGCGGACCAAGAAAATCATGTTCGTAGACGAAAGTAACCTCGCTCCTTGGCATCATGATATCGGCTACCTTGCGATCGCCAAAACTCATGCAGGCGGCAATAATCGCGCGCTGTTTGCCATTTAAAAACTCCTGCGGCGTGCGCTGCATCACGCCAATAAAATCTTCTAATGACTCTGGCACATACGGAGGCCGCTCTTCCGGCTCAGACGGCTCGCGGAACCTCTCAAGAAACTTATCCACCCACTTTGTAAATTTTGTCATAAAATTACGCATGGTACTAATCTGGAAATTATGTTAATATATATATTATAACACATCAGTTGTGCGTTGGTAATACATTTCCACAAATATAGCGCACGTATTAAGCTATAGCACGCAGATTAAGCGAAATTCAGAAGGAGGAAAATGAATAAAAAAAGTAACACTGGGTGGATTATCGTAATCGTTGCAATCATCTTGTTTTTTGTAGGTATTGTGATTTGGCGGTTGTCTGATAAGCAGGCTACCCAGGTAGATTATAGCAATTACAACACTAATTCTATCATCGCCGCTACCACGGACAATGGCGAAATTGGCGACCACGTTAAGGGTAATCCGTCTGCGCCAGTCGTGATTTACGAGTATGCAGATTACCAGTGCTCGGCCTGTGCCGGGATGAACACCCGCGTCAATAAATTGCTCGAAGAATACGGCGACAAACTGGCGATCGTCTATCGTAACTTCTTGCTGAGCTACCACCAAAACGCTACTGCCGCGGCTAGCGCTGCCGAGGCTGCTGGACTCCAGGGCTACTGGAAAGAGTACGCCGATAAACTATTCGCTAACCAATCGACTTGGTCTGAGGCCTCTGGCGAAGAACGCACCCAAATGTTTGCAGATTTGTTCGCTAATGTCTCTGGGGGCAAGGGCGATGTCAGCCAGTTTATCACCGACATGAACAGCGACAAGGTCAAGGCCAAACTCAACTTTGACGCTGGTCTGTCTAAGAATCTCGATATTCCTGGCACGCCTTCGTTCTTCCTCGATGGTCAAATTATTTCGCTAAGTAATATTTCTTCGGAAGAAGACTTCTTGAACCTCTTCCGCGAAAAGATTGATGCCAAACTAGCACAACAGCAATAATACTCAGGTAATATTAGCACGAAAAAGGCCTCTGAGTTAGTCACGAATGTGACCAATCTCAGAGGCCTGCGCGTTTTACCAGCGAAACTTATCTAAACAATTTTCGTTTCGATGAACTCTAGGCCGAAGCCAAGAGGTTCGTGCGACTTTTTACGTGCATAAGCGCGCTTAAGTCCGATACGCATGTACTAACGTACTCCTGTTTAGTTTTATCGTCCTACGACAATTTGGAAAAGACGACCTTCTTATTATACAGGAAGTTGTGGAAAAATGCAAGACTTGGGGCGGAAAAATGTGTATGACCCCTTGAAAAAAGTGGTTATGTATAAGTACATCCGGGAATACCCGCCCATTCTTAGCTGAATAAGCTAAGGAGTATTTTTGTGATATAATATACATAAGATGGTGATTGCTTGCAGTTTTGATGACGATTATCCTCTTGCTGCAAGTGCGTTGTCTGGTGGGCGGCTCAAATGTCCACTTGGGCGAAGCTAAAACCCCGAGTCTATTGCATATCTGATGCAGAATTCTTCGCGCCTAAGGGCGTGTCGCAATTTGAAAGTGACATTATACCACCGTGGTCCTGCCATTGGCAGTCAGCGGGTCATGCTTGAAGTTCTAGTCTATGGCGGCAACTGCAACCCTGGCAACAACGCTTGCGGCAACAATGCTGGTTCAAACGGCAACTATTGGTCGTCTACGGTTAGCGGTTCTAATTCCTACAACCTGAACTTCAATAGCTCGTCCGCGAATACCAATGCTAACAATAGGACGAACGGCAACTCTGTCCGGTGTGTCTTCGGGTCCTAGGCTCGTTGCTCTCCCGCACCACCCATCAGGCAACTGTCATCCATCGTTAATTTATACATTCATATTCACATAAAATCTCCGAAAGGATTTTTGGACTTTTGAAATGACAAAATTGACCTTTGTAGGCCATCAGAGTCTCCATGCCTTTCTTGTTCATTTTGTATTCATCATAAGCCTTATAATAATTATGCTTTAACCTCTTACCTGGCAAAATCGCACCTGGATAAACCACTGCTCCGAGAAATGCAACTCCATGCTGGATTTTTTGGACTTTGGTTTTTCTAGGATGGAGGTTTAATCCTTCTCGCTGCAGAAATGAGCGAATAGCAGCAATATCTTTTAGTGCCTGCGCTAGTTGATCTTTTGTAATAACGATATAAAAATCATCAACATAGCGCCCATAATGTTTATAACCTAGGTCAAACGTAATATAACGATCTAGTGCATCAAGATAAACATTTGATAAAAGTTGGGAAGTAAGGTTTCCGATAACCAAACCATGGCCCGGTGGCTGGGCAAACATACTTTTTTCTGGAGGCAAATCTCTCCATGCATCTGGCCATCCTCTCCTGACAACGCCCTGTGTGGGGTCATCTAAAACTACCTGTGCAAGGGCGTATTTTAAAAGTTCGTATTCTTTTGAGTTTCTCTTGTCAGCATAAATCTGGTCCACGCCGACCATCACTTTCTCTAAAACTCTCTTTCGAGGTAAAGACATGAAATATCCTTGTATGTCCATCTGAATCACCCAGGTTTCAACAGCATAGTTATGAGAAACTGTCCTGATGTGGTGATCCAGTCTTTTGATCCCGAGTAATGTTCCTTTTTCTAATCTACAAGAATAAGAATCATAAATAAAATGCCTGTCAAACCAATCATAAATCTTGTCATAAATCCAATGGTGTATTACGCGATCACGAAATGGAGCGGCAAAGATTTCTCTGATCACCGGGTTGTGAATGATATGAGCGACGCCAGGGCTAGGTTTGTAGCGTTTGTTCAGCAAATCATCTGTCAGAATCATTAGATTCTCCATGTCGTTTACTTCGAACCTGTTCACATCTACGGTGGCGCGTTTGCCACCAAGCCTTGCTTCTTGATAGGCAATATATAATTCTAGTAAAAGCTGATTACGATAGTCTCGCAAAAATTCTTTGTCTAGAATATTTTTTGAATTATTGTTGCTCATTCCTGAATATATTTAGAGGGAAGTCCAGTACCGAATCTTCCAGCTACTTTTTTATTTCATCTTTGATTTCTTTGACCACCAATTCTTTTAGTTCAATCATCATCTTGGACATCTTGACAGCGGTTTGCGGACTCCAAATACTTATATTAGCCGCCACTATGTCCGCATCGACAATCGCATCAATGTATTTTACAATTTCCTTTAATCCTGTTTGTGAGTTAATCTTTCCTCTTGCTATAGCGTGATAAAGTGAGTTTATCTTGAGTAGATTATCCCAAATGCGATTACCAATCATTTCCCTGGTAGCAATATTCATCTTTTTTATTTTTGAATAGTAGATAGGGAAAATTTTTATAAGTTGAGCGTAGACTTTTGGAAAAACTTTTTCTACTTTGGCCATAGTGCGGATGCTGTCTAGAACATCTTGGACCTGAGCATAGAGTTTTCTGATTTCTGACTTAGTATAGGTGCGGCCAAGGGAAAATTTTTTGATGCCGTCACCAAGGTCCTCCACTTCGGCGTAACCAATCCTAGCCATGTTTTTCTCAAAAGCATCAAGATCTCGGATAAACGCAACCCAATCGAATATAACTGCACCCTTATCCCCGTCGACCTGAATTTTCGGGAATTTGCCCATGCGCAGGCCAACGTCAAAGATGTAGACAAGAGCAGAAAAATTGCCCATTTTATACCAGGGCTCGTCGGCGGCTGGAAAAACGATAATGGAGTCATTGTTCTCCCGCTCAAGTTGGTAAGCGCGTTCTTTTACCAATGCATAACGATGTCTCTCTGCTTTGCTAACAGCTTTTGGCTCATCTTGCGCTTTTCTGAGAGCGTTTTTGACATCTTTTCTGGTGGGGACCGTAGTCATTGTTATTACCTTTCTTCTTTTATTTTCCTTTTTTCATGATTGTTTTAGTCAACTTCTTGTTTTTTTTTGCTGAATCCGTTGCTGACGGATTCAGCAGGATACTTCCGGGCGGTCGGGAGAGCAACGAGCCTAGGACCCGAAGACACACCGGACAGAGAGGCCGAGCGTCCTACTGTTAGCACTGGTACCCGCGGACGAGCTATAGAAGACCAGGTAGTAGGAATTAGAACCGCTAACCGTAGACGACCAATAGTAGCCGTAGGAACCAGCATAGTTGCCGCAAGCGTAGCTGCCAGGGAAGCAGTAGCCGCCATATTGCATTTTAGGGTCTCCGGTGACAAGATTACTTCCTTTTGATGATGCACTATAAGTGCTAATAAGGTTAGTAAACTCGGCGTTAGTAGGTAGTCTCCAGCCCTTCGGGCAGATGGAGTAGGTGGTAGAATTAGAGCCAGCAGTGGCTACGGTCCAGTTGTAGTAGCCACCGTAGGTAGAGTTGTTACAGTAACCAGCAAAGCCGTTCTTGGTACAGTTTGAGGTTGGAATAGTATAGCCACTGGAAGGCACATTGTAATAGGTGCTGCTGAGGGCACCGGCGCTGTGGTTGTAGTTAGTGGTCATCCAGCATTTGCCATCTGCTAGCTTGGACGTATTGTACGATTTGCTGGTTTCCCCTTGATCCTTTAGAGAGTATTGGGTACCAGTGGTGAGAGTAGACGGACA
>JAZUOZ010000013.1:0-109932 GCA_045604925.1 Candidatus Nanosyncoccus sp. | reverse complement strand
ACGGGCGGCTACTACTGGTCTAGTACTGCCTACTCTTCTGCTACCTACGCTTACCATCTGGGCCTGAATAGTAGCGGAGCAGTCAACCCTGCGTACTACAACGGCAAGTACTACGGATTCTCTCTCCGCTGCCTAGCAGAGTAGGCCGGCTACTTCCGCCCTGCCCCCGTCTCCTGGGAGAAGCCGGGCCCTGATTTTGCGAAAAATAATCATTGGAGGATTTTTCTATCTAACCACCCGCTTTTGTGGAAAACATATTCAAATTTTGTCAAATTTCCCCTTGACAAAACGCTTATAGTAACTTACAATAATATTAAGCTGAAACGCTTCACAGGGGTTCCACTGTAATTTAGTGGAGTGTGGAGACTACATTAAAAACAAAAACAAACAGCGGATTAAAACAAACCAATGTGCCCCTAGGGTGGGCGCGCTTCAGTGGAAGCGCATTCGCGCAGCAAGGCAGTGTCGAAAGACGCTGCCTTCATTTTTTTCAAAAATATGTTAAAATATAATTATGCCAAAAATCAAATTTACGATTATTACTCTGTTCGAAGAAGCAATCCGCCCCTATCTTGATACTTCGATGATGTGGAAAGCTCAGGACAAGGGAATTGTAGAATTTGATTTTGTCAATCTTCGCGATTTTGGCCTCGGTCCGCATAAATCGGTGGACGACACCCCTTATGGCGGCGGCGACGGCATGTTGCTGCGCTGCGAACCAGTTTATGCAGCAATAGAGAACGTCAAAGAAGTTGCCAACAAGGCCGGCGAGCCAGAACCAGAGGTAATCTTGCCAACCCCAGCCGGCGTCACCTGGACACAAGAATTAGCTCGTAAATTCGCCGAGAGCGACCCGGTGATTAGCAAGGGGCTGTTTTCGGGTTGCGTAGTGCACTATGTTATTTTGTGTCCACACTACGAAGGCTACGATGAGCGCATTTTAGACATTGTCGACCACCAGATCTCCCTTGGCCACTACGTCCTCACCGGTGGCGAGCTCCCGGCTTTGATCATCATCGACAGTATCGTCCGCCTCATCCCCGGCGTCCTCGGTGGCGAAAACTCCGCCCTAATCGAAAGCTTTTCTGATGGCGATAACATCGAATATCCCCAGTATACTAAACCAGCCGACTTTCGCGGCAAAAAGGTACCAGAAATTCTCTTATCTGGAAATCACGGCAAAATAGATGCCTGGCGCAAATCCCACGCAAAACACTTATAAATGCTATAATAAGATTATGGATTTGTCTCAGGAGGTCATAAACGCGCCCGGTATTGGCGAAAAAACTGCTGAAAAACTCAAAAAAGCCGGTATTTTTACTCTGCGCGACCTCTTATATTATCTCCCTCGCACGTATGAGAATTTTCAAAGCACCGTCAAAATCTGCGATCTGCAGCCTGGCAAAGTCTTAGTTCGCGGTCGAATTTCTGATCTTGAAACTACTAACACTCGCCGTCGCGGACTGACTATCACCTCTGGTAAAATCACTGACGAGACCGGTTCTATCCGCGTAGTTTGGTTTAACCAGCCTTACCGGGCTAAACAATTTGACGGTAATCGCGACTACTATTTTACCGGCACTTACGATTTTAAAAACGGCCGTTATCAGCTGACTTCACCCTCGGCTACTCTGGCCAAAGACGCCGAAACCGACAAATCCGATCTCCAGCCTATTTATCCCGCCAAAAATAGCATTACCTCTGTCAAATTTCGCCAATTTTTTGATGATTTGCGTAACGAGTTTGCCTTTATCCCTGATCTTTTGCCAGGAACGATAGAAGATCCAGATCTGATTTTACAAAATAAAAAAGACTCGGCTAATAGAGGCCTAGACGCCCCCTCTTTTGTCACCCCTGGCGCAAGAGCAGATGCTCTCTATAAAACCCATTTTCCAGACAGCACCACCGAGATAGCAGAGGCCCGCCAATATCTGGCCTACGAAGAGCTCTTTGAGCTACTTTTGGCTGCTAATCTATCAAAACAAGAAAATCAAAAACTCAGAGCCGAAAAACTGCCATTTGATACCAAAAAGACTCAGAAGTTCATCAACTCTCTTCCCTTTAAGCTTACTCAGGCCCAGCGTCGAGCCACCTGGGATATTTTGCAAGATCTCGAAAAAACCACCCCTATGAACCGCCTTCTCCAGGGCGACGTCGGCTCGGGTAAAACAGTTGTCGCTGCCATTGCTGCATACCAGGCCATTTCTAACGGGTTTCAGGTGGCCTTGCTTGCACCTACGGCTATCTTGGCCCTCCAGCATGCCGAGAGCCTAAACACGCTCCTAGAGCCTCTGGGCGTAAAAACCGCGCTTCTTATTGGCTCGACCAAACATAAAGACCTGGTAAAACGCCAAATTGAGCAGGGAAATGCCGATCTGATTATCGGTACGCATGCCCTGATCACCGATGACACTATCTTCAACCATCTAGGGTTCTGCATTATTGATGAGCAACACCGTTTTGGTGTCAACCAGCGCCAAAAGCTATTGACAAAGACCGAAAGAAATATCATAAAACCTGAAGACGGACTCCCTTGCGCTCCTCATCTGTTATCTATGACCGCTACCCCTATTCCACGCTCACTCCAGCTGACGGTTTTTGGCGACCTCGACGTCTCTATTATCGATGAGCTACCCCAAGGGAGACAGCCTATCCAGACCAAAATCATCCGCGAAATCGACCAAAAAGAGCAGCTCTATCCAATTATCCGCAAAGAGGCAAAATTTGGCCACCAAATCTACTGGATTTGCCGCAATATCGAAGATAGTAACCATTCCGAAACTGCTTCTGTCAAAAAACAGGCCAAAAAACTTCAGGATATCTTCCCAGAACTAAGGGTAGAATTTCTTCATGGCCGCATGAAACCACCAGAAAAAGACTCTATTATGGAAAAATTTGCCTCTGGCAAAATCGATCTCCTAGTCTCGACTACAGTGGTAGAGGTGGGCGTCAACGTTCCAAATGCTACGGTGATGGTAATTTCTGACGCCGAAGGCTACGGCCTAGCTCAACTTCATCAGCTCAGAGGTCGCGTCGGTCGCGGAAGCGCAGAATCCTGCTGCTATCTTATTTCCACTTCTGAAACACCGACAAAACGCCTTCGAGCTATGGAGAAAAGCACCGATGGTTTTTATCTTGCCGAGATGGATCTCAAAATCCGCGGGCCTGGCGAGATATACGGGTCCCTGCAACATGGCGCACTAAACCTCCATATCGCCACTTTATCAGATACCAAACTGATCTCCCAAGCCTCGCGCCACGCCAAAAATGTTGCTCATGCTTTTGGTAAAAACCCCAAAAATATGCTAAAATATAAAGAGCTATGTGGGAGCATCTCCCATTACCAACAGCTAACCACCCTTAATTAACCAATCTCTTTGTAAATAATCAACTTTTAATCAATAGCTAACTAATGTACTCAACCGTAGGACTCCTCAAACACTCAAAGCACTCAGGCAAGCTAATCGGCACTCACCAAAAGCTCGACCGCCTTGCTAGGCAATATTTTTCTACAATCGTCAAAAATTCAAAAAAGCCTACCTCAGTTACTTTTCCATCCTACAAAGAGATCGTTTATTTTGAAGGCATGCGTGGCCCGGATGGCTTGAAGCGCAAATCACCTGGCACCGACGAACCACTGCATTTTATCATTCCTGATCACGACGATGGCAAGTTAATCAAAATCATCCTCAACCACCAGTATAATCTCCGCGCGGCCCTAAAAAAAGCACAGAAAACTGAAGATTACACCCGGGCGGCTTTTGAAGCGGCCTGGCTAGCCCACGCTATCGCCGACGGTCTCACCCCGGCACACCATTTCCCGTACGAAGAAGCTGTTAAAGAACTCATGACCGAAAAAGAATATATTACCATCTTTGGACAGCCCGTCAAGGGTATCATGCGTGGCAACACCTTACGCGAGTCTGTCAAAAACAACTGGTCTTACTGGGGAGTAGAGGGGTTAATGACCAAACACGTCGCTTTCGAATATCATGTCGCTCTCATCGCCGCCCGCACTTCTCGCAAAAAACTCATGCCGCATCTCTCGCGCTCTGAACTTCGTCGCCTCAAAGATTACCACTCGCTCGATCTCAAAACCGAGTTTTATGCCGCTCTTGGACGTATCTCTCATCTCCAAATGTATGATCATTACCGGGACGAAGGCTGGACTAGCGAGCTTTCCGCTCAAACCGCAAGAATCCTCCTGCCAGAGGTCATCAGGTTAATCACTATCAGCTGGCTTACCGCCCTCCCAGAGGAGAAAAATGGCTAAACTCTCTATCACCTCTGGCGAGTTTCGCGGGCAAAAAATCTTTGCCCCTGATACATCCGCAGTGCATCCCATGGGCGCCAGAGAAAAACTCGCCCTTTTTAACGCTCTCGAGAGTTTAATAGGCCCGCTGAGCACCGATCTGAACGTCCTCGACTGCTACTGCGGTTCGGGCGCACTTGGGCTAGAAGCGCTTTCCAGAGGGGCAGGCCGGGCGATTTTCGTTGATCAAAACCCTACCGCCATTGCCACCGTCAAGCAAAACATCGCTACTTTAGGGGTAGGGAATCGCGCTCATGTTAGAAAAGAAGATTTTTCGGTTTTTGTTCGGGAAAATTCGGAAAAATCGCCATTTTTCCAATTTTTTGACGTTATTTTTGTCGACCCACCATACGATAATTTTCCACAAAATCTCGGCCAAATTGCTAGTCTGCTTAAAAATGATGGCATTTTAGCATTATCACATCCTACCTCTGTAGACCCAACCGAGCTATTGCCCAATTTCCAGCTAATTAAAACCAAAAAACACGCCGCAGCAAACCTTTCTTTTCTCGTCAAGCACGAGCATTAAGTTTTGCTAATTTTTACAAAATTTAATGCTCGTGCTTTTATTTTTGATTATCTCAGGTTACTCTATTAGCAGGGTCGGGCGCAGATTATCATTCTAGCTAAAATCTGATGCCATATACATAGTTTAGGTTTTTGATCGTTCTATGAATCTCCCCGAGCCAAGACATGACTTTTTTAGATCTCTGTTTGCTTTTCTCAGAAACATAGTCAGGCCACACCAAAAGTAGTGGATATGCCACCAGAAAAACACTACTTTTCATGAAGAAAATATACCTCTCAACATTTTCTTCCGACCCTTCGAAGAGGAGGCGGCTATGCTAGATATCCCCTCCTAGCACCTCTTGGTGCGTATCGAAAGCCCAAAACTAAAATCTAAGCATAAGTATTATAAAATATAATTGACCAATAATCAAAGTAGTGTTATAATCATTTCAATCATTTGTTCAAATTAATAAAATATTGGGAGTTTTTATGGACACAAATATTTACGAGACTGACGAAAAGTCGCAGCGCCGCCGCATAATCGTCATCGCCACACTCATTGTACTAGTAGTATTAAGTATCGCCGCCTGGGCCATTGCCGCTATCGCAAGCAGCGATCAGAGCCTCAAGACTACGGCCGGGAAAACAGAAGTCGACACGAATAATGGCGCCTCGAACAGTACCATCGCCATCGAAGAATCCGGCAAAGAAGCCCCGGCATCTGAGGGTGTTTCGACCGAGGCTAAGACCGAGGCTAAGACCGATGCTAAGACCGAGACCGAGGCCAAAGTCGAAACCGTAGCTAGCACCGAGACTGCAGCCAAGACCGAGACCACTACTAATACCGAAACTACAGCCGCAACTGAAACTGAAGCCGAGATCCCAGCTACCCGCTCCAGCGCCGACAAAAAACAGACCAGTAGCAAAACCACTACTCCAGAAGCCACTCCAGAAGCTGGCCCAGAGGAGCTCCTGCCGCTAGCCCTCGTTGCCGGCCTCGCCGCGACCTACTTCGCTTCGCTAAGACTGGCTAAGCGCGCCTAGATTTCATCCTACACTAGCCTAGATCTAATCCCGCATCCACCTAGATTTAATCCAAAATACGGCTATCGCTAGCCGTATTTTTGTGCTATAATTAAACTATGCCCGGGTGGTGGAATTGGTAGACACGTATGCCTTAGGAGCATATGCCGTTAGGTGTGCAGGTTCAAGTCCTGTCCCGGGCACCATCACAAATTAGGTAGCCATCATGTCAAAAAAATCAAATTCCGACAAATTAGCTAAGAAATTAGAAGTCATCTTAAGCAAAGTCGATATCGTCATGCGCAACGGGCTAATCGTAGCCCTTTTTCTGATTATCGACGGTATTAACTTTATCCTTAATCCAGAAGCTACCATCGAAGGCATGGCCAGGAACATCATTCTGCTCGCCCTTATAGCCGCTCTGTCGATATTTGTCGCTAATTTGACCGCCAAGACCCGGAACAAAAAGACCGTCATTTTATCGGCGATCGTCGTTGTTATAGGGATAATTCTCTTCATTTTCCCAAGCCTGATTGCCGCCTATATCCAGATTATTCTAGCAGTATTTATCATCTATAACGGCGTGTCCAACATCGCCAAAGCTCTTAATCTAAACAAGCTATCGAATTTCGTTCAGAATATCGCAGGCAAGATAAGCAAAATCAGCAACCGTAAAAAACCTGCTCCGAGCAAAGAAAAAGCCGAGCGTATTGCCCAATTTAAAGAGGTTAATAAGAGTGTCAACAGCAGCATGGAGGAGCAGGCAGCCAAACTGATCAACCCGCTCAAGGGTGCAGTGGACAAAGCTAGCAAGTTTTCGGCCCTCTACATCATCGCCAACATCGTGTCTATCATCATCGGTATTATGCTGCTAATCCTTCCGGAGGTCTCTATGACGGTCTGGGGTATATTGTTCATATACACCGGTATTCCTAACCTGTTAGCCGCCGCTAAGTCGATGCAGCTAATTCAAAAGGTTAAAGAGAAAAAGTTTAAAGAAATCTTGTACGGTGATGAAAAATCTTCAAAAAACCCTACCAAAAACAAAAAGCCTATGGTAAAATAAGAAATGTAACAGTTAAACAGGGTGGTCCGTGAATAAAATTGCTAAATATCTTAATCAGCATATCATTGGCAATGTTTTTGATTCCAAATCTATTCTAGAGGCCTATTCTACTGACCGCTCCGCCCTTAAAATCATGCCTCGCATGGTTGCCATCCCAGAAAACACCTCTGATGTCCGGAGAATCGTCCGTTTTGTTGACCAACTGGCTAAAAAATCTGTTCATCTACCAATTACAGTCCGCGGTAGCGGCCTCGACAAAACCGGCGCCGACCTCGGAAACGGCTTAATTATTTCTACCGAACATCTCAATCAAATTCTTGAGATTGATGACCATTCGCGCCTCGTCCGCGTGCAAGCCGGCGTCACCCTAGGCCAGCTCAACTCCGCCCTCGCACTCTATGGGCTGACTGTGCCGCTGCTCGCCGACCCACGTGAGACTATCGGCGCTCTCATTGCCAACTTCACTACCGACCCTGCCGCCGGCAAATATAACGGCATTTATTATCACGTCGACTGTGTAGAAGCCATTATTTCCACCGGCGATGCCATCCAGACCGGCCGCTACACCAGACGCCATCTTTCTCGCAAGACCGACCTTACCTCTTTTGAGGGCGAGATTTACCGCGAAATCGACGATCTCATTGACAGCAACGCCGATCTAATCGCCGATCTCGGCAGCCGCAACACCATCGACGCCTCCGGCTATCAGATGATTACCCAAGTAGTCCGCGACCCGATCAAAAGTTTCGATCTTTTGCCACTATTTTATGCCTCCCAGGGCACACTTGGCGTAATTACAGAGATCATTCTGCATTGTGAGGTCCTAGAGCCTCGCACCCGCCATTTCATTGCCGCTTTTGAGTCCATCGGCGCCGCCGAAAGTTACATTCAAGAGATCATGCCACTCATTCCACAAGAACTCAACCTCTATGATGCTCGGATGTTTAAGGCTTCGGCCGACCACGGCAAAGATCCCGCGCTCTTTGCACCAAAGTTTAATAAGGGCTATTTTGTACTGATTGGGTTCGATGATAAGCCACGAAAAGTCACTAAAAAACTCAAAAAATGCCTTTCCGCCTTGCCGCAAAACGCCGCCGCCGTAGTCGAGACCGACGATAACACTACTGATTTTCAGCGTTTTTATTCAGCCATCGTTAGCTATCTTAATGACGATGTCCGCGGCGAGCGTACGGCTATCACCGATGATTTTTATGTCCCATCTGATCATCTAGCAAACTTCTTAACCGACCTCAAAGAGCTAGAAAAAACCTATAACCAGCCTTTACCGGTATTTGGTTCTTTCTCCACCTCTAACTACTCTGTCCGCCCAGATATCCAGCTTAACACCGTAGAAGGTCGCCAAATGGTGTTGAATTTCGTCAAAGACCTCCATGCTCTACTCAAAGAACATGGCGGCTCGCTCACCGGTGGCGCCCCAGAGGGCCGCACCAAAGCCACCGTCACCAACGGCGATTTTACCGAGGAAGAAGTCGAGCTTTATAAGAAAATCAAAAAGATCTTTGACCCAACAGAGATTTTCAACCCCGAAGTCAAACTTGGCGCCGTTAATTCTGTTACCGTCCGCCACCTCCGCGCCTCGTATGCAGAAAAGGTTATTACCTAAAACTATAAAATCAGGTCCTGGCTCGAATTTTTCTTATCGTGTTTACTATAATTCGGAACTCGATTTTTATGATATAATGTAAGAATGAAGACTACAGTAAAAAAATTATCAGACACCAGGGTGGAAATCAAAGTCGTCCTTGACAAAAAAGAACTAGCCGAGGCTCGCAAAAAAGCCATCACCCGCCTCTCTGCAGAGGTCAAAATCCCAGGCTTTAGAAAAGGCAAGGTTCCTGCCGATATGGCAGAAAAACACCTCAACCCTAACGATATCGCTCAAGTTACGCTCGATATTGCCGTCCGCACGGCGGTCCCAGAAGCGTTTATGTCTAATCAGCAAAATCCGTTGGTCGTTCCAGAGGTTAGCGTCACCAAATACGTCCCCGACGAAGCCGCAGAATTTACAGCTACGGCAGATATTCTACCAGATGTCAAGATAGGCAATTATAAAAAATTAGGTGTAAAGAAAACAGAAATCAAGGTTACAGAAAAAGATATTAAAGATATTTTAGATAACATCGCCAATGCTTACGCCGAGAAAAAGGTCGTCAAGCGCGCCGCCAAAGATGGCGACGAGGTAGTAATCGACTTTACCGGCAAAAAGGACGGCAAAGAGTTTGATGGAGGTAAGGCTCGCGATTATACTCTAGTCCTCGGTTCACACTCCTTTATCCCTGGCTTTGAAGAGGGAATTATCAGCCACAACGTCGGCGACAAATTCGATCTCAAGCTTACCTTCCCGAAAGATTACCACGCTAAAGAGCTTGCTGGCCAAAAAGTCGTGTTTGAGGTCCTGCTCAAGCAGATTTCTGAGAAAATCCTGCCAAAAATGGATGCAGATTTCGCCAAAAAATGCGGTCCATTCAAGAGTATGGACGAGCTCAAGGCCGATATTAAAAAGAATCTCGAGGCCCAGAACGCCCATAAGTCTGAGGAGAAGTTCAAAGACGATCTTATCGCCGCTTTAGTCAAAAAATCGACTGTTTCTGCTCCAGAGATCCTCATTTCCGATCAGCTACGCTTTATCAAGGATGACATCACCAGAAACGCCGCCGCTCAGGGGTTGACCTTCGATGATTATCTTAAACAAACCGGCCAGACCGAAGAGCAATGGGAAAAAGAAGCTAGAAAAGTTGCCGAGGCCCGCGTCAAAGCATCTCTGGTGCTGCAGATTCTCGCTCGCGACGAAAAGGTTATCGTCAAAGACGAAGATGTCTCCGCCAAACTTGCCGAGCTCCGCGATGTCTACAAAAAATCTGACGAGGCCCTCAAAAATCTCAAAGACCCTCGCGTCCGCCAGGATCTCAAAAACCGCATGACAATTGAGAAGACTCTTGATCTAATTGTCAAAGCTAACAGCTAATTGTTGACAAAAATTAGCATGTGTGGTATAATGGTAATATAAGGTTAATTGGAGTCAAAATGATTAACGATATTATCAAATTATACAAAGAGGGCAAAGAGCTAACATTGCTCGAGATTGCGTATTTTTCAATCACCGTTATCTCTTTTGCAATCGCTGGCATAGTCGCATTGTTTAACCAATCTTTTGGTGTTAGTGTACTAATAGTTCCACTAGTCGCCCTTGTTGCCGGCTTGATGAACATCGTCGCTTGGTCTTTGGTCAAGCTAATCGTTGAGCACCTGATTTCTTCTCGCAAAGAGAAAAAATCAGCCAGCAAAGCTAAATAATTCTTAGCAACAAATTGACCCCGTAAGGGGTCTTTTTGTTTGTTATTCCACTTGCGCTTTTTTCTAAAGCTTGCTATGATTAAAGTAACATTAATAATTGCATAAAGGAGTAACTCAATGCAAACTACAACATTAACTACAAACGAAGCCGCCGCTGCTGGTGCAGTACTTGGTGGCATGTTTGGCATCTTCGGCGTTATGAGTATCGCCTTCTTCATTCTTATGGTCATCGCCATGTGGAAGATTTTCACCAAAGCTGGCGAAAAAGGTTGGAAAGCCCTCATTCCTATCTATAACATTTACATTTACTTTAAGATTGCCGGTATGAAAAACTGGTTCTGGGCGCTCGTAGCAGTTGAAGTTATTGTCGGTATCATCGCCGCCATCGCCAACAAATCTGGCGTTTTCATCGTAGACCAAGCAGGCAATGTCACCTCAGTTGCAAACCCAGCCGCCGCTGGCATCTTCAGCTTTGTTATTATCGCTGCTCTGATCTTCCAGATCATCGCTGGTATCGTGCAGTGTGCTAAGCTTTCCAAAGCATTTAAGCGTGGCCTAGGCACCACTCTTGGCCTAATCTTCTTGCCTAATATCTTCCAGCTAATTCTCGCCTTTGGCTCCGCCAAATACGACAAAAAAGCTCTTAAAGACTAATTATAGTTAAGAACACAAAGCAATCCCCCTCCAGGGGGTTGCTTTTTTGATCGAAATTTGCTAAAATAGCTTTAAGAGTTTCACGCTTATCTGTTATTGCTGTAAACAGTTAAGCACAGCAAATAAATTGTAAAAAGGGAATATTTTAATGCCAACTATCAATCAGTTGATTAGAAAGCCTCGCAAAAAGGCTGCCAAAAAATCAAAAGCACCGGCACTTGGCTCCATTGTCAATACTCTCAAGACTAAGTATTACAACCAGGCTGCCCCGTTAAAGCGCGGTGTTTGTATCAAAGTCACTACCAAGACACCTAAAAAGCCTAACTCCGCCCTTCGTAAGGTCGCACGCGTGCGCCTGACTAACGGCCAAGAGGTCTGGGCTTACATCGGTGGTGAGGGCCACAACCTCCAAGAGCACGCTGTTGTGCTAGTCCGCGGCGGTCGTGTACCAGACCTTCCGGGTGTCCGTTATCACATCGTCCGCGGTACTTTGGATCTTCAGGGTGTCGATGGCCGCAAACAGGGTCGTTCTAAATACGGCGCCAAGAAAGGAGATAAGTAATGCCACGTAAAGTTACCACAAGCCTGCAGAGAAAACTTTCTCCAGATCGCAAATACCAATCTATTTTGGTCCAGCGCCTGATTAATAAGTCCATGCTCGATGGCAAAAAACAAGTCGCTGAGCGCGCAGTTTATTCTGCACTAGAAGGCGCCGCTAAGAAACTAAAATCTGAGGACCCAGTAGAAGTCTTTGAGAAGGCTCTTGCTAACGTTTCTCCAGATTTCGAGGTAAAATCCCGCCGTGTTGGTGGTGCCAACTACCAGATTCCTTTCCCAATTTCTGGCCACCGTCAGCAGCACTTTGCCTTTTCATGGCTAGTCCAGGCTGCTCGCGCACGCTCTGGCATGCCTTATGCAAAGCGCCTCGAGGCTGAGATTGTCGATGCCTATAACGAGACCGGTGCCGCCTTCAAGAAGAAAGAAGACTGCCACCGTATGGCTGAAGCTAACCGCGCCTTCGCCCACTTCGCTAGAAGCTAAAACGCCCGCGTAGATGCCACCCACACCATCTACCAACTACTCACTGACTCCACTGGACCAAACCTTGTGCTGGGCGGCGACCGCGTTAGTACCAGTATGGACGGCCAAGGTACGTACGGCTTCTACTGGTCTAGTACTGCCTACTCTTCTGCTACCAGCGCTTACGCTCTGCGCCTGATTAGTAGCGGAGCACTCGGCCCTGCGAACTACTACAGCAAGTACATCGGCTTCTCTCTCTCCGCTGCCTAGCAGAGGTAGCAAAATCGGGTGGCGATCTATTTATTTTTCGGTCTGTCTACCAGATTTGAAAGCAAAAAATGTATATTATCGACGTTTACCGATTATGACATTTTTTGCTTTCAAGTCCCTGATCCGAAAAATAAATAGGAGCCAGGACCCGATTTTGCGAAAAATAATCATTGAGGAATTTTTTCAAGTCATAGGCGACAATTCTATGCTATAATAAGCATATGAACATTGTGATTGGGATTATTATTGGTTTCTTTATCCTGATGCTTTTGATTGTTGCCCATGAGGCCGGGCACTACATTGCTGCGCGCAGAAACGGCGTAGAAGTAGAGGAATTCGGCATCGGCTTTCCGCCCCGCGCCAAAGCTTGGGTCAAAAATCCTGATTACATCAAATGGAAAGCAGCCCGCAAAAAAGATAAGTCAAAAACTGAAGGGAAAAAGCCCAAAAAATGGCTTCGTCTCCCGCGTTCTGAATGGAACAAAAAGCAAAAAACCCTAGTTTTCTCGCTCAACTGGCTGCCAATCGGCGGTTTCTGCTCAATGAAAGGCGAGTCTGATAGCGACAAACGCCCGCATAGCTTTGGCGCAGCCTCTTTCTGGAGTAAGACCAAGATCCTCTTCGCTGGGGTCGCTATGAACTGGCTCGTAGCCTTTATCATTATGACGATCCTTAGCTGGACAGGCATGCCGGAGTTTATGGATAACCAGTTCACTATGCCTAGCGATACCTCTATCTCGCCAGCTACCATCGTGGTTAAAAACGTCGTTGATGATTCTCCTGCCGCTACGGCCGGTTTTGCGCCCGATGACCAAATTCTCTCGGCTTCCTCTGGCGATGCCTCCGCTAGCTTTACCACCGCTAGCGATATCACTAATTTTAACAACACTTACGCAGGTGATGCTGTTACCTACAAAATTTATCGCCCTTCCACCGGCCAGAATCTGGATCTTACCGCTGTGCTCAACCCTAATGATACCGAATATCGCCTAGGCATCACTATGAGTCAAGAAAGTCAGGCGCTTTATCATTCCACCTGGTCTGCACCGATTGTCGGCGCGGTTAATACCGTCCAACTCACTGGCGAGACCTACCGCGGCCTCTGGAATATGCTAAAATCTCTCTGCTCTGGCATTGGCAAACAACTAAGTAGTGATGAATCCGTCCGCTCCGACGGTCAGTCTGAAATCCAGGCCGTTGGCGATTCAGTCTCTGGGCCAGTCGGCATCATCGGCGTACTATTTCCTAATTCCGTCTCGGCCGGGCCGACTACGCTGGCCTTCCTGACGGCTATTATCTCTATCTCGCTCGCCTGTATGAATATCCTGCCGATTCCAGCACTCGATGGCGGGCGCTTCTGCCTAATCGCGCTTTTCCGCCTCCGCGGCAAGACCCTTACCAAAGAGACCGAGGAAAAAATCGTCTCTCGCGCTTTCATCTTTTTGCTAATTCTGATTGCGATCGTCACCGTTCTTGATATCACGAGGTTCTTTTAGATGAGCTCTCTTCAGCGCCAGCCGCAATCAAACAACACCACCACCTCTAGTCATCAGCCGAAACGCCGCAATGCTCACCCCTGGCTCAAGCGAGTTCTTGCTATCATCGCTATCATCGTTTGGACCGTCGGCTGCATCCTGCTAGTGCAACTATTATTGGCGCTTTTATTTCGCTTTCTTATCGATACATTCCATCTTCCTGCAGCCTTATCGCAGACTATCTATACATTTTTGACTTATCTCATCTCTTGCTTTCTTATTATTTTCTTACCGCCAATAATTTTCAAAAAAACCAAGTCGTCTCGTGCCGAACTAGGACTCCTTGGTTGGCCTACCTGGACCGATATCGGCCTCGCCCCAATTGGTTTCATCGCGTACGTCGTGATCGCAGCAATTGTCAGTGGAATTTTTACTATTTTTCCATGGTTTAATGCAACCGAGGCCCAAGATCTCGGCTACAGCCAAATGCTTTTTGGCACTGAGCGAATGCTAGCTTTTTTCTCCCTTATCGTAATAGTACCTATCGCCGAAGAACTAATATTTCGTGGCTTTCTCTATGGCAAGCTCAAAAAGATTCTAAAAAGCTCAACCAAACAAAAATCTCACAGTAAAAAACATTCTGATTGGCCAATAATTATCATTGCTTCTCTTATCACTTCGCTAGCTTTCGCCATCATGCACGGCCAATGGAATGTCGGCGTCAATGTTTTCGTAATGAGCCTCGTCCTCTGTTTTATGCGCGAAATTACTGGCACAATTTATGCCGGAATTATCCTCCATATGATCAAAAATGCTGTAGCTTTTGTGTTTGTATTCATCATAAACAATGGTTTTTGAGCGAGATTAAAGGGCGTTGTCTAAACACCTTATCTGTGGTAAAATCTTAGATATGAAATTAAGCAATTCTTTTACTAAAACCCTTCGCGACGCGCCTAAAGACGAGTCTGCACGCTCTGCCCAGTATCTTATCCGCGCAGGCTACGTTCACAAAGAGATGGCTGGCATTTACGATTTTTTACCACTCGGCCTGCGCACACTTAAGAAAATTGAGCAGATTATCCGCGAAGAACTAAACAAAATTGGCGCCCAGGAGCTACAAATGAGCTCCCTGCAAAACCCTCAGCTTTGGGAAAAAACCAACCGCTGGAACGATCAAGAAGTCGACATTTGGTTCAAAACCGAATTATCCGCTGGTGGCCAGCTCGGTCTTGCCCCTACTCACGAAGAGCCTATCACTAATCTGATGCGTACCTACATCAAAAGTTACAAAGACCTCCCGGTTTTTGCCTACCAATTCCAGACCAAGTTCAGAAACGAGCTCCGCGCCAAATCTGGCATCTTGCGTACCCGTGAGTTCTTGATGAAAGATCTCTATTCTTTTACTGCCGATGAAGATTCTCACAACAAATTTTATCACCAGGTAGAAAAGACTTATAAGACTATTTATAGCCGCGTCGGCCTGGGTGACTGCACCCACCAAACCTTTGCCTCAGGCGGTATTTTCTCGAAGTTTTCGCACGAATTCCAGACGATTATTCCGGTCGGCGAGGACACAATTTATTATAACAAAGACAAATCCGTCGTTCTAAACGAAGAGGTCGTCCAACCAGAAGTCTTAGATGAACTAGGCGTCAAAAAATCTGATCTTGAGTCTACCAAAGCCGCCGAAGTTGGCAACATCTTCACTCTCAAATACAAGTATTCCGAGCCGCTCGGTCTTGAATATACCGACCAAGAAGGCGAGAGAAAGACCGTTTTTATGGGATGCTATGGCATTGGCGTCTCCCGCGTCATGGGCGTAATCGCCGAAAAGTTCGCCGATGATAAGGGCCTAGTCTGGCCAAAAGAGGTCGCTCCGTACCAGTTATATCTTGTACCAATTGGCGATAAAGCAGGCGAAATTGCTGCTAACCTCGAAAAGTCCTACACCGAAGATATTCTGCTAGACGATCGCGCTCTTCGCCCCGGCGAAAAGTTCGCCGATGCTGAGCTAATGGGTATTCCTATGCGCGTTGTTATCTCTGATAAAACTCTCGCGGATAACAAAGTCGAGCTGACCGATCGTCAAACAGGCGAAGCTAAACTCTTGACAATAGATGAGCTAAAGGGTATACTTAACTAGCTATGAAAAAAACAATCAATCTAACCAAACAGGGGAAACTCGACCTCGAGGCCGAGCTAACAGACCTAGTTGCCAAGCGCCCTGCCATCGCCGAGCGTCTACAAACTGCCCGTTCTTTTGGCGATCTTTCTGAGAATCAAGAGTATTCTGATGCCCGCTCCGAGCAAAAAACTATCGAAAACCGTATTGCCGAAATCGAAGAAATTTTGAAAAATGCCAAACTTATCCGCAACACCTCCCACGACAAAGTTTCAATGGGCGCCACCGTCACTGTTACGCTCGCTGGCAAGCGCCACACTTATTCTATCGTCGGCCCAGTAGAAGCCGATCCACTAAATGGCAAAATCTCTGATCAATCACCTATCGGCCAATCCCTGATGGGCAAAAAAGCCGGCGACACTTACGAGCTACCAAACGGCAACAAAGGCAAAATCGTCTCTGTGGAATAAACAGACAGAATATGTTATAATTTTCTCATGGCAACATTAGCAGATTTTAGGAACGAAAGATTAAGAAAACTAAAAGAAATCAGAGATCGCGGCATCAACCCATATCCATCCAAATCTACCCGCGACACGATTATTTCTGATATTCTGGCTAATTTTGATGGCTTAAAGGGCAAAACTGTCACCATCGCCGGACGCATCACCGCTATTCGCAAATTCGGCAAAATTGCCTTTGTCAAAATCCGCGACTATAGTGGAGAAATTCAGGTGTTTATGCAAAAGGATACGGTCGCTCGTGAAGCTACTTTCAGCATTTCTGATTTACGTCTACTTGACACCGGCGACTTCATCGAAGCTACCGGTAAAATCGACAAAACCAGCACCGGCGAAATCTCCATTTTTGCCAACGAGCTAAAACTTTTAACCAAAACCCTCCGCCCGCTCCCCGGCCACGATGGCTTCACTAACAAAGAAGAGCGCTATCGCCGCCGCTACGTTGATATGAATGTCAACCTCGAGGTCCGCGAACGTATGGTCCGCCGCTCTAAGTTCTGGGAAGCCACACGCAAGTTTATGTTAGACCATGGTTTTACCGAGATTAATGTCCCCGTTTTAGAACATACCACCGGTGGTGCAGATGCCAACCCGTTCGTCACCCATATAGATACTTTAGACGAGGATCTCTACCTTCGCATTTCGCACGAGCTGCCATTAAAGCGCCTAATCGGTGCCGGTTTTGAAAAGGTTTTTGACATTGGCCCACGCTTCCGTAACGAGGGCGTAGATGACGAGCATCTGCCAGAACACATTGCTTTTGAGGCCTACTCTGCCTACGAGAATTACGAAGACGGTATGGCATTTTATGAAGAAATGATTAAATATGTCGCGATGGAAACTTGGGACACACTCAAATTTAATGTCGGAGGTTTTGATATCGATCTCGATAACGGCGGCAAACCTTGGCCACGCATCAAATATGCTGACCTTCTTCGCGAGAAGTATAACGTTGATGTCTTTAACCCTGATAGGGAACAACTGGAGAAAATCCTGCTAGATGATTTCAATAATTCTGCCGACAAAAATGACAAAGCCGCTCGCAAAAACCTAGAGCATACTCTAGAAGTCGCTAGCGATGCCCGTCTGATTGACGCTGTCTGGAAACTAATTCGCAAGACTTCGGCCGGTCCATACTGGTTGATAGAAGAGCCGACTGCGCTCTCTCCGCTTGCCAAGATGAGTCCAGATAACCCACTCGTTACCGAACGATTCCACCCAATTATCGCCGGTACCGAGATGGGCAACGGCTTCTCCGAGTTGAATGACCCGCTCGATCAGCTAGAGCGTTTCAAAGAACAGCAGGCCGCCCGTGATGCTGGAGATACCGAGGCCCAAATGCTAGACCAAGATTTTGTCGAAATGCTAGAATACGGCATGCCACCTACCTGTGGTTGGGGCAATAGTGAGCGCAACTTCTGGCTACTAGAAGGCGTCCCCGGCAGAGAAGCTGTACCGTTCCCACTGATGAAGAAACTGTGATATAATCAAACCATGAGCAGTAAAGTAATGATCGTCGGGACCGGCAATGTTGGTGCTAGCCTTGGCTACTGCCTGGTCAACCAGCGTACCGCCGTCTCCGAGCTAATTTTAACCGATATCAACATGCAAGACGCCGAAGGCGAAGCTATGGACCTTCGCGACGCTTTGGCCGTCTCGCCATCTTATATGAAAATCAAAGCCGGCACTTATCAAGATGCTGGCGACTGCGATATTATTGTTATCACCGCTGGCGCTCCCCAAAAGCCTGGCGAGACTCGCATGGATCTTTTAAAGAAAAATGCCGCTATCTTAAAAGATATGATAGATCAAATCATGGCTACTGGCTTTTCCGGAATTTTTATTGTCGTCACTAATCCGATGGACGTGATGGCATATCTCACTCAAAAATATTCTGGCTTGCCAGCCGAGCAAGTGATTGGCTCCGGCACTATTTTAGACTCTGCTAGGTTGCAGTTTCGCATTTCTGAGCGTCTCGGCGTTTCGCCAAAGTCTATTCATGCTTTCCAAGTGGGCGAACACGGTGATACCGAATTCGCACTTTGGTCCACCGCCAGCCTTGGTGGCCAACCGCTAGAAAAGTTACTAAAAGCCGACGAACGTAAAGAAATAGAAGATTTCGCCAGGAACGAAGCCTATGAAATTATCAACAAAAAAGGTGCTACCTACTACGGCATTGGCGCCTGTGTTACTAAATTAATCAACTGTATCCTTGGCGACGAGCGCCGCGTCATCCCTGTTTCTACCTACGACAGCTTACACGATGTTTATTATGGTTTTCCGGCCATTGTTGGCAAAAACGGCATCGTCAGAAAAATCGACCTCAAACTCTCCGAAAAAGAGGGAATGAAGCTGCAAAAATCCATCAATGCACTAAAAACTGCCATTTCCGAGTTGGAGTAACATAAATCGGGTGGCGACCTATTTATTTTTCGGTCTGTCTACCAGATTTGAAAAATAAATAGGAGCCAGGCCCCGGTTTATGTTACAATTAAAATATGAAACGATTATTTTTAACAATCATTGCAATTCTTACAATTCTTACACTTCTTATCCCTCACCCCGCCTTTGCCTCATCCAATGATTTTTATTTCAAAGACGCTACGTTCGATTACTATCTAGAAAACTCCGATTCTGGCACCACTATGCATGTCAAAGAAGTACTAACGGCCGTTTTTCCAGATACTAATCAGAACCACGGCATTACTCGCGCAATCCCGTTTTCAAACCTCGATGGCAAAAATATCACCATTGAGAACCCTAACGCTCTTAATCTCAAAGTTACCCGAAACGGCGCCGCTGAAAACATCAGTAAAATCGACAAAGATGAAGATGAGTACATTATTTACATTGGCTCAGGCGATGATTACGTCCATGGCGAGCAAGTTTACACGCTAGAGTATGATTTTCATAACGTTATCACCGAATTTGCCAGCGATGGTGCCAATCTTACTGGCGAGCACTCGACAAATGTTGCTTATCAAGAGCTCTATTGGGATACCAATGGCACCGGCTGGACCCAAAAATTTGACCACCTTACCGCTAACCTACACCTTGATACCGCCCAGTCAAAGGCGCTAATCGGTAATGACACCGCCTGTTTTGTTGGTAAACAAGGTAGCTCAAACCGCTCCCGCTGCGATGTCACCTTCGACGACGAAACTACCTATAGTGCCAGCTCGCTAAACTCTTCGAATGCTATCCCTACCGCAGCGAACACTTCGGAAACAATTATTTCTTTCGAGACTTCAGATCTCTCTCCGCGCGAAAATCTCACCTTTGCAGTTGCTTTCCAACCAGGCACCTTTACTGTCCCAGATTTGCCGTTCAATTATAGTTACGTCATTATTACCATAATTACCCTTCTAGTCTGCTTACTAATTATCGGGCTCTTTGCCCTCTTCTACTTTAAAAAAGCTAAGGCAAATCGCAACTATTATAAAGCACTCTTCGAGACTCCTCAATATGCCCCGCAAAAAGGTCTATCTGTAGCCGAAGCTGCAAATCTGACTCTCAAAAAGACCAAAAACCCCTATGTCGCCACACTTCTAGAGCTAGCCGTCTCTGGCAAAATTACCATCATCAAGGGCGAACCTACCAAGGTTCTCAAAAAAGACAGCTGGAATATTCAAATTAACAGCATCGCAGATTTGACAGATTGTCAAGAAGATTTACTAAAACTATTAGCTGGCGGCAAAGAACTAGATAAGCTTGAGAATGGCATTATAAAAATAGAAAAACATACTCCGACCGCTTCGCTTGCTGCACTCTCAAAAAGCTTTAATGTTGATGCCCAGAAATCTCTTGAAAGGCAGGGATTTTTCCAAACCACCTCTGGCGCCGCCAAGAATAAATCTGATGCTTCCGCTGTAGTAATCGCACTAGTCACCATCGGTCTATCTTTCCTCAGCTTTAAATTTATACCTGTCATAATTAGAACTTTCGTCTCGTCTTCTGGTATCGATCTAAACTACGGCGTTGTTATCGGCAAAGAATATTTGCCATTCGTCATCGGCGGGATTATTGTGTTGACTATTATCATCTGCGCCATCCTCGGAAGCGTCACCGCCCGTTATAAAAAATATACCGAGAAAGGTCTTGATGCTGCTGGTTATCTAGATGGGCTTTACCTCTATATCAAAATGGCCGAGGCCGATCGCATCAAATTCCTTCAGTCAACTAAAGGAGCCGACACCTCGCCGAAGGGAATTGTCAAATTATATGAAAAACTCTTGCCGTATGCCTGTCTATTCGGTTTAGAAGAAAGCTGGCTCGGCGAGCTTGGCAAATACTGCAAAGAGATTAACTACTCTCCTTCCTGGTATGGTGGCAACGATTTTATCACTTTTTACGCTCTATCTAGCATGACTAGAAGCATCAACTCTACAGTTCAAGCTAACTCTGCCTACGGTTCTGGTTACTCTCGCTCTGGTTCCGGCGGCTCGTCCTTCGGCTCCGGCATCAGCGGCGGCTTTTCCGGCGGTGGCGGCGGCGGTGGTGGTGGCGGCGGCTGGTAATTTGGAACGGGTGGCGACCTGTTTATTCAAATAAATAGGAGCCAGGCCCCGTTCCAAATTATACTCCAACGTGATATAATAATACGTAATTATGCTAGATATAAATTTCATTAGAAAAAACCTCGCCGAGGTCAAAAAATCCACTCTAGAGAAAGGCTATAAGGTAGACGTGGACGCTGTTTTAGAGCTAGATAATGAACGTCGCTCTTTGCTTCAAAAAGTAGAGGCTCTCCGCACCGAGCGAAATGCCATCGCCTCTCAGATGAAGGGTGGCAAACCATCTCCAGAACTGATAGAAAAAGGTAAAACATTAAAATCAGAATTGTCAAGTCTAGAAAAAGAGCTTTCTGAGAAAGAAACCGCTGCAAATACCGCTCTCAAAGCTATCCCGAACATAATTTTTGACGATGTACCACTCGGCGGCGAAGAAGACTCCGTCGAGGTCAAAAAATGGGGAGAAAACAAGGCTGATGGTATCGACCATCTAGATTTTGCCACCTCTCGCGACTGGTTAGATTTTGAACGCGGCGCCAAAGTCGCAGGCTCCAAGTTTTATTATCTAAAAAACGATCTCGCCCTGCTAGAAAACGCCCTGTTGCAATTTGGTATCAAGAAGGTCATGGAGCATGGTTTTTCCTATATGACTACCCCAGATCTCGTTTCTACGCGCGTACTCGAGGGCACTGGATTCGCTCCTCGCACCTCCGATCAGTCTGACGAGTATTTCATCGAAAACGAAGATCTCGCTTTGATTGCTACCGCTGAAATGACCATCACCGGCTACCACATGGACGAAATTTTAGACGAAAAAGATCTCCCTCTGTTCTATGCTGGTTATTCTGCCTGTTTTAGAAAAGAGGCCGGTACCTACGGCAAATATACTCGCGGGCTCTTCCGCGTCCATCAATTTAACAAGTTAGAGATGTATATTTTCTGCCTACCTGAGCAGAGCAAAGAACTCCATGAGAAAATCCTCGCCATCGAGGAAGAAATCTGGCAAGAGCTTGGTATCCCATACCGTGTTATCAATATCGCCGCTGGCGACCTCGGCGCCCCCGCGGCCAAGAAATACGATCTGGAATACTGGTCACCAGTCAATCAAAAGTACCAAGAACTCACCTCTTGCTCTAACTGCACCGATTTTCAATCTCGCTCCGTCAACGTCCGCGTCAGAAAAAATGACGGCTCCATCGAGTTTGTCCACACCCTAAATGGCACAGCAATCTCGCTCGCTAGGGCCATGGTCGCCATTCTAGAAAACTACGCGACCAAAGACGGCAAGCTAAAAGTACCAAAAGTCTTGCAATCCTATCTTGGCAATAGGGAAGAACTTTAGTATAATAGTACTAACAAAGGAGTGTTATGATTGATAAAATCGAAATCAGTGGCAACAAATATAAAGTCGAAGAGAGTTTTAGAAGGTACGCCATCAAGCGCATCGGCAAACTCGATCGCTACCTCCCTCGTGGTAGCAAAAAGGATGTTATCGCTAAAATTGTCGTCACCGAAGTAGATCGCTCACACGGTAATAAATACGAGATTTCCGCCGCAATGGAAATTCCTGGCGGCAAAGTCATCGCCGCCAAAGATGGCTCGTCCAATGTTTATGCTGGTATCGACATTATCGAGGCCAAGCTCATGGGCCAAATCCGCCGCTACAAGCTAGAGTCCACTCCGCATTTACGTAGAAACAAACTAAAGTCCCTATTTAAGAGAGGTTAAAATGCCAAAAGAAAAGAAACCTACTGACAAACTCGCTGACAAGACCGCAATGACCAAATTCCTTCAAGGAATTTTTGGCGATGTCCAGAAAAAGACTCTGAAACGTCTCTATAAGCGCGCGCTCGAAATCAACAAGCTAGAGCCAAAATACCAGGCCATGAAAAAACGCGAGCTCGCCGAGCAAACTAGCGTTCTAAAAACCGAGCTCGAAAAGCTCACCAAAAAAGAACAAGACGATGCCTCTCTCGAAAAGGCTCTAGATACCATCTTGCCTGACGCCTTCGCCCTCGTCCGTGAGGCTACTTATCGCATTCTTAAAATGCGCCACTTTGATGTACAGCTAATTGGCGGTATGGTCCTCCACGAAGGTGCTGTCGCCGAGATGAAAACCGGCGAAGGCAAGACTTTGGTCGCCCTTCTTCCTGCCTATCTTAACGCGCTCTCTGGGCGCGGCGTTCATGTTGTCACCGTCAACGATTATCTTGCTCAGCGTGACGCCGGCTGGAATGGCCCAGTCTATGATTTTCTTGGCCTCTCTGTTGGCGTTATCATCAATCAAGCTTCTTTTATCTACGACAAAGATTACATCAACGAAGATCACGAGGACGAACGCTTCCGCCATCTTAAACCATGTTCGCGCAAAGAAGCCTATGCTGCCGACGTCACCTATGGTACTAATAACGAGTTCGGTTTTGATTATCTCCGCGACAACATGGTCAATGAAGTCAAGTTCCTTCGCCAACGCGAGCTCAACTTCGCAATTGTAGATGAGGTAGACTCTATCCTAATCGACGAAGCCCGCACGCCACTAATCATCTCTGCACCTGCAGGCGATAATCCAGAGGCCTACTATCAATTTGCCAAAATCGCTTCTCGGCTCACCGAAGAAGATTACGTCCTAGATGAAAAACATCGCTCTGTCACTCTCACTGATGCGGGTGTCGACAAAGTCCAAAAACTGCTTGGTGTTGATAATCTCTATTCCGTCAATAACACCCGCTTGGTCTATCACATGGATCAAGCTCTTCGCGCGCAGGTCGTTTTCAAACGCGACAAAGATTACGTTGTCACCAACTCTGGCGAAGTAATCATCGTCGACGAGCATACTGGCCGCTTGATGCAGGGTCGCCGCTACAATGAGGGCTTGCACCAGGCAATCGAAGCAAAAGAACAAGTTCAGGTCCGCGAAGAATCTATGACCCTCGCCACCATCTCTTTCCAGAACTTCTTCCGTCTCTATCGCAAGCTTTCCGGTATGACCGGTACTGCCTTCACCGAAGCCGAGGAGTTCCAGCAGATCTATGCTCTTGACGTTATTCAAATCCCGCCAAATCGCCCAATCCAACGCGTTGATAAGGATGATCTAATTTACCGAACCGAAGTCGGTAAGCTCAATGCCATCGTAGCAGAAGTCAAAAAATACCACAAAAAGGGTCAGCCGGTACTAATTGGCTCCGCTTCTATTGTCAAAAACGAACTAATCGCAAAATACCTAGATCAGGCCAAGATTCCATACGAGATTCTCAACGCCAAAAACAACGAGCGCGAGGCTGCCATTATCGAAAAAGCTGGCGAAAAGGGCGCTGTTACTTTGGCTACAAACATGGCTGGCCGCGGTACCGATATTAAACTATCTAGCGAGGTCAAAAAACTCGGTGGTTTAGTGGTAATTGGCTCTGAACGCCATGATTCTCGCCGCGTCGATAACCAGCTCCGTGGTCGTGGTGGCCGCCAGGGCGATCCCGGCACTACTCAGTTCTTCGTTAGTTGCGAAGATGATCTTATGCGTATTTTCCAAGGCGATCGCATCTCTGCACTGATGTCTCGTCTTGGCGTCGACGACAACACTCCAATTCAGACTCGTTCCGTCACCAAAACTCTCGAAACCGCTCAAAAACGCATTGAAGGATTTAATTTCGACTCTCGCAAAAACGTCGTCCAATACGATAATGTTATTAACCGCCATCGCCGTATCGTCTACACCATGCGTCGCAAAATCCTTGAGGGCGAGAACATCGAAAGCGAAATCGACCGCCTCATCAAAGAAGCTACTGAGAGTTTAACGATGTTTAGCTCTCGCGTCAACAAAAAGTTCAAAGAGGAGTTCCAGGCAGTATTTAATCTTGATGACGATCTCGTAGAAACCATTGGCTTGATGCGCAAAGAAAAGGACCGCGCCAAACTTGCCTACGTTTCCGTTAAAGAAGCCTATGCCGCCAAAGAAGCTGAGTTTACCCCAGAAACTATGCGCAAAATCGAACGCGAAGTCTATCTTAAGATTCTTGATGCGCTCTGGATGCAGCACCTAGAAAATATGCAGCACCTGCGTGAGGGTATTCACTGGCGCAGCGTTGGCCAGCGCGATCCACTAGTCGAATACCGCTCTGAATCACAAAAGCTCTTCGACGGCCTACAGCGTAATCTCCGCGAAGAAGTCTTAAGAATCATCCTGAGCCTCACCAAGCAAGAAGCCGCCGAGGCCAAAATTACCGATGGCGAAGAGTATGAGTCCGAACTCACCAAGATGGCCGAGCCTGCCACCGAAAAAGGTGTCAACGAAATCTCCGCCGGCGAGAAAAATCTCGACCAAGAGTTCAAAAAAGCCTCCACAGGCAAATCTGGCGCAGGCAAAGCCTCGTCCACCAAGGGCTCATCCAAAAAATCTACTAAAAAATTATCAAAGAAGAAAAAGAAGAAGAGATCTAAAAAATCAAAGCGCAAATAATAAGCGTCATCCCAGCCAGGCTTATCATGAAACATTCAGTTGAAGAAGTTACGTTAAAAAATGGGGCGCGTGGGCTACTTATTGATGTACCGAGTGCCAGTGTCATGAATATGCGTGTGCAATTTCGCGCCGGCATGCGCTACGCTAAAAAACCAGAGCTCTACGAGATCGCCCACGTAGTAGAACATCTCAGCTTCGGCGCCAACGCCAAGTATCATGATGAACAAGCTTTTGAAGCAGATTTTACCAAAAACGGCGCCTACCATAATGCTTGGACCTCTGATTTTTCCGTCGTCTACGAGTCCGAATGTGCCGATTTTGAGTGGGATCGCATTATGGAACTCAATCGCTTTTCCATCACTACGCCTCGCTTCAACGAAGATGAGTTAAAGAGCGAAAAGGGAACTGTCCGTGCCGAACTCACTGGCTATCTCAATGATTATTCTCGGCTAATTTGGCCTCGTCTACAAACCGCTATCGGCGAAGAAACTCCAAATCTCCGCGAACGCCTTTCTACGCTCGCAAACATTGAGGTCAAAGATATTCGCGAGCACTACCGTCGTACTCATACCGCGGCCAACATGCGTTTCATCATCACCGGCCAAGTTCGCCATCGCAAACGCAATATCATCAAAATGCTAGAAGACTGGGTTTTTAAAGATGGGGAAGAACTAGAAATTCCGCATGACGAGCTCCATAATTCTGATGCCGTCCTTATCCGTAGAAAAGACGCCAGCAATATTACTTTTGGTTTTTCTTATGTCATTCCACGCCGCCTTTCTGAGCGCGAGATGCGCATCGCTGATTGTCTCAACCATATTGTTACCGGCACCATGAGTAGTCGCATTTTTGGCAAAGCCAGAAAACAAGGTCTGGTTTATGGTCTTGGTAGCTGTCTTTCTAATAGTGCTCACAACTCTTCTTGGGACTTCGACGGCGAAGTCGGAGTAGAGAATGCCCCTGCGCTCTTTGATCTAATTTATCAAGAGCTTGACAAAATCACTGCCGGCAAAATTACCGATCGCGAAATAGATGCCGCCCAGGCTTACAACCTTGGTCGTTATCAAATGGGCGCCCAGACCGTTGGCCAAATCTCCGATTATTACGCCGAGTCATATTTTACTACTGGAGAAATCGACAATTACGAACGCGCTCAAGCCATCGTCAATTCTATCAAAAAAGAAGACATTGTCTCTTTGGCGTTAGAATATGTCTCTAGCGGAATCTGCGCTCTAGTCGCAGTATCATCTTGCGAAAAAGCCATCATCAATGAGCTATTTGAAAAAATCAAGCTAAAAGCAATATAAAAATTCTTGCTGATGTTATTTTCTCGCGGAGTAAGAGCGGATTTTACCTTAAAATGCTCCAGTGGAGTATTTTAAGGCTAAAACCAAGATGCGAGGAAAATGATTATGAAAACTTGTTTTCATAATCATTTTACGAGTATCGCTGGTTTCTCTATGAGAAACTAAGCGACGCGAGAAATAATATCAGCGAATTTTTATGATATAATAGAACCATGAAACTAGCAATTTTAGGTTATGGTATTGAAGGCAAAAGCGTCGAAAAATATTTCAAAACCCACCCTTATGACAATGTCTCCCCCAAAGACATTGAAATCAAAATTTTTAACAATTTTAAAGACTCCGACATCGATGGTCTCGGCCTAGAAAATTACGATGTCGTCTTTCGCTCTCCTTCCGTCCGCCCGCACTACGATTTTAATAAATTTAGCTCGGATGATAGCCATTTCAGCGACGAAACCGCCTACAAAACCGAGTTCAAAAAACCATACTGGACTTCGGCTACCAAATATTTCTTCGAGCATTGTCCTTGCGAGATTATCGCTATCTCCGGTACAAAGGGCAAAGGTACTACCTGTTCATTAACTACCGCCCTAATCGATTCTATCAACGCCGAAATTTATAAAGATAGCGATTCAACGCCTAAGACCTACCTTGTCGGCAACATCGGCATTCCTCCTCTAGATGTACTGGATCAGATTACCGAGCATGATAACGTCGTTTTTGAACTTAGTAGTTTCCAACTTTGGGACCTGCATCAGGGCTCTTTTGTCGGCGCACTGCTTCGTATCGAGCCAGATCATCTCAATGTTCACAAAGATTTCGATGAATATGTTTATGCAAAATCCGCAATTTCGCGCTACAAAACCGAGAATGATTTCCTAGTTTATTTCAAGGATAATAAAACCACCAAATCTCTGGCCGATCAGTCTATTGCCGCCAAATTAGCCTACCCAATCGAGCCTAAAAACCCTAAATTAGTTGAGTTACTCGATAGCCTCAAAATACCTGGCGCCCACAACCGCGAAAACGCAGAAGCTGCTCTCTTGGCAGTTGCAGCACGCTTCTTTAGTGGTGATTTAGACCAGATGCTTGATAGCAAATTCTATCCCGCCCTAAAATCTGCCTTCGAAACCTTTAAGGGTCTTCCGCATCGCTGTCAATTCCTCCGCGAGTTAAACGGCGTGCGTTATTATGATGATAACTACTGCACCGCCTTGCCCGCCCTAGATGTTGCGCTGAAAGCTTTTGAAAGCTCCCCTATCGTCTTAATCGCCGGTGGTCTTAGTAAAGGCGTTGATGACAAGATCAAAGCACGTGTCTTTTCTACCGAAAATCTCGCTAAAGCGATCCTAATCGGCAACACTGCAAAAGTCTTAGCTTCCGGCGAGAATAAGGCTCGTTTCGAAATCGCTACCTCACTCGAAGATGCTATCTCCCGCGCTCGCGCCGCTGCCGAAAAACTTGTCGGCACCCAGTCCGAATCTCCTGTCGTCTTGATGTCGCCTGGGTTTGCTAGTTTTGACATGTTCAAAAACGCCACCGATCGCGGAGACCAATTTACTAAACTAATTAAAGCCCTAAAATAAATAAAAGCGCATAGCATCAAGTTTATTGCGCTAAAAACTAGATCAGAAAAATCCATCATACTAATAGTTAGATTAGAAGAATCTATCACGCTGAAGGACCAACTTAAAAGAATCTAATCTGATTAAATGGGAAAATCCTAAAGATTGCTGGGCCGATAATACGGCAAAGTGGTACCGTACCAAGACCATTACGCGAGTCAAAAGAGTGCGTCCCCTCGCGGTTATCACCGGAAACAAATATCTCGCCATCTGGGACTACTAGATCAACCTCTCCAGAAGTATACTTTTTCGGACCGTCCGTATCAGAATGACGCGTTTCCTCATCCGGGTTAAAGCCATTCGGATACTCATCATTATAGACCATCAAAACACCGTCTACTACTGTCACGCGCTCACCAGGAAACGCAATCACGCGCTTAATAATATATTGGTCCTGAACACCATCTTGCGCAGAACAGGTAAGTGGACCAGTAGCATCACCGTTTGCGAAAACGATAATTTGGCCACGGCTTGGCATATATTCTTGACCAGCGAAATGTGCCGCCGTCACCGGCAAACGATTGACAATAATACGGTCGTTCCCGTGCAAGGTATTTTCCATCGAGACGCCTACCACATTATAGGAACGGAACACAAAAGCGTTCAAAATCAGCGTGCCCACTACTACCATCGCTATAAAAACAGCCAGCGATGCTATATCTCTAGCGATCGGATGTTTCTGAAAAAACTTCGGGGCTTTTATCTCCATAGGTTAATTATAACATATCTGCTTTTGTTTATGTTAATTTATGCAAAAATTTGTTATAATAAAGGAATGGCAGACTATGTAATTTTTCGTAAAAGCAGAAATATCATTTCTTCCATTCTGCATGTCGCTATGAATATCCTTCTGGGTGTCGGATCCATCCTCATTACGGTCGCTACCGGCAGCTGGATCATCGGCGTCATTCTAGTCATTATCTCAAAATGGCGCGTTTTTGCAGTTCGCCCACGCTACTGGGGTGTCAATATCATCTCTAGCTTGGTCGATTTTATCGTCGGTATTAGTTTCGTAATGATTGCATACTGCTCTGGCAGTGCCTTTCTGCCCGTCCACGTTGTTTTAGCCGTTGGCTACACCATCTGGCTTGTCTTGATTAAACCCCGCTCGTCTGAGGTCGCCGCCGAGATCCAGTCCCTCATTGCAGTATTCCTTGGCACCTCTGCCGTTACCATGCTTTTTGCTAGTTACGAGTCGATCTTCATGGTCGCAGCCTGTTTTGTCATTGGTTTTGCCGCTTCGCACCACATTCTCGTCCAAAGCGAGGCTAATGATTTTAGTCTTACTACTATTTCTTGCGGGCTAATTAATGCCGAAATCGCTTGGCTTTCTAATAGCTGGCTTATCGTCTATGCCTTCGGCAACACTGGTATCATCGTTCCACAGATTTCCATTATTCTAACTATTTTTTCCTTTGTGTCCAACCGCGTTTTCAAGTCCGCCATCAAACATGATGGTAAAATCAGCCTCGCCGAAGTCGCTACTCCCGTCATCTTCAGCGTACTAATTATCGCTATTATCGTCATCTGGTTTAGCAATCCGATCTTCGATGTCTAAAAACATGATACTCATAAACCCATTTACTATCTGACGCCGCCAACCAAGAATCTAGCTGCACTCGAATGCCATCACAAAATCGCTAATTGACTCTATTCTCAAACTAAATTTCTTAGCATAGTCAACTATAGCTCGCTGCTGAGAATCATCAGACTCTACAACTAGCGTTGCACCACTACCAGACTTAAATTTCTCTACAAACTGTTCTATTAGCTCGAAAATCAACGCTAGCCCATCTTGATCCGCATAAAGAGCCTCTTTTGGCTCAAAACCAAGCTGTTTTTTATTGATCCAATCCCAATGCTCTGACACGTACGGTAGATTTGCCACCACAATACTGGGTCTTTCTGCCTTAAATTTCAAATCATTCAGCAAATTTGATTGTGTGAATTTTATTTTTTGGTCTACGTGTAAATTTTTAGCATTTTCTTTAGCTTTTTCCAGCGCGCTCTCCGAAATATCAGAAGCGTAGATATCCGCCTTAATTTTCCTCTTTTCAAGCTCAATACCCAGTGTAATTGCAATACAGCCAGAGCCCGTCCCAATATCAAAAATCTGCCAATTTTGGCTTTTTTCACATAGATTTGAGACCGCGTTCGAATTGTTACCACCAGCCACACGCTCTTTATCATCAGTACATTTACCCAGCACATAATCAATAATCACCTCTGTTTCTGGACGGGGAATTAAAACGCTACTATCTACCGCAAATTTCCGCCCATAGAACTCCTTGCACCCCAAAATGTAGGCCAAAGGCTCATCGTTTTCCCTCCGCGCAAGAAACTGATTGGCTTTTTTTAACTCTGCACTAGACAAATCAGTATTTTCGCGCAATATCAACCGACTCCGGTCATCTAGCCCTAAGACTTCCAACAAAATCAGTTCTGCATCAAGCATGTCAATCTGTTTTTTCGCTTTATTTAGCCATTCTCTTATTGATGTCTTTGTCATTTTACTCTGTAGTCATCAACTCGCGCTCGTGTTTTGCTAGCTCACTGATAATATCATCAATATCGCCATCCATCACCGCACCGATGTTGCTACGCGAATAATGTATCCGGTGGTCAGTCACCCGGTCTTGCGGAAAATTATAGGTGCGTATTTTTTCGCTACGATCACCGGTGCCAATCAGAGATTTTCTAGCATCAGATGCCGCCGCTTGATCTTCTAACTTCTTTTTCTCAATCAGACGTGAGCGCAAAATAGTCATCGCCTTAACTCTGTTTTGCTGTTGGCTCCGCTCATCCTGCATCGCCACCACAATGCCAGTCGGAAGATGGGTAATACGCACCGCCGAATCAGTAGTGTTTACCCCCTGACCGCCGTGACCACCCGAACGATAAATATCAATACGAAGATCTTCGGGCTTAATCTCAATCTCGCTCTCACTCGCCTCTGGTAAAACCGCCACTGTAGCCGTAGAGGTATGGATCCGCCCCTGGCTTTCTGTCACCGGCACGCGCTGCACTCGGTGCACACCACCTTCAAACTTCAGCTGTCCATAAGGCCTCTCACCAGATACGCGAAAAATCACCTCTTTCATCCCGCCAGCCTCGTTCTCATTCTGGGAAATCAGTTCAGTTTTTAGACCGTTTTTCTCGGCATAATGTAGGTACATCCGATAAAGCTCACCAGCGAAAAGGGAAGCCTCGTCACCGCCAGCGCCCGCCCGAATTTCTACAATCACCGGCTTATCATCATCCGGATCACGCGGAATCAGTAATTCCTCTAATTTTTCCTCGACTTTTTGTAAATTCTTTTCGGCCTCATCAACATCCGCCCGCGCTAGATCGCCTAGCTCTGGATCAGAAAACAGCTCTTTTGATTCTTTGATGCTGTTTTTTAGCTGCTCTATCGCGCTAGCAGTATCAATAATCTCATTTAGCTCTGAAAGTCTCTTAGATTTTGCCGCAAAATCTGGGCTAGCATAGGCATCTGGTTGCGCTAAAAATTTGGTAATTTCATCTTTCTCGTCTTTATATTTTTTTAGATCCATGCTAACATTATATCATATATTATGGATCCATAGCTCAGTTGGCTAGAGCGTTCGATTCACATTCGAGAGGTCGCAGGTTCGAGCCCTGCTGGATCCACCAATTGCCCTAGGCGGCAATTTTTTTATCTTTTCAAAATAATTTTAATTAAGCTAGAAATCACCAGCACCCCCAAATTCACCACCACTACCGTCGCACCAGTTGGCGCCGACAAAACATAAGACAAAATTAGCCCGGCAATAAACGCTAGCACCGACACAATTACCGCTACCACCACCAAACCCTTAAACGACTTTGTTAAACGCTTGGCAATCAAAGTCGGGAACACTATCAGGCTTGAAATCAGAAGTGCACCAAGCAGTCTCATACCAATCACCACCACTACCGCGCACGCTGCTGCAAGGATTGCACTATAGAGCTTCACCCTCACCCCCGTAGCTTTAGCAAACTCACCATCAAACGTCACCGAAAAAATCTTGTTAAAGAAAAGAACATATAACACCGCTACTACAAGCGTAAAAAACGCAGCCGCAATTAAATCTGCCCAGCTCACCGCCAAGATGCTACCAAACAGATAACTATTAATATCAATATTTACTCCCTTTATTACCGAAATCACTAGCGTACCAATCGCAAGGCTTGACGCCGATAGTATCGCAATGGCCGCATCCCCACTAAATCGCCGGCTTTGGCTAAGATAAGTTACTAAAAATGACGCAATAATTACCACCGGCAAAGCCACCCACATCGGCGCCAGACCCGTTACCGCCGCAATCGCAAAAACCGCGAAGGCCACATGTGACAACCCATCGCCAATCATCGAGTTTTTCTTAAGCACAATCGTCACGCCAATCAACGCCGCCGCTACCGCAATCAAAATCCCAGCAATCAGCGCTCTCTGCATAAAAGCAAACGAAAACATCTCAAAAAGCTCACTCATTTATAACTCCTTAAGAATCCGGCTGTTTTACTCATCTCTACCCGCCCTTGCTTGATAGAAACAACTTTATTACCAATCAGATCATCCGCATCTAGATCGTGCGTAATCATTACAATCGTCATTTTCTGCTCATGATTTAAATCTTTCAAAATCTGGTAAAACTCTGTTCGCGATTTGTGGTCAAGATTATTTGATGGCTCATCCAAAATCAAAATATCTTTAGCTGCAGTCAGGGCACGTGCCAACAATACTTTCTGCTTTTGCCCACCAGAAAGTTCAGCAAAACTTTTGGCTGCCAAATCAGCCATCCCTAACAGTTTTAAGCTTTTTAGCGCCCGCATTTTTTCTTCCTCGCCATAAAAAACCTTGCTATTCATCCTACCAAGATTACCCGAAAGCACAATCTCCATCACCGTAGCAGGGAAATACAGATCAATTTTGGCCTCCTGCGGCATATAGCCCACTCTCGAAATATCACATTTGCTCTCACCAGCGCAAATTTTTGTTAGCCCCAAAATCCCCCGCACCAGCGTGCTTTTGCCGGCACCATTGGCGCCGACGACACAGACAAAATCGCCACTCATAATTTCAAATCTAGCGTCAGAAATCACCTCGTTTGCGCCATATTTTATCGTAACTCTATCTAGCGAAATTACCACATTCTTCATGTCGCCCTTAGCCTTGCTTTTCGCTATTTTTGCCTCTGCGCCGTTGGCTTTCTTCGTGACACTCATCAGTTTAGCGCCTCCTCTAAGACCACCAAATTATCGCGCATCATATCGGCAAGCGTCCTCCCGCTATCAAAATCTTCCTGTGAAACATTATGTGCCGAATAAAGAGTCATAATCTTCGCACCGGTCGCCTCGGCCACCGTCCAAGCTAGTGCATCGCTCGTCAGCTCAATTTTCAAAATTGTACTCAGCTGATTATTTCTGACTTTACTTATTAACTCTGCAATCTGCGCGCTACTAGCTTCGGTCTGCTCCGAACACCCCGAAAATGCCGCCATATAATCTATTCCATAATCATCGACCAAGTATTTAAAAGGGAACCGGTCGGCAAAAATCAGCTCGTGTCGCTTGGCATTTTTCACTATCCGCTGTAACTCTTTGTCAATATCGGAAAACTCATTTTTATATGATTCCGCATTCGCTCGAAAAACCTTAGCATAATCTGGCAATTTCTCTGCTAATTTCTGTCCTATTTTTTCAACCAAAACCATGTCATTTTTTGGACTCGTCCAGATATGCTCGTCGTATTCATCGCCCTTGTCCGGCGCATCAATACTCTCATCACTCGCGCCAGCATCAGCGCTCCGAATATTTTCGCCCACTAAATCATCTTCCGCCTTCAGCTCGACTAAGTCCATCATCCGTACAGTAGAATTTTTGTCTATTTCGCTGCCTTCAATCAATTTCTCTACCCACTGCTCCGACTCGCCACCATTGTAGATGAAAAGGTCCGCTTTGCTAATCTCTGCGATATCTTGCGGTGTTGGTTCATAGCTATGTGCCTCGCTGCCCGGCTTAAGCAGCATCTTGATATCAACCTGACTTTTATCAACCCCGTCCGTCAGCGCCCGCGCAAAATCATAAGCCGCAAAATTCGTCGTCACAATCTCTATGTCTTTATTGGAGCCACTCTTTTTAGCCAAATTAAAAATCAAAAAGACCAACCCAAAAATCAGGACAAAAACTAAAGTTAGTACTACTCCTATTCTCAGTGGCTTATTTTTTTCCATAAAAATACCAAATACCCCTTTATATTATATCACGCACCGCGTAGCAAACATACTCATCAGTTGAAAGATTTTTCCATTTTACCTTAGCATCCGCTAACAATTTATTGGCGTCATACCGAGAAAATCCCATAGATAGCCCCTCGCCCAAATATTTAGCGTAGGCCTCTTTGATCACGTAATTATTGAGATAATCTCCATTCACAATAGCCTCTCCGGGTGCTAATATTTTCCTCAAAACTCTGCTGCTTAGTTTCTCGCCATGCTGCCTTTTTTCAATGTCCACCCCCACATTTTCGTCGTCATAAACCGCCACCGCCAGATAATTCTCGCTGTGCGAAACCGACAAATGCCAGTCAGACACCGGCAAAATCTTACCTAACTCATCTCTTGCTAATTCAGAATATCGTATCCTAATACCCGTCACCTGCAAAAAATACTTTTCGATAGTTTTAGCAAACTTTCTAGGTTCCAATTTCTCAACTAATACACCTCCAAGCATCATGCACCTCAAACAAAAAACCGCCAGTTGGCGGTTTTTTGTTAAGCCTCTTCCTCAGCTCTCTTAGCTTCTTCTTTTTTCTGAGCTTCTTTCTCGGCTTTCTTTACCTTGTTACCAAGCGAAGCTTTCATCGCGGCAGCCTTCGCAGCGCGTGCCTTAAAGCGATCAACACGACCCTCGGTATCGATAATCTTCTCCTCGCCAGTGAAGTACGGATGCGAAGCCGAAGAAATCTGGATCTTGACCAGAGGATACTCTTTGCCATCTTCCCACTTGGTAGTCTCCTCAGAGATAGCAGTAGACTTTGTCAGGAAAGAAAAGCCAGCCGCCTCATCAGAAAACACAACAAAGCGATAATCTTTAGGATGTATATCTTTTTTACTCATAACTACACCCCATTATACCAGAGATTTTGAAAAAGTAAACCCTCAAAAAAAGAAAACTCACTGACTCCACTGGACCAAACCTTGTGCTGGGCGGCGACCGCAATAGTACCAGTATGGACGGCCAAGGTACGTACGGCTTCTACTGGTCTAGTACTGCCTACTCTTCTGCTACCAGCGCTTACGCTCTGCGCCTGATTAGTAGCGGAGCAGTCGGCCCTGCGAACTACTACAGCAAGTACATCGGCTTCTCTCTCCGCTGCCTAGCAGAGGTAGCAAAATCGGGTGGCGATCTGTTTATTTTTCGGTCTGTCTACCAGATTTGAGAACAAAAAACGTATATTATTGACGTTTACCAATTATGACGTTTTTTGTTCTTAAGTCCCTGATCCGAAAAATAAATAGGAGCCAGGACCCGATTTTGTAACCCACCTCTAGCCCTTGCAATATCTCCCCAAATTTGCTATAATTAACTTATTATTAATTTAACGAAACAGCTTTGTGCAGTTTTCCTGCGCTAATATCTGCGTAAGCGCACAGAGCAAAGAGAAAGGAAAATCCCAATGTCTACTAAAATCGACATGAAAGATTTGTTGGAGTCTGGCGCTCATTTTGGCCACAAAACCAGCCGTTGGCACCCTAAAATGGCTCCATATATCCACAGCCGCAAAAACGGCGCCCACATTATCAACCTAGAAAAGACCGTCGAGGCTCTCGAAGAGGCTCTGCCAAAGATCACCGAGATTGTAAAATCTGGCAAAAAGGTCCTTTTCGTCGGCACCAAAAAACAGATGAAAGATGCCACCAAAGCTGCTGCTGAGGCTGCCGAGATGCCATATGTTACTGTGCGTTGGGTCGGCGGTACTCTAACTAATGTCGAGACCGTCAACCGCCAGATCAAAAAACTCAAAGATCTAGAGCGCCGCATGGAGAGCGGGGAACTAGAAAACCGCTATTCTAAGCTAGAAGTCCAGCGCTTCCAAGAAGAGATTGATGCTCTTAACGAGCGCTACGGCGGTATCAAAGAGATGACCGTTCAGCCTGCTGCCATCGTTGTTGTTGACGCTTGCGAAGACAAGAACGCTATCAGAGAAGCAAAAACTCTAAACATCCCTGTTTTCGCTATCACTGATACTAATGTCGACCCGACAGAAATCGACTATGTTATCCCAGCAAACGACGACTCTGTCAAGGCAACCACATTGATTTTAGACTATTTCGTAAACGCAATTAAGGAGGGCAAAAAATAAAATGGCAGATGCAAAAATCACTATCGAAGATATCAAAAAACTAAAAGAGCTATCTGGCGTTGGCTTGACCGATGCTAAGCAGGCTTTGGTAGAAGCCAAGGGCGATTTCGACAAGGCTCTAGAGGCTATGCGTAAAAAAGGCCTCACTAAGGCTGAGAAGCGCGGCGACCGCGAGACCCGCGAGGGAATCATCGACGCTTACATCCACGACGGCCGTATCGGCGCCATCGTCGAGGTCAACTGTGAGACTTCTTTCGTCGCCAAGACCGAAGAGTTCAAAGATCTCGCTCATAAGATCGCTATGCAAGTTGCTTCCATGTCTCCACTTTATGTTTCTGCTGAGGACATCCCAGAGGACGTCATGAATGCTAAGAAAAAAGAGTTTGAGGAGAACTTCAAGGGTCCAGAAAAAATGAAAGACCAAATCATCGGCGGCCAGGTCAAAAAGGCCTTTGCCGACAAAGTCTTGATGGATCAACCATACATCTTAGACGACAGCAAAACCGTTGCCGAATTTATCAAGGACAACATCGCTAAAACTGGCGAGAATATCACCATTCGCCAATTTAAGCGCATCGAATTAGGTGTAACAGAGTAGACAAAAGACGGATGAACGAAAAGCGACTAGAAAATCTACGGCAAGAGTTTTTTGATACTTGGGCTAAGCTCAAGATTGATGATAAACTAGCCGAAGTTACCAAGTTAGAAGAAGAAGTCGCCGACCCCGAAATCTGGAAAAACCCTACCACCGCTCGCGAAAAAAACGAGAATCTAGCCCATCTCAAAGATTCGACCACCTCCTGGCAAATTCTCAAAACTCAGATTAACGACATCACTGAGCTTATTAATCTGGGTGAGGATGATTTAGAGTCAGAAATCGAAACTCAGATCACCTCTATGGAGACCGAGCTAAAATCTCTCAAGAAATCTCTGCGCTTTACTGGGCCTTACGACCACGGCAATGCAATTTTACGCATTACCGCTGGCGCTGGTGGCACCGAAGCGATGGACTGGGCCGGGATGCTCGAGCGTATGTATCTGCGCTTTTTCGAGAAAAATAATTATAAGGCCGCGCTACTCGAGCGCACCGCCGGGGAAGAAGCCGGCATCAAAACCGCTGTTTACGAAATCACCGGCCCCGATGCCTATGGTAATCTCAAAAGCGAGCATGGCACTCATCGCCTAGTGCGCCTCAGCCCATTTAACGCTGATAATCTCCGCCAGACCTCTTTTGCTCTGGTCGAGATTCTCCCAGTGATCAAAACCGACGACAATATCAAAATCAACGACAAAGACCTCCGGATCGACACTTATCACTCTGGTGGCCATGGCGGACAGTCCGTCAATACCACCAACTCCGCTATTCGCATTACCCATATTCCGACCAACACCGTAGTCGCTATCCAGAACGAGCGCTCGCAACTCCAAAACAAAGAAAAGGCCATGGAGATCTTGCGCGGCAAGCTTGCCCAGATGCAGATGGAACAGCACGCAGAATCTATCGATAAGCTCCGCGCTGGCGAATCTGCCTCTTGGGGCCAACAAATTAGAAATTACGTCTTGCAACCTTATAAATTAGTCAAAGACACCCGTACTAAGTACGAAGAAACCGACGCCGATGCCGTCCTAGATGGCAAGATCGAAGGTTTTATCGACGCATTCTTAGAATCACAAATCTCTGCTTAGGCCAGCTTCCGCATATCGGCAACCTCTCTTTATCAAAAACTTGCGTGTTGTTCACGCTTATGCTATTATAATGATATGATTCTGCTTGATCAGATCACAAAGACTTACCGCGGTGATGTCCACCCGGCGCTTGATCGTATTTCGCTCCATGTCGAGCCAAACGAATTTGTTTTTCTTGTTGGTAAATCTGGCGCAGGTAAGTCTACCTTGATGAAAATGATTACCAAAGAAGAAGTCCCTGATTCCGGCAAAATTATCATCGGCGGTATTGATCTAGATTATGTTAAAAAACGCTATATTCCGCATTATCGCCGTCGCTTAGGTGTGGTTTTTCAAGATTACAAACTTCTGCCTGGCCGCACCGTTTACGAAAACGTCGCCTTCGCACTAGAAATTGCCGGCATGAGCAATCGCGAGATCGAAAAGACCGTTCCAAAAGTCCTCGAGCTCGTTGGTTTGTCCGACGCCGCCAAAAAATTCCCACGCGAATTATCCGGTGGTATGGCCCAACGCGTCTCAATTGCTCGCTCCGTCGCCCGCCAACCAAAGATCCTTATCGCTGATGAGCCGACCGGCAACCTCGACAAAATCACTCGCCACGAAATCATCGATTTGCTCCAGAAGATTAATGACTTTGGCACTACCGTCCTCGTCACCACACACGACGAGAACATCGTTAATAACCTCCAAAAACGTGTTATTACACTAAAAGACGGCCGCATTATCGCCGATCAAAAGGTCAACGGCATCTATCGCCTAGATGGCAGCGCCCCAACGAGACCGGCTCCACGCGTCATCCGCACTACCACTACCACTTATACACCTGCTCCGATCGCCGCCCCGACCCCTGCTAAGAGACCCGCCGCTAAAGCTGCTCCAGCCGCTGCCCCAACTACCCCGCGCACTGCTGCTCCAGCTGCCGCCAAAGCTACTGCCGCTCCAAAGGCCACTATCCGCCGCTCTGCCAAGCCAGCATCCACTCCTGTTAATGTCCGCGATCCGCGTCGTTATCGCTCTAGGAGGGTAATCTAATGGCTACTTCAAAAACCGCCAAACAAAATCTCAAAACTATGAGCAAAAACACTGCCAAACAAAAGTTACGCAGTACTTCACGCATTTTTAAGTACGGTACCATCAGTTTTACTCGTAATATTTGGCTTTCTATCGCAGCGACTTTGGTCATGACCATCACTCTGCTGATCCTCTTTATCACGGTTATTGCTAGTGGCATTCTTGCTTCTACTGCCGATGTCCTGCGCGAAAAAATCGACATCACCATTTATTTCAAGCCAACCACCTCATCCATGGAGCTATCCGAAATGGCCGACACTATGTCTGCCGATCCAAATGTCAAAAGCGTAGAGATTTCTACCTCTGAAGAAGAATATCAAAAAATCGTTGCCGAATACAGCGATAACGAAAAAATATCCAATCTCCTAAATGAGGATGCTATGCGCGAACTAACCATTGCCGGCACCGATGCCGCCATGCGCATCAAAGTCTTCGACGTCAACGACCTTACCAACGTTAAAAATATCGTTAGCGGAGATCGTGCCTTTCTAACTCACGCAGATCCTAACACGCCGCCATCATACGATGATAAGCGCGCCCAGATCGAAACTATTACCAACTGGGCTAACATTGCCAGAAACAGCGGTATTATCCTTTCGATTGTGTTCCTAGGTATCTCTGTTCTCGTTATTTTCAATACTATTCGCATGGCTATATTCTCCCGACGCGAAGAAATCTACATGATGAAACTTGTCGGCGCAGATAATCACTTTATTCGCGGGCCATTCCTAATTGAGGCCCAGATCTGCGGCGTTATTTCTGGTATTATTGCCGCCACGCTCGGTTATGTCGGCTTCCACACTGTCTCTCCGCAGCTAGCATCCTACGGTATCAACATCGCACCGATTTCTAATATCCTCGAGACTAACTGGCTCTTCGTCGTCTATCTAATCATTATTCTTATCGGCTTTTTAATTGGCACTATCTCATCATCTCTTGCCATTCGCCGCTATCTCAATGCTACCGCCAAACGCACTAAACATAAGAAGAAGCGTAAAAAATAGCAAATCACCCTTTACAAACCATTCCGCTTATGCTATGATGGAATTATGAAAGCTCTCAACAAACAAAAACTTATTATTCTTGTCGCAATTGTCAGCGTAGTGGCTGCTCTTGGCGTAATAATTCCGCGCTATGTTTCTGCTGTTCAATACGTCTGTAAAAGCGAGGCTTGTCTAAAGGCCGCCGAGGAAGAAGCTGAGGCTAATGCTAAAGCCAGCGAAGCCCAAGCTACCGCCAACGAGTATCAGGCCAAAGTTAACCAGCTAGAAGCTGAGGTTTCTAGCATGTCCGCACAGATCGCCGAGAGTGAAGACCGCGCTGACCATCTTCGCGTCCAAATCGAAGAAACCAAGAAAAAATTAGAAGAACGCCAGATCGCTCTCGCCGACCTTTTGGCCCAGATTCATTTCGAGGGCGACACTGATGCTATCTCTATCCTAGCTAGCTCCGAATCAATTTCTGATTTTGCCGAGAGGCAAACTCGTATCAAAAATTTCCGTAACCAAATAAATACCTCCGCCGACCAAATCAAAGAAGACAAGGAGCAACTAGAAAAAGACAAAGCTAGCGTCGACGAAATCATTGAAAGCCAAAAAGCCATGCAAAGCGCTCTTGCCGAGAAGCAAGCTGAACAAGCCGAGCTAGTTGCAAAATACGCAAACGACGCCTCTTCTTTCGCCGCCGATGCTCAGGCCGCCAACGAAAGAAAGCAGGCCGCTATGGAAGCTGTATTTACCGCTCACCGCGGCGAGTTCTCTGGTCAGACCTATAGTGGAGCCAATACCTATCCATGGCAGGCTGATTGCCCGGGTCGCGCTGATACCTACGGCACCTCTATCGGTGGCAGGGCCATGGGTGGCTACGTCTGTGAATGCGTCAGCTACGCTGGCTGGAAGGCTTACGAAGCTTACGGCGTAGTCCTCTCCTGGGGTAATGCCAATACTTGGGATGATGTCGGCCGTTCTAAAGGCATCGTTGATCACGTCCCGACCGCTCGCACCATCGTCCAGACCGACGTCGGCGGCTACGGCCACGTCATGTGGGCAGAGTCTGTCAACGCCGATGGCTCCGTCAATATCACCGAGTATAACAATGCCTTCTCCTCCGCTAGCGGCCTCTGGCACGACTTTGGTGGTCGCGTTATTCCTGCCAGCCAAGCTAGCTCTTATAATTACATCCACGTCGATCGCCTCTAATCAAAATATACTTTTTGTGGTAAAATAATATACATGGAAAAAGCTCCAAAAACACGCAAAGTCAGCCTCGGCGGCGCCATCATTGGCGGTTTCGTTGCGCTGGTTGTCGGCATCGGCATCGGCATCGGCTGGAACAAACTATCCGGCCAGTTCTTACCATATCTTGGCTTTCAGACTACCACCACTACTGACTGGAGTGCTCTAGATGAGGTTTATAGCACCCTCAGCTCTAGGTACGACGGCGAGATCGACATCTCCGCCGCCATTGAAGGGGCCAAAAAGGGAATTACAGCCTCTGTTGGCGATACTTACACCTCTTACATGACCGCTTCTGAAGCATCTGATTTCAATAAATCTCTCCATGGCGATGTTGGCTCCGGTATCGGCGTAGTTCTTGCCAAGCGCGATGGCTATATTCGTATTATCCGCACCCTCCCAGATAATCCCGCCAGCAAAGCTGGTATCCTCGCTGGCGATATTATCTACAAGATCAACGGCGAAGATGTCTATACCCTTGATTCTGACGAGATCGCTAATAGATTGCGCGGCGCTAGCGGTACAGAAGTCACTCTCACTGTTGTACGTGATGGCGAGGAAAAGTCTTTTGACCTCACCCGCGAAGAAATCAACAACGTCTCTGCCTATGTCGACTATCAAGACCAGACCGCCATCATCCATATCACCCGCTTCGACACCGATACCGGCACTATCATTCGCGATTTTACCAAAGAGTTTCCTGACAAAAATATCAACAAGGTCATTCTTGATTTGCGCGATAACGGCGGCGGCTACGTTTCTGCGGCTAAGGATCTTCTCAGTCTCTGGATCGATAGCAAAGCCATCTTGATCCAAAAATCTTCCAAATTATCAGATGAGACAACCTACACTTCTCATGGTCAGGCTGATCTTTCCAACATGAAAACCGTCGTCATCGTTAACGGCAGCACCGCCTCCGCCTCAGAGATCGTCGCTGGCGCCCTCCAAGATTATGATAAGGCCACCATCATCGGCGAGCAAACTTATGGCAAAGGAGTCGTCCAATCACTTGTTAATCTATCAAACGGCTCCCTACTAAAAGTCACCACCGCCCACTGGTATACACCAAACGGCGCCTCCATCAACGGCACTGGCATCACCCCAGATCAAGTTGTCGAGCGCACCTATGACGACATCAACAAAAACATCGATCCTCAGCTAGACGCCGCACTAAACCTATAGGAAAATTCTTGAGCATGCTCGAATTTTTCTAAGTAAGTATGCTATAATAAGTCTAATGAAGGTCAAAGTTTATTCTACCAGTTGGTGTCCGTATTGCCATGCTTTAATGGACTGGCTCGATTCTCTTGGCGTCAAATACGCCATTGTCGACGCTGAAAGACTTTTAGCCGATGATGACTCAGAAATCAACTCCGTCCCCGCTATCTCTATCGACGGCGACCTAATCTTTGGCTTTAACCGCCCAGCTATCACAAAATCTTTAAAAACCGCTGGCCTCATCGCAGAGAAAGGCAAAAAATGAAACAATCCCTCCTCTTCATCCATGGCTTTCGTGGCAACAAACTCGGCCTAAAAGAGCTCGCCAATAAGTTTCCTAAAAATAAATACGACGTCCACCTCGTCAACGTCCCGCCCGCCGGCGGCAAGTCTCTGCCAGAGTATTCTGCCCGTCTTTACGCTCGCTTTATCGGCAGCTATATCCGCAAAAACAAGTTAGATCGCCCTATCCTAGTCGGCCACTCCATGGGCTCGATCATCGCCGCTGCCACCGCCGAGCGCTACCCCGAGCTAGTCTCTGACAAACTCATCCTTCTTGCCCCAATCTCAGTCAAACCATCGCCTTTTTTCGCTATGCTTACCCCCCTAGCGGCGATTTTACCAAACAAAATCGTGGGTTTCATCACCACAAAATATCTTTTCATCCCTCAAAATAAAGACCTCTTCGAAAAAACTCTCCAGACAACTTACCGATGTGGCGCTGATTATACTTCAAAATACGACATTTTTAAGGCCGGGAAGTTTTCTGCCTCGTGCGCCATTTCTGATTTTACGTTCAAAAAAGACACTCTTTTCCTCTCTGGCGAGCACGATAAGCTCATCCCGCGCCAGAAAACTGAGGACATTGCCAAAAAAATCGGTGCCAAGACGGCCTACATCAAAAACTCCGGCCATCTATTAAATTACGAGGAGCCTGGCAAAACCGCCGCCGCCATCAAACGCTTCATCAAATAGTTAAGTACTACTTTAAACAGCCAAACGCTTTGTCAAGTAATCAAACCCGCCTAAACGGTGTCAATCGCAATCTGGTAAATCTCTTCCAGCCGCGCCAGTGTATAATTAATATCGTGCTTTTTCGCAATTTTCAAGCTAGCTTTACTATATTTTTGCTGCAATTCTTTATCTGTCAAAATCTTCACCATCGCCCTAGCCATACCTTTGACATCGCCCAAACGACACAGGACACCATTTATCTTATTCTGGCACAATTCTTTCACCGCTCCCGCATCTACTGCCACTAGCGGCAGTCCCGTCGCTGCAGCCTCTATCAGTACGATCCCTTGTGTTTCCGTCTCGCTAGCCGTAGCAAACAGCGTCCCAGTTTTGTAAATATCTAGCAGGTCTGGCGGCATTATCCGACCCAAAAACTTCACTTTTTCAGTTAAATCCAAATCTTCCACCTTTTTTTCTAAATTGACACGGTCTATTCCATCACCCACGATCAAAAACTCCGCTTCCGGCACTTTTTTTACCGCTTCGGAAAACGCCTCCAGCACCACGCCTATGCTTTTTTCTGGGTCAACCCGCCCCACATAAAGCACGCGCGGTACGCCCTTTTTTATCTGATACTTTTCTAAAATAGCTTTTTTTGGTGGATGCGTATTATATTGTGATAAATCCACCCCGTTAGAAAGCGCCTCGATCTCCACCTTAAAATTTTTTCGATCCTTTGGCAAAAGCCCCTCGATCGCCAACTCCGTCGGCGCCGTTGCATACTCGCTATGCTTCAAAAAACTCGCCATGTAAGCCCGCACCGCCGCATCCACTGGCTTCTTCACTGGCTTCAAGAATTTAAATTGTCCCGTCACGTTATCTGGATAAGCGTGCCCCGTGGATACCAACGGGATCTTATTTTTCCGCGCGTAGCGCACTATCGCTAGCGCGATCGTCTCCGCCGTCTGTAAATGTATCACATCGGGCTGAAAATCATCAAGCAGCTTTTTGATCTCGCCATACGGATGCGTCGACCACCAAATCCCATTTTTATAATACGTCCTCGGCAATGTCATCCCCAAAAACTCTTTTCGTTCTGGCACATCATTGATTTGATCTGGGTAAAAAGGGAATCGCGTCGAAGTCAGATGCGCCGTCTTGACGCCATTTTTTTCTTTATCAACGTGAAACTTACCATCAAAACTCGGGCAGATCACCATTACCTCATGACCACGCGCCGCCAAACCGTTCGCAAGATTATGCGAAAACACCGCTACACCGTTAGTCATCGGATAATAAATGTCAGATGCAATTGCAATCTTCATGTTATAATAATTATAGCATGAAAAAACCAAAAGCCCCAGATAATATTACTGTTAATCGCCGCGCTCGCTATGATTATACCCTCGGCGAAGAACTTGTCTGTGGCATGGTTTTAACTGGACCAGAAGTCCGCCTTATCCGCGATCACCACGCCCAACTCAAAGGCTCTTTTGTCACCCTCAAAAATCACGAACTTTGGCTAAACAATCTCACGCTCGGCTCCGAAACCGTCCGCAACATCAAGCTCCTCGCCACCCGTCGTCAAATCGCTGGACTCGCCCGCGCCCGCCAAGACGGCCTGACCATCGTCCCTGTCCGCCTAAATGGCGGCTCTCGCCATATCAAATTGACTATCGCCACTGCTCGCGGCAAGAAAAAATACGACAAACGCCAATCCATCAAAGAACGCGATATTAACAGAGGTAAATACTAATGAAAATCCACCAAATCTCATCATCTATTGATTTTTTACCAAATCTGTGGTATAATAGGAGTACTAAGGTATGAACTATCATATCTATTCTTGGAATATCAACGGCATTCGCGCAGCGTTAAATAAGGGCGCCCTGCAGCAATTTCTAAGATCTGCCGACCCCGACATCCTCTGCATTCAGGAGACTAAAGCCAAGCCCGGTCAAGCCGAGGTTGATTTCCCAGAGTATCAAGAGATCTGGAACTCAGCCGAGCGCCCTGGCTATTCCGGCACAGCCATTTTTACCAAAGAGCCCCCTCTGCAGGTGCTGAAAAATTTCGCCTTGCCTAGCAAATCAACCGACAATCCAACAAAGCCAGCCAACTCAACCAAACCATCCACCACAGCCGCTACTTCGGCTCTAGCCACCCCCGCCGATCTCGCCGACTCTTACGGCGACCCTACCAGCGAAGGCCGCGTCCTAGCAGCAGAGTTCCCAGAGTTTTTCCTTGTCACCGTCTATACCCCTAATAGCAAACATGATCTCTCTCGTCTCAAGCTCCGCGAGACTCTCTGGGATCCGACCTTCCTAAACTATCTAAAAGAGCTCGAGAAGATTAAGCCCGTAGTCGTCTGCGGCGATTTTAATGCCGCCCACACCGCCATCGACCTCGCCCGTCCCAAAGATAATGAAGAGAATGCCGGCTATACCCCAGAGGAGCGCCAGGGAATTAGCAACCTTATCAGCGCCGGACTTATCGATACTTTCCGCACTCTCCATCCAGATGAGCAAAAGTACACCTGGTGGACGTGGCGTGCCAACGCCCGCGCCAGGAACATCGGTTGGCGTATCGATTATTTCTTTATCAGTCAGTCGCTCAAAAATCACCTCGAATCGGCCGAGATTCACAACGATTTTGCCGGCTCCGACCACTGTCCAGTTTCGATTAACCTAAAATTTTAACGCCATGCAAACTCTACCGTTTTTCACTAAACTAAAAAATACCAACGATTTTAATAATCTCGCCTGGAATCTTCCTGAGCAAAAGTCCGGTACTATCAATTTTGTCGGCGGACACTCCGGCGGATTTTTTGCGCCTGTCCAGGCGGCCGAATATCTCTCTCATAACTTCCCGATCAAAACCGTCAATCTACTCCTTCCGGATGCATTAAAAAATAAGCTCCCCGCCATCTCCGGCTCCCCGTCTACCGCATCAACCACATCAACCGGCTCTCCTGCTATCTCACCTCTTAACGGTAGCTCATTAAACCCAATCTTTCTGCCTTCCACCGATTCTGGCTCACTCGCAAAATCCGACCTGCTCTCTGACCACTTCAAACAGTGCGATTTTACGATTCTAATTGGCGATCTTTCAAAAAACTCGGCCACTACCATCGCTATTTCTGAAGCGATCAAACAGTCTGCCACCCCTGTGCTGATCACCCGTGACGGCATCGACCTGCTCCTTCCCGAGATGAGCACCCTTATTAGTCGCGAAGACCTTTTTGTAGTTGGCTCACTAGCCCAAATCCAAAAACTTTTCCGTTCGGTTTATTATCCTAAGATGATTCTACTCTCGCAGCCGCTGTTGCCTATCGTCGAGGCTCTGCACAAGTTTACCCTTAGTCATCCCACCACTATCCTCACTTTCCATAATGACCAAATTATCACTGCCAGCCAGGGGGAAGTTCTCGCTCTGCCGCTAGAGGCCACCGTCTATTCTGGCCAGCCGATCCGCCTCTGGTCGGGCGATCTCGCCTGCCGCATCGCCGCGCTAAATCTCTTCAACCCACACCAAAAACTTCCGGCTACCACCTTGGCTACCACCTATCAACCACTCTAACGCCGACTTTGCACCCCGTACACAGCCAGCAATTTTTTAATCTGTGCCGACTGCAAAATTTCTTTACGGTGCGCGAGCATCACGCGTGACATTTGCTCAATTTTCTCTGGAGTCCGCGCTATGCCATCTAGCGCCCTAGCCATTTCTAGCGGCTCTGGCCCTTCTGCCACTACTGCACCGCCGCTTGGTACTACCTCTTTCATGTCTGGATCACAGAAGAACACCGGCATGCCTGTCGCTTCCGCCTCCAGCAGCGTCAACCCCTGGGTATCAAATCCATAAGATACCGTCACCGACAAATGCTGCCCCATCATTTTATCTAGCACCTCCTCATGCGATACCCGGCCAAGAAAACTCGTCTTTTTATTAATCCCATTTCTAATTACAAATTTTTTAGCCTTCTTTAGCGCATTGCCATCTCCACAAAAAGTGCAATAGTAAGGCTCTTTCATTAGACTCAGCGCCTCGAGAAACGGCATGATCCGCTTCTCGTTAGATAAGCGACTATTCCAAAATAGGCGTAAAACGTCACCTTTTTCAACCTTGCGCACCAGATTACCATTTGTGCGTTTCACCCTCTGGTCAAGTTCTGCTACCATTTGATCTGGCACGCCATTCGAAACCACCATAATCGGCCGCGTCACTCCCTGAGATTTCAGTTTTCTCTCAAAATGCGCCGATGGCGTAATAACTTTGTCCGCGTAATTAGCATGATTAGCCATCAATTCCCACATCTTTGCTCGTGCGCCAGTCGGTGCCAAATTTTTATTCTTTTTAACGCGAACAGGGTGCGGAATATACCGACCATGCAAAAAACAGAGCACGTTAGCTACGATCGTTTTTAACCCAAACGGGATATTGATCGCTATTGCCATATCTTCGCGCCCATGCATCGTCTGGACAAGCGGTCGCGAGAATCTTCTCGCCAACTTCATCCCAGCAATCGAACAACTTGCCTCGTAATGTACGTGCACGATGTCAAAATCAAACTTTGGATATTTCTTCAAAATTCGCTTCATCACTAGACCAGGCCTCTTCGATACCGGAGCCCCATTAAATTTTAGCAGGCGGTGCGTCGGTACTATTACAATCGACTTACGCTCTTTTTCCGAAAAATTTGCCAGGGAATCATGTCGTCCCAAAAATCCCGGCGCAAAAACCGTCACTTCGTGCCCCAAAGCCTCCAGCCCCGCTTTCTGCGCCAAAATAGAAGAGGGAATTCCCCCTGGCACATCCAAAAATACATCCGAAAAAACCGCGATTTTCATGCTATACCGCCGTATATCCGCCATCTACCGGCAAAATTGCACCGGTCACATAACTGGCTTCTTTCGAAGCTAAGAACACTGCAGCTGCATTTAGCTCGCCCTCTTTACCATAGCGCTGCATCGGCACGTGAGCCTTTGCAAACTCCTGAAACTGTTCCGTATCAAGCACTGGTTGAGTCAATTCCGTATAAAAGTATCCCGGACAAATCGCATTACAAGTAATGCCACTGGTAGCTAGTTCTGCCGCCACTGCACGTGTGAAGTTTACCACTGCGCCCTTCGAAGTATGATAAGCAATCGTGTGAATCTCGGTATTACCAACCAGCCCATACATCGAGGCAATGTTGATGATCCGTCCATAATTCTGTTTTTTCATAATATTAGCAAACGCGCGCGTCATCTTAAATACGCTAGTTTCGTCCGTCGCAATGGTAAAGTCCCACTCCTCGTCGTTCATCTCTAAGACGCCCTTATCTTTTGACGAGCCAGCACAGTTTAGCAAAATGTCCACGCGGCCATATTTATCTTCTACCGCTTTTGCTGCGGAGTCGATGCTCTCTGTAGAAGTCACATCGCATTGCACTGGCAAAACTTCTATGCCGTATTCCTTGGTCAACTCTTTGGCAAATTCCTCTAGTCTTTCTATTCTGCGCGCCAAAATCGCAAGATTAGCACCTTGCCTAGCAAACCCTCTTGCCATCTGCTTACCCAGCCCCGAGCTTGCACCTGTTACGACTGCTATCTGACCTTTCAAATCAAACATTTTTCCTCCTTCGTTGTCTACATCTTATTATACCACAGTCATATTAAAAGTTCTTGGACATATTATCATTCATAGCCTAAAAATGCTCAGTTTTTTAAAAATAATGACCAAAAGACTTGACGAGCCAAACCGATAATGTTAATATAAAAGCAGAGTAGAGAGTTTTGCCCCCGTCATGTTCGGGGGTTTTTGATTGTACCTATCTCTTCGCGCCCTTGTCTCGCTTCCAATATTAGTGTATAATGACACTATTGGGCGGCTGGCGGAACTGGTAGACGCGCTAGACTCAAAATCTTGTGACAGTAATGTCGTGAGGGTTCAAGTCCCTCGCCGCCCACCAAACCAAAATCACCAAAGGCTCACGAGAGCCCTTTTTTATTCACTCAAATTCATGTTAAAATATAATTGTGAAGTACTATTATAAAGATTACGACGAAAATTTCGTCAAAACCAAAAACCAAGCCAAAAAAATACCGGACGATTATCAATGGATTAAGAGAAATCCTTTTGCAATTATTTTTGGTGCTATTGCTTTTCGTATTCTCAAAGTTTATGGCTTCTTCTACGCCAAAATCATCCTTCATCTCAAAGTTGAGGGCGCCGAAAAAATCAACAATTATCGCTACAAGGCTAGCTCGAGAAACGCGACCCAAAAATACGCTAAACTAGGCCAGTCTAGCCTTAGCGGCAAGGGTGGCTATTATGTCTATGCTAACCACACTTTGCCCCTCGGTGATGTTTTCAATTCAGCACTCTATAATCCTGTCCACCCCTATTATATTTGTGATAGTTCTAATCTTGGCATCCCGATTCTTGGCCCGATTTTACCTTTTGTCGGCGCCTTGCCGATTCCGGATTCTATCCGTGGCAAAAAGCATCTCTTCGACGCTATCTCCTACCGCGCCAAGCGGGGAAATGCTATTATTATTTATCCCGAGGCTCATGTCTGGCCGTATTATACCAAAATCCGCCCGTTCGGTACGGCCGCTTTCAACTTCCCGATACGCGATGATTTACCAGTTTTTACCGCTACCACAGTATTTAACCAGCCAAAAAAGGAGGGGAAGAAACCTCGCATCACTATCTATATTGATGGTCCATTTTATCCAAAGGGAGAAAAATTAACTAAAAAAGAGAAGATCAAATCGCTCCACTACCAAGTCGCCCAGCAACTCACAAAACGCGCCAAACTCTCTGATTACGAATATCACGAGTATGAGAAAGTTGCCTCCGCAGAGAAAAAAGACAAAGAAGAAAAAACCAAGGTCATATATAAATAAAATCAGGGCCCTAATTTTGCTAACTACCACCTAAAATTCGCGATATCCGATTTGTCAAAAGTATAATCTAACTTCTTCCCATAAGCCTTCTCATAGGCAGCTTTCTTCAGTTCATAATCTCGCGCGGCCATCTCTATGCTATTCGCCCGCACCGATTTAGCGGCATCCGGCACCAGAGGCTCCAACACATGCACCACATATTCTGACTCAAAAAACTCATCGTTGTCTGCCCGCGCAGTATCGAGAATCTCCACAAAACAGGGAACCACCGGCACATTAAGCTCCGCCGCAAAGTGAAATGCCCCACGTTTGCTCGGCCGCGGCTTACGATAATTAAACCACATTTCTTCCTCTGGATAAATCAAAACCGGAGCACCGCTACCCAGCACCTCGCGCATATGCTCCAAAAATTCTCCCCGGATATAGCTCGCACTCTTACAAATCGGGATATGGTCTAGATAATTAAACAGCTCGCCAATCACCCCGCCCGCCGCCAGATTCGTCGCCTGAATCACAATATACGGCAACTTATCATACTGCTTTTTGATCAACTTTTTTATACAAAGATTATCTAGCGGATTAAAATGATTTGACGTGATGATGAACCCAGCACCACTAGCACCATTAGCGCCAAATCTAGTATCCTTCAGCTTGTCCAGATTCTCCAGTCCTTCAAAAGAAATCGACTTATCATATGCTTTCACCTGCACATCGTTCATTTTCTGCATCGCCGACCGCTTCAAAGAAAACCCAGGCTTTTTCCGTAAATCATAAAATTTCTGAATTACCGCTAGCTCTTCTTCCGACGATAATTCCGCATCTCCTTCTTCAACCTTGCGATTCAGATCGCCATCCAACACTGCCGCTTTAATATTTTCAATAACACATTTCTTGCTACCGCCAATAATCATTTCTTCGTCGTACCTTTCAGCATCTTGGCCCCGGCCCGCACAGTCTTGACCACTGGCTTCAAAGGCAAAGTAATCGGCAGAGTAGAGATTTTTAGCGTTGTCCGCACCACCGTTCGCCAACCCCAACCCGTTTCTACGATCTTATACTCTTCAACTACCGGCTTGCCTGCTCGGACCTCATCGGTGCCCTCAAAAACCCCTTTAAAAGATGTTTTATTACTAATTGCTCTTGTCGCATGGGCCATCATTTCTTCTAGATATGCCATATCATTATCAAAATCGTGCGGCTCAGACTTGATGGCATTCACCTCTTTAATAAACGGCGAGCCAGCCGCATAGCGCCAAAAATACGCCTCATAATCAATACCGTCATAGTACCACGGCTTAAAATACAGATTGTAATGCACAATCCCTGGGCTTTTCATCGGCGGGACGCCCTTTGCTGGCATCGCGTCCCACTTCGACGGCAACAGCTTGACTCGTCCATAGCACATCGAGTTCAGATAATCTTGGTCTGGCGCCACTGTGTCAAAATCATAACGCACCAGTAAATACAAGAAATGTTCGTCAAATCGCAGACGGCGCATCTCCGCCAAGTTCAACAGCAACACTCCCGAGTTAAAATACTCATCCCGCGGAATCCCCACGTATTTTTCGATATAATCCATAAACGGCTTATTTTTCTTAATCGAAAAATCATTCACCGCACCCAGCAGGTACTTCTTGCCTAGTCGCACGTTAAATAGCTTCGAGATGTCATCCGTCACCACCGTATCAGAATCTAGATAAATCCCCTTGTCATACTGCGGGAACATCTGCGCAATAAAAATCCGATAATAAATCGTCAGGGTAAACATACTCGCATTCAGACGCGTATTCGGCCGCTCGGTCATAAACCCTAGCACCTCGCGCATCGGCTTGAGATGGATCTTGGCATCTTTTTCACGCAGGACTTTCAGCGTCCTTAATCTTGTTAAATTCTTAAAGCTCATCTTGTCGTACACGACATATATCTCGTACCGATAGTCTGGGCTAGCATTTTTAAGCAGGGAAATAATCGACACCGAAAGATATGGCGCATAATTATCGTCTGCCGTATAAAAAATCGGAATTACTGGTTTTTTCATTTTACCTCCTTCAGCTCTCGCCACTTAGCCAGTATATCATCAAACTCGTGTATGCCTAGCTCGCTGTGCAATTTTTCAACTTGCCAGGGTTTCACTACTATCACCTTAAAATACGGAAAGAACTGAAATGTATTTGAAAAATGCCGAAACACCGTAGTGTCTAGCACTTCTTTTTGATCGTTAAATTTCTTATCTACTATTTTCTTATATTTTGCACAAAAATTCAAGGCACTTTGGTCCGGCATGATCATTTTCCGACGCCGACACATTTTGCGCGCACGCCTAAGTAACCCCGTTCGCTTGATCATCGGCATATTCAGAAGCAAAACACCAGAGTTCAGATATTTTTGTCGAGTAAACGGCAACCTAATAATTTTGCCACCATACCTGTCTAACACTCCAACTATCTCATACCCACTCACATCCATATCGAAAAACTCGCCTGGATCTTTCAGGCAAACAATATCCGTATCAAGATACAAGATCTTATTTGGCAACTCCGGAATCTGATCGGCATACAACCTCAACATACAATACGGCGTAAAATACGACTGCTTGTTCGCTGTAGTTGGCTCCGCCCTAAACTGCTCCTCCACATCGATAATCATAATTTTGCTATTTTTATTCTTTTTTTGCATCTCTTTTTCTAGCCATCGAACATCAGCTTGCGTAATCGGCTGATATTTTCGCCCGCCGACACTATATTTCATCGTCAAAACATAGACTTTTAGCGCCCGCGAAGTATTCTTAGCTAGCGACAAAACCGAAATTATCAGACCGTCCAAGATATTTCGGTCTCCGCAATACATAATATTCATAAACTAATTATACCAAATATGGTAAAATAAAATGGCAATGTCGCGTAAAAATTATCCCTACTATCCGCACCAAAAGCTAGAAACTTTGTCCGAGCTACTTGATTATAGCTGTCAAAAATACGGTGGTAGTACTGTTTTTTCTTTCCACCAAGACGGTGAGCTAATCCGCAAATCTTTTTACGATTTCGCGGCAGATGTTCATAATCTGGCCAGCTATTTTGCCAAAAATTATCAAGGAAAACATCTTGCTGTCTGTGGCGAAAACTCTTACACTTGGCTTGTTGCTTTTATGGCAATTGTGATTTCTGGTAACGTCTGCGTCCCGATTGACAAAGATGCCGACGAGCAATTGCTAAAAAAACTACTAAAAACTGCCGACGTCGATACGCTTTTTTATAGCGAAAAATACTTGCCTTTCGTTGTCAAAATGAAGATCAAAAAACAGCGCCTAGAAGACCTCACACAAAAAATGACTCAACCTAGTGTTGCCGCGCAGAAAACTCCCACCTCTGTCAATACCCCAAAATCCGCCAAAACCGCCCAAAAAACTCAGCAAAACGCTCCCGCGGTGATTTTCTTTACCTCTGGCACCTCTGGCGCTAACAAAGGTGTGGCCCTGTCTCAAAAAAACATCACCGCCGATCTCTATGGTGCATCATCGCTCTACGTTCCTGGCGGCTCCACCGTTAGCATTCTGCCGTTTCATCACAGTTTTGGACTGGTCACCGCCGTCTTGATGCCGATTTACTACGGTGTCGAGACTTACATCTGTAGCAGTCTTAAACGCTTCACTAAGGTCATGCAAGAAATCCACCCCGAGACTATCTTCTTAGTACCGGCCTTCGTTGAGGCTTTTTATCGCCAAATCTGGCGAAACGCCCGCGCCAGCCACAAAGACAAACTCCTAAAATTCAGCCTCGGCTTATCACAAGGCTTATCTAAGCTCGGCATCTCACGCCCGCTTTCCCGCATCGGCATTGATATACCTCGCACTTTTGGCAAGACCATCTTAAAAGAATTCGGCGGGGAGCTGAAGCACATTATCTGCGGCGGTGCCACACTTGATCCGGTCTACGTTAAATGGTTCCGCAAAATCGGCATCGATATTCTTAACGGCTACGGCATTACCGAGTGCTCGCCCGTCCTCTCGGTTAATCGCAATGAATATTATAGAGATGGCAGCGTTGGCGTGCCTTGCCGCGACGTCGAGATCAAGATCATCGGGGGCGAAATCTGTGCAAAGGGCGACGTAGTGATGCTCGGCTATTACGATAGGGGCAAAATCACTCCTCCTGGCAAATATTTCCACACCGGCGACCTCGGCCGCATCGACCGCGGCGGTTTTATCTTTATCACCGGCCGCAAAAAAGATACCATCATTTTAAGTAACGGCGAAAACGTCAGTCCCGAGTCTATCGAAGCAGACTTTCGTAAAGATAAAGGTGTCCGCGAAGTCGTTGCTTATGCTAAGAATAACGAAATAAACGTGATGATTTACCCCGAAGAAGACCGTATCGGCGATCAGGTTTATTTTGAAAATCTAAAGCGTCGCTACAATCTCGGCAAGCCCGCCAATCGCAAGATCGCTAACGTCGAGCTCCGCACTACCGAGTTCATCAAAAACTCCAGCCAAAAAATTTTACGATCACAGATAGAAAAAACCGCGTAGAACCCTGTTTTGCGGCGACTGACCCTTATCAGATTTGAAGAAAAAAATGTATATTCCACCGAAGGTGGTATGACATTTTTTTCTTCAAGTCCGGAGCCCGCAAAACAGGGCTCCACGCGGTTTTTTACTTTGTGTTATAATAAGATTATGAAACAAGAAGTAATTGACTTAATTTCAAAAACCCTCGAAATCGACCCCAAAGATCTCAAAGACGATACCAACCTCGCTCACGACCTCGGCGTAGAGTCTATCGATCTCGTGGATCTCGTCACCGCTTTTGAGGATAAATACAATTTTGAGATTCCTGACAACGAGCTCAAAAATCTTCAAACCGTTAAAGATATCACCGATTACATTGAAAAACACAAAAAATAATGTTATAATCACAACATGGATCAAAAAACCGGTGGGCAATCTTCTGTGAACAAAAGTCGAGAAACCGCTGCTGAAATCGCTCGGAACAAAGTTTTGGCTGCCTATAATTCCACTCGCCTGCGCACCACAAAAGAAATGGGGTCGACGGCAGGAAATATGACAACTGGCTCATACAAAAAAACTGCCCCTACCGCAAATGCCGCCAACACTTTTGAAAAATCCGCCCAGTGGAAAAAATATCACTCCGAGTGGCAAAAATATTATCAAAAATATTATAACGATTATTATTCCAAAGCAGCTAGAGAATACCTTGCAAAAGAAAAAGCTAATCTCGCCACTAGCGCCAAAGCAAATGCTAATTCGCAACCTAGTATCACCGCTGGCAAACAGCCTGTTGATAAAAAGTCCTCGCCAGCCGTCAACCAGCCAGATGACGGAGACCAAAACATCGTCCAAGATCTTCGCAGAACCATCCACAAACACGCTCGCATCGAAGCCAAAAAAGTCCGCCGTAGCCGCAAATTTATCCCAATTCTGATCGGTATTACCGCTGTTTTTCTAATCCTGTTTTTGCAGTATAATCGCTTGGTTTTTGCGCCGATTATGGCCTACGTCTCCCCTGGAAGTACTGAGGATACCGGCATCACCGCCATCGACCCAACCGTCAGCACTGCCGTCGGTGCAGACAACCGCCTAATGATCCCAAAAATCAATGTCGATGTACCGATTAATTTTGGCATCCCCAATGATACCGCCTCCGTCAATGCCGCCATGGAAAACGGCGTAGCTCAATTCGCCATCCCCGGCGCCAGTGCTATGCCAGGCGAAATCGGCAACCTTGTCATTACTGGCCACTCTGCCGGCGATATCTATAGTAATAACCAATACAAGTTTATTTTTTCCGGCCTAGAGCGCCTTACTAGTGGCGATCTCATCTATATTGATTATCAAGGTGTCCGCTACTCCTACTCTGTTACCAAGATGGAAACTGTTGAGCCAGATAACGTCGCTGCCCTCGTTTACGAGACCGACAAACCAATGCTTACGCTTATTACTTGTACTCCGCTGGGCACCTCCCGCTATCGCCTGCTTGTCACCGCCGAACAAATCAACCCGGCCCCATCTGGTGCCGTCCAGCAAGAGCAAACCACTAGCGCCGATAATTCCGAGGCGATGCCAGAAAACGAACCTACCTTCTTTGAGCGAATTTGGAATTTCTTAACCGGCAACAACGGCTAGTCTAAAATTTTCTCTCTATCGATATAAGTTTTGTTGTCGCTAACTTGCAGATAGTACATCCATTTATTATTCTTGGTGATAATTGCTTGCCCAGAGGCCTTAGTCAAATCACGACAATTTTCGTGATCAAAATCACAAACTATCAAATCGCCATCTTTGATTGTGCCGATCAGGTATAGATCCAGGAAGAACATTTGCTCGCCATCTAGCGAATACTGATGCATCCGCGCTAATTCCGCATCAAACACCGCTAACTTCTGGCCTTGCCTAGAGATAATAAACTCACCAGCGCCCTCCACCTCTAGCTCGTCAGGAGTCATCTCTAGCTCTCCCTCATAGTCTAGCGTCATCATTTCATTTAGGCTATGATCATCGTTCGGATAATCACCCTTATAAACATAGATTTTGTTGTCAATCACAAAACTAATGTATTTTTTACTCAGATATTCTGACAGAGCAATTTTAACGTTCTGGCTTGGGTTGAGTTCTGTCACCTCGAGGTCTTTCTCGCCCTCGCGATACAGCATCAACTTGTTTTCTGAAGTCAGATACATCAATGTTCCGCCTTCAAAAGCATAGCCTCTAATCTCGCTTGCGATCACCTGCGAAATCACCTTCTCCCCGGTGACAATCATTCTCAAATTACCATTTTCCGTTACATATAGCCGCTCTCCGCCACCATTAGCAAACTCTACGTCAGAAAAGTCCATGTCAAACTCTTTAGTCAAATTAATGCTAGTTTCTAAATCTTTAACGTATACTAAAATCCACTCGGTTTTGCCATCTGTATTATGCGCCTTCACCAACACCTTGTCATTATTGGTATTCCACTCTACCTGGTCTACCGTCAGCCGGTCTAAGAGCTGCGACATGTCTAATTTTTTATCCACCGCACCATCGCCTCTGATATCTAACCAGTTCCACTCCGTGGTGGCATTAGTCGCATAGATAATCGAGTCATGATTTGGCGCCGGCTCAAAAATCGCCAGCTTCTCGTCAAACTCGCGGACAGTCTCGACCTCCCGATTTTGCAAAAACAGCCTTGGATAGTCCATCTTATAAACTACACCCGGTTCGATGTTAATGGTCTTATGCCAACTATCATAATTATCCTTGGAAAGCTCAACATAGTGCTCGCCCGCCTCCATCATTCGATTAGTATTAGTCCGCGGCAAAATTGTGTTGCCGTCAATCATAATCGATGCACCAGATGGCATACTGTGGATCTGAGCAATACCTTGCTGGCCCACCTCACCGTCTTTGTTCAAATTATAGCCCATCGCAATCAGAGTCAGCAAAATCACCATTATGATAATCGCAATCACCATAATTACTTCTGTAATCGCTAGTTTTACCACTCTTCTGCGTCTTTTTCTTTCACGTTCCATAATCATAATTATACTATATTTGCCCAGAAAATAAAGCTTAAGCCAATTACTAATTTTTATAATTTTTGGCAAGTTTTTCCAAAATTTTTTCCAAAAAGTCATTGCTTTTTATGCTACCTGCGGTTATAATGATAATTAGTTTATTTGTGGAGTGTAATACGAATGACCAAAATAACCATTGCTGATTCTAATGACCAAAAAAAGCCCGCTGACGGCAATGTTTCTTCTACCAAATCTTCCGCTGCAAAGGCTCATACTAAGTCCGCTCGTAAGATCAACGTCACTAAGGTTTCCTCCGAGAAGCCTGCTTCCAAAAAAACCGCCTCGAAAAAACCTAAAACCGCCAAAAAATCTCCCGCTAAAAAGTCCAAATCTTCTCGCAAAATCAATATTTCCACCAAAAGCTCTTCCGAGTCCGTTCCAAAAGAAGTCAAGTCTACTCCAAAAGAGACCAAACCTACCAAAAAGATCGCTGTCGGGTCTGTTTCTAGCGTTGCTACCCATAGCACCGTCCAAAAATCTACCACGCTTTCTCGCCGCTATGTCAAACCGCCTCAGGCAGAAGCAGCAGAAGCGGCAGAAGCAACGCCAGTGCCTGCACCTGCACCCGCTCCAGCTCCGGCCCCTGCACCAGTAACACCGGCACCAGTGCCTGCACCTGTAAAACCAGCACCGGCGCCAACTCCAGCTCCAACACCTACTCCTACTCCAGCACCAAAACAAACTAGAAAAGAAGCCAGAGCAGCCCGCCTCGCCGAAAAACAAGCCCGCGCCGCCAAAATCCAAGCCGAAAAACAAGCCCGAAAATCTAGCCGCGCTACTAAGACAGACCAGGCTCTTAAATCTGCCGGCCGCGCCGCCGCCAAGGTTACCGAGCCTATCAAAATGGATCGCGAGTTCCGCAAAAAACGTCGCGGTCGCCGCATAGTCTTGGCACTTGTTTGCTCCGCCGCCACTGTCGGCGCTTTGGTCGCTTTTGTCAACATCAATATGCCAGACATCTCCGTCCGCGTTGCCGCTATCCAGACCGGCATCGAGGCTACTTATCCTACTTTCGTTCCGCGCAACTATAGCCTCTCTAATGTCACCTCTGATAAAGACGGCATCGTCACGATGTATTTCGACGGGCCAGACGGCGCCAGTTTCACCCTTTCCGAAGAGCGCTCTACCTGGGATAGCAACGCATTGCTCAATAATTACGTCAAAAAGACTTACCCATCTGACTACATCACTCTCCGCGAACAGGGAATCACCATCTACTCCCGCGGCGAGCACGCTTCTTGGGTCAACGGCGGCCTCCTCTACAAGATCGAATCCACCGGCAAAAATCTCACCAAAGAACAAATAAGAAACATCGCTACTTCATTGTAATATCAACGAAAATTTTATCCCCGTGGTATAATATACCTATGAACATCACTCGTTTTGCCCCCAGCCCCACCGGTTATATTCACATCGGCAACGTCCGCAGTGCGATTTATCCCTATCTAATCGCCAAACAATCAGATGGCGGCCGCTTCATTTTGCGCATCGAAGATACCGATCGCAACCGCTACGTCCCTGGAGCCACAGAACTAATTTTAGAGACTCTTACTTGGCTTGGTCTCGACTGGGATGAGGGAATCATCAAGGGCGGCAACCACGGTCCTTATTATCAGTCCGAGCGCCGCGATATTTATCACGAGTATGCTCGCAAATTGATCGAATCAGGCCGCGCCTATGCCGACCCGACTCCACCGGAGGTGATTGACGGCTATCGCAAAGAAGACAACGCAAAGAAAATTCCATTTTTGTACCGCAATCATCGCCCAGACGCCACTTCATCTTGGGAGCCAGGTATCCCGCTCCGGTTCAAATCCGAGCCAAAGTCCATTAAGTGGCATGATGAGGTCATGGGCGATCTTGAGACCGGCCCAGAGGTGATGGATGACATTATTTTGATTAAGAAAGATGGTCTGCCGACTTATAATTTTGCCCATATCGTCGACGATTACGAAATGCAGGTCACTCATATCGTCCGCGGGGTGGAGTACCTCTCTAGCATGCCAAATTATCTGGCGATTTACGAGGCTCTCGGTATTGATCACCCTAAGTTCGTCTCTCTGCCGCACGTCCTCGCTCCACAAGGAAACAAAAAGCTAAGTAAGCGTGATGGTGCTAAATCTGTGATTGAGTATAAAGATTCCGGCGTTTTACCAGAAGCCATGCTAAATTACCTCGCCTGCCTAGGGTGGAATGACGGTTCTGAACAAGAAATTTATTCTAAATCTGAGCTTTTAGATAAATTTTCCATCGACCGCATCCAAAGCTCTGGCGCCCGCTTTGATGAAGTTAAATTGCTCTGGCAAAACGGCCAGTGGATTCGTAAAATCTTCGATGAACAGGGGTGTGATACTCTTTATGCTTATACTATTTCGCGCGATCCTTCTGCTATCGCCGCAAATCAGGCTAACCCCACCCGCGATTCTTTGATCAATTTCTGGCCAGAATCTGCCATGAACTACGATGAGTCTTATCGCAAAAAGGTCCTCTCTATTATCTACGATCGCCTCAAAACTCTCTCTGACCTCCGCGAATTTACCGGTTATTTCTTCGAGGATCCGCGCATCGATCTAGAATATCTCCAGTCTAATAAGTTTATCAAAAAACTTTCCGAAACCGAGCAGCGCGACCTCTTATCTGCCACGATCGAGAAACTTCAAAAAATCGGAAATGGCTCTACGGATGGCGCTAACCCTGCCGCTTGGACCGCCGACAATCTCCAGTCCGCCTTTAATGAGCTTTTGGCTGAAACCGGCAAAAAACCGGCCGAGCTTTTCAGTCTTATCCGCATCGCGCTCTCGTTTGCCGCTTTCTCTCCGGCTCTGCACCTCACCTGCGAAGTCCTTGGTCGCGAACGCGTCCTTGCCCGCCTCAATACTACGCGCTCTGCCATCGTCAACGATCTCTAATCTTATAGTTTTTTAAACCCCATTCTCGAACAAAAAACTCAACGTTTTTAGACCGCGCTCAAAACTGTGGTATAATTATAAGCATGAGTAGTAAAAAAGCATCCTCCGCAAACGGAGCCAAACAGTTTAACAAAATCAAACCGCCTCTCACTGAGGCTGAAGTAAAGCGTAAAAAACGCAAAAAGCGCATTATTATCGCTGTTATTATCATTTTGATACTTGCCGCTGGCGCCGGCGTAGCTGCCTTTTTCATCCTTAATCAGCCAAAGAACGACGATTCTGCCAAGTCAGAAAGCTCCGCCAAAATCTACAGCAAGCTCTCTGGCCTAGAGATCGAAAAAGAGTCCGACAACTCTCTCCCGACTTATTGTATCCAGATACCAAACGGCACTGATGGCGCTCGCCCACAGATCGGCCTAGATCAAGCCCCAATTGTTTTTGAGGCTATCGCCGAGGCCGGCATCACTCGCTTTGCCGCCGTCTTCCAGAACCCTACCTCTAAGGTTATTGGCCCGATCCGCTCCCTTCGCAGCTATTATCTCGATTGGGATACACCGTTTGATTGTACAATCGTCCACGCTGGCGGTTCCGATGAGGCTATCGAAGAGCTCGCCGCGGGCAAATATCGCGATCTCACCGAGTCTTACGATTATATGTGGCGCGATGAGTCTGGCTACTGGGCACCAAATAATCTCATGACTTCTCCTCAGCTACTAGAGAAATTTGCCATCGCCAATAATTATCGTACTTCTGATCCAAAGGCTTTCCCGCGCCTCACCCCTGATGAGGTCAGCAATTTCGTCGCCAACAACTCCGTCGATGCCGATGGTAACTCCACTAGTGGCGGCTCTGATTCTAACTCTAACTCTAACTCTAATTCTAATTCCAATTCTGATTCTACTGACAAAAAATCCAACTCCGTCAAATTGGCATCAAATATTGAAGTTAACTTCGGTAGCAACGCTGCATTCAACACCATCTATAAGTACGACCAAAAGACTAACTCCTACCTCCGCTCCTACGCTTCTGGCGAAGAGCACCTTGTCTACTCCTGTGCCGACGCCGATAAAACCACTCCTGCCCCTAAGAGTGACTGCGGCATCGCCAAGCAAATCGCTCCTTCCGCCGTCGCCGTCATGATGGTCGATGAGCATCTCGATACCGATAATTATCACCACGTCATCCAAACCGTTGGCACTGGTATCGCTTATGTCTTCCAGAACGGCACTGTAACCAAAGGCACCTGGAAAAAATCTAGTAAGTCCGCCCAAATTGAGTTCAAAGACGCTTCTAGTAACGTCATCTCATTCACCCCTGGCCAGCTCTGGATCGCTGCCGTACCAAACTCTGGTGGTAGCGTAAACTACTAGACCTCCTGATAATTGCCAATCTTCGGCAACTTCAACAAAAAACTCGCTCGTGACTTGACTTAGTCCGAGCGAGTTTGAGTTCATCTTGGTGATTCCGGCGGGAGTCGAACCCGCGATTTTCTGGATGAGAACCAGACGTCCTAGACCACTAGACGACGGAACCGATAACTATATTTTATCAGATAAATATTATTTTGCAAGCCTCCCTATTCCTTCCTCTATCTTCTCCTCCATTTCTAAGCACAAAAAGTATTGACTTTTTACCTATTGTATGGTACAATAACAATAGACTCTTCAGACATTTTAGTCTAAGAGCACCTTAAAACTTGACTCTGTAAGACAAGGAAAATTGGACAAAATCAGACTAGGCCATCACACCAAAACAAACTATTTATTTGTTAAAAACCTCCTAGCCTGATTGACATATATTCGTAATTCCGGAGATGGTATGCTTCTTGCTACGTCTTCGGACATCCTCTCCAAAAAGGGGTTGGCTACGGCCAGCCCCCTTTTTCTATCACCTCAGTCTTTTTTCTATCACCTCAGCCTTTTTATCATCCCGCTCTACAAATCCCACCCTACAGAACTCATTCCGCACGCCTTGAAAAATCCTGCCAAAAATGTTATGATTATCTCATGAAAACTCTTCCTATCGTCGCCTTAATTGGCCAGACCAACGCCGGCAAGTCTAGCCTGCTTAACCGTTTTGCGCACAAAAATATCGCCATCGTCGCCAGGGAAGAGGGCACCACGCGCGATAATGTGCTCGCTCGAATCGATGACAAATTTCTCCTGATTGACACCGCTGGCCTGAAGGATCCAGAAGACGATTTTGAGGCCGGTATCCAGGACCAAATCGCCGATGCTATTGATTCCGCCTCTGTTATTCTATTGACTGTCGACTCTACCAAATATTTCGACCATCACGATAAGGCTATTGCCAAATCTGCTTTGCGCTCCAAAAAGCCAGTCTTTCTTTTGCTAAATAAATCCGACCGTGGAGAAGCGCTCGATTTGAACGAATTTCGCGCTCTCGGCATCCCCGAAGATCACATCTTCCGTACCTCCGCCACCACCGGCCAAGGCATCCGCGAGCTCAAGACAGCGATATCAAGCGAGCCGGCAATAGCTGCTTCTAGGGATCTTCGCGACCGACGGGGAGCGAGTGATAACGTAGGCGAGTTGGAGATTAGCAAGGACCCGAAAACACCCGAAGCACATGAACCAACTCGTCCTCTTAAACTCGCCCTCATCGGTCGCCCTAACGTCGGCAAATCTAGCCTCTTCAACTCTCTCGCCAAAAAACAACAAGCCCTTGTCAGCTCTCGCCAGGGCACCACTAGAGATGTCAACCGCGTAGAGATCAAATACAAGGGTCGTGCTATCGAGATCCTTGATACCGCCGGCCTTCGCAAACCCGGCAAACGCGAAGTCGGCATTGAAAAATTTTCCGCTTTGCGCACCCTCGCCGCTATTGAAGAGGCCGACATCTGTGCTCTACTCGTCGATTCAACCGAGCCGCACTCTAAGCTCGACCAGTCCCTCGCTGGCCAAATCGTAGAGGCAGGCAAGGGAATCATCATGGTCGTCACCAAATCCGATCTCTTAGATAATTCTACCCCCACCAATTATTTTGGCGAAGAAAACCTCGAAAATCGCACCAGTGCCGACTTTCTGCTTGACCAATTAGAGCATGATTATAATTTCTTACCTTATGCGCCAGTGCTCTTTACTAGCTCCGAAACAGGGAAGAACGTCACTAAACTCTTTGATCTCGCTCTAGATATCGACGAAGCTCGTCATCATGAGCTCAAGACCTCTGATCTTAACCATATTTTGCGCGAAGCCATCGCTTCACATCCTCCTGCCGGCCTCAAAAACACTCGCCCAAAACCCAAATACATCGTCCAGACCGATACTTGTCCACCTTGGTTTGTTGTCCATGGCCACGACCTCGGTCTCTTGCACTGGTCTTATAAACGCTTCATTGAACGCAAAATCCGCGAATTTTACCCCTATCTTGGCACACCGATTATGTTCTCTTTCCGCACCGATAATCCCAAGAAAGGCGGAAAATGAAACTAATCGTCGGCTTTGGCAATCCAGAAGCCAAATACAACTTCACTCGCCATAATTTCGGCTTCCTCACCCTTGATTTTTATGCCAAAATCAAGAGCCTCGCCTGGGAACCTCACCCCAAATTCGACGCCATCTGGCTCAAAACCAAAGACGCAATTTTTATTAAGCCTCAGACCTACTACAACGAAGTTGGCAAATCTATTCAGGCTTTTGCCCATTTTTATAAAATCGCGCCCCAGGATATTTTAGTCGTTTGCGATGATTTCGATCTAGATTTTGGTAAAATCAGAGTCCGCGAGCATGGCTCCACCGGCGGCAACAACGGTCTAAAATCTACCACTAAGGAGCTTAGCACCCCTAATTTTTGGCGGCTTCGCCTCGGCACAGACTCTAAGCTCCGCGCCAAATCTGGCGGCAAAATTGACGATATCGACTTTGTCCTTAGCAAATTCACTCCCAAAGAAAAGGAACTACTCCCAGACATCCTCCGCTCCGCCTGCGACAAGATTGACGATTTCCTCACCGTCTGATAAAATAGACTCAGGAAGCGCCAGCTGGCTGAAATATCGCCAACTCACGCGGCTAGGCTCGCTTCGGGCGTACAAATCTACCGGTTCATCAGGTAGACCCTAGCCTCCCAAGCCATCGCTTACGGCGATGGCTTGTTTTTTACGTTATAAATTGTAACAATCCGAAGCCGCCTGCGCCCCATTACTTCAATTACAACCCTATGTCTTCTAACAAGCTGCCGCTCAAGCTTATAACGTATATTACTGTTGCGAACATTGCCTCTAACTATCTCGATGAGATCTGGATCTTCAACCACATCTTTTATTTCTGATAAATCATTTGCAGACAACGGCATCTTTATTTCGTTCCCGTTTTTATCAAATCCTGTAATATGCCCGGCGCCATAGAGATGACGTATACAATATTTATCTATAATCACCACACTCCCAGCTCTTAAATTATCATTAAAATCACACGCCAATCTAGTGAGAACTACCGAATCCATAGTCTCTAAAACAATTTTTGCTATCCTCTTTGCGGATTTTCTCCGCGTTTTGCAAAGCTCATCCGCTAACTTCTGCCGCCAATCATTCGGCATAATCTACCCTCGCACCATCCACTTATTCATACCTAAGCTTTTCACCACCCCTTTAATCTCTAAAATGGTAATCGTCTGATTAAACTCTGCTACATCAATTTCTAGCCGCCTGATGATCTCTTCGCCGTCTTGTACCCCTGTCAAAATCAAAGCCACGATTTTGCGCTCTAGCTCTGTTTCTAAAATCTGAGCCAACTTCGCTAGCTCTCTTTCTATAACAGCTCCGTTGTCCTTGCCCCTGGAGCCTTTCTTTAACCTGCCTATTTTCTTATATCTATCAGGGAACAATATTCTCAATAAATCATCCGTCTCCAAATACGGCATCGCTCCCTGCACCAGTAACCGATTACAGCCCCTAGAACCCTCTCTGTTGATGTCGCCAGGCACCACCATCAGCTCCTTGCCCTGATTCAACGCGTGCGTCGCGGTGTTAAGCGAACCACTCTTATCTGCCGCCTCCGCAATCAAAACCACGTCGGCCAGACCAGAAATCAGCCGGTTTCTCTGCAAAAACCGCGCTTTTATCTCTTTTCCGCTCTCAGCGCGCTCGCTCGGTCCATACTCAGAAATCACCGCCCCGCCCTTTGTCACGATCTCTCGCGCTAGCCCCGTATGCTCCCTGGGATAAATTTGGTCAATTGGTGTACCCAGCACTGCCACCGTCACTCCACCGGCATCTAGTGCACCCCTGTGAGCTATGCTGTCTATCCCATAAGCCAATCCCGACACCACGATCGCGCCGGCTTTTGCCGCCTCATAGGCCGCATTGTACGCCACCTCATAACCATAAGAAGTATTTTTGCGGGAGCCGACTATCGCCACAGTAGGGCATTTTTTTGGCAATTTTCCATAATAATACAATGTTTCTACGTTAAGCACAAGCTTTTTTAACACCTCTGTAAAATTACTCTCCAGAGGTCGAATTTCATTGATTTTCATAAAAAATGTTAAAAAAGTGTTGACTTATTATTTTTTGTGTGCTATAATGAAAACAGTTAGGGTCATCAAAAACCCAACTGCACCTAAAAAATCATAATTTCTACTACTATTTTAGCATACTTTTTGCAAAAATAGTACTGAAGTTGCGTGTTCTTGAATCTTTTCGGGCTTATAATTTGTCTATTTGGTTATAAGTTTATAAAGTATTACCTCCACTTTGAAAGGCTCTTCGAGAACATAGCAACCCCCATAACCGGCGGGCCCCAATTTGTGTGAGGTGGGTCGCGCTTCCGGGGCTTCCCCGGTATCTGGAAAAAGAAGCGTTATGGGGTACCCAAAGAACCCCTAGATGGGATTAGGTGATGCCCACCCTTACCTAATCCCATCCAGGGGTTTTTTGGTGCTTATGTTATAGGAAAATCCTTAGTAAATTTATTTTTTGGTGTTTAAGTCTTGAACACCGTCAACTATATTTTTGCGCGCTCTACGAGCGTGGCAAAAATATAGTTGTGGTAACACCAAAAAATAAGATTTGCTGGATTTTCCTATAGCCTCAAACAGCTTATACTTGAAATCACAAGAAGTCGAGTATAAAACGAGCTTGCTCGTTTTATTGAGACGACGCCGTGATTTCTAGATTTCCGCAGGAAATCTAGACACAGTGTGTTATTATAGTAAATATGAGCAAAAACCTAGTCATCGTCGAGTCCCCGGCCAAAGCCAAGACTATTGAAAAATATTTAGGATCTGATTTTAAGGTCATGTCCTCTGTTGGCCATATCAGAAAAGATACCAAAGTCGACGTTGACCACGATTTTGCCGTCACTTACGAGATTGACGAAGGCCACAAAAAAGTTGTCTCCGACCTAAAGAAGGCCGCCAAATCTGCCGATACTATCTGGCTCGCAACTGATGAAGACCGCGAAGGAGAATCGATTTCTTGGCACCTTTTAGAGGTCCTAGATTTACCAAAAAATACCAACCGCATTACTTTCCACGAAATCACCAAACCCGCCCTAGAAGAGGCCGTCAAACATCCTCGTACTGTTGATATGGACATGGTCTATTCTCAGCAAGCCCGCCAGACTCTAGATATGCTAGTCGGTTTCGATTTATCAGGAGTAGTACGCCGCAAAGTTCCTGGCGCCATTAGCGCTGGCCGTGTCCAAAGTCCAGCTCTGCGTCTAATTGTCGAAAAAGAGCGCGAAATTGAGAAATTTAAGTCTAAATCTACCTACAAAGTCACCGGTGAGTTCCAGAAAACCGATAAAGGCACCGCTAGAGCTAATAGCTCGCCATTTAACGCTACTTTAGATGGTGATAGCCCAACTAGCCTAGATCAGGCCAAAAAGCTCCTAGAGAGCCTAAAACAGGCCAAATACACCATCAAATCTGTCGAGAAAACCAAGGGAACTAAGGCTAATCCAGTCCCATTTGCTACTGCCGCTCTTCAAATCGAGGCTAATGCCAAACTCGGCTTCTCCTCTAGTACCACTATGCGCGCTGCTCAGGGGCTATACCAGGCTGGCCACATTACTTATCACCGTACAGACTCTCTTAATCTTTCAAATCAAGCTCTTGGCGCCATCGCAGGCTACATCAAAAGTAATTTTGGCGAAAAATATCTCAAAGTTCGCCATTTTAAGACCAAATCAGCCGGCGCTCAAGAAGCCCATGAGGCCATCCGTCCTACCCATATAGATACAGAGGTTGCAGGCAATAATGATTTTGAACGCAGATTATACCATCTCATTCGCACTCGCACCATTGCTACTCAGATGGCAAACGCTATCGTTGATAAAACCACCGTAAAATTAGTTTCAGATACCCCAAAAAAGACTACTTTCACCGCCAAGGGTGAAATCGTCGTTTTTGACGGCTTTCTCCGGGTTTATGGCAAAAGCAAAGATTTAGAGCTCCCAGAGTTATCCCAAGGCGAACTCTGTGAGTCAACCGTTATTACCGCCCGTGAGACCTTCGCCAAACCTCCTGCCCGCTATACCGAAGGCTCTCTTGTCAAAAAGCTAGAGGAGCTAGGCATCGGCCGTCCATCTACTTATGCCTCTATTATGTCGGCTATCCAGGCTCGCGGCTACGTGGCAAAAGGTGAGTCTGAGGGCACCCCACGCGATATTACCGAATTAACTCTAGAAAACGGTGCTATCGATACTGATACTGTCCAAGAAAAGTCCGGCAGCAACCGCGGCAAACTCATTCCTACCCCTGTTGGCGAGCTGGTATCTGACTTCCTTACTGATAATTTTGACCAAATTGTTGATTATGACTTCACTGCCAATATCGAAAAAGAGTTGGATTTAATCGCCGAGAAAAAACTCGATAAGATTAAGATGCTTCGCGATTTTTACAGCCCATTCGCCAAGACTGTCGCCGCCTCTGCCGATGTTGCTCGCTATAATAACGCCAACGCTCTTGGTGTAGATCCCAAAACAGGGAAGAATATCTACGCCAAGGTTGGCAAAAATGGTGGATTTATCCAACTCGGCGAAAACGAAAAAGAATCTGGCGAAAAACCTCGTTTTGCGCCACTACCAAAGGGAACTACTACCAAAACGGTCACTCTAGAACAAGCTCTAAAACAGCTAGAACTACCTGTTTTGCCACGCGCTCTTGGCAAAGCCAAAGATGGCACCGAGCTAATCGCCGCTGCCGGTCCGTTCGGCCCCTACCTCAAAGCTGGCACTTATAATATCCCGCTCAAGACCAAGACCGAGACCTTAGATCCTTACACCGTCACCTTAGAGCAGGCCGAGCCGCTTTACCAGGCCAAGATTGACTCCATCATCGCCGACTGGGGCGAGATCATGATTATAAATGGCGCCTACGGCCCTTACGTCAAAGGACCTGGCCGCCGCAACAATGCCAAGATTCCAAAAGATGTCGATCCGAAGAAGTTGACAGAAGCCGAAGCTCGCAAAATTCTCGAAGAAAAGCCAAAATCTGCCCGCCGCGCCCCACGTCGCCGCGCCAAAGCCAAAAGCAAGTCCAAGAAGAAATAGGAAAGTTCTACCACCATTCCGCTTATAATAAAACTTTCTCAAAATAAATTGTTGCAATTGTAAAAAATGTGGTAAAATAGAACATAGAATACTACAAAAAGTTAGTTGACATATACAAAAAATGTGCTACAATAGTATTAAATAATAATATTAACCGGGGTGGTGTAAAGGAACCAATTCATGGACAAAAATGCGGATGTGATTGCCAATGCGATCAAAGGAAGCCTGAAAATTATCGAACAAGACCGCGAAAAGGAGATCATTTCCCGTCGGTTCGGCCTAAACGGCCAAAAAGAAACCCTTGAACAAATCGGTGATATGTTGTCTATTACGCGTGAGCGTGTTCGTCAACTCGAAAAAGCCATCTTGATTCGCCTCCGTGTTTGTTCCGAAGAGGGCAAAATCCCAGAGCTCGCCGCCGCCGAGAAGATTATCATCCGCAATCTGACTGAACTTGGCCGCGTTGCTCGTGTTTCTACCTTAGCAGATAAGATCTACGACAAAACCACCACCGCTACTGAACGTGCAGGTCTAGCTTTCCTTGGTAATATTTCCGCTAACCTTGCCACTATTGATGAGAACGATAATTATCACTCTGCCATCGGCATTGCCGAATATGGCGACACTGATGTCATTAAGAAAAAAGTTGACGAGGTTGTCTCTATCATCAAAAAAGGCAAAAAACCCGTCACTATCGATGAACTCGATGAGCAGCTAGATTACGAGCACCCCTCCCACATCGAGGCTATCGCCTCCGTCTCCAAGAATCTTGCCACTTTGAACGGCCTTTGGGGGCTTGCTAAATGGCCTACTGTCAACCCTAAGAACATCCGTGACAAAATTTACGTTGTGCTAGAGAACAAAAAAGAGCCAATGCATTTTGCCGATATTGCTGCCGCTATTGCCGATTCTGATTTTAAACGCAAAAACGTCACCATCCAGGCTATTCACAATGAGCTGATCAAAGATCCTCGTTTCGTCTTAATTGGTCGTGGTATCTACGCCCTCGATAGTTGGGGCTATAAAAAGGGAACTGTCTCTGATATTATTGTTGACATTCTTGGCAAGTCAGACAAGCCCCTCACCCGTGTTGAAATCGTTAAACAAGTCCTTCGCTCTCGCAAGGTTAAAGAGACCACCATTTTGCTTAATCTCCAGAACAAAGCTCTATTCAAAAAAGTTGACAAAAACTCTTATACTCTTGCCAACAAATAATTTTAAAAATCTCTTCAAAACCTTCTCTTTTCACTCTTCTTATGTTAAAATAAACTTATAGATATGCTAGCAAATATCATTCACTTCATTTTAATGCCGATCGTCTGGATACCAATCGTAGCCATACTAGCCTTTTTGACCTATCGAAATTACAAAAAAATCAACCGTCTGAAGGTCTTAAATGTTGATTCTGTCTTACTAATGCTAGAAATTCCGCGCGCAAATGATAAAAAAGAGCTCGCCGCTGAACAGCTTTTTGCCTCGCTCCATGGTATTTTGCGCGACAAAACCGAGCTCAAAAACTCCGGTGGCGTCCAAGAACATCTCTCTTTTGAGATTGTCTCCACTGGTGGCCAAATTCGCTTCTTTGTCTGGACTCCTAAGGTCTTACAGAGCTTTGTCGAGGGCCAGATTTATGCCCAATATCCTACCGTCCAGATTTACAAAGTCAAAGAAGATTACGTTGATCGCGCTATCAAAGATCACCCGGTTGCCTATTCTTCAGAAATTGCCCTCACCGAAAATGAGGTTCTCCCAATCAAAACCTTCGAAAACTTCGAGGTCGATCCGCTCGCCGGCATCACTGGCACCCTCGCCAAGCTTAACCCCGATAAGAACGAAGAGCTCTGGATTCAGATCCTCACTCGCCCTATCCCTGATGATTGGCACAAAAACACCACCGACAAATGGGTTAAAAAAGTCAAATCTGGTCGCAAATCTTTCAGCATCCTCGGCATCGATTTTGTCTGGCTATTTACCGCTATTGGCGCCCTCTTTCGCCCACCAGAGGGCGGTACCGAAGCCCCTGTTAAAGTAGAGCTTTCTGAGCGCGCCAAAACTCAGGTCGAAAAAGCCGAAGAAAAAGCCACCAAGCTTGGCTTCGAGGTCAAAATCCGCCTCGCCTACCTCGGTACAGACCAAATGGACGCCAAACTCAATATGCAAGCCTTAGTCGGCACCTTTAAACAGTATAATTCCACCAACCTCAACGGCTTCAAAACTCTCGGCGGCACCTTCGATAAGGGCGCCCTCGATTCTTACAAACACCGCCAATTTACCTCTCGTGGTTTTATCCTTAATATTTCTGAGCTGGCCTCAGTTTATCACCTGCCACACACCTCTGTAGAGACGCCAAACATCGTCTGGGCCACCTCTAAGACTGCCGAGCCTCCCGCTCAGCTCCCGCTCATCACCGGTCATGCTGAGTCCGATAACAAAATCTCCGCCTTTGGCCTGACTAATTTCCGCGGCATTAATCATCAGTTTGGTATGTTCCGCCACGACCGTTCGCGTCACGTTTACATCGTTGGCCAGACCGGCGCTGGCAAATCTGGCATGCTCGAGCTCTTTGCGCTCTCTGATATCTTCCACAATCAAGGTTACTGTATCATCGATCCACATGGCGATTTCGCCATCAACAACCTCCGTTTTGTTCCCGAAAAACGCATCAAAGACGTCGTTTATTTCAACCCAGCCGATACCGAACACCCTGTCGCTTTCAACCCGCTCGAACTCTCTGATCCGTCGCGCAAGCCTAACGTCACTTCAGAGGTGATCGGCGTTCTAAAACGCATGTTCGGCGATTCTTGGGGTCCGCGCCTAGAGCACATCTTGCGCTACACCCTGCTTGCTCTGCTGGATCGTCCAGAGACCACTCTGCTCGACATCTCTCGCCTTCTCACCGACAAAGATTTTCGTAAAGAAACCTTGGACTATTGTAAAGACGTTACTGTGCTTCAATTCTGGAAACATGAGTTCGGTCAATGGAACGAAAAACAAGTCAACGAGTCTATCGCCCCTGTTCTAAACAAGGTCGGGGCCTTCACTGCCAACCCGATTATCAGAAATATCATCGGCCAACCAAAGTCCAGTTTTGACGTCCGCCGCATCATGGACGAGGGCAAGATCCTGGTGGTTAACCTCTCCAAGGGTCTTATCGGCGAGGACAACGCCGGTATTCTTGGTGCTTTCCTTGTTACCAAAGTCCAGCTCGCCGCTATGAGCCGCTCTGATATCCCAGATGTCGCCGATCGTCGTCCGTTTTATCTCTACGTTGACGAGTTCCAAAACTTCGCCACCGATTCTTTCGCTGTTATCCTTTCTGAGGCGCGCAAATACGGCCTCAACCTCACTGTCGCCAACCAATATATTTCCCAGATGTCTGATTCTGTTCGCGACGCCGTATTTGGCAACGTCGGCACCACCATCTCTTTCCGCGTTTCCGCCGACGATGCGCCACATCTAGTTAAACAATTCGAGCCGACCTTCGAAGCCCAAGATCTCCTTCAAATGAACAACCGCAATTTTATCATCTCGATGATTATTAACGGTGAAAAGGTGCCAGCGTTTTCTGCCACTACCCTCTCTATTCCTACTACTCCTAAAGACAATTTCGCCGCGATTATTACCTCTTCTCGCCTCAAATATTCTCGCCCTCGTGCCGATGTCGAGGCCGAAATCAAAGAGACTATCGAGCAATCCGAAAAATACAAAAAGGATCTCTCTGATTCTGGCCGCGAAGCCGGCATGCAAGGCCAAACTGCCTCGAACGCTATTTTCGTACCACAAAATCAACAGAGATCTACCTCTGTTAAATCAGGGCAGGGAAACACCGTCTCTAAAAAAGGCTATGCCTTCCAACCTACCCCTAAAGATGATTTTAAAAAACTCAAGCTCTCACCTAATACCGCCGAAAATAAAGAAAGTCGTCCCGGTCTCAAAGATCTTGGCAAACTAGTTACTAGTAAGCAAGAGGCGGTAGGGCAACAATCTGCCCCGCAATCCCCCGCAAAGGCATCTGAGAGCCACGCCAAGCCCCATTCTAACCATAAGCGCCATAATACCCAACATCACAACAAATCTCCAAAGAAGCACCCTCGCTTGGCCGATAAACCGGCAAAATGACACAATTCTTAGCATACCATTGGCCCCTGTATTTTTTACTAATTTCATGGTATAATTGTTCTGTAGCGTAGTAGTTTCTAAAAAGGAGGGGTATATATGAACACTAAGCTCGCACTTAAACGCAATAAGTACTACATTAGGCAAAAACCGCAATTTGATGTCACCGGAGAGGATGTCCGAGTCGTCAATATTGCCACCATTGATCACCATTACTACACTGCCCAGCAGCTAGCAAAGCGTGTGCAAGATGATTGTAGGCTACTTTTCCTGTCCTGGCATCTTGATATCGAGGATATCTGGCAAACCATCCACCTAAGGAGCTTTCCAAACGACTCCCGCGTAAAAATTGCTGAGTGTATTCTCGGTTGCGCTATTGACTCTGAAGATCCTTGGGCAGACGGGAACGAAATATTCTTAGATACTAAGAGCATCCAGCGTTTTTATCGCGCTCTCCCGTTTAAGCATCCTGCACACAGAAAATATCTCAATGCTATTTTGAGACGGGAAATTAAAGCCAGCTACGGCGGTTTCACCTTGCATCATGGTTCAAAGCATGCTGATTTTGAAAAAGCCTTCATCGAAAAAGAGGCTGTAAGAGTACTCAACAGAGAGTCACGCGGTCGATATATCGATTTGGTTCAGTGGCGTCAGAGTGTCAACGAACGATACCAAAAATTCTACCAAAAAGAGTTCAAGGCTGATCAATTCAAACTCGACAAAGAGGAACAAGCCAATCTGATGAAGAATATTGCGAGATATGCTGATGAATATCCCGCTGATAGAGGCAACACCTTAGATGACCTTTCCGATGTACTTAATTAATTACTTTCATAAGGCAGGGAATCATAATTCTCTGCTTTTTTCATTACGCCTGTAATCCCCTTGAAAACTGGGGAATTAATGCTTCTCTACCCCTGTAAAACAGAAATTCAGTATTTCTCTACTCCTGTTAGGGTAAACTGCGACCATACTATCACCCCTGTAATTACACAAATTGTATGATTCTCTACCCCTGTTATAACGGGTACATTACACTTTTCTACCCCTGTTAATCTCAAAATCTACACAGGTGCCGCCCCTGTTACACCCCTGTAAAATCGCTACAAGGCTATCAAAAGCCCATATTTAAAGTATAAACGCAAAGTTGGCCCAGCAACACGTCAAGCAGCATCAAAGGGCCTAGAATCGCACGTGAGTGGGGAAATACAACAAAAAACATAAGCAGGACGACATACGTCAAAAATCAAGTCATAAAAGACGATCGTACACTCGTCTTTTCCTTAAATATCTTATGTCGCACAATATATCTTTTACGTCTACCTATCTGTTAAATCCAGGCTAAGCCTTATGTTGTCCAAGCTAGTCTATCGCTCAGGAGAACCATGCAAAAATCGGGTGGCGATTCGTTTATTTTTCGGTCTGTAAGCTTTGAGCACCGTCAACTAAAAATTTGTGCGACCAAAAGTCGTGACGAATTTTTAGTTGTGGCCTGACCGAATAATAAATATGCGCCAGGCCCCGATTTTTATAATTATACAATAGTTTTCCACATTTAAAACCCCCTACCCCTGTAAATTGACCTTCCTTGACCCACGCGGCCACCCAAATTTCATAATTTGACATTTCCCCGTTTTATTTCCCTTTTTCGTTCCCTCCCCTGTTCTTTTACATATTTTCGTCAAAATCCACGCCAAAATCCCCTTCAAATACCGCCTCCGTTTCCCTTCCCGAACAAAAACCGAACACATTGCTCTCCCCTGTTATTCGCGTATACTCACGCTTTTTGGCTTAAATCTACCCCTGTTGTATAATCTTATACCGAACGGTTTCCTACCGCAGCTGCTCCATCATGACAAACCCATCATAGTACTTTTGCATTCTTATAGGGTCTGTGTTCCAGGTATTCCCACCGATAAAATAATCGCAAAATTCTTCCCTGGCTTTCAAAATTTCTGTTAATCTTCCATGATTTTCAATATTCGCTTCAATTGTAAAATCGAAAAGCTCCAACGCACGATCGACCGCTTTATCAGATCTAGCCACATTTTTCTCTCGCCACTTTAAGGCCCGCGAAACCTCACTACCGATATTTCCCATCTGGTACGTTATCGGGTGATTTTTCCAATCTTTTTTAGTCTCTTCTCCGTGAATATAATTTATTTCACCCATTTTTCTACAACTTCTTTTACCTTTGCCTGGGTTTCTGGATCGTCAATGCCTCTAGTTCTATTATTTTGCGACGGGCGGACATTTATCATCGAATCAAATTCTACCAAATCGTCGATGTTATCACTGTCTAAATATAGATTGATCCCCCATAGTGCTTGTTGCCTAGATCCATTTTCTAACAACAGTTGCTCGCAATCATAATGCATCGGCGAATCTACTGCCAAAAGCCCTCTTTCCACATCTACAACGCCCTTAATAACTTTGTCATCGATAAAATTAGTAGATTCTTCAACTAGTTTGTCTTTTGATATAGGCTGTGCTAAAATTCTCATACTCTAATTATAGCACATCTAGCTATCTATTTATAATACCCCTTGCCCTTGACTCGTACATCGATATACTCAGGGGTGATATTATGCTCAGTTACATAATTGACCATCCGCTTTGCATCCTCGGCGCTCACTGCTGATTCTCTGTCGATATTCATCTTAATATAATAATCATGTCCGTTCAAAAACACGTGGACTTCGCGCATTTTACCCGCCGGCACCACTGCGCGGTTTGCAGTCAGCCCAACATCTACTAAATCGCGCTCTAGCTGGCCAACATATTCTTTCATCCGCGGTGTAATTCCCGTCCCCGCCTCGTCGATAATCTCGATCGTCGGTTGAGCAATCTTTGCCGCTTTCTCCTCTTCTACACGATTAGAAATCCAGACCGAAACCTCCATTGCTACAATCCCGATGATCACCGCTAAGGACGCCACCAAAATCAGCACCTTGATCACTTTTTTGGTCTTGGCTTTTTTGCGTGCAGCCAGGCGCTCCGACTCTGATTCCTGCCGCTCCCATTCTACGGCAATCGTCCGGCCAACCTTCATACCACCATTATTACGCCTCGACATCTTTTTTGCCACCCTTTATCTTATCTACCACCGCATCTTTCTCACTCACAATATTCTTATCAGCTAGCACTTCTTTACCATCTGCTAAACCAATCAAAATCTCTGCCAAATCTCTGGCCGCATGCGGCTTATACGTTTCGTGTAGGCGCGCCGCCAAATCAGCCCGCAGTTTTGGACTCCGCACTAATTTTTGCGTTAACTCTAGCAAAATACCCGGCTGATTACACATCCGCTCATCCCCAATCATCGCCACTGCACCAAGATCCACCAGTCGTTCAGCATTTTTCGTCTGATGTCCACCAGGTAGCATCTCAAACGGCACCAAGATTACCGCCTTAGACAGCGCCGCCAGCTCGGCGATCGTCGTTGCTCCTGCGCGCGAAATCACTACGTCGGCCGCCCCCATCAGCTCATTCATCGCTGAGTTAAACGCCCACAGGCGAAAATCTGACTTTAGCTTGGCCTTATCCCAATCTTCGTATTTTTTTAGATCAACCATTTCTTCATAGCGCTGCCGACCAGCTACTAGACCTACACTAGTAAATTTTAGCATTTCGGGCAAAATCTCACGCATCGCTTCGTTCATGTTTTTCGAGCCTTGACTACCGCCCGTCATCACCACTAGCGGCCGCTCTTCGTCAAAACCGAAAGCCTTTTTTAGCTGCTTTTGCCGCGTATTAGAAACCTTCTTAAACTCCGCCGCCACCGGCACACCAGTCACTACTACGCGATGATCTGACTCTACACCCTCAATCTCTTCTACTGGCAAGCTAGTAGCAATTACCCTAGCGCGTTTGATCAACAATCTATTTGCCAACCCCGGCGTCGCATCACTCTCATGAATCACATACGGAATCTTCAAAAACCTAGCCACGATCCCCACTGGTAGACCCACAAAACCACCCTTCAAAAAGATCACATCTGGCCGATTTCCTCGCGGCAGCATCCTGAAAAAGCTCTGGATAATCCCACCGACGAATCCCACCAGTCCGATAAAATTACCAATGATCAAATCCTTCACCGTAGTGCCAAGGTTTGCAAAATAATCACGCAAGCTCCAGCCCGCATAGCGGCGAAACTTCCCTGCCATGATTTTCCGTACTTGTACGTACTGACGCTTGCCCGAAAGCCGCGATTCCTCGCCCCAAGAAACGCCAATTTCTGTTGTAATTTTTACAACATTTTTATAATACTTTTTATCAGTCCAAAATTCTACCCGCGCCCGTGGTCGTTCTTCTAATATCTCACGCACCACTGCTACGGCCGGTGTGATATGTCCCCCTGATCCCCCGCCGACTACTAATATTTTCATTTTTTACCTCTCTTCCAGTATAACACGAAAGTTGCAAAACTAAACCCAGTGAAAACGCTACAAACATCATACTAGTGCCGCCGTATGATAGCAGTGGCAACGTAATACCTGTTAGCGGCACTAGCCCCGTCATCGAAGCGATATTGACAATCATCTGCGCTGCTATCCAGGCAAACACTCCTACCGCCACCAAACTCCTCTCCTTATCTAAATGCATCGAGACTTTTAGTATCCGCGTCAAAAGTACCGCAAACACCGCGATAATCGCCGCTAACCCGATAAATCCAAATGTCTCGCCCATTACCGCGAATACCGAGTCGTTAATCGACTCCGGTAAATATCCTGTCGCCTGCACGCTGTTACCAATACCTACGCCCACCAGCCCGCCGGTGCCAATCGCCATTTTGGCGTTATCAATATGGTAAGTATCGTCCGAACTACCTTCGCCCGAAAACGTAAACATCCGCTCCATCCGGTGCGGCGATGTCACGATCGATAATATACCACCAGCCAAAATAATTGCTAGTATGATCCAAAAATATTTCATTTTTATCCCACTCATATACAAAATCGAAAGCAAGATTGCCACTAGCGCAATACCCGTCCCCAAATCTTTTTGCAGGATTACAATAAACACCAATGACAAAACTCCTACAATCGCATATGGTTGCAAGAAATCACGCGACTCCAGTTTGCCTTCGCGGCGCCATTTGGCCGCTAGTTGCGCTAGATACAGCACTAGGCCTAGTTTTAAAAGCTCCGCCGGCTGGAACCCGCCTAGCGGCCCCAAGTTAAACCAACGACACCCACCCAGCTGACAACTAGCTAGCGAACTGCCGATCGCTGCTAACACTGCCAGCAAGGCACATAGTCCTATCCCCACAAACACTAGAATTTTTGAATATTTTCGCAACTTCTCATAAGGCATTTTAAACGCCAGCATAAACGCTGCGACACTTAGTACCACTGAAATCAATTGGCGCAAAAAGAAATAATTAGAATCATAATCTGTGCCATAAGCAGAGTTCATAAAATTCGCTCGCTGCGGACCGATCGCAAAAATCACAATCAAGCCCACCGCCATCAAAACGAACGTCAAAACCGCAATAATTCTGTCACTTTTATGTTTGCGCATATGTATATATTATATCATATCAATACAAAACTAAACGATTCCGCCCATCGCTGCCATAAACACCCCGATAATTGCCAGTACCCCAGCAATTACCCAAAACCTCATCACGATCTTTGCCTCGCCCCAGCCTTTCGCCTCTAGATGATGGTGTATCGGCGCCGAGATAAACAATTTTTTCTTGAAAACCTTTTTCCAAAATAGCTGCAAAAGTGACGAGCCAGCCTCGACCACCAAGATCCCGCCAATAATCGGCAGCAAGAAGAACGAATTGGTCATCATCGCTACCACACCGAGCCCTGCGCCCAACGCAAAAGAACCCACGTCGCCCATCATAAAACGCGCTGGCGGCACATTGAACCAGACATAAGATAGCAGCCAGCCAACCACTGTCATGCAGAATCCAAACAGCATCCACTGTCCCTGGAATAGCGCAATCACACCAAATGCGCCGTAGGCGATCATTGATAAACCACCGGCTAGCCCATCCAGCCCGTCAGAGATATTGACTGCGTTCGACGTCGCCACCACAGCAAAAGCAAACACTGCCGTCATCAGCCACCATGGTAATACCCATTCGCCGATAAACGGAATGTGGATCGCGCTCCAGCCCAATTTGGCCGAAAAATACCATCCTAGTACTAGCCCCACCAGGATAATCATCGCAAATTTTACTGGCGCCCTTAGCCCGGCTGCTCCGCGACCATCACCAAAGACGTTAATAAGATCGTCGATCAAGCCGACCATGCTGCCTCCGAGAAATCCAAAAAACGGCAACCAAGTTTGCCCGCGGTCCCAGTTACAAACCAGCGTAACGATTGTTACGGTCAGAACGCCAATGATCCCCGCCATCGTCGGAAAAGCTCTCTTAAATTTGTGCGCGTGTAGTTTTGTCATTACGGGTAGCGCCTTGCCGTCCATGGTCGTCTTTTTCTGTTTTTTCCAAAACTTATACTTATAGGCAAAATGCGTGTAAAACGGCGTCAAAAACATCGCCAAAAGAAACGATCCTAGCGACAAAATCAATCCATAAAACATTTCTCCGCTCATACTAAACTCAAGCATTTTCTTCTCCTGGTTTTATTTGTAAATAATCGATCAAATAGTTACTCATTTTATTGAATATTGGGCGGGCATGCTCTTCGCCTGCGAGCTTTCTACCCTCTCCCCATATTTTAACCATTATTACGTATTCTGGCAACTCCCCAGCTGCCCCACCAAAGCCGACATAGCTACCCACAGTCTCGTCAAAGGTGTACTCGCCGTCTTTAATTCCCTGGCTAGTACCGGTCTTACCACCAATAAAATAGCCCTTGCGATCGACACCGCTAGATTGCATTGATGTCCTGGTGCCGCGCAACATCGTGCGCATAGTACTAGAGCTTTCCGGCGAGATAGTCGACCTCACCGCCTCTGGCGAATCGTAATAAATAAAATTACCGCTGCTGGTCACTTCGCCCGCCACAATCGTCGGGCGATAAAACTCCCCGCCATTTACTACCGAAGAAAATCCAGCCGCCACTTGCATCATTGTCAGCATCAGACCCTGCCCAAAGGACATATTTGCATAGCGCGAATTATAAGCATCGGCCGCGTCCGGTTTTGTCACCGAACCTGGTGTTTCATAGAGTTCTATCCCCGTATATTGCCCTAGTCCAAATTTATTGTAATAATAATCGTACAGAATATTTTTACTTTTTTGAGTGATTTCTGTGTTACTGTCACCAAGTTTCATCAGCGCCGTCATCGAGCTAGTATTGAGCGAATAAGCTAGACCGGTTTGCATCGTAATCGTGCCAATCTGCCCTTCGTAAGCATTGTCGATTTTCCAACCGTCAATTGTCATCGAGCCGGCATTATAATAAGTAGTCTCTGGCGTAATTTTACCCTGATCGACTGCCGCCGCAAACGAGAACGATTTGCACATCGACCCTGGCTCATATGCGCTCTCTAGCGGCACGTTGATAAAGACCGACGCATCTTTAATATCGGCATACTTAGTAGCATCATAAGTCGGTAAGTTAGCCATCGCCCAGACTTCGCCATTGCGCGGATCCATCACAATTCCAGCTGCATTAGTCGCCACTGTCGAATCAATCGACTCTTGCAAAACCTGCTCTAACTTATGCTGAATATTTTTATCAATCGAAAGCACCACGTTTTTACCATCTTTTGCCGGCACCCGCACGTTGTCATCGCCGATCGAAAGCGCCACGTTATTCACATCCGTCACTGTTTTTAGCACGCCATCTTCTCCGCCAATCTCATCATTCAGCGCACCTTCCACTCCATATTGACCCTCGCCTTCATTATTAACAAAGCCTAACAAACTAGAGGCCATTTGCCCCTCTGGGTAGACCCTCGCGTTCCCGCGAATATAGCCTACACCTTTTAGCTCGGCATCGCGAATTTTTTCGACTTGATTTTGCTTGACACCACGCGCCACTACATAATATCTCCTAGTTTTATCTTTAAAAACATCGTCCCAATCTGCAATTACTTTATCGCCCGCCTCGCGGGAAACTACCTCGCGAGTCTCTTCTGCGTCCGCAAGCATCGGATCCACCACCACCGTCCAGACCGTCTCGTTCATTACCACCACTGATGGTTCATCACCATCCATCATATAAATCTCTCCGCGCTTGGCCTTGATTGTACTCTGTACGATATGCTCATCCTCTGCGCGCGCCACCCAAGCATCATGCTCAATAATCTGGATCACAAAAAGGCGCACCAAAATCACTGCCACTGCCGCAAAGAGTATAATTCTCAGTGTTTTCGTACGCTTATTCATCTTTTTATTATATCATTTATTCACTAGCATAACCAGCAGCATTGCCATCTTGCATCGCGGCGGCAACTTGAGAATTCTCAGAAGCCGCAATCGATGTCAATCTAGCTTTTTCAATCGCCAAATCTTCTTTCTTAGCAGTCAGTTCAGAAATTTCCTCTTCGATGTTCGAAAGTTCATAATCATAAGATGTCGCCTTCACGCCTTGTGTAGCATAGATTAGACCGACAATTAACACCATCAGCCCAAAAATTGCTGTCAGACTTAAATTACCTAAACTTCTCCCGTTATGACGGATTGTATTTTGATTACGCGACCAAGAATTTGTGACCGTTCCTCGCCTGGAGACATATTCGTTTCGCATCGTTTCCTTTCCTTTTTGTTTTTGTTTTTTATTACTCCACCTACCAAGGCTCTAACCCTGGTGATGCCCCTCTTCCACCTACCAAGGCTCTAACCTTAGTGACGGTTTTTAATTATCAAAATGGCAAGCCTTCTAGCTCCTCGCTGTTAAAGCTCATGTTTTTTCTCTCGTTTGTCCTCTATATTCATAGACTGTGGCGGCCACTCTCCGCAGAGCTATAAGTGCAGCTAGCTCCGCCACAGGAAGGTCATATATTTGGATAAACACCTACCAAGGCTCTAACCTTGGTGACGGTTTCCCGCCATGTGCCGCTTATGCTTATCCACACTCTTCTTATACTTTAATTGAGCATAAGCGGATTTCACTCTTGCGTCTTAGCGAAAGTGAACTTTGATTTTTTGTGCGCGAGATTTGTTCGCAACTACGATTTGTCGTGGCATATTTACTCCTTTTTTTTATTTGTTGTTTTTATTTTTAACAGCCCTCAATTTTGCACTCCTGCTCCGAGGGTTGTTAACTAACTCCATTTTCTCCGCAACGATTGGTTTTTTCGTAATAATCGAAAGTTTTGACTCTTCGCCCATGCTCGAAGCCTGTTTGAAATAATCTTTTACCAACCGATCCTCTAGACTGTGGAAAGTGATAATCCCTAGTCGCCCGCCCGGCTTTAATAGCCGCGGCAAAAGCGGCAGAGTTTTTTCAATCTGCGAAAGTTCATCGTTGACAACAATTCGAATCGCCTGGAACGCTCTAGTTGCTGGATGAATCCGGCTCTTTGCCGTTCTATCAGCAATTGCATTCGCTAATTCTACCGTCGACCGAAAAGGCCGGCCGTCTACGATGATCTTCGCAACCTTTCTCGAAAACCCAGGAGACATTTCGCCATATTTCTCTAGTATCGCTATCAATTCCCTCTCGCTCCATTTGTTCACGATCGTCTCAGCCGTCAGCTCTTGCCGTCGGTCCATACGCATATCGAGAGGCCCGTCATGCATTAGCGAAAACCCTCTAGATCCAAGGTCTAGTTGCGGAGAAGACACCCCAAAATCAGCGAGTATCAAATCAAAAGTTTTTCCACACTGTAAACACTGTAGCGCCGCACTATAAAAATCCATATGCAGTATTTCGATCGGTTCACCGGAGTACTTCCCTTTCAAAACTTCCACCGCATAATCATCCCTGTCTACCAGACAGGAGTTTTTATAGTCCTGCGTCACATCCAAAATCGCACTGGCATGGCCCGCGTATCCCGCCGTCAAATCTAAATAATTCTCGCCGGGCTGCGGATCAAGCACCTGCAAAACTTCTGATAATAACACTGGTTTGTGGTGTTCTTCCATGATGATATTATAACATCGTAATACACAGTTTCAAAGCATAACCTCTTTCAAACTTAGCATAACTATTATTAGTAATATCATCGGTACATTGTTTGAGATTGCTCAACTAGAAATTTTCGTGTGTTTATTTTTGTATGATTTTTGTTAGATGACACACTTTTACTTCACCACGGACAGAGTCCGTAGTCGTTGAGAGTCTTAATGTGTGATAGATTGTTCATTAGAGTTAATTGGGAGGTGTTTATTAGAGGTACGAATGGTTTTGATTTCGCGTATCCCAAACGCGCACAAAAACTCCTAGTTGGCCAATCTCAAACATTTTTAATGTGCTTTTTTTGTTTGTGGTGTTTGTTAATATTCCACTTGTCCTTAGTTTAGCACAACTTTTTCCAAAATGTCAATGGCTTTTTTCAGGATTTTTTAAGTTTTTTCTTTTCCACCACCCCTGTGGAAAACTCTATCTTTACAACTTATCTAAACCATGTTCTGCTAACCGAACAAACTTAGTCGTACCGCACTTCTATTTTGTTCGGTTTACCCCTGTTAAATATATCTTCACCCCCTGTTCGAACTTGTAAGTTTTGCTTACAAGTTTTCTCTTCCTCGAGCTCGCCTCATGCTGTATAATATATACTGTCGGGCTAGTAGTCTTACGTAAGGAAAAGTTAAAATTCGCCCAGACTATTATTCTCTTACCTAGGACTGTTTATCCGACAGGAGACTGAGATGTTCCTTGCAAAAAAGCGAGGCTAGGCCAAACCCAAGGCTATACTAAAACCCTAGGGTATCTCCGGCAGAACTAGCAACTTACGAGTTGCTCTTTCCAATTAAACATCTCTAAAATGCCTTGCCAGTTGCTAAATGCAAATTTGCTCAGGCACCAAGCTTTGTGGCAAATTACTTACCTAAGCTTACTGGCACAGCAGCAGGTTAAAAACGTATGCGGGATGGAGTATAGCTAATGCTATCTTGCATTCTAAGACCAAGTTGCTAGCCATTGCATCTTCTCACAACTCCGTCTGGGCCGGGGCTTGTGCTGAGCGGCAACCGCAATAGTACCAGTATGAACAACCAAGGTACGAACGGCAACTACTGGTCTAGTACTGCCTACTCTTCTGCTACCAACGCTTACAATCTGAACCTGAATAGTAGCGGAGCAGTCAACCCTGCGAACAACAACAACAAGTACAACGGATTCTCTCTCCGCTGCCTAGCAGAGTAGGCCGGCTACTTCCGCCCTGCCCCCGACTCCTGTCAACCTAGTCCGATCAACCATGTCACCCACCGTACCATGTCACCCACCATATCTCCACCCCATCCGATCAAACACCCGCTCTGTCAATTTTTTTGCATTAAAGTGTTTAGTATATCCCAGATAAGATATTAAGGAGTCAAGATCTCGCCGCCCTTCGCAAAATTCCATCGCTGCTTCATAAAAATGCTTCTTAAACCTCCGCCCCATTACTGTTCTATACGGATAAACTACCGTCCCCAAAAACTCGACCCCTTTCTTAACCTCTTGGATATAGATCTTTTTCGGATGCAAAGTCAACCCCAACCCTTCTAGAAATTCCCGAATTTTCTTAATATCCTGCTTGGCCTGTTTAAACTCATCTTCTGTCACGACATAGTAAAAATCATCTACGTACCGACCATAGTGTTTATAGCCTAGATCATAAGTCATAAACCGATCCAGCTGATCAAGATAAATGTTAGATAAAAGCTGCGAAGACAGATTACCGATCACTATTCCCTGTCCTGGCGGCTGGCCAAATAAACTTTTGTTTCTTGGCAAATCGTCCCAATCCCTCAAAGAACCACGTCGCTTAACTCCTCTGATCGGATCGTCAAAAATCACTTCACGCCACAGATACATCAAGAGATCCCGCCTGGCCTTATCGTCCGCAAACTGCCGCTCCAGGCCCCACTTAATTTTTTCAAACAGCGCCTTGCGCGACAAACTCATAAAATACCCCTGTATATCAAGTTTGATTACATACGCCGGCCGTGAATAATTATGTGACACCGCGCAGATATGATGCTCCAGCCGTTTGATCCCCATCAGCGTGCCTTTGTCTTTGCGACAAGAATATGCATCATAAATAAACCGCTTATCCCACCAATCCGCACACTGATTATAGAGAAAATGATGAACGATTCTATCCCGAAACGGCGCGGCAAAAATCTCTCTGATCACCGGCCGCCGCGTGATAAAAGCAATCCCCCGGCTCGGCTTATACCGCCGATTATAAATATCTTTTTCAAGCAGGGACAAATTTTCTAACCAATAGGCTTCAAAATTGTATTCATCTTTCGTCCGGCGCTTGCCTTTGCGTGCTTCATAGAACGCTTTCACTAGCTGGTGCAAAAGCCACTCTTCAAAATCATAATCTAGCGGCCGAAAATCCCTCTCGACTTTCAGCGGCTTACTCGCAGGTTTTGGCATAAATCTTCTTTGCCCTAATCAAATCTTTTTCTATTTTATCGACCAGCTCTGCCATCCTCAGAAGTAGCCTCTTGTCGAGCAGGCGCGTCGTCGACATGGTCGAAATATCTGCCTGCAGCTCGGTGATCAGCCGCGGAGCGGATTCGAAAAACTGTTTCCAGCTGACATAATTTTTCTCGGCACAAATCAGCCCAGTCGAAAGCCGCCTCAAAAGTTCAATCATATTGTAACCAATCAGTTCCCTGGCATCTCTCGGCAACTTCCGCACCACATCGTAGAACAATTTAGTGGTTTCTTGAATGTCGATCCCCAGATCCGGAAAGCTCACATCTGGAGTGATGGTTTTGTTGATCTTATCCCACAGAGCTTTTTCAGTTTTGACCAAATCCCAAAACTCATTTTTATCTAGCTCGCGATCCAGTTTGAAAGAAATAATCCACTTGCTACCCTCCACCGGCTCACGCTCGAACCCACAAGTTTTCATCACGTCTTTGAGCACGTCGAGAGTTTTGAAACTCAGCACTCCAATCGGCGATTTGTAGCGAAAATCTGTGTCGGCCAACAATTTTGGTGGATGAAAATTTTCATCAAATTTTTTCTGCGCAATGGGAGTGACATAGTGAAGATAGAGTATGGCCGAGTGGTTCAACACTTTGTACCAGCCATCCTGAGTTTTGATCACCATGATGTGCGAAAAATTCTCTCGCTCCATCAACAACAGACGTTGTTTGTTTAGTTCGTATTCTGATTTTAATTTCTTATTTAGTTCGCGTTTATCTGTCATCTTTTGCCTTTTTGCTTATTTCTATTTTATCATAGTTTAGTCAAAGCATAAACATCTTTCCAAATTCTGATGTTACCCCTGTTACCATTGCGCCGCCAAGCCTGGCCCCGCATCGGAGCGGGGCCTGGCTTCTCCCAGGAGACGGGGGCAGGGCGGAAGTAGCCGGCCTACTCTGCTAGGCAGCGGAGAGAGAATCCGCGGTACTTGTTGCTGCCGTCCGCAGGGTTGACTGCTCCGCTACTACCCAGGCTCAGACGGTAAGCGAGGGCAGGAGAAGAGTAGGCAGTACTAGACCAGTAGTAGCCGCTCGTACCTTGGTTGACCATACTGGTACTATCGCGGCGGCCGGTCAGCACAAGGTTTGGTCCAGTGGAGTCAGTGAGTAGTTGGTAGATGGTGTGGGTGGAGAGAAAGCAGCGGAAAAACCAAATCAGGTAATAAATTGCATTGGAAAATTTTTTCTTACCATCCGCAAACTCAGGCCCTGATCTCCAATCAATTAGCTAAGCCATTTTCCCAAGTAGACTATGGCAAATCGCTGCTGCTAGTGCATCTGCTGCATCATCCGGCTTTGGCGCCTGCTCCAATTTCAGCGTCATCCGCACCATCTCTTGCATCTGTTTTTTATCAGCATGGCCGTAGCCGGTCAGAGTCTTTTTGATCTCGTTTGGACTATACTCAAAAATCGGCAACTTATGCTGTTTCGCGACCAAAATACAAACCCCCCGCGCCTCCGCCACCGAAATACCAGTAGTGATATTCTGCATAAAAAACAACTTTTCAATACTTACCACGTCCGGCTTGGTACTATCAATAATCTCGTTCAGGGAATTGTAAATATCTTCTAGCCGGTCGGGCAGGGGAGTGTGCGGCGGCGTAGAGATTACACCAGCGTCCACCAGCTGCGGCTTGTTTCGGACAATATCAATCACTCCGAACCCACAGATACCAGTACCCGGGTCAATTCCTAGTATTCTCATACCTTAATTATAACACGCGGGCTTATTTTTTGATCTCGTCGGTACGATAGATGTATTTGACGTTCTTGCTGTTGTTTTTGGCGATATTCGCAATGTCTTGAATTTTATTAATCAGACCCTTAATGTCATTATTATAAATAGAAACTAACCTTTGGATACCTTCGGTGTTAAACTGCTTGATGCCACTTGCGAGTTTAGCCGAGCCATCGCGCAGCTGCTCGATGCCATCAACTAGGGCTGGTGCAGAAGCATTTAGAGTATCTAACCCATCAGACAATTCGCTGGTGCCGCTAGCCAGTGCGTTAGCTCCAGCAGCAAGCGCCGCGGTACCGCTTACTAGACCATTATCACTGGTAATGCCAGCCAGTAAAGTATTTTTAATTTTTGCCTCGTTGATATAAGCCACGCCATTGGTATATTTAGTTATACCTGCGATAAAGTCGTCGCGGACAGAATCAAGCGCGTCTCTAGTTGAAAGGATGGTAGCCTTGTAACTCGCCAGAGCGGCATTATTAGCAAGAGCAGCTAGCACTGCGTCATAATTGCTAACCGTCAAAGTACCTTCTGGCAAAAGCGCGTTAGTCTGATTGGAAGCAATAGCCATAGCCGTAGCAGCAGTCATAGTCGGATCGGCAGCAAGGGTATTGATGATACCCTTAGTCAAGCTAAGACGTAGGATATTTTCCGTGCTAGAAACCATACCAGCAAACACATCACTAGCTCCACCTTGTAGAGCGGCATTCTGCGACACAATGTTCTCGTTAATTCCGGCATAGAGATCCTCCACACCACTCTGCAGTGTCTCTGCCCCAGCGCTCAGTTTCTCTGCGCCCGCTGCTAACTCCGCCGAGCCAGCTTTAATCTGCCCAGCGCCGTCACTTAGTGCGGCTACGCCAGCCGGCAGTGCGCTAGCTTTCTCGTACAAGGTCTCAATACCTTTAGCTAAATCAGACGAGCCACCCACGATTTGTTCCATAGCGCTAGACAACTCACCGAGTTTAGCCGATAGTTGGTCGACCGAATCGACCGCCGAAAAATCAATGTCTTTAAACACCTCGTTTGTCGCGACCGTCACCGTCATGCCTAGCTCAAAATCAGTTGCATCCGCTGAGACTTCGTAGTAAGATGGAATCTCAAACACCGAGCTGTCTAGCCCAAGGTTTTCTTGCATCCCCGGCATCATAATGCCAGCCACGATAGTGCGCGTGCCGTCATTAATCAGCTTCCCACCGGTTACTTCCACATTCTTAAAATGCTCATTGTCTAGCATCAAGCCAGAAATCACTGCATATGGCACATAGTAGCCACTCACTATCTCTTTGTTGGTAAACTCATAACGCATCGTCACTCGACCGCTTTTGCCTGCCAAATCTTTGGCGGAGATTTCCTCACCATTTAATTTATAGCTGACTTTTACCTCAATCGGCAATTTCTTGTCGTCACTCTGGAAATTAGTGTATTCGTCTACGTCCAGCGTCTTAGTCCAGTCCGAAGAAACAATCTTGCGCACCGTGCCATCCGTCCTAGCAAATACATAAACATTCTCGTCTACCAATTTAGTAGACTGGTTCGCCAAATTATTCGTATTAACGCTAGAATTAGAATCTGTCTTGGCGGTATTTTCAGCATTCACGGCAGAGCAAATTCCTACTACGCCAAGTACGCTCCCGGCCACCACTGCGCCAATTAATGCGGTTTTTAGTTTCTTAGACATTGCTTCATCTCCTTTGTTGTTTTACATATTAATTTATCAAATAGCATAAATAGCGCAGGTAGGACTAAGATCACCATTACCATACTAATCGCTGCGCCTCTAGCTAGCAACTGACAGATAGCCGAGATCATATCAATATTGGAATAAATCGACACACCGAGCGTTGCTACAAACAGCCCAGCTGAAGACACGATAATAGACGGGATAGAGGTCGACAGCGCTATTTGCACCGCATCGTGCTTGTTTTTGCCGCTGATGCGCTCTGTCTTATATCGCGTGGTCATCAAAATCGCATAGTCCACCGTCGCACCCAGCTGAATTGTGCTGATACAAATCGGCGCGATAAAAGGCAGGCTAGTACCCGTCAGGTGCGCTATACCGAGGTTGGTAAAGATCGCTACTTCAATCACCGCAATCAGGATAAACGGCAGTGTAAACGATTTCTCAACAAAGGCGATAATGATGAAGATCGCGATGATCGAAATTGCGTTTACGATCTTAAAGTCTGTGTCGGTGGTTTCGATCATATCTTTCATCGCCGGAGCCTCTCCGATCAGCATACTGTTACCATCGTATTTCTTGGTGATAGCAGATAGTTCGCTCAACTGATTGTTGACATCGTCAGAAGCGATCTTATATTCTGAACCAATTAGCATCAGCTTCCATTTATCGCTTTTTAGAATCTCTGTTACCGACTCTGGCAAGAAATCTAGCGGGATCCTATCTCCAATAATCGTCTCAAGCGAAAGCACAAACTTGACACCATCAACCTCTTGCATTTCGTGAGCCATCGCCCGGACATCTGCCTCGTTAGCATTGGCATCCACCAGCACCATGTGGGTAGAGGCCATATTGTATTCTTCTCTCAGTTTACTATTGGCGATCGCCACGTCCATATCCTCAGGTAGGGAACCGCCCATATCATAGTAAACTTCAGTTTGGGCTTCACGATAGCTAATAAATGCCGGAACAGAAATAACGGCAAAAGCTATCAAAATTACTGGGAAAACTTTTAATAACTTTTTAGAGAACTTGGTCATATCCGGCAGTAGTGGTCGGTGCGAGGTCTTAGCAAGCGCCTTGTCGAAAATCAAGATGAGAGAAGGTAGTACTGTAACACAACCAATTACGCCTAGTACTACACCCTTTGCCATCACTAAGCCAAGGTCCAGGCCCAGAGTAAACGACATAAAGCAGAGTGCGATAAACCCAGCTACTGTGGTGATAGAACTACCGACAACTGAGGCGAATGTCTTTTTAATGGCAGTCGCCATAGCCTTTTCGCGCAGGTGCTTGGCTTCACCGTGTCCAACTGAAAGCTGATCTAACTCCTCTTTATAGCTGTGCCACAAGAAGATAGAATAGTCCATCGTCACCGCCAGTTGCAGCACCGCCGCCAGGGCTTTGGTAATAAACGAAATCTCGCCAAAGATGATGTTAGTCCCGAGGTTTAGCAGAATCATCATCCCGATAGAAGCGATGAAAATAAATGGCGTCAGCCAGTTGTCTAGGAAAATCAGCATCGCCGCGATCGCTAGAATTACGGCAATTGCCACATAGATCATCTCCTCTCTCTCACAGAGGCCTTTGAGATCGAGCACTAGCGCCGACATTCCAGAAACACACGCCTGGCCGCTAGCCATGCTGCGGATCTGAGAAACTGTGCCTAGCGTGGCATCCTCGCTCGTGCTAGTAGAGTAGAACACCGCCAGCATCGTAGAATTGTCAGTGTTAAAGGCGCTATATATCTGGTCTGGCAAAAATTCCATCGGCACCGAAAAATCAGCAAAAGAAGTATACCAGACTACAGAATCAACTGTGTCAAGCTGCTCTATCTGATTTTTTAGCTTATCAACATCGTTATTGTTCATATTCTCTAGGATCACCAGAGAAAACGCGCCTTTGCCGAATTCTTTCTGCAGCTCCTTCTGACCCACCATGGTGTCCATATCAGATGGCAGATAAGTTAGCAGATCATAGTTGACGCGCGTATTAATTATTCCAAAAATTGCTGGGATCATCAAAAGCAGCGCTACAATCAAAATCGCAATACGATGTTTTACGATAAAATTAGGAAGTCTCATTTTGCGTGGAATTTCCACGCCATCAACGCGCCTTGTGATTCCCAAGCTTCTCATACCCATATTATACCTCTATCGTTAAAAAAGTAAACCATAAAATTGACAAAAATGCAAAAAGCTTATGCTTATATTTGTGCTATAATACATATATGATTGCACACATCAAAGGCACAGTTGCCGAGAAGTTTAACTCGTCCGTGATTGTGGATGTTCACGGTGTGGGCTACGAGATCGCCCTTACCACATTCGATTTTGACGATGCTAATCTCGGCGACGAGAAAAAATATTACACCTATCACAAAATTTCCGAGACCACCGAAGAGCTCTATGGTTTTTCTGCCCTCGCCGGCAAAAAACTTTTCGAGCTTCTGATCTCGGTTAATGGCATTGGCCCGAAGGCTGCTATGGCTATTTTGTCGCTTGCGCCTCCTGAAGAGGTCCGTAATGCCATTGCTAATGCCGATGTCGCTTTTGTTTCTAAAGCTTCTGGTGTTGGCAAAAAATCTGCCGAGCGCGCAATTGTTGATTTACGCGACAAAGTGGGCGTGCCAAGCCGTTATGGCGCCACTGAAGCCGTCGGTCTCGCCCCGGCCAAAGATTCGGACGAGGCTCTAGATGCTTTGATGGCACTCGGTTTTCCACTTAGAGAAGCTACTGACGCTCTAGCCAATATTGATGCTAGCCTTCCTACCGAAGAACGGATTAAACTAGCACTTAAATCTCGCTAGTAATTAATTGCTCGAATCTCAAAGTAGGCTTGTGGATGGTCGCAAACTGGACAGATTTCTGGTGCTTCTTCGCCAACGTAGATGTGCCCACAATTGCGGCATTTCCAAACGGTCACCTTATCAGACTTAAAGACGATGTCATTTTCAACATTATCTAGCAGTTTTTGATAGCGCTCGCGGTGCTCTTTTTCAATTGCTCCTACGCCTTCGAATTTCTGAGCAATTTCCTCAAAGCCCTCTTCACGCGCAGTCTTGGCAAACTTTTTGTACATCTCGGTAGTTTCGTAATCTTCGCCCTTGATACCATCTTTTAGGTTCGCGGTGGTTTCTGGCACGGCGCCATCATGCAAAATCTTAAACCAAATCTTAGCGTGCTCCTTTTCGTTGTCAGCGGTCTCTTCAAAAATCGCCCCAATTTGCTGATAGCCATCTTTTTTGGCTTTAGATGCATAGTATTGGTATTTGGTATAAGCCTGTGTTTCGCCAGCAAACGCCGCTTCTAGATTTTTCCAAGTTTTTGACGATTTAAGATCTGCCATAATTTCTCCTTTTATTTCTATGATATAATTATACCATGGGAATTGAAAGAATTGTTGATACGACTGTTTCCGAGAATGACCAAGAAGAAGAAATCATCGAAAAATCTCTTCGCCCACTTTCTTTTGACGAATACATCGGCCAAGACCGCATGAAAAACAATCTCAAAATCGCTATTAATGCCGCCAAAAAGCGTCGTGACTCTGGCGAAAAAGACGCTCCAAATATCACTTTAGATCATGTGTTGCTTTATGGCCCACCCGGCCTTGGCAAGACTACCATGGCTAATGTCATCGCTCACGAGATGGGTGCTAATCTCAGGATTACATCAGGCCCCGCCATCGAGCGCGCCGGCGATCTCGCTAGCATTCTAACCAATCTACAAGACGGCGATGTCCTGTTTATCGACGAAATTCACCGGTTGCGCCGCACCGTCGAGGAGGTACTCTACTCCGCCATGGAAGATTTTAAACTAGATATTACTATTGGTAAAGGCCCAGCGGCACGTTCTGTCCGTCTAGATTTGCCAGGGTTTACGGTGATTGGCGCTACCACCCGCACAGGTTCTCTCGCCGGGCCATTGCGCGACCGTTTTGGTATGCTTCATCGCCTCGAATATTATCAGGAGAAAGAAATCGAGCAGATTATTTCGCGTACGGCGAACATTTTAAATACCAAGATCGAGCCAGATGCTGTCCACCTGCTCGCCACCCGCTCGCGCCGCACTCCGCGTATTGCTAACCGTCTAGTCCGCCGCGTACGTGACTATGCCGATGTTAACGGCGATGGCATTATCGATGCCGAAATTGCCCAAAAGTCTCTAGATCTGATGGAGATTGACGAGCATGGTCTAGATCCAGCCGACCGTAATCTTCTTCGACTAATGGAAGAAAACTATGGCGATCGTCCAGTCGGTCTCAATACCATCGCTGCGCTTACCGGCGACGAGGCTACCACGATTGAGGATTATAACGAGCCTTATCTTTTGCAAATTGGATTTATTGAGCGTACTCCGCGCGGCCGTCGTGTCACCGCCAAAGCTAGGGAACATCTCAAAAAATCCAAATAATCTGAATAACTCAAATAATCGCCTCTGTGACTTCTCATTATTATCCACCCCTGTAATACTTAACTACTACCCCTGTAAACGTTGTAAAAACTACAACACTTTTACGAAAAAATCTACTTTTTATGTATGATTTGTGGTATAATCAGGAAAAGGGAGATGATTGTATGAAACAAGAACTCATCAAACTCCATCACGCTCGTAGTGCTAAGGATTTCCCCGAGCTACGATTAGAAGAAAATGAATTCGTTGAACTTGCGATTAAACGGTCTAAGCTAGGCCTGTTTTTTATCTGGGGGGCCGCGATTATTGGCTACATTGCGCTGCTTGTTGCAATTGTTTTCCTAGAGTTTAGTAATAAGAGTTTATTTTCTTCTAATATGAATCATTTTGCCAAATCGTATCTCTATTTGATTGTTTTAATTCTTTTTGGTATTATTACGATTTCTGCTTTTGTGGGCACTAAAGTCTATCGCGCCAATCGTCTTTATGTTACTAACAAACGGCTGATTTATCATCAGATGCTGACTTTGTTTTCTAAATCCGTCAACGTGATTGAGCTGCTCTCGATTGAGGATGTTTCGTTTATTCAAAATAACATTGGCGATCATCTGTTTAAGCTCGGTACTATTCGGATGTCCACTGTGGGCGACGAGACCACTTACGTCTTTAAATTTGTGAACACTCCAGACGACGAGCTCGATCTGATTACTCACCTTGTCCACGTCGAGAAGGAAAAGACTAAGCGCCGTCATCAGCCACTAGATCAGTCCCAGGCCCAGCCGCAGACTCTACCACAAACTTTGCCACAGACTATGCCACAGACTATGCCGCAAAATCAACCTCAGCTCCAGCCGCAGGTTGGTTCGCTAGCCACGACTAGCACGCAGCCCTAGCTACGATTACGTTTGATATAATCTTCTTCTTTTTCGAGGGTGGCACGCAGGGTATATTCTTTGCACTCGCCATCTTCGCAGTTCGCCGCCTCGTAGATATAGGAGCAGCCAGACTCGCCTAACACCACGCCAGACGGATCAGTGAAGAGTTGCGGGTCGATCATCGTTAGGTTATTCTCAGAAATGGTCTCTGGATAGTAGCCATTTTTCTCAAAAAAGCCTTCTTCTAGGGCATAGTACATGGCATTGATGGCGGTCTTGCGGTCTTTGTCACGGTTCATCGCATCGACATTAGCCTTTTGAACAAAGAATAAAATCGTCGCAAAAGCCACCACGGCAATTACGATAATCAGTTCCAAGAGGGTAAAACCAGATTTTGCTTTTCCCATATCTTTTTGATAAGAATTTCTCATATGGTAATTATAGCACAGAAACGGATAAAATATAAATTTGGCGGAAGGGACAGGAAAATTGCAACATCCTATCTCCTTAGAGCCTCCAATACCTAAACAGGCTAGAGACTTCGTCTCTACACGTCTTTCAGTCAATAAAAATATGAGAGCAAGCTCTCAATTTTTATTTCCTTCAATCCGCTAGAACCGCTTCGCGCTTCTAGCCTGTTAAGACTTGGCGGAAGGGACAGGATTCGAACCTGCGGATGTTTCCATCTCTGGTTTTCAAGACCAGTGCCATCAACCACTCGGCCACCCTTCCAGATTTGTAGAATCGTTCAGATTGGTATTTTCTCCAAGCAAAGCGCTATTTATGATAGAGCGAGCTTGGAAAAATGCCAAGATGGGCGATTCTGGTAGGCTCGGCTGGAATCGAACCAGCATTGTAGACTTAGAGGGTCTATGTCCTATCCGTTGAACGACGAGCCCAAACAAAGCAAAACTGCTTTATAGGTGTATTATATCATAGTTTAGGATATTTTACATTCGCAGGCACCGCACCTGAAATCTTCCGAGCACCATACAGGATCAACCTTCCCGTCAAAATTAAAATAGCCCCGCAGGGCTATTTACTGTGTCGGTAGTGAAAATGTGCTAAGGATGAGTAAAACCTTTTACTCCACCCTTGTCGTACTTTATATGCCAAACATATTCAGACATCCATACATCAAATCCAGGCCCGGCATCCTCGCGTATCCCAGCCTCCTTAAGCATTCTAACGAGGCGAGAAAGTTCGTTCCTCAGTCTATCGTTCTCACTGACTACTCTCCCAAAATTCCAACCTATAAAATGATCCACAAATTCATTATAAAAGACTTTTCGTGCGTCATTCTGCTTATTGGGCGGAACATTGTTGTTGCAGAGAGTGTCGTCCGTAATTGCCAGTTCACCCCTTCCTTTGTATTGGTTACTAAGATGGTCGACTAACTTAACGGCAAAACTCATCGAGTCCAGGAAAATCTGGTCATGAAAGTGCCTCTCATAAAGCTCGGTCATCTGCAGCAAAATTTCTGGCAGGTTGACGATTTCGTAAAAAGCCCTCTGGTTGTCTAAAACCTTGATGCATCTTCCTCTTTTTGACCTTCTGTAAAAATTAATTGGACGAGCCGGCATGCCATCATTTGGCGGACGCATTATTATAAACCTGCCTTCTATCAAAAGGAAAGAATTCGTCAACGTCCCTTTCTCCCCGGGAACGCTTTTAAGTTCGGTGTCCTTGAACGGCACATAAAGAATGTCATTATCCTTGGCGAACTCCTCCGCCGAATAGCGCATGTATTTTGGCTGAAATAATTCTTTAATACTCATTGATATATCCCCCTTTCACCATAAATATGTTTCTGCTAAAGAACTAGAACCTAAAAATATTGTATCATTTAATCAGAAAATGTCAAAGGCCTGACGGATGGTAGTTAACGGCTGGATCTAAGTCTTCCAGGTATCTGACTAAATATAGACAACAGGCCAAAACTATGCTAAAATAAGCCAAGTGGCACAGTAGCTCAGTTGGTTAGAGCGTAGGACTCATAAGCCTAAGGTCACTGGTTCGATCCCAGTCTGTGCTACCAAATTTTTAGCGTAGTCAACAATTTGGCCTCGTAGTATAACGGTTAGTACATCGGGTTTTCATCCCGACAACGCGGGTTCGACTCCCGCCGAGGTCACCACGTTTCGAACGAAATAAAAAAATAAACCCCTGGGGTTTATTTTTTTATTTCTGAAAAACGTAGGTGACGAAGTGCGCGCAGCGCACGCTGGTCACCAAGTTCTGTGCTGCGCACGCTGGTCACCAAGCTCACCTACTCATATTGATAACTACAATCATAGAAATAATTCACCCGATAATCAGTCTTACCAAACGGCGCGTACGGCACAATCTGAATCGCTGTATTGTTAGTATTACAGATATATTGCCCCTCAAACATTGCGCGCGAGCTAGCGTGGCGGCTATTATCAAAAAGCAAAAGCTCGCGTAAATAAACCCGCGGAAAACCATAATCAGTATAGGTCTGAAAAGCCATCGCCAGGTCGCTCTCTGGCACGTTTTGGATAAATTGATCATAGTAATAATTTTCGTAATAATCTTTGGCGATGGACTCCATCTCGGTTTCGGCCATCCGTTTTGGATCCAAAATCGCATGAGCACCAAGGTTAAAGAAAACCAAAATGATGCACAAAATAATTGCGACCGTCGAAAATCCACGCGCAAAAGGCTCCAGCGGAAAATGCAACGGCTCCGCCTTATAGGGATAGGAATAGTACCTCCGCATAACTTTATTATACCATAACCAAATAAAATAGGGTAGAAAATTACAAGAGACAGGACCCGTTTTTATTTGGTTATGCTATAATAGATTTATGAGCAAACTATTCAAACGTACCAAAATTCTTGCCACCATTGGCCCAGCAACATATTCAGAACAAAAAATCGAAGATTTAATCATGGCCGGCGTTAACGGCTGCCGTCTTAATTTTTCCCATGGTAATTACGTTGAACGCGACCAGCAAATTGCCTGGATTCGCCAAGCCGCCGCCAAAAAAGGCCGCTCGGTCGCTATTCTGCAAGATCTCCAGGGGCCAAAGATCCGTCTCGGCGAGATCAAAGATAATCATTTCGACGTTCATACCGGCGACGAGCTAATACTAGACTCCACCTGCGAGACTCACGATGGCAGTACCATCATCCCAATTCAATATAATCTTGCCAATAAGGTTAAGGTGGGCGAGCCACTTTCGATGTTTGACGGCAAGGTCAAATCCACTGTCACAGAAATTGTTTCAAACTCTGCCATTAAAATTAAGATCGAAAACGACGGCTTTATCATGAGTCATAAGGGGCTTAATCTCCCAGATACCGATTTTGGCGGCGATATTATTACCGAGAAGGATATGGCCGATATCGAGTTTGGCGCCTCGCGCGATTTTGATTACGTGGCGCTTAGTTTCGTCCAGTCGGCGGCAGATATTGACAAACTTCGCCAGATTTTGCTTAGCCACGGCTCCACCGCCAAGATTATCGCCAAAATTGAAACTAAGAAAGCTATTGAATCAGATGAGGCTATGGAAGCAATTGTCAAAGCCACCGATGGCATTATGGTCGCCCGGGGCGATATGGCCGTCGAGGCCGGTGCTGAGGTCGTGCCTATTGTCCAGCGCAAGCTGATTGCCATGTGTCGCGAGCATAGTAAACTCTGTATCGTCGCTACCCAGATGATGAGTAGCATGGTAGACAGTCCAGAGCCGACTCGCGCCGAGGTTTCTGACGTGGCTAACGCGGTGATTCAGGGTGCTGATGCGGTAATGCTCTCCGACGAAACCGCCAACGGCCAGTATCCGGTAGAGACCGTCAAAGCCATGAAAAAGGTGATTCTCTATACCCAGAACAACTCCCACGTTTCTTCGATCAACCATGAGGTCACCGGAGAGTTCCATGAGTACGATGCTATCGCTAGTGGAGTCGTTAATCTTGCTGAAAAAATTGAAGCTGATGTGATCGTCTGTCAGACTGAGACCGGCGCTACGGCCACAGCAATTGCGGCTCAGCGTCCTACTCTCCCAATTGTTACAGTCACCTCTAACCCGCGCGTCGCTGGTCAGCTCGCCCTGGTGTTTGCTAACTCCGCCTTTGTCCGCCCTTATAACGAGAACTTCGGTGTCGACCTTGCTCAGGAGCTCAAAAATGCCGGCTATCTCCAGACGCGACCTAGCCAAGACGATATTCTCGCCGTAGTGATCTCTGGTCACAAGCCTGGCGCTGGCGGGTCTGATACTATCAAAATCGTCAGGATTTAGGAGGTAAAATGTTTAATAAGCAGACTATCAAAGACACCACAGTGCGCGGCCAGACTGTCCTCGTCCGCGTGGATTATAATGTGCCGATGGACGGCGGCCAGATTACCGATGATTTACGCATTCGCGCCAGCCTGCCTACCCTAGAACTGCTACAGAAAAAAGGTACACGCCGGATTGTTCTGATTTCTCACCTCGGCCGGCCTAAGGGTCAAAAAGTCCCAGAGCTTTCCCTAAAACCTGTTGCAATGCGCCTAGCCGAGCTGATCTCAGATAAAAAAGTCTTTTTTGTCCCTGACGTTTCTGGCCCCGACGTTGAGGAGGCCGTCAACAAGCTGCCCGTCGGCGGTATTCTGCTGCTAGAGAACCTCCGTTTCTACCCGGGCGAAGAAGCCAATTCCTCCGATTTTGCTAAGGAGATTGTGGATGCTACGCATGCTGATATTTTTGTCCAGGATGGCTTTGCGGTCACGCATCGCGCCCATGCCTCTACGGATGCCATCACCAGGGAATTACCTTCCGTCGCCGGCCTTCTTTTAGAAAAAGAGGTCACGACCCTGCTAGAGATATCCCAGTCCCCGACACACCCATTTACAGTAGTTATCGGTGGCGCTAAGGTGGAGGATAAACAACCGCTCATCTCAAAGTTTGCCAAAATTGCCGACAAGATTATCGTTGGTGGCAAAATCGCTGCCGATGGCTATACCAGCACCTCTGACAATGTTTATGTAGCAGAGGATTTTCTGGATGACCAAAAACTCGACATGGGCCCAATTTCTTTAGAAAAGACCATTGCAAAGGTCAAAAAGTCTCAAACTGTCCTCTGGAACGGCTTACTCGGTGCCGCCGAAGATCCCGCTTATGCCGGCGCCAGTACAGAATTAGCCGTTACACTGGGCGAAAAAACTGCCGAGAATCCTCATACGTTCACCTCTGTTGTTTGTGGTGGCGACACCACTGGTTTTGTTGAAAATCTGATGAAAAAACACAACCCTGCCAATATCGCCACCCCTGATAGCCAGCTACAATACTCTCTAATCTCCACCGGTGGCGGCGCCGCTTTGGAGCTCCTCTCTGGCGAGCCTATGCCCGGCATCGAGGCTCTGGATAACAGATAAAGAAAATTCTTGAGCGTGTTATTTTTTGCAGTGTAAAAGCGGATTTCTCATGGAGAAACCAAGCACTGCAAAAAATAATATGCTCGGATTTTCTTTATCTAGTTGACAAATATCATGATGTTTGCTATAATAAGGGTACTAATCATTACTTATCTCGTCTCCCTACAGAGGTAATAGGGAACTAATAAGACTAAAAGGAATATTTTACATGAATCAAAAAGAACAAGAACGCCGTGCGCGGCTTTTAGAGAGCGCCAAAGAGCGCATTCCGGGCATCAAAGAACAGTTTGAAGAGGCCCAAAATCGCAATTTTAACAGTAATTTCGCCGCAGGCGGCAAGGATGCTCACTTAGTAGGTAAAACGCGTAAAACCGCTGGCAAAACGGCAAAAACAGCAAATTCGGCCAAAAATAATGCTCAAAATGGTAAAAATAGTGGCAAAAATGCCCCAAAAACAGCCAAAAATGCCAAAAAATCCGCCAAAACCAACAAAAAAGTCGACCTCTCTGTTTCTACCCGTAAGGGAGAGATGGTCCACCACCAGCGGATGCTTTCTCAAGATGTCAACGCTCAGGCTACCCAGCACATCATCGGCGTCCCTGTTAACAAGTCTCGTTATAATGGCTACAACGGCAACCAAATCACTAATGCCCAGATCAAAAAGGCCCGTCCAGCGGCCGATTCGGTCCATATTATCCCGATTGGCGGTGTCGGCGAGTTCGGCATCGGCAAAAATATGACCATCATCGAGTATAAGGGCGAGATGATTGTAGTTGATATGGGTGTTCTCTTTGCCGGTGATGATTATCCAGGAGTTAATTATCTGATTCCAGATATCAAATATCTAGAAGACAACAAGGATAAAGTCAAAGCTATCCTCTTTACTCACGCTCACCTAGACCATATCGGTGCCTGCCGCCATCTTTTGCCAAAATTTAACCAGTATACACCTATTTACGGTACCGATTTTACCATCGGCATGATTAAACGCCAGATGAGTGAACTTGATGATGAGCCAGACCTAAACTACATCTCGGTCGATCCGTTCAAACACGAGAAATTCCAGGTTTCTGAGCATCTTAGTGTAGAGTTCATCCATGTGTTACACTCTATCCCGGGCAGCACCGCCATTGTCGTCCGCACGCCAAACGGCAATATTTATCTGTCCGGCGACTGGCGACACGAAGAGAACCCTTACGGCAAGCAAACTGATTACGAGCGCATCGACGAGATTGTCGCCAAAGAGGGAATTGACCTGATGATTAACGAGTCTACTAATATCGACTCCCCAGGGCATCATCCACATTCTGAATATGATGTCGGCGATAACCTTGGTCGAGTGATGGATCATTACGCCAATGGTCGGGTGATTATCTCTTGTTTCTCGTCCCAGGTTTCGCGTATCGAATCTACTTTACGAGAGGCGGCTAAGCGCGGCCGCAAAGTCGCTCTTGCCGGCTTTTCGATGATTAATAACGTCGAGGTGGCTCTGCGCACTAAACAGATTAAGGTGCCTAAAGATACTATCATGAAAATGGAAGACATCATCAAACTGCCAGATGATAAAATCACCATTGTCTGTACCGGCTCTCAGGGCGAACTCAACGCTGTGCTAAACCGCATGGTCACCGGCGCTCACAAATACATCAAGATCAAACCGACTGATACCATTGTTTTCTCATCTAATCCGATTCCTGGTAACGAGCCACACGTGGTCAGCACAGTAGATGGTCTCCTGCGTGAGGGTGCCCAAGTCATCCAAAACGGCAAAACTCACCTTACCAACATTGGTCCACTTCACCTTTCTGGCCACGCCTACTTTGAGGATCACGTAGATTTTGTCACCCGCATCAAGCCGACTTGTTATATGCCATATCACGGTGAGTTTTATATGCTCCAGCACAATGCTGAGATGGCCGAGAACGTCATCGGCATCCCAAAAGATAACATCATCGTCTCTGATGACGGCGATATTGTCGAGTTTACTAAAGATAAGAAAATCAAGAAGACTGGCCGTATCCCAGCTGGCAACAAGCTCTATGATGATGCCGACCAGCTAGTCCACGAAGCCGTAGTCAAAGACCGCATCCATATCTCGCGCGAGGGTATCTTTGTGATTGTGCTCTCGATTTCGAAGAAAACCGGCCGCCTAGTCAAGACTCCAGATATCGTCTCCCGCGCCTTCATTTATCTAGATAATTCTGAAGAACTAATTGGCAAAATCCGTCACTACCTCCGTGTCAAAGCCGAGCGCTCTGTCTCTACTGATGACGCCATCAAAAAGCTTAAAGAAGAGATCAAAGAAGACGTCACTCATATTCTCTTCGACGCCACCGGTCACACGCCAATCGTCATCCCGGTGATTAACAATGTTTAGTGGCCCTTATTTAGCATCTTAGAAATGCGTTTTTTATGCCGACTGATTTTACGCTGTTGTTTTTTGAGCTCTCTGGCCGCTGCCCGTTTCTCTTTCTCTGAGGTAGCAAAAAACTGTTTGATTACTAGTTTAGCATATTTCTTAATCTCTTCTGTCTGATCACCCAAAATTTGGTCAAAATCTGCCATGTTGGCAACGTGCGCATTAGCATAAGCAGAAATTATTGTATCAACTATCAACGCAACCAGACAAATAATTGCTATAGCAATTTGCAAACCAAACGGAGTTATCCGCAGTAGATTTTCCATAATCGGCAGGGCAAAATAAATCATGATGCAGCCGCCGATACCAAACGCGAGAGTATTACGCAAGCAGATCCGCCCGTTCAGATTGAATTTATCAGTCAGGGAATAATCCCACCAGCGCACATGGAAAATCTTCTCCAGCAGAAAACTAGAAGTGTATTCTATCACAGCGCCAGTCGTCATAGAGATCAAAAACGTCAAAAACACATTATCTATCACGTTGCGCGTAAGAAACATCATCAGCAGCCCGCCAAATCCATAGATTGGCAGACATGGCCCAAAGAGAAAACCGCGGTTGGTCATTTTTTTCTGTTCTAACGAGCAAAGCAGCACCTCGATAAAATAACCCACCACCGCAAAAACCGTAAAGAAAAGCACTAGCTGCACAAAGGCTTCAAACAGGTTCATACTAAAATTATAGCATAAGAACCTGCAAAACTTTTTTGTGTTTTTGTCGCGCAGTTTTTGTCGCGCTTTTGCTTGACTAAATCCAGAAAAAGCGCGTATAATTATAGTAACATTAAGGAGCGATCTATGAAAAAACTAATCAAACTGGCTGCCGTCTCTGCGTTCGGTCTTGCCAGCATTTTTGTGCCACAGGCATTCCCAAGCCACGCATACGCTGATGGAGATAACCACGAGTTTAACGGCAAAGCTTGGTTCGTCTGGAACTGTAACGATGGCGATCTCTGCCGTTATCAAATCACTGGTTTGACAGAGGCAGAAATCAACCCAACTACTGGCGATGTCTCATATGACACTAAATATATCCCGGCGTCCGATGTCACTGACGGCACCACCACGCTGGATCTAGATGCCTTACTCGCGCTTGAGGCTGCGCATCCAAACACTCGCCCAGCACCATATCTTTTCATCTACGATGATTGTTTAAACGGTGGCGGCACTGCCGATGCTACCTGCATTGAGGGCATCAGCGATCTTGATACTTGGGCCGAGCTCGAAGAATGGTGGGACAACCATATCACCAGCTATGATGAGCAGCAGGCCTTCGCTATTGATCCAACCGGCGCTAGTAGCGGCAAAAACATAATCTCCACAAACGGTAACCGCAGTTTCCGCGCTACTATCTATAATGAGGACAAATACTACGGTGTTTCCAATGCTTCCACCACCGCCGACCTAACTTATTATCCGCTCTACTGGGACACCGGAATGTTTAACCCAGCCTATGATGTCTCCGAGACTACAGCTAGCAATCCTCAGATTATCCAGTCTTTCCTACTAGAGCCAGAAGTTATCTTGTCTAGCGACAATATTTCCTCGGCCATTACTAGCATCTCTATTGCTTCGGCTAATGTTCCAGATCGCGCTGTTACTATCACCCCACTTGGCGGCGGTCAGTTCAAGCTCAAGTTTAACTCCAGCTTCTACGATAAAGTCGTCTTTCGGATAACCAGCGGCGCAAAGAATTATTACGTTGGGATAGCTCGTACCGTAGTCGGCCACTCCATTGAGGAAGGTTATGAACGTCAACCAGTCGCCTATGTTAAGTCAACTGATACTAGCCAGTACGATATGATCGCCACCTACTACTTTGCTGATGGCTCCGAGCAGACTTATACTCTTGAGCGTAGCCATGAGGGCAATGGTGGTAAGGGCCTCAAGGCTATTACTTATCTATCGGCCGTTCAGCTCCGTCCTGGCCTTCCTAACTCACCAGTTGGCGTATCCTACACCGTCACCAAATCTGGCAGCACCCCAGCTAATTATCAGGGCACTCTTGGTGGCTCTAACAAAGGCACCTACTATAAAGTTTCCAACACCGGTTCTCTTGACCTGGATATCACTAAATAATAAGGAGGAAAAATGAACGTTCTGACAATCAATGCAACTCAACAAAACGGCATCATCTCCGTCAGTGGTACCACCGATGCAGAAATGTACGCTGTCGCTATCTCAGTTTATGACGAGTCTGGTGCTAACTTAATTACGCTAGAAACTGCCGCTACAAATAATGGAATCTTCTCTCACGAGATCGAGATTGTCGAAGGCAACTATCAGATCTGTGCCGCAGATTATAATGGCGGCGAATGTATGACTACTACTGTGCTTGTCGCGTCCGAAGAGGAGCAGTCGGCAGTCGCTGAAGAAACTACCGAAACCGCTGGCACGCCAGAGACTGGCTACCAGACCATTGCTAACTCTGAACAACAAGTTACTCCAGACGCTAATGCTTCCGTATCTGTTTTTGGAGTTTGCCTGGCGGTTATTGCTGTCGCGGCTGTCGTATCAGCATTTATTTTAAGGCGTCGTTTTGCAGAGCGCAAAGTAAAAAATAAATAGTCCATCCCGTATCTACAAAAATCCCCCCAAAAGGGGATTTTTGTAGTATAATATAAGGAGTGCTGTTTTTGCATATATCCCCGAGTGGCGGAATTGGTAGACGCGCTAGCTTCAGGTGCTAGTGTCAGCAATGACGTACAGGTTCAAGTCCTGCCTCGGGGACCAAAGCGAGATCCTACCGCCGAGAATCAAAGCTAAATGTTGTAAATTTTACAACATTTTTTGTATCTATCAATATAATAAGACTTATGGTATAATAAGAAGGTATGAGACTTCCCAAAAATCATCTGAAGTTGTCTCTGATTATTTCTGGCGTTTTAGTACTTGCCCTTGTTTTTGCGACCATCATGAAAAACGTCACCACTGATACTTTTGCCGATGACGATGCTGCCTCCCAGGCTTTTTCCGAGTCGCATCACGTAGTTATTTATGACCAAGGCAAAAAACTTTCCATCAAGACCGATGCCATCACCGTTGGCGAGGCGCTGGCCCGCGCTGGCTACGAGCTATCCGAGACCGACATCGTCGAGCCTTCGTATACCACCATGATTAATCTCGATAATTTCCATATCAACATCTATCGTTCGCGCCCAGTACTTGTCACCGATGGCAAAACCACGAAACGTGTTGAGACTGCTAGCTACGACCCGCGTTCAATCGCCGAGGCTGCCGGTTTTCCAGTTTATGATGGCGACGAGATCGAGATGATCGAGAACACCAACTTCCTTGAGGCTGGTATTGCCACCATGTATCAGATTACTAGGAACGGCGGCCGCACTATCACCGTTGAGACCACTCTGCCATTCAGCGAAGAGACCAAACAAGATTCTTCCCTAGAAGATGGCGAGACAAAGATTACCCAAGAGGGCGAGGAGGGTCTTAAAGTCACCAAATACGAAGTACAATTTGTTGATGGTGTAGAGGTTTCTCGCGAACTCATCTCCGAAGAAATCGTCAAAGAACCAGTCAAAAAGATTACCGCCGTTGGCTCTAAGAAGGCTGCTTCTAACATTCGCCCAGAATGGGAAACTTGCGCAGGCTGGGCTCGTCAGGCTGGGGTCTCTGAGGCCGACCTCTACAACGCGCTCACTCTAATCTATCACGAATCTGGCTGCCGCCCGAGCGCTACCAACGCTTCTTCTGGCGCCTATGGCATCGGTCAGGCCCTCCCAGGCTCTAAGATGGCCTCCGCCGGTTCCGACTGGGAAACTAACCCTGTTACCCAAATTCGCTGGATGTCCCAATATGTTACTGGTCGCTATGGCGGCTGGAGCCAAGCTATGTCCTATTGGTGGGAGCATCACTGGTACTAAAATGGCTCTTCAGAACAAAAAATCGCTCGGCCAACACTGGCTCAAAAACCGCGCCATTTTAGACGAAATTGCCGAGCTTACTCTTGGCAGCGATCCAGATCTCTCCTCTCTCGATTCTCCAGAAACTCGTCTTTGTCTAGAAATCGGCCCTGGCCTCGGCTTTCTTACTTCTAGCCTGCTAAAACTCTATCCCAAGGTCACGGCTGTCGAATTTGACGAGAAGCTAGCGCGTAACCTCCCCGCCTCATTTCCAGGCAAAAATCTAGAGGTCATCAACGCAGATTTTCTTGATTTCGACCTTACAAAAATCCCCGCGCCCTACGTCGTGGCCGGTAACATCCCCTACTACATTACCTCGCCGATTATCTCCAAGTTATTAGAGACAAAGAACCAGCCAGACCGCATCGTTCTTTTGATCCAAAAAGAAGTAGCCGAGCGCATTGCCGCCGGCGCCGACGTTGATGGCGCTTCTGCCAATGGCAAGCGCACTTATTTCTCCATTTATGTCCAAAACCGCGCCAAAGTCACCCTAGGCCCAGTGGTAAAAAGGGAGGAGTTTACCCCGCCGCCAAAGGTAGATAGCCAAGTGATTATCTTAGAGCCGCTACCATCGCCGATTATTAGCGACGATGCCCTCACTCTCGCTAAGCGCGCGTTTTCTGCTCCACGCAAAAAACTTGTCAAAAACCTCAGCCCATATTATTCTGTCGAATCTCTAAAATCTGCTCTAGCCCAGCTCTCCATCTCGCCAGATGCTCGTCCCGCCGATCTTTCGCTTGGCGATTGGGGAAACTTGTACAAGATCCTAGCACAGTGATATTAAGTCAGAAAAATCCCCCAATGCTTACATTTCGCAAAATCAGGGCCTGGCTCCTATTTATTTTTCGGATCAGGGACTTGAAAGCAAAAAACCTCATAATTGGTAAACGTCAATAATATACGTTTTTTGCTTTCAAATCTGGTAGACAGACCGAAAAATAAATAGATCGCCACCCGATTTTGCTACCTCTGCTAGGCAGCGGAGAGAGAAACCGTTGTACTTGTAGTAGTTGTCCGCAGGGCTGATTGCTCCGCTACTATTCAGGTACAGATAGTAAGCGTCGGTAGCAGAAGAGTAGGCAGTACTAGACCAGTAGTAGCCGTTCGTACCTTGGTAGTACATACTGGGACTATCGCGGCGGCCGCCCAGCACAAGGTTTGGTCCGGTGGAGTCAGTGAGTAGTTGGTAGATGGTGTGGGTGGAAGAGGGCGGTCGGGAGAGCAACGAGCTAGGAGTCGAACACGCAACGAACCGAGCGGCCGTACCGCATATAGTAGGCAGTGGTAGTCGCGGACGAACTAGAGAAGCTCAGGAGGTAAGCCTGAGTAGAGCTACTAGTAGTAGACGACCAATAGTCGCCGAACGTGCCAGCGAAGAGCGGACAGCCAGCGAAGGGCGAATCGCTACTACAGTCGCCGCCATAAACCATATTAACCGGAGATTGAGTGAGTTTGCTACCGGCAGATGCGGCGCCATAGGTACTAATAAGGGTGTCGAATTCGGCTTTAGTCGGCAAGCGCCAACCTTTCGGGCAGATGTCGTACGAGGTGCTAGTATCGTTAGCCGCAGCTGTTTTCCAAGAGTAGTAGCCACCGTAGGTAGAGTTATTGCAGTAGTACTGGCCAGAATCACTACTCCAGCTGGAAGTTGTACAGTTGGAAGTAGGGATGGTGTAACCACTTGATGAGACGTGGTAATATGTACTAGTAAGAGCACCGGCACTACGGTTGTAGTTAGTGGTCATCCAGCATTTGCCATCTGCTAGCTTGGACGTATTGTACGATTTGCTGGTTTCCCCTTGATCCTTTAGAGAATATTGGGTGCCAGTGGTGAGAGTAGATGGGCAGCTAGTGACCTCTTGGAGATAGGTGGAGTTGGCGATGGTCTTAACGCTTGAGGTTCCATTCAACGTCACCGTGAGATTCCCATCATAATTATTATTCTTGATAGTCATTGTTTGGGTGCCAGTTTGTGAGGTGCCAGTAGAGACTCCAGAGCAGGTATAGCTACTAGATCCACTTGGGCTACATGAGGCAGTGGAGAGGTAGTAACCAGAAGCTGGTGTTACTAATACTGTAATAGTATCACCATAGCCTATGGTAGTAGATGCAGCAGAAGGTGCTGACATATTGGTCTTGGAGAAGGTTACAGTGTAGCTCTTCTTACTCCACATCGCATAAAGAACAGTAGTCACTGGGTATCCATCTGCATCTGGCGTACTGCCAGCTGAGCTAGAAGAGGCCGTAATAGTGTTTCCTGGCTGATAAGTAGTACCAGAGCCGTCTTGTTTGGTATTATAGCCCGTAAAGGTATACCCAGACCTCACAGGTGTCCCCGACGGTATAGTAATAGTATAAGAGCTTAAGGTCTGCTGTGGGTAGTTTTGTAAGGCTGGGAGGCCAGTAACAGTCTCTGATCCAGCATTGCCGTCGAATTGGAAGGTATAGTTATACATCTTGATCCCACTAGCAGTAATAGCTACAGCTTCATCTGGCATTGTGAAGGTAGTGGTAGCAGAAGTTGGGCTGACTGGGGCTACTCCACCAGAAGTAGTTGTCCAGCTATCAAAGCTATAGCCGGTAGATGGGGTAGCGGAGATGGTGACAGTGCTGCCATAGTCACAGCTGTTAGTAGTATTAGCACTACTGCTAGTACCATTAGTAGTACAAGTAATGGTAGTAGAGTCTATACCAGTACTGTTAGTAATGGTAACTGTATGGTAGTTAAGAGTATAGACTGCAGTTAGTTCTACTGCTACTCCTTCTTCCCCTAAGGCATCTACTGTTAGTACATCTCCTGGGTTACAGGTATTAGAGTTATTGCTACTGGAAGTAGCACTATTACTGCTACTAGCATTACAAACTGCAGTAGGGGTGAGGTCTGGAGTAAGTGAAGTACTAGATACGCTAGTGATTTCCCAATAGGAGAAAGTGTAGCCAGTCTTAGTAGGTACAGTAGAATCTAGCGTAGTAGAGAAGATACTAGACGTAGCGGTAGTGGAGATGTTAGCAGGAGTAGGAGAGCCACCAGCTCCATCAAAAGAGACACTGTAGGATACTGGCTCGGGATTCCCTACCGCAGAAAACAGCAATTGGTTCTGGTAAGTACCTGATACTATAGTAGTATCTACTGAGACGTTAATATCTACTGGTGTTTGTCTACTGTTAGTAGCGTCAAAGTATTGGTCTAGCTTGTCTGGGTTACCATGAGCGGGGATAACTGTAGCGCTACTAGTCATTGGGTTAGTATAGTTCCAGTAGAGGGTATTGCTGCCACTC
>JAZUOZ010000012.1:0-44500 GCA_045604925.1 Candidatus Nanosyncoccus sp. | reverse complement strand
GTTAGATGTGGCTACGTCTACTACGGTTCTTTCTGTCCCTTGACTAATACTAGGGTTAAAGGAAGTACCTGGAGCTGTAGGAGTAAGATTAAAGTCTAGCCTAGTGATGTCAGTTGAGGCAGTGGAGTCTAGAAGGCGGATAGCAATGGAGGAGGAGATGTTGGCGCCGACCACATTGGAGGTATTGCCGGAGCCGGTGGTGGCGGAGGTGTTAATCGTATTAAAACCAAGCGCGAAGGCAAATGCCCAAGCACACAAAAATGCCACAATAGAAAAGATTTTTATCTTTTTTTGAACAGCCATTACAAGCTACCTCTCTTATATAACAAAATTTCTTTGTTCTATTGTAGCACAAAAAATAAAAAAGCAAAAGGGTTTTTATAAGTTTATTGTACCAAAAGCGTAATTAGCACTACCATCGCTACAATTACGCGGTAATAACCAAAAGCTTTTAGCGAGTTAGTCTTTTTGAGATACCTGAGACAGAACGTAATGGCAAAGAGCCCTGCTGCAAAGGCAATGATGTTGGCAAGGGAGAGCAGGCCAAGATTCGACAGTAGATATTCGCGGGCGCCGGAAGAAATAAAAGTCTTGGCGCAGACAGCGGCCATCAGCGGGATAGAAACAAGGAAAGAATAATCTGCAGAAGACTTAGAATTTAGCCCCATCAGGCGGCCGGCTACTATGGTGCTGCCAGAGCGAGAAACACCTGGAATTAACGCAAAAACCTGAGCCAGGCCGATGGCAAGGGCGCGCGGTTTGGTGAGGTGATTTTCGTCTTTTAGTTTAGACTGCTTGGGCAATTTGTCGATAATAATCATCAAGATACCGACGATGGCCATGGCGATGGCGATGGTATATAGCGAGGAGAAAAACGAGCTTTCTTCGATGAAATGGCTGAGCAGCAGACCGGCGAGGCCGGCAGGAATACAAGTAATAATGATGTTTAGCGCTAGCTTATAATCGTGTTTTTTGAAAACGTCGCGAAAAATCTGGACGATGCGCTTGCGATAATAGATTATCAAAGTCAGCAGCGTGCCGAGGTTGATAAACTCTAGAAAATAGTGAAAATTTTCGCCGCGGCCGCCGATTAGTTGCTGGATGATCTCTAAGTGGCCTGATGAAGAAACCGGGATAAACTCGGTGAGGCCTTGGACTAGACCTAGGATAATTGCGGTTAGAATAGTCATATCAATAATTATAACACAATTAGCCTAGGTTAGTATGGACGGCAGTGACATCGTCTAAGTCGTCGATAGCGTTGAGCAATTTCTCGGCTTTTTCGGTATCTTCTGGGGAAAGCTCAACAGGAGTATTTGAGAGGTATTTGAGCTCGGCAGAGGTGACGTTGAGTCCAGCATCGATCAGGGCCTGGCGGACTTTGGACAAGTCGTTTGCGGCGGTGATGATCTCGGTACCGTCGTCCTCGTCAGTAGCATCTTCGGCGCCGGCATCGAGAGCAATCATCATAGCGTCGTCGCCTTTGTCGGTGATAAAAATCATGCCTTTTCTCTCAAACTGGAACATCACACTGCCTGGATCAGCCATGCGGCCGCCATTTTTAGAAAGAGTGTTGCGGACCTCTGGCATGGTGCGGTTTTTGTTGTCAGTAGCCACTTCAATAATAATACCAATGCCACCAGGACCATAGGCCTCATAGACTTCCTCTACCAGGGCGGCAGAAGTCTTATCCGCAGCGCGAGCAATGGCGCGCTCGATGTTGGCCTTAGGCATATTAGCATGGCGGGCCTTCTCTAGAACCATGGCTAGGGATGGGTTCATGCTAGGGTCGGTACCACCACGAGCAGCGATGGCAATCTGATTACCAATCTTGGTAAAGAGTGCGCCGCGCTTAGCATCGACGACGGCCTTTTGGCGTTTGGTGGTGGCCCATTTACTGTGTCCAGACATAATTCTCCTTTGGCTTTTGCCATTAAAATAATTGTTATAACAACTTGTTTTGATTATAACATTTTTTAGAGGAAAAGGCTAGCGGCGGACGGTGCGGCGGCGGATGAACAGATAGATAATCATGGCGATGACGAAGAGACCAACGCAAGAAGCGATGATAGCGAGGTTGATAATGAGATTATTATCGGCCGGGAGAGAAATCACACCAACTGTGGCCATTGGAATGATGGATGTATCAGCCTCGGCGGTAGTAGCGCCAAGCGGAGTGGCAAAAGCGGACTCAGCAGAGTCGCCATCGGCAGGAACGTTACCTGTTTTTTGATTAGAAGCGACGACTTCTGTACCGTCAGCCGGCTGATAGGCAATAGTGGAATCGCTAACGGCGAGTGACTGGTCGCCAAAGACGTCTTCGGTAATGAAGGCAATTTTATCGGAAATTAGCCCAGCGGTAGATGGAGCTAAATTGAAGCGGAAGTAAATCTTGTCTTTGCCATTATCAGCAGGGCTGACATAAAGCGCGGACGAAAGCTCAAAACAGTTAAGCCCGTAGCCCGGCGAAGCAATACCGACAGGGGTCCAAGAATTAGCCTGGTCTGGATAGTAAGAATACTCGAGAGATGAGGCGCTAAACGGCAAGAAACCGGTGTTCTCGCCCTCGACAAAAGAGGCGATATGAGTGACTTTGAACGATACCTCGGAGTCGAGATTCTCTAGCGAAACGAGATAAGAAACATAGTCGGCCTGAGCAGTGGCGCTCATGGTGCTGCTGATGGTGTTGGCGCGGTTTAGCTTGGACCAGACTTCTGGGACACCGCCGACCTGAGAGACTTTAGCATTATCTACGCGATCAGAAAGATGCCAAACCGAATAAGTAGTAAGGCCGGCAATTGCTAGGAAAGCAACCACAGCGATGGTGCTGATAATTTTGGGAAGTTTTTTGGACGTAGCGCTCATAGTTATATTTTATGACTTTTTTGATTTTTTAGCAATAGAGTTATTAAGTTTGCCGTCGTCAGAAAGGTCCTTAATATCGTGGCGGAGTTTTTTATTCTGCTTTTCTAGCCGATCTTGACGCTTAAGCAGGCCGAGGACTTTCTCTTGTTGGAAATAAAGCACGAGGAAAATCAGAACCGACACGATCGTAATAATAATCACCACAGCAATGTTTCCCTCTCCGCTAAAGCCCATACCGATATAGTTGTTGGAGACAACCGCTGGCAGACGGCCGATGAGAAAAATCAAAATCAGTTTTTTTAGCGGAATCTTGGTTAGGCCGGCGACGTAGCAGACGATATCGTCCGGAAGGCCGGGGATGACAAAAATTAGGAAAATAATCAGGCTGGTGCGTTTGCCATTGATAATAAAATCAAACTTGTCGAGCGCTTCTTTTTTGACTAATTTTTCGATCAGCGCACGACCAAAGCGACGGGAGAGCCAAAAAACCACAGTAGCGCCAATAGTGGCGCCAATCGAAGTCCAAAGTATGCCCCACCAACTAAAGAGGAAACCTCCGATAATACCAACGACATTGCTAGGAATCGGCGCGATAATTCCCTGCAAAGCCTGAAGTAGTATATAGACTAGCGGACCAAGTGGACCGAGACCTTGGACGATGCGAATTAAGCGCTCGCGATCGGTAAACAGCCGCGTAATGGGGCCAGTAGCGGCCACGTCCCACACCACATAGGCAATGACACCAATGACGATGAACAAGATGACGGCAACCTCTATCTTGGCCTTTTTGCTTAGCTTTTTGTTAAAGATTTTGTTGCTTAGTTCTTTAATCTTGCCCATTTTGGTTGGTTATTGTGGTAATTGGTTATTATGGTTATTATGGTTATTTTGCGTACTCGATGGCGCGGGTTTCGCGGATGACGTTGACCTTGATGATACCTGGATAAGACATGGTGGCCTCAATCTTGTTAGCAATATCACGAGCAAGTTTGAGTGCAGTAAGATCGTCAATCTGCTTTGGCTCGACAATAACGCGGACCTCGCGGCCAGCAGAAATAGCATAAGCCTTATCAATGCCTGGGAAGCTGGTGGCGATGTTTTCGAGATCGCGCATACGCTCGGCAAAGTTCTCGGCGGAGATATTGCGGGCGCCAGGGCGGGCGGCAGACATCGCGTCGCAAATCCTGATAATGATGGCCTCTGGAGTGGTAGGCTCGATATCATCGTGATGAGCAGCAATAGCGTGGACTACATCATCGGCCATACCGTATTTTTTGGCAAGCTCTGCACCAATGTCAGCATGTTTACCTTCAATTTTGTGAGTGACAGCCTTACCAATATCGTGCATCAGAGCAGCAGTCTTAGCGACACGCTTATCGGCGCCGATCTCTTCGGCAATCATGCCAGCAACATGGGCCATTTCTACCGAGTGCAAAAGTACGTTCTGGCCATAAGAAGTACGGAATTTGAGCTCGCCTAAGAGGTGGATCAGCTCGCGCGGAATACCAACCAAGCCAACTTCGCGGACGGCATCTTCGCCGGCGCGGACGAGTTCTTTTTCGATTTCTTTCTCGCCTTTGGCGACGGCATCTTCGATACTAGATGGGTTAATGCGGCCGTCTTTCATTAGACGCTCCAAAGCGTAACGTGCGACTTGGCGACGAATCGGGTCGAAGCTAGATAAAACAACCATGCCCGGAGTATCGTCAACCATGATATCGACGCCAGTGGCGCGCTGCAAAGCCTGGATGTTACGACCTTCTTTACCAATAATACGACCTTTCATTTCGTCATCTGGGAGCTTAAGCGAGGTAACGGTGCGATCGGCAGTGACCTCAGAACTCATGCGCTCCATCGCAGTAAGCAAAATCGCCTGGGCGGTCTCGTCGATGTCGTGCTTGATTTCCTTCTGCTCTTTGGCAACGAGATTAGTAAGATCTTGCTTAATATCTTTTTCGGTCATTTTCATGAGCTTATCCTTGGCGTCTTGCTTGGATAGGCCGGCAATTTTTTCGAGTTTTTCTTGCTGCTTGTCGCGGATACCTTTGATCTCAGACTTGAGGTCTTCGATCTCTTTTTCTTGTTTGACCAAGCGCTCGGACTTTTTCTCGATCTGATCGAGTTTGCCATCGAGGGTAGTCTCGCGCTCGGCGAGGCGATTCTCGGTACGCTTCCACTCTTTGCGGCGGTCGGATTCTTCGTTCTTGGACTTTTCGGCAATGTCAGCAGCTTCTTTGCGGGCCTTGGACACGATGTCTGAGGCCTCGTTTTTGGCCTTGCGCACTAGATCATCAGCGCGGTCTTTGTTGCCTTTCTCGTTCTTTTTGTTGTATGCAAAAACACCACCAGCACCGGCACCAATGCCAATAATGGCGGCTACTATTATAACGGCTATTTCCATAGCAAAACCTTTCTGTTTTGCCGATATTTTCCTGATATCGGCGGGTTAACATTAAATATAATAAATTGAAATCGATGTTCCATTATTATTATAGCACAGAATATAGTAAAAAATAAAAATTCACCAATATTATTTCTTTGGTGCAGTAATGTTAGCTGGCCTGCCATAATCAGGAATAATAATTGGGTGCTTGTCGCCATGGTGGTCAAAGAGGGGGATGTTTAGCTGGTCGGCCAAGGTATTAACCACCGTAGCGCCGATGCGCAGGCCAGTAAAACTACCAGGGCCAGACATAAAAGTGATTTCGGAAATATCTTGCCAGGTGTGGCCGTTTTGAGTTAGTTTATCTTCTATGAAAGCAAGGAGTTTTTCGGCGGTGTCGCGACCGAGCGGCTCTGAGTATTTTCGACCATCAATTTTTAAGATTGTGTCGGGAGTGGAAGTATCGAGATAAAGTTTCATGGTTTTAGCTCCTCTACAGTGCGGGTGCCATCATCATTGGTAGTAATCTTAAAAATCAGACGATCTGCTGGTAGAATGTCTTGGGTAGTGTCGGCCCATTCTATGACAGTGATCGTGTGCGGGTCAGAAATAGACTCAGCGAGATCCTCCGACATCAGGCCGGGGTCAGGCAGGCGATAAAAATCGTAGTGGGTAAGGATGCCATTTTCGACGCCCTTGATGGCGTAACGTTTGGAAATGGTAAAGCTGGGCGAGGTGACAGGCTCAGCAACACCAAGGCCCTCAGCCAAGCCGCGGGTAAAGGTGGTTTTGCCGGCGCCGACATCACCGATGAGCTCGATGACGCGAGGGATATGAAGATTTTTTCCAAGCTCCCTTGCAAAACCAATTAACTCTTCTTCACTTGCGAACTTCATAATCATATTTTATCACACGTTAAATGACGCGGGAGATTTCCTCGAGGCTGGTAATTCCCTTGAGGGCGGCGATAATGCCTTTTTGCTCGAGTGTTAGCATGCCGTTCTTTTGAGCGGTTTTTTCGATGGCATCTGTATTAATATCTTGGACATCGCCGCGGATAAAGGCCTGGATGTCATCATTTACGACTAGTTGTTCCATAATAACAGTGCGGCCTTTATAACCAAACGGGCTGTTTTTTGATGGGTGTGGTCGATATAGAGTATAGTGTTCTGGGTCAACGCCATGTGAGCGGAGAGTTTCTACCGGAATACCCGCAAGGACTTTTTTGATGTACTTAGTAGTGGCTTCGTCTGGCTGATATGATTCTTTGTTATCATCCAGTTTGCGGACGAGGCGCTGAGCAATGACAAGACGGATAGAGCTGGAGAAAATTGGATTGGTGCCGATCATGTCGATCATTCGCGAGAAGGCAGCAGCAGTAGTATTAGCGTGGAAAGAGCTAAGCACAAGATGGCCGGTGATAGAGGCCTGGATGGCGGTGCGGGCGGTATCAGCATCGCGAACCTCGCCGACCATCACGACATCTGGGTCGAGACGGAGGACGGAGCGCAGACCGTCAGCAAAATTTTCGCCTTCGGTGGTGTTGATCGGAATTTGCGAAATGCCGGCAATGCCATACTCAATTGGATCTTCTAGAGTAATAATTTTACGATCTGTAGTGTTCAAGGCATTAAGCATAGAATAAAGAGTGGTGGATTTACCAGAGCCGGTAGGGCCGACCATCAGCACCAGCCCGCGCGGATGCGAGATGACCTCGTCTATCTCGACGCGCTCTTGCTCGGTAAGGCCGAGGAGATCGAGATTGAGAATATTCTCATCAAAATTAAATAGACGAAGGACTGCATCTTGACCATAAAGTGTAGGAATCATCTCGACGCGGATGTTAAGCGTATGCGAACTACCGTCGCGGCTAATGTCCATCTGCATATGTCCAGATTGTGGGGTATTGGCAGCAATAGAGATATTGGCACGACTAGAAAGCTCGCCCATAAAAATACGGTAACGGTCACGCGAGATAGTGGCAACAGGGTGCAAAATCCCATCGACGCGCATACGGATGCGAATTTCTCCGCGAAGGTTTTCAATGTGAATATCGGAAGCTCCGAGCTTGTCTGCTTGCTCGAGCAAATAGTTGAACACCTTGTCGGTGGCAACTTCATTAAGCACTTTAGAAACAGAATCTAGGGTCTCGGAGTCGCCCTCGCCAGCAATTTTGATATCATCATAATGGACTTGCTGCGGAGGGTCGTAGCGCAGCATAAAAACCTTGTAAGCAGAATCAGAAATCAGGAAGAAATCTACATGTTCTCCGCCGGCCTGATATTTATCGCGAAGTGATTCAATAACACTACGCGGCGTCTGGCTAGTAACCATAAACTGGTAGTGGACATTGCCATCGCCTTTTTGGAGTGGCAGGACGCGGTCTTTGTGCATCTCGCGGATATCAAGAAAGTTTTTGATTAGGGGGAGATTGTTTTCGAATCGACGGGTATCTAGATATGGTAACTTGAGCACCCGCGCACGACTGGCGGTAGCTTTTTCTTCGTTGTCGCGACGTTTTTGCTGTATTTCTTGTTCGTCCATTGATGCCCTTTTTAGTTGGAATATTTTGTTTATGCTTTGATTAATTTATGCTTATGCTTTAGTTGATTTATGCTTATGCTTTAATTTTTTATGCTTATGTTAATATTATACGTCATTTTGACAAAATCTCAAAGGTTAAGTAAAATTATGCTATGTCCTGCGTCGGTAAAAGACGTAAAGAACGAATAAAAAATAAACTCGACAAAAGATTCTTAGAGATACAGGACCGGTTCGACTTGGCTATCGGCAAGTTTTTGAAATTGGGCTGGGTCTCACGACTAAATACACCGATAGTGAGCGACGAAGCGGAAGTTTGGGATTCGACATTTTATAATCACTATGAGCACATGGATGAGGCAATTGATCTGTTTTTCCACAAAATGGAGCCGCAGCTAAAATGCTTGGTGGGGGAAAATTGTTCCTCCCCTAGCCGAGAACGGAGCAAGAAAAGACGCAGTCTAGAAATGACATTTTTTAAGATCCTGTATTTTGTCTACCAAAACCGTGAATATTATGAAGTAGTGATCGAAAAGGGCCATTCGCAGACCCTGATAAAAATCGCGGAGGAGTTTCGGCCGGTTATCGCGCGGGGCTGGAGTACATACGGGATAGAAATCGATGAAAAATGTTTTTGCGTTTTTGCTTGGGAACTTAGTGGCGTGCTCTATTATTGGGGTTATTATGAAAAATTTGATTTTGATCGAATAGCACAGCACGCAAAAGAGTTGACAAAGCTGGCGCGCAACGCAACCAAAAGATTGGTAGAGTCAGAATAGGCTGGATTAATTGCTTTAGATAAGCATAAGTGTTATAATGGTGATATGTTTGTGGTCGATCTAGTGCAATGGTGGTACGCCCGAGGATGGAGCACTTTTTTTGGCGACATGAAGAGGATGCTAAAAAACACCGCGGATACTTTTTCGATCGGAGATCTGCTGAAGACGTTGTTTGCGCCCTATCGGCAGATTGACGCGGATGGCGAGAGAGGACCGATTTTTGCCTCGCTGATTAGTAAATTGATTTCGCGGCTGATCGGGTTTTTTACCCGCACTATTTTGATCATTTCGGGCCTAGTACTGATGCTGATTGAGGTCTTAGTGATGGGGCTCATGATGGTAGTCTGGCCGCTAGTGCCACTGTTGCCGTTTGTGGGAATCATTCTGACAGTGATAGGAGTGTCAGCATGAATTTTAACTATAATTCCCTGCGTGCAAGAAACGCTAGACTAGGCAAAATCCTCGGCAACAAGTTTTTGTATGTGCTAATACTGGTTATGGCAATAATGATGCTTTCCGGCGGCGTGGCCTTAATCGCTTTTGGTTTTGCGGTAGGTTGGTTATGCTTATCGGTGGCAGTGGTTATGGCAATGATCCACTACTGGACAAGAAAAGAATTGATCCCAGTACCAGTAGGCAAAAACGAAAACGACATTAATGACATCCTTTCTAATGACCTGCTGGCAAAAATGCCAAAAAATCCTTCTCTAAAAGATTTGGTCCCCGTGATTATGCAAACCACTAGTGGTAAATTTATGCACATACGGTATTATATTACTCCGCAACTACTAACTGACGTTGCCGGCGAGTTGCCGAGAGAACTTGGGCCAGTTTTTGAAACTGCGCTAAAAATCCGAGAAAGCACAGGCACAAAAGAACTGCACGGAGCAATTTTGACAGTCGCGATTATTGCAAATCATCCGAATAATGAAATGATTTTGAAACGCTTGAAACTGGATCTGCGCGATCTGATAGACGGCGTGATTTGGTTTGACCATCTAAACAACATGATGGAGGAGTTCAAAAAGCATCGACATACTGGCGGTATTGGGCGCGATCTTTCGTTTGGCTATATCCCAACTTTGCAACAATTTGGGCAAAATATTTCGGAAGGCCACGTGGCAAATACAGCGCGAATCCAGCTGTCGACGCATCAAGAAATTTTGAGCCAGATGGCGGAAATATTTAGCAAGGGCGGCAAACAGAACGTTGCTCTGATTGGCCCGGAAGGCAGTGGCCGTGCGACAATTGTAACGGCTTTCGCAGAAATGCTGATGGACGCAGACGCGAAATTGCCAAAAAATCTGCAGTATCGGCAAATTTTCCGATTGGATGCGGCAGCACTGATTAGCGGTGCAGGTGAGCGCGGGCAACTAGAGGGCCTAGTGATGCATATTTTGGGCGAGGCTTTTTCTGCTAAAAACATCATTATCTGGCTAGAAAATGCGCAGCTGTTTTTTGAAGAAGGAGTTGGAAGCGTGGATATCACAAATGTGCTGATGCCGATTTTGGAAGCAGGAAATCTGCGGATGATTTTGACGATGGATCGTCAAAAATTCTTGGAGATCTCCGCACGTAAGGCAGCGCTGGCAAACTCATTAAATAAAATCATGGTAAAGCCGGCAAACGAAGAAGAAACGATGAAAGTACTGCAAGATCAAGCACCGCTTTTGGAATATCAGCATAAATGTTCTTATACAATCTGGGCGCTAAAAGAAGCTTATCGCCTGAGCGAGAAATACGTCTACGACATGGAGATGCCGGGCAAAGCGCTGACTTTGCTCGACACTGCGGGTGGCTATGCCGACCAAGCGACACATCTCGTGACGGCAGCGAGCGTACAGGAAGCAGTAGAAAAAACTGCCGGCGTAAAAATATTCTCCCAAGACAAAACATCAGATGATGATAAGCAGCAGCTACTGAACCTGGAGGCTTTGATACATCAGCGGATGATCGACCAAGAGTTGGCTGTGAAAACTGTGTCTGACGCCCTGCGTCGAGCGGCGGCGGGTGTACGCAACGAGGGCAAACCAATCGGCACTTTCTTGTTCCTTGGCCCGACTGGTGTAGGCAAAACCGAACTAGCCAAAGCATTGTCCGAAGTATATTTTAACGGGGAGAAGAACATCATTCGGCTAGACATGAACGAGTTTGTCACGCCAGGAGATGTATCGCGTTTAATTGCTGACGGAGCCGAAGACGAACTAAGTCTGACGGCGCAAGTGATGAAACAACCGTTTGCTGTGGTGCTTCTCGACGAAATTGAAAAAGCTCATCCACAGGTTTTGACGACGCTGCTGCAGATGCTAGACGAAGGTATTTTGCGCGATGTTAAAGGACGCGAGGTATCCTTCCGCGATACGATTGTGATCGCGACGAGCAATGCGGGAGCGGAGATGATACGGCAGCTGGTGGGTGGCGGTGGTAGCAACGATTTTTCAGCAATGAAAGAACAGATTCTAAATAATTTGATGCGCAGTGGCGAGTTTAAGCCAGAGTTTCTCAACCGGTTTGACGAAATTTGTTTGTTTAAGCCACTATCACCACAAGATTGTTTGCAGGTACTAGATTTGATTATCGCCGGTGTGAACAAGACTTTGGCACCACAAAAAATCGTCGTAATGGTAGACGACGACGCAAAACAAGTGTTGGTCCAACGCGGATACGATGCTGAGCTTGGCGCCAGGCCGATGAAACGCATCGTGCAAAAAACCGTGGAGAATCTAGTGGCAAAGTTTATGTTAGGCGGACAAGTGGAAAGTGGGGCTACACTACGCATCACGCGGGAAATGATTGAGGGTGAACTTGCGGGTGGCGCTGTGTAGATAGGATTGGTACCGCCTGAGGGATTCGAACCCACGACCCCTTGTTCCGAAGACAAGTGCTCTAATCCGCTGAGCTAAGGCGGCACTAGTATTATTATAGCATAGGAAAATTCGACTAAGCTTATTTATGAGCAAAATCGGGTCCTGGCTCCTATTTATTTTTCGGATCAGGGACTTGAAAGCAAAAAACCTATCGCTACGCGATAAATCGCTGCCTCATTCGAGAAAGAAAATAAATTTTCTTTCTACTCATTTCGTTGCGATTTCATAATTGGCAAACGTCAATAATATACATTTTTTGCTTTCAAATCTGGTAGACAGACCGAAAAATAAACAGATCGCCACCCGATTTTGCTAGCCGAAAATACCGCGCTTTTTGGCAGATTTGAATTCTTTTAGAATTTCTTTTTGTTTCTTGGATAAGTTCTTCGGAGTTTCTACAATAATGGTGACAATATGTGGACCACGATCGCCATCGGCGCGGAAAGGAACGCCATGGCCAGACAGTTTGAACGGAGTGCCACTCTGGGTGCCAGCTGGGACTTTCATGGTGATAGGACCATCTACAGTTTCTACTTCTACCTCGCAACCGAGCGCCGCATCCACCATGCTGATCTTTTGCTCGGACAGAATCAGCGTGCCCTCGCGGGTGAGAGTCTTGTGCGATTTGACGCGAACAAGCACGTAGAGATCGCCCTTTTCCCCACCTTGAACACCTTCTGGCGCTGGGCCGCCGCGGCCTCTGAGCCTGATGCTCATACCATCATCAATGCCGGCCGGAATCTTGATCTTGATGGACTCGCCATTGACGCTGATGGTCTTGGTCGTGCCAAAAATTGCATCCTTAAAATCAACAGTGACTTGCGTGCGATAATCTGCTCCGCGGGTCTGACGGCGCCGACCGCCGCCACCACCAAAACCAAACAAACTGCCCAAAATATCGTCTAGCCCGGCGCCAGCAAAGCCGCCGCCATCGCCGCCGGCCCCGCCAAAGTTGAAGTGGAACTCCTGGCCGTTAAAATTGAACCCGCCGGCCTGGCCAAACGGATTGCCACCGCCAAATGGGTTGCCACCACCGGCAGCGCCGCCCACGCCAGCATGACCAAATTGATCATAACGGGCACGTTTTTGCTTATCTGCCAGAACCTCGTGTGCCTCGGAAACTTCTTTGAATTTTTTCTCGGCTTCTTTGTCGCCGGGGTTTTTGTCGGGATGGTATTTAATCGCCAGCTTGCGATAAGCTTTCTTAATCTCGTCATCAGATGCGTTTTTGGAAACACCCAAAATTTCATAATAATCACGTTTTGCCATATTATTACTATTGTAGCGTTTTGGCACTCGCGTGTCAAGAGTGCTAAAATAAGTGTTTTTAGCTTATTTTAAGGTTATATGATATAATTAAGATATGAGTAAAAAAGTACGAATCGCAAAATTAAACCGCAACAACAACCATAAACACAGCGAAAAACGCAAACATTCTAAATAGAGTTAAAGGAGTTTTGATGGAAGGTAAATTAATTTTAATTACTAACCCTGGGAGTTCTTCGCGCAAGTATTCCCTTTATAAAGGCAACGAGGAGATCTGCAGCCTTCATTTTGAGTTTGAGGGTAAGGAAATTATCTGCAACCTCAAAAAGGCAGACGGCAAGAAGAAAGTTCTAAAACAAGAGTTTAAAGAGCTGACCTCCACTGTGGCCAACATCAACCGTATTTTGACTGAGGAGGGTATCCTCGGCGGGATGACTAAGATTGATGCTATTCTCGCACGCGTAACCTGCCCGGGTGAGTATTTTACCCACGATCATATTGTGGACGAGGCCTATCTCAAGGCGCTAGACAAAGCTAAAAAGCGCGCTCCGCTCCATGTGCCGGTGGTGGCTGGCGAGATTGAGCATCTCGTCAAGAGCTTTAAGGGCACTCCGGTGATTGCGATTTCTGATTCTTCGTTCCACGCGGACCGTCCGGATCTGATGAAATATTACGCCATCGACCCAGAGCTAGCAGATAAAGCTGACATTAAGCGCTTTGGCTACCATGGTCTGTCAGTTGGCTCCATCGTCAACTACATGAAATCACAAGATATTTTGCCACAGAAATTAATCGTTTGCCACCTGGGCTCTGGCTCTTCTGTTACAGCGGTGTTTGAAGGCAAGTCGCTGGATACCACTATGGGCTATACCCCACTAGAAGGTCTGATGATGGCCACCCGCTGTGGTAATATCGATCCGGCTGCGGCATTAGCCGTCAAGCATTATCTTAAATACGAAGCCGATGAGTCTCTCGAGAAATACCTTAATAAGGAATCTGGTCTAAAAGGTGTCTCCGGCAAGACTGATGATATGCGCGAAATTTTGAAGCTGCGCGATGAGGGCGACAAGCGCGGTACCTTTGCTCACGCGATGTATGTCTACAAAGTGCAGAGCTTGATTGGTCAGATGGCAGCATCGCTCGGTGGGGTAGATGCGATTGTGTTTACCGCAACCATCGGCGAGCGCTCTGACGAGATTCGCCGTACCGTTTCCCAAAAACTTAATTATCTTGGTTTTGCGATTGATGAGAAAAAGAATTTGGCCGAGATGCCAAATCGCCACACCGATATTTCCGCTGAAGGTTCTAAGCCAGTCTGGGTAATTCGTACTGATGAGAGCGAGGAAATGATTCGCCGTGCTAGCGCAATTCTAGATACTGATGGCGATGGTAAAGTTTCTGACGAAGAAATCGCAAATGCCTAAGCCAAAGCAAGAAAAGTATTTACAGCAGGTCTCCGACAAGGAGACCGCTGTGATTTTGGAGCAGCTAGAATCAGCATTAAGGAAAGCTGGTCGCGGAGAAAACAGCGAGGGCGATTCTAATTATGTTACTGGTGATGTGGTGGAGTTTGGGTGTTATCGTGGCGATACTTCCCTTTTGATTGAAAAAATGTTGGAAGAAGAAAGCGCCAAAATGAATCTTTGGATCTATGATTCTTTTGAAGGTCTGCCGGCACGTACGCGCGAGGATGCTTCGGCGGCGGGTGATGGGTTTTCTGAAGGGGAGCTTTTTGTTAGCAAACGCGAAGTGGTGGAGAGATTCAAAAAAGCAGGACTAAGAGTCCCAAAAATTCGTAAAGGCTTTTTTGAAGATTTGGATCCGGGAGAAGTCAAACTAGGTGGCTCAAAACTAGATGGCGTAGAACTGAATAATGGAAATCAAATTGGTGGCGAGATTGTTAGAAGCTCCAAAGATTTGCCAGGCAAAATTATCTTTGCGTTTCTGGATGGAGATTTATATCAGTCAATTAAAACGTCGCTTAATTTGGTGACGCCGCGACTAGTATGCGATGAGAATGGGAAATGCCAGAGCGTAATTATTGTACACGATTATAATAACCCGCAGCTGCCTGGCGTGGCAAAAGCAGTGGACGAGTGGATGACGAAACACCAAAAAACGGCGCCGCGGTTGCAGCGCCGTGAAAGCCTAGCTATTATTTCTTGGTAGATTTTTTAGCAGTTTTGGCTTTGACTAGGCGAACATGGAACTCGGCCATGGTAGCCTCATAATATGGAGTAACATATATCGCAGCAATGCCAAAAGTAATAGTGCAGAGCAAAAACCATGGGATAAAAGAGAGTTGCAGCACGAAATATTCTGCTTTGTGCCCTTCCATCATTTCCATAGATTTGCGCTGAGCATCGCTGGCCTCTAGTTTGTCATTCTCTGCTAGCAGGTAAAACATCTGTGAATAAGAAATTGCCTTGATGATACCAGGGATAATAAACAGCAGGGCCCACAAGAAAACGAAGACTTGGTAGCGAAGGTAAGCTACTAGGTTGCGGGTGAATTTGTTATCCTTAAACCCAATGATAATATCCTCTACTTCTGGCGAGCGAGATTTTTTAATTATCCTGAGATAGATTGAGGCCATTGCATAGGCTATCGGGCCGCCGATAATTAGGTTGATAATACCGCCAATTACTCCAAAAACCAGGCTGATTATCCAGGAAGCGGCAATTACGACTAAGTAAATAGCCAAGAGCTGGAAGATTTTGCCTTCGATTTGTTTTTTGGCGCGTTGTTTAATAGAAACACGATCCATGGAAACTCCTTGATTATTAATATAATGATAACATATTTGAGAGAAAAATTCGACTAAGCTTATTTTTCGGTCAGGCCACAACTAAAAATTCGTCACGACCTTTGGTCGCACGAATTTTTAGTTGACGGTGTTCAAGACTTACAGACCGAAAAATAACTTAGTCAAGAATTTTTCTATCACCACCCCTGTATTAGCACTCTTGACATGAGAGTGCTAATTTGCTACAATAGAGGTAAGAATTAGCAGTCTCTGACTTAGAGTGCTAGATTAAAAGGAGCTAGCGAAATCAGTCAACAGAGACGAGCTAACCGGCGCAAAGGCGCAGAACCTAGAAATTAATAATATTAAAAGAAAGTGAGGAAAAATGAGCAAAATCATCGGAATCGACCTGGGTACCACTAACTCGGCATTTGCCTACATGGTTGCTGGTAAACCAGAAGTCATCACCAACGCTGAGGGCGACCGCACTACTCCATCGGTAGTTGCCGTTACTAAAAAAGGCGATCGCTTGGTTGGTAAAGTTGCCCAGCGACAGCGGGTGACCAACCCAAAGAACACCATCTATGGTATCAAACGTCTAATCGGCCGCAAGATTGACGATAAAGAAGTCAAGCGCGACATGGACATTATGCCATATAAGATTGTCAAGAAAGGCAGCCAGGCTGCAGTAGAAATGGACGGCAAGACTTATACCCCAGAAGAAATTTCGGCTATGGTGCTTTCCAAAATCAAAGCCGATGCTGAGGCATTTCTTGGCGAGAAAGTAACCGAGGCTATTATTACAGTGCCGGCTTACTTTGACGATTCTCAGCGCCAGGCTACCAAAGACGCTGGTAAAATTGCTGGCTTAGAAGTCAAGCGTATCATCAACGAGCCAACCGCCGCTGCGCTAGCCTACGGTCTGGAATCTAAAAAAGATGAGCAAATCGCCGTCTTTGACCTCGGTGGCGGTACTTTTGACGTCTCTATCCTGGAGCTCGGTGATGGTGTGTTCGAGGTCAAATCTACCAATGGCGATACCCACCTTGGCGGTGAAGATTTTGATAACATCATTGTCAATTATCTAATTGATGAGTTTAAGAAAGAAAGCGGCGTAGATATCCGCGATGATGCAGCCGCAATGCAGCGTATCAAAGACGAAGCGGAGAAGGCCAAAAAAGAGCTATCTTCTGCTACTTCTACCGACATCAACCTACCATTCTTGACTGCTGATGCCGATGGGCCAAAGCACTTTGAACACACTTTGACTCGCGCCAAACTAGAAGAGCTAGTCAAACCTCTGCTTGACCGCCTGGCCGAGCCAGTCGAAAAGGCTTTGAAGGATGCTAAGCTCAAAGCTTCTGACATCGATGAGGTAGTAATGGTCGGTGGTATGACCCGCATGCCAGCCGTGATCGAAAAGGTCAAATCCATCTTTGGCAAAGAGCCGATGCAGGGTGTCAACCCAGATGAGGTGGTGGCCGTAGGCGCTGCCATTCAAGGTGGCGTGCTGCAGGGCGATGTCAAAGATGTCTTGCTGCTCGATGTCACTCCGCTTTCTCTCGGTATTGAGACTATGGGCGGCGTATCTACCAAATTGATTGAGCGAAACACTACTGTCCCAACTTCTAAATCCGAAGTTTTCTCTACTGCTGCAGATAACCAACCACAAGTCGAGATTCATGTCCTTCAGGGTGAGCGCGAGTTTGCTAACGACAACAAATCGCTCGGTCGCTTTATCCTAGATGGAATCGCACCTGCTCCACGCGGTGTGCCACAGATTGAGGTTACTTTCAACATTGATGCAAATGGCATCTTAAATGTTACAGCCAAGGATAAAGGCACTGGCAAGGAGCAGTCAATCACTATCCAAAACTCTGGCAACATGAGCAAAGAAGATATCGAAAAGGCGCAGAAAGAGGCTGAAGCCCACGCCGAAGAGGATGCGAAAAAACGTGAAGCTGTGGATGCAAAGAACAAACTAGAAAATGCAGTTTATCAGGCAGAAAAAATGCCAAACGAATTTAAGGATAAGATTTCTGACGACGACACCAAAACCATCAAAGAAGCTGTCGAAGAGGCTAAAAAAGTTTTGAACGATGCGGATGCTGATAAAGATGCTTTAGAAAAAGCCGCTAACGAATTATCTGAGAAGATCATGCCAATCGGCGCAAAAATGTATCAGCAAACTGGCGGTCCAGATGCCAGTAAAGACGGTGCCGATTCCGATTCCGACAAAGGCTCCGATAAAGATAGCAAATCTGATAAAGATGATGACGCTGTCGAAGGCGAAGTCGTAGACAAATAATCAGTCACTGATAATAAATAATCCGGCAGTGCTGGCACCGCTGGATTATTTATTTTTTTAGTTTAGTAAAGAGTTTACGGAAGAAATAGATGATTTCTTTGCGATATTGGAAGATGACATAGACGGCACCAAGCCCGGCGATGGCTGCGATAGCCCAGAGCGCGACAAACGAGGTAGTGTCTTCGGTGTCGGTAAGCGGAACGACGGGATAGTCAGTGCCGTTATTGTCCCTAATCTTGCGGCAGCGATTAGTCTCAGGATTGCGCTCGTAGCCCTCTTTGCAGGGGGTTTGCTCGCTAGAGCTAGAACTTAAAGATTTGCAACGGCCGGTAGCAGGGTTGCGATATTTCCCCGGACCACAATCTTTGGCAGCGCTACTGAGCGTAGAAGCATTGACGCAGTTACCAGTGGCTTCGTTGATAATCTTGCCGGCTGGACAAGTGCGAAACTCTTGATAGACGTTGGGCTCGCCAGGTGTAGGATTATAAGTAATTTGCCAGTTGTCAGAGCCGTCGGCATTAGCGCCCATCAGGGCATAGGAAGTACCGGATTTTTGCCCGTGAGGGAGACTGAGCGTATCGACCACTGTGCCGTTGACATCTAGAATCTCAAAAAGATTCTCGGTGGTGGGATTTTTAGTAAGTTTGACGATAGGACGGTAGACAAAGTAGCTAGACGGAGAAAGAATAGCGGGCTCGGTCGAGAGGGTGTAGAGCTTTTTCTTGTAGCGCAGTTTACACCTTGATAGCTGGGCAGGAGAGCTACCGGAATTATACAGTTCGATAAATTGCTCGGAAGCATCATCAATGTAGTAAGTTAGAATCTCGGAAAAGCGGAGGCCAGAACAGACCGGCGAGGCATCTGGATCAAAATCGCTGGTAGCGGCATTAGCAGAACTAGACAAACTAGAGCTACTGGATGTAGAGCTATCTGCGGAGTCAGAATCACAAGAGCTGGAGCCTGAGGCCGCGCAGTCAGAAAAGCTGCCATCGGCTAAGTAACCTGGCGGCAAATAGAGGCCGGGACTAGCTGGGTCAAAAAGCGGCGCGTAATCATTAGTGTGGTGATACTCGCCCGTTTCGTCATCTAATAGCAGCGTGGTGTAGGCACGAGATTTAACAGTGGTGGAGAAATAAGGCAAACAACCGTCCCCGCCGAGCCAACAAAGGCTACTAATAACCTCGCCAAAGTTAGCAACGGGCTGAGATAAATCTGCTGTCTCTGTGTCAAAACCGGCGCCGACTTTGACCAGAGCCAGCGAACCGTTCATGGCGAGTGAGGTGTCATATAATAAATCTTGATTCCCTGCTTCTGCCTCGGGTGCTTCGGAAAATCTCAGCAAAATAGAGCGGCCGATAAAACGCGAGCCGGGCGGGAACAGATACAAAACTGTGGATTTGCCATTGGGCACAGTCGATGTTGGCTTGGCCGTATAGATAATCGCGATATTAGTGAGCGGGATTTCTTGGTCGGCGTAATTAATCAGCTCGATTAGCTCGCCGGAGTTTTTGCCGGCATCGGTATTATAACCGGGGTTGACCGCTCGAATCTTGATAAGATCAGTTGGGGCAATAGTTGCTGTTTCAGCGTCTGGACTAGAGGCCAAAACAGCGGAATCATCCTCTAGCGTCAAAGGTTCTATGGTAGCCATCCCAGACGAATAACCACCAATGGCGCTAAGGGCAGAAACGCAGCCCGGCGCCTGTAAAACCAATACCGTAAGTAGGATAAGTATTGCTTTTAAACCAAACTGTAATGTGCGCATGTTCTTAATTTAGCACGTCCGGCAAAAAAGCCAAGCATAAGCAGAAAGTTTTGTGGCAAAATTCTTGCATTTTACAGAGGTAAAAAATGTTGTTGTAATTTTTACAATGTAAGCAAAATATAGCATCGTTAAGAATTTTCCTTACCTCGCTCTTGACAAGATCGCTAATCTGTGATAGTATAATTAACAGAGCTAGTTTTGCTAGCCGTGTATTTTCGTTATGTCGCGGGGTAGAGCAGCCTGGTAGCTCGTTTGGCTCATAACCAAAAGGTCGCTGGTTCAAATCCAGCCCCCGCCACCAAGTCAACACACCAAGCCAACAGGGCTTATTTTTTTGCTAATAATTTTCGACTGACAATTTTTATCAAATTACCCCACTCCTCTGCCGGGTGTGGTGTGCTTGCTACCTGAATCAGCGGCAACCCATGCCTAATCGCTAGGGCAATTTCTTGCAACACGTCCGTCGCGTGCGGGCCCATCATCGTCGCTCCCAATATTTTGCCCTGATGATCAATCATTATCTTAATAAAACCAACTCTGCTATTTGTCATGACCGATGCCAGTGTGGCCGAAAGTGGCACCATGGCTTTCTTATACTTTTTGGCGCGCTTTGCTAGATCATCTTCCGAAAGGCCGACCGAGGCAATCTGCGGATCGGTATTGGTCGTGCGGATAAAGCCATCGTAGTTAACGTAAGTTTTGTTGCGGCCTAGCATGTTCATTACGGCCACCTCGGCAGTGTAAACCGCGCGCTCTGTAGAGCTATCTCCGCCCAGGATATCACCCGCGGCAAAAACATTGCGTGCACTGGTCTGCAAGGTTTTGTCGACCACGATGCCTTTTTTGTCATAGCTGATACCAGCGTTCTTTAGCTCTAGATCTAGTGCTGGCTGCCGACCGGCAGCAATGACGATATTCTCTACCCGTACGGTGCGCTCTTGGCCATTACGCATAAAAACTACGCGGGGCGAGAGCTTGTCCTTTTCTAAAGCGACGGCCTTTGTGTGAGTAAAAGTCTTAATCCCTAGGCGCTTTTCAAAAAACTGTTGCATCAAAAGCCCTACTTCTTCGTCCTCTTTTGGCAGCAGCCGGGCTGCGCATTCTACAATCACCACCCTGGATCCTAGTTTTGCTAGGCGCTGGGCTGTCTCGCAGCCGCTAGCCCCGCCGCCAATTACTAGGACGGTCTTTGGTGGGCGCTCGACTTCTAGGATACTGTCCGGGGTATAATATTTGACTTTGTCTAGGCCGGAGATGTTTTTGAGCATCGGCTCTGTGCCGGTGGTGATTAGAAACTTGTTAGCGGAAACTGGCTTCTCTTGTCCAGAAATCTCGACATCGTAATTGCCTACAAATTTGGCCCGGCCTTTGATGCAGTCTATGCCGGCTTCTTCTAGCAACTTTTGTGGTATATTGCGATAGCTAGCGCCAGAACCGCCCCACTTATCTTGCTCTACCAAGGCTACTTTGCGTCCGGCCTCTACTAGCTGCCTTGCTGCCGTAATGCCGGCCGTACCGGCGCCGATAACCATATATTCGTAGTCAAATCTTTTTCCCATAGTTATCTATTATTATATCATAACATGGAAAAACCTAGGCATTGTTGTGTATGCGGTAAACCTTACGAGCTTCTAGAATGCGCTGTAATTGCTGGCGTCGCCGGCGTCTTCGCAGTCTAGGACGATATTTTTGTCGTTTTTAAGATCGTCGCTGTAGCTATTATCCTTGTTGCTGTCGTCGGTGTACCAACAGTTGCGAGAGACATAGAAGTTCTTGGTGAGCGAATCGACCTCGGACTGGTCAGGGTCGAGCTGAATGGCAAACTCTGGGTAAGGGAAATCAGTGAGGAAATCGATGCGAGTCTCGACGCGACGGACGAGATCGTTGGCGCGGCCAGTGGAATCAACATGAGCCTGGACCCCATAGAAATCTATTGGCTGGTTGTTGTTGCCAATCAGGGTAACCGAGAAATCGATTGGCGCCTGCGCGTATGGAGACTCTAGGCGGAGGAAGAAAGTGTCATTATTGCGGTTGCCACCGTTATACGGGCCTGGCAACTCGATGGTGGTGTAACAATTAAAATCGCCGCCATTTTCACACTTCGTGGCTTCTGGGAAATTATTATATTTGTCGTTCTGATTAAGGACATCGGCGGCTGAGATGTTATGATCGCCATTCGAAGCTGGCTGCAAGACAAATGATGAGTGATCGGTGCCCCGATTATTAGTAGTAAGTTCGCCCAGCGTGAAAGTATCGTTGGTTTGGAAAAGGTCTACTGCAATTGGCGGGTAATAGGTATTTTTGTCATCAGCAGAATAGAAGTAAGTGTGGTCGCCGCCGTTGTTATCTGTGCTATAAGTATTTGGATAAATATAATTTTTGCCTTTTTCTTTAATAGCATCAGAGAGCCAGGAGATCCGGATACTTTTGACATCGCTGGCGTTGCCCTGCGTGCGAATCGGGACTAGCACGACGCGATTATTAGATGTGAGCGTGCCACGATAATCTGGAGTTCTGAGATTAACGGTGACGCAGGTATAAGCCTGGTCCATGCTAAGCGAGCTGTCCGAATAAGAGGAGCTACTGGTGGTCTCAGAAATTGGGACTTCTTCGCTGGCGCTGCTATCAATGCGGCCAAGAGCGTGAGCGATAGAGTCGCAGTCTTTTTCGCCATTTTCGATATAGCCTCTCAGTGTATTACACTCGCGAGTGTCCTTGCCCTTACATTCTTGGTATTTGACAAGAGCGGCGCGAGCATCTTCAACCCCGGCGAGGGCGGAGTCGTAGGCCGATTGATAGAGATCGTCATTGGATGTACGGTTAGCATCAATAACGACAATGCGCACAAAGCTTAGCACAACAACAGACAGAACCAGGGTGACAAAAGTGACGATGTAGAACGAAGCGAGGCCAGATTTGGTCTTGAGGCCGAGCCTAGCTGGAAGTTTGTTTTTTGTGTGGTGAGATTGTTGTTTGATCATAATTTTGTTCCTCCTGTTGCTCTGATAGCAAAATTAAATTTATTGATTGCGCAATATGTGAACTCGTAAGCTTGGTCTTCTCCACTAGGTGGGGCGCAGTAATTGCCCGTGCTCTTGATATCGACGGCGCCGGAAATCGTGGCGAGGATAAACGAGCTGGAGTAAAGTGCGTGACCGTTAGTAGAACTGCGAGCGGGCTGAAAGATATTAAGGTCGTAAAGGGCGAGGTTAGCATCGGTAGTGCTAGACTGCAAAATATCGAGGATGCCGTCGTCTTTGAGCGCGTCGGCAACAACTGCCTCTCCGATTTTAATGGTCTGAGTATTGTTATCATTATCGTAATCATTGGCGTGCGCGTAGTGGAGAGATGTAATACGTCCGGCACAGATGTTGCGCTCTGGGTCGAGCACGCGGACAAGGCGGAAATTAGACTGCTCTGGACGCGAGCCAACTTGGTAGCGAACATGCAGTTTTTTATCGGACATCGAGACGGGCTGATCACCAGTTTTCATGACGTAGTATTCGCCGGACTCGTCCAAAACATAGCCGGAGTTCCAGAGATAGGTGTAGTAGCCAGAGCAGAGAATACCGCCGATAGGCACGCTGTAGTCTTTATCTCTGGTGTTGATATCTGAACGTTTAATTGCAATTTTGTTGGTAGTGAAGGTCTGGATAAGGAATTTCATACCAGCGCCATTTGGGTCGTCCTTGCAGTTATTTCTGTCGGTTGAGTCAGTAAGGGTGTCACATTTGGCGGCGACGTTGGTGTCGGTAGCAGCGGTAAAGGATGAGGTAAACTCGTCAATCAACTCCTGGCCAGAATAATTAATCGCCTCAATAGAAACGCCTTTTTGGTAGATCCGCGGGAGAGAGTTAATCAAAACGGCGATCGTCAAAAGCAGGGCCGACATAAAGGCGATGGCAAGGCTGAGCTCAACTAGAGTAAAACCTGAGTGTGTTGTCTTTATCTTACGCATAGCTAGCTTTTGTACCTCGGGTTATATAAGCGCAGGATCGTACCGATAGTAGTTGGCACATCTCGACCAGGGCCGTACCAACAGGTATAAATATGGAAATCATAAAATTGCGGGGTGCTGTTGTTGCTGTAAACGCCTTCTTGGGGGATGGTGATCACCCAGAGGCCCTGAACAGATTGGACAGTGGTGGAATTATCGCTGATGAGGTCATCGGACGCATTTTCGGAACCGTAGACGACACGGGCATAGGTAGTGGCTTGGCTAAACTTATTACCGGAGGCATCTTTTGAAGAACCGGCCGGGACGACAATACTGTTTAGGTTATTGGTGCTATTGAACCAACTGCCATCCTTGTTGACGGCCTCGGCTAGACCCCTAGTGTTGATAGCGTAAGCGTGGCGGTTTTGAGTGTAAATACTATCACTGCCATCGTCATAATATTTTTGGCAATCTGTCAGCGCGGTCGGAGTAGGACTGGTGCTTAGCCAACCACGGGCGTTGGCATCATTAGGGCTGTTGGTGAGACGCTGCCAAATGCGCTGATAGGGCGAGCTGATCTCACCACTAGTTTTCTCATTAACCATAAAACCGCCCTCTGAGACATAAGCGTCGTGGATAAAACGGATGGCTTCGGCCTGAGCATCGATCTCAGCGCGGACCATGGTCAGCTCGAGATTAGCTTCCAGATTATTAGTGTTGCTATTGATGATGACCATAGAGCTAATAGCAACGAAGGAAAAAATGGTGGTAGCAAGCAGGACCTCGATGATGGTATCGCCTTTTTTGATTATTCGCATTGGTTTTCTCCATCATCTTGGTTAAGCAGTTTGACGTCTCTGGAGCTGGCTGGAATAGCGGTGTCGATCTGGATATTACGTCGACTAGACGAGCCACCGCCGTAGGCAAACATATCTGGCGAGGCAACACAGATGCTGGCGGCATCTTCTTGATTAGTCTTAAAGGCAGGGTCGTGGCTAGAGTCGAGATACTCGTAAAGAGAGGCGCGGTTAGCGATGCTACCGTTGCCGACGCTACAGCTAGAGGCGTTATTTTCTCTGATCGATTTGAGCGCGGTGACGATATTGTTACTGCTGCTAACGCCATCGGTGTTGAGGAAGAATGAGTTGATGGCACCGTTTAGAGGTGAGCGGACGATTAGTAACGCACCCTGGAACGGAACGTGGTCTGGCGAGACAGTCTCTAGCGTGCTGTCCCACTGGAAAGAATGGTAGCCCTCAGCGCCAGCGGGAGCAATGGAATTGTTCTCGCAAGCAAGGTAATCTGCGTGGACGGCACGTAGGACCGAGAGGATATCGGTGTTCTCTTCTGACAAGTCATTGCCATATTTATAGATATCACCTAAGACATCATAAGAGACAATGGCGTGAGTGGTCTGGCCGGTGTCACTGTAGGTGGTGTCGTCAGTTGGTAGGAAGAAGAAAATCTTACCATAGATTGCGCAGTTACTGCGACCAAAGCTGAGATCGTCTGGGTCCATCGAGACGAGGCCGGTGGAACTGTTAGTCCTCCTGGTGGACTCGGCATCGGCGATCGAAGCGGCGATGGTGCAAGTTTTGCGGCTTTCATCACCCTTGTTAGCGTTGATAAGATTCTCCACCTCAGAATAGGAGCTTTGCAGGTAAGAATAGGTGTCGTTGACGGAATCTTGGTAGCGCTGGCGGGCGATGCTGGTAGAGGTGCCGATAATCAGCGGGAAAAAGAGAGCAACAGTGATCGCCAAAAAGAGCGTGACTTCGATCAGGGTGAAGCCTTTTTTGAATCTTTTTTGGTTGTTTCCCACTGTTTTAACCATAGAGATTAGTACCTCGGTGCTAGCTCGCGGATGTAGCGAACGTTAGTGGCATCATCGCTACCGCCAATCTGTTGATAGATCCATTGATAAACGTCGGAGCGAAGGTCGAAGATTTCGGCAGAAGTGGTCGCGCCTGAGAAGAGATAGCTACTCTTGTTAGTGAAGTTGCCGCTCCAAGCACGTCCTCCGTATGCACCATAAGTGCGGCGAAGCTCAAGTTTCTTGGCGAAGACTGGGCCGTGAACGATGAGCGGATTGTTACAGGTGAGGTACCACTGATTGTCGTTGTTGGTGTAACAGGTCTTGATCGACTTGCCAGAGTAAATCCAAGCGTCGATCTCGGTGACGCTAGGATCAATTTTGACGTCGCCACTAGCAATGATGATGATCTGTGGAATCTTATCGCCGGCGGCGTAACGCTGGTTACTATTGTCGAGATTGGTCAAAAGGCGAACAATATTTTCGGTAGAACCGTTGTTGCACTGATCGTTAGGCTTAGGATAGCCAGTACAGATATTGTGGTTAATGGTAAGGTCGCCATCGACTTGATAAATCAAAGTGCCGTTCAGGATAGAAAGAACGCCGTTGCCAAGGATGTAACCGTTATCTTTGAGCGCATTGGTATCGTTGATGGTGGCGTTGCCCCCAGCTCTGTAGTATTTGACGTCCTCTGTAACCTGATCTAGCGAACCGGTGTTTGTGGTGGCATAGTGCGAGACAAATCTAGAAATAAAATCTTCGTTGTTTACGACTACGTTGCCTGCATTGCCAGATCTAGAATTATCGTCTTTACATTGCTTATTAGAGATAGATAGATTGATAATATCGCAGTATCCAGCATTGTTTGATACGGGGAGGCCACCTTTGCTATCGCTATTATAGCCAATAGCAGCACCGGTGCTAAAGTCGTAGATATCTCGATTGGCGAGAGTGAAAGTTTCTGACCAAGAGCCAAAGAGATAGCTCTGGGCTCTTGCGGGATCAGTCTTGATGTTAACAGCGTTGGCGTTATTTGGCTCAAAAACTTTCTTGACGGTGACGGTGTCGATGTTGGCACTGGTATAGATATTGCCCCAAGTCTGGAAGTTTGGCACCCTAGCGATGGTGCGGCAAGAAACGTTAGAGACGTGCCAGTTGTTGTTCATGTTAGACATATAGCCACCTCCGCTGTTAGTGTGGTTGATGCCGACGACGGTGCAGTACTTGTAGCCATCATCGAGATCTGGAATGACTACTGGATAAGTACTCTCATTTGGAATGGTGGATGCCCCTTTGCCGTCAGTGATTTTCTCGCCGACATTGACGAGGTCGTTGTTGATTTGGTTGGCGTTTTTGGTAAACAGCACATTACAGGCGTTCGCGCCAATCATCCCGTCCTTTTCAGAGACCATAGCATCACCAAATACTCTGGAAGCAAATTGACAGAGGTCGCTATTGATACCAAGATTATACTCTTTATGCTCTTTCATTTGGTCGGAGAGCTTACTAATCTGGTCTTCTGGGACGTCTTGCTTGATGACGAAGGATGCTGCGGTGACCTTGGTGTTACCTGGGACTTTGGTGTAGTATGGGTACTCGTTGATGTTGTCGTTAAGTTTTGGCACAAGGTCGACATCGAACTTGAGGTTGACTACGCTGCCGCCGAGGACGGTAGAGCCGTTATTGCCGCTAGCGAAGCCGGCGCGAGCGCTGGTCTCGAAGTTGAATGGGTTGTGGATGGTGATTTCGACGGTGCGCTCTTTTTGATCGCTAGTACTATTGTTCCATCTGCACTCATCATATTCTTCGTATTCAGTCGGGTCTGTGTCTTTGATCGGCTTCCTAACGTGATAGCAGGTTGGTCGGTTACTCACATGGTCATATGTCATCCTCTCAGTAAGCTTCAGGTCGCTACCATATGGAATGTCGCTCTCCGTCAAGGTTCTTGATTTTTGCGAGGTAATGTCGTCCTCTGAGCCCCACCAACGGCCAATCAAGCTGTAGTAGCCTGAGCCCCGATCTCTGCCAATATCACTCCAGTAATTATATCGTGTTTTCCACCAGTTACCATACTTGTCAGGCCAATATATTAAAGTCCAGGGATCTTCTATATTGATATTTTCCCAACCGTTGCCAGTGTATTTGATTTGAAACCTAGAACTAAGCTTTTGACCATAATCTTTTGGCGTGTATAGATCTACGCTGACCTTCGGAGCAAAGTAGTAATCTTCCCAACCGGAACAGAGGGCGCTACCATAGCGACACCAGACAGTGTCATTATTAGTGAATGGCTCGCCAAACTTGAACAAAGGAGAGCCATTTTCATTATTTAGCGACACCTTACCATCGAAATAAACCTTGTATTCATCTGGATATATTTTTGGTATTTGTCTGTTCTTTGTAAGGAATACGGTAATTGGTTGACCGCCAGTTCCGCAACCAGCCGAGCCAGTAACACTATCATCAAAATAATAACAACGATAGACGAAAATATTTCTAGCGTATGTGGCTCTAAAATATATATAGTTATCATCTTCCCACATGTCTGAGTCAACCACCCAGGCGCCGGCTATGAACCTGTCTACGTCGATTGTCACTCTGGCAGCAGGAGAGCCCCAGTCGCTATACCATATGTCACTCCACTCCCAGTCGTTGCCTGATACTCTGCCGCGGCCAAACTCATCTGACCCGTCTACCCACATAAAATCTACCCCCAGTGAATGAACCTGAGGTTCATGAGCGCCGCCATCCCAGTGAGATGAATCTGTCCAATCTTCCCTAATGATGCGCGTGTGGTAGGCGGTACTCTTTTTCCAGGCATCGCTTGGACCGCTCATAGTATGGACGGCTCCGTGCAGATAGCCAGTGGCATATTTTTGATTGTCTCCATCTACTACTAAAAAGATATTGGTGTCGACATTGGGATTACCATTGACCCAGGCGGCGCCACAGCTCGGTGCGTCACAAGTACAATCTCCTCCGTAGGAGCTACAGCCGTTAACTACACCCGCATAAGTATCCTGTGTGCAGAAAAAACCAACAACCATCATTGTCATGAAAGCTATGATACTTAAGACTTTAATTTTGCCCTTTTCTCCGAATAATTGTTCCATAACAATGCTCCTTTATCCTAATCCGCTTGTGCTTTTATAATCAAATGCGTTTGACCCGCGCTCGATAGCGGTTTGTTTATATTGCTCTGCGATTTCTCTGTTACCATAATAATATTCGACAAAATACACATCCTCGGCGCTGTCGGCAGTCTGAAGTATATCATCAGCAGCGTGAGAAAAGAAAACGAGAGAGTTGTTGAAATTATCTTTCTGATCTAGGTTGTTGCCAATATATTCAAGGATGTTGTTCGTGCCGATAGTCGCAAGATTGCCGACGTCTTTGCTAGAAAGGTTCTGGTAGTTTACGCCATTATTATACGAATTGATAATACCGTTGATGTAGTCAATCATACCGTAGATATCGGAATCGGCGGCGAGCTGGTTGACGGTAGCCTCTGCCTCTGTAGTAGTGACATTATCATCGATAGCGACCGTGCTGGTTGTGCCATTATTGCCATTGTTGTTCGAAATATTAGCCACCAGAAGCGTGATAACGCCGACCACCAAAAGCACCACAGCTGCAGCTGCGCCGATGGTAATGGCTAGTTTTTTCTTGTCCCTTGTACGGCCGTTGTTGTTTGGCAAATTATCGACAATTACAGAACCCGACTGATTGGTGATCGGTTGCTCTGACGCGACAATTTGATCTTTAATAGGTGGCTGTTCTACCGATGCGGCGGGCTGAGCCGAGGCCATATCTGGTGCCACATTAGAATCTGGAGCTACTGGCTGCTCCGTAGTATTACCTTCCCTTTCCATACTATTTATTAAACCACAAGCGAAAACAGAATTCAAGAGCCAAAGATGAACGAGAACCACTGCTCGAAATTAGATGGCTCATCAGAAACTGGCTTTACATTGTCTACATCGTTGTTTTTGTTCTGTGCGTAGTTACTGTTCTCTGGTAGATAGATGAGGGTTTCGCCGCTATCGAGCTTATTTTGCTTGGCACGAGCGGTGAGCTCTTGATACTCATCTGAGGCATAATAGCGGTTTTCTAGTTCTAGAGAATCAATCTCTAGTTGCAAGAGTGCGAGCTGCTGACGACGGGCCGTCAGGCGCTGCTCTAGATCCCAGTTCCTAGTCATAGCGGAGATAGCACCCCAAGTCCAGATCAGACACATAGCAACGGCGACTAAAAAAATCATGCGGTCTTGATTAAGCCAGCGTTTAATGCGATAACCAAGCCTTCGAAATGCGGTTTTGATTCTTTCCATTTATGCTTATTATACTCCAACACTGTCAGCGCAACAAGTGACAGGGGTTTATTATATAAAGTTTCTTTGGTATAATAGGTCTAGCTCTTGGGGGCGTAGCTCAGGGGTTAGAGCAGTCGGCTCATAACCGATTGGTCGCTGGTTCGAACCCAGCCGCCCCCACCATTCAGGTTATAAAAATATTTTCAACTATTTTATAATCTATAAATGTCTGTTAAATCCCTCATAAGAATAAGGGATATTTTTGTGCTATTTTTGCGATAAGAATGCCGAAAAACATAATTTACCTCTATAATTCTTCTGTTAAATCCCTAACAATAAGCCCTCTATCATTTTTGATGAAAATATTATATAATTTACTCAATGGCCAAAAAGACGTTATTGTTCTCAAATACAGTTGGCGATGTTATGCAAAACAACGCAAATATTAGTTTTAACAAATTCATGGAAGAATACCTGATCGAGAACATAGCTCCTAATTCAAAATTAATATTCATAGATGCGCCTGGTTTGGGAGGAGAAGACAACTATCTTCCTAATATACTAAAGTGTTTTACAAAAATTGGGATAGAATTTGCCGACGTTATTAAGCTAGACTATGATAGTACCAAAGACGCGGTTAACGCTATCCCCGAGACGGACAATAAAAAAGTTTACTTCTTAATGGGTGGAAATCCTCTGGCACAAATGGAAATTATCAAAAAACTTGATCTTATTGACACGATTAGGGAATATGATGGTTTGGTAATCGGCTTCTGTGCTGGAGCGATAAATTTATCGAAATATTCCATAATTACTTCCGATGAAGATTTTGATAAACCTCAGAGCTATAACGGTATAAACAGGGTATCAATAATTGTTGAGCCACACTACAATGACAATAATGACAAAAAAAGAAATACAGAAATTAAAGAATTTGCCAAGAAATACAATGAGACGATTTACGCTATCCCGGACGAAAGCATTATCGTAATAGATGACGACGATCTGAAAGAGGTTGGCAAAATATACCATTTTCAACCATTTTCTTTGTAAACTGTTAAAACCTGGTTAATCAAGCCCCACCAAACCGTATCTAAATCGGCAAATTCGCCGATTTTTTAGTGGTAAATCTCTGTTAAGTACCTTACAAGTTCTAGGGTGCTATTTTGTATCGATTTTGCATAAAAAATGCGTCCAAAAACGCATTTTTGCCTCTATTAATTCGTCTGTTAATACCCTAAACAATTTAGTCGATACAGTTTTGGGATCACTCATTTGGCCACTGTTAGAAAGGACTATTATATATAGCCTAGTATATTGACCAACTTTTTTTGTAATTCAATTGCGATTTCTTTGTTTACTTCTCTCGACAGCAGATCATTATTAGAGATAATTCTGATGCCAGCACACGGGACATTAAACTTATCGCATGCAGAATAAGCTCCAATACTTTCCATATCTTCGCATAAATGATCAAATTTGTTATTTAACCATTTTATTCGGTCATATTCTCGATTATGTACATCTCCGCTCCCCAGAGTCCCTATAATTATTTGTCTTTTCGAATCACCATTTATATGTTCATGCAATATACGTATTAAATTTGGATCGGCATATTTAACATCTCGAGCGCGCTTACTCAGCTTCCATTCAAAAGGATTCGAACCCTTCCCACTATCTTTTATCGGCATTTTGTATGAATTAATATTGCAACATTTTTCTCCTATGACAATATCGCCTATATGTAGGCTTTCTACATGCGACCCTGCAATTCCTTGATTTATAACAACATCGGGCTTAAAATTTATAATTCCAATGCAGGTAGCAATAGCTGTATTAATAGTTCCAACTAGAGTTTTAGACACGACTACATTTTTATTAGAGATATTCCCTATAAAAAAACAGTATCCGTTAATCTCTATTGTCTTCTCCTCTTGGAACAAGTTAATGATATATTCTATTTCTGTATCAAATGCGCCTTGTATTAGAATCGTCTTATTCTTCATTATTCTACATCTCTATCAAAATTATAACACTAAATCTATAATTCCTCCAATTAATATAACGTACTTATCGACCATTAGTAACTGAAAATTCCATGAATAAAGCGTAAGCTCATTTTACAGCAGAAGACTTAGCCTTTCTCAAATATCTTCCTTGCAGACTGTTAATGCTTGGGTAATTCACCCCCACCAGATTTTATATGATTCGGCATTTTCGCCGATTTTTGATGGTGGTAAAGTGTTTTGGTATGAGCATGCTTGGGAAATCATGCGTGGATTGCATGAGTATGATAATCTAGAAAATGCACTTTCCGATATTCACGACAAATTCATTGATAAAGAGCTCGGTGGCAAATATAACCCACAGAATCTTGTTATGTATGAGTATGGTGCGCCGCAAAGAAATCTATCTTGCCCTGAGTTTTACAAGCATTGCGAAAGCGGCAAGAAAGTCAAGATTTAATAATCTACCAACCAACTTCCTGATAAAAAATACCATCTTTTTTAAAGCGCTCCAGGGCTATTTTTCGCGATTCTATTATGTTACCTGGTAGTTCATTTTCATTGAACCATTTCAATTCAGAGATTTTTTCTGGCTCGCCAATTTTTATCTCGCCAGAATAATCAGTTATCTTGAAACAGCCTAGCAATCCTGGTGTGCCATTTTCAAAATATTGTAGTAAGCCAATAAATTCAATAGCGTTCGGGTCGATATCAATTCCAATTTCTTCTTTAGCTTCACGGCATACCGTTCTGGTCATCGGTTCATCCTTTTCTACATGTCCGGCAGCAGAAAAATCCCACATTCCATCAGCAAAACCAGTATTTTGTCTCTTTTGCAAAAGATACTCTGTGTCACCATTTGCATTTTTTCTAGCAAGTAAAACTAGCACTGCCGCTATTGTCCTAAAACGTTTTGTATTACTCATATTCTTATTGTATCATATTTATTGACTAGTTCTATCTCCCTGTGTAGTGTTAATGCCTGGACAATTCGCCCCCACCAGGATTTATCGGCATAAACGCGCCACTTGTCTAGCCACGCCCTGGCTGCCGTCAACGATGATGGCACGGGGAAATTTTTGTTTAAAAAGTGGCAAAATCAGCGGATAGTGTGTGCAACCCAAAACAACTGCATCATAAGCGGTGTAATCGTCTGGTAGCAGCTGGTCTAAGAGCTGGCTGAGAATAGGGTAGCTACGTTCATCTACTTTTGCAGTCTCGGCTCTATCTTGCCTGGCTATATTGATGCTCTGCTCGATAGTGTCGGCGAGACCAGGACAGGCTAGGAGCTGGATGTTTTGGCCAGGTAGCTTAGCGCTTTTTTCTAGCTTGAGTGTGCGCTCGGAATGGACGGTGCCGGGCGTGGCGAGAACAAGAATATTCTTTGTCGAGCGACGTCGAGTCGCAAGATTAATAGCTGGCTCCGTACCGACGAATCTGATTTCTGGATAGTCTTTTCTTAATTGTGCAATACATTTAACGGTGGCTGTGTTACAGGCGATAACAATGATTTTAGCTCCCCATTTCTTGAGCTTCTCTACATTGCAAGTAACAATATGATATAGGCCTTCATCTGATTTTTCCCCATAGGGGCAATTTTCGGAATCAGCAATGTAGGAATATTTTTCATGGGGGAGAAGCTTTTTGATAGCAGCAAGTATAGTGATGCCGCCATAGCCAGAGTCAAAAACGCCAATTTTCATAATAATAGTTTAACACTTATTAATCAGGCAATCAAAAAGCCGAGCCTTACGCTCGGCTTTTTGACCATAACGGTGGATTATTTTTTCTTGAGGGTCAAGAAACCGTTGCGTGGGTTTTCGTTGACAACACGATCTGCTGGAAGATCAACTGGGGTACCCTTGCCACCTTCGGCAGTCTTGGTGAAGAAGTAGATAGTTTGCTTCTTGCCGCCACGAAGAGTGACTTCGCTCTGACGTAGGTAGTAGGTAACACCTTTACTGTTAGTATGTTGGTAGGCCATAATTCCTCCTTAGTTGTTGTACTTCCTATCTTATGTCTCTAAGCCCCAGATGTCAAGGGGTTTTCTTGATTTTTCTTAATATTTTTAGGGTGTTGCCCCTGTTTTTCTTGATTATTTTTTGACAAAAATTAAGGCAATACGCAAGATTATCCAGGCGATAAACCGGATGACAACGGCAACGGCAAGAGCGATACAGATGATCCCGACGATACCTGACAGGGTGAAAGTCCAGACTGGCGAGGCAAACTCGTAGCGAAAGAGGGCGGTCGATGGCAGGGCGGCGGCGTAGGTGTCTTCTAAAGTCTCTGTGGTAGGATATTTGGCAATTTCTCCAGTCATACAACCAAGGTACTGAGGACTGTTCCAGGCCCAACCATAGTTAATGGCCTGGGGTTTACAGACTTCCATAGCCTTGGCAAAAACATTACCGTTGGGATTTGCATCAGTATTGGCGTTAGCTTCGGCCTCGGCAAGAGCGGCAGAAGCTTTTCTAATATAGGTCTGTTCTAGATAAATCGGTCCAGTGCCGAAGGTGACATAAGATTCGCCATTTTTTTCTACAACATTGATAACGGTGTGGGTAGTGGTAAAATCGCGGAGTTCGTTTAGTGCCGCAGCTAGGGCTTCATCATCACCCGCCTCATCGGCGGCGGTAACGGCAGATTTGAGATCTGTCATGTGAATATGGTCGATCCGCAACAATGTAGCTTCAATAAATAAAAAGAGTAACAAAATAATCACCAACTGCCAAGTCTTGATGCTAGACAATTTCTTGAGCGAATTTTTTAGGTCTTTTTTCTTAATACCACCCATAAGCTGATATAATTATATCATGAATATCTATATTTCAGGGATTTCTGGAACAGGGCTAGGACCGCTAGCTTTGATGAGCAAGGAGGCCGGGATGGGCGTATGCGGCTCGGATGCACAAGAAGGGGCGGTCACCGGAGAGTTGGTAGCAGCCGACATAGAGATGGAAATTGGCCAGCAAGATGGGAGCTTTTTGCAAAAACAGTATGATGCTGGCAAAGTAGACTGGTTTGTTTATACTTCGGCTTTGCCAGAAGACCATCCGGAGCTGGTTCTAGCCAAGAAATTGGGCCTGAGAATGTCTAAAAGAGACGAGCTAATTGCGTATTTAGTAGAAAAATTAGGACTTTTGATGGTAGCGGTGGCCGGGACACATGGCAAAACCACCACCACATCTATGATTGTTTATGCAGCTTTGGCACTGGGTTTGCCGATTTCTTATCTGGTGGGGACGACTCTTTCTTTTGCGGAGTCTGGGAAATACGACAGCGACTCGCGTTTTCTGATTTATGAGGCAGATGAGTACGACAGAAATTTTTTGAGATTCTTTCCTTGGCTGGCGGTGATTACCACAGTTAGTTATGACCATCCAGATATTTATAAAACGAAGTTGGAATATTTGCAGGCCTTTGCGAAATTTGAAGGTCAAAGCGAACAGGTGATTCGAGGTCGCGAAATTGAGGCCGAAGCGGTAGATGATAACGCGTCCGATACTCTTGATTTTTCTGACAAATTTAGCTTGGCTGGCAAGGCACGCAGATACGATGCGAACCTGGCGATGCAGGCAATTTTTGAGATGGTAGAAGAGGCTGATATGACCCAAGCTGGCAAATCGTTGGTAAATGGGGCAGACTTCGAAGGCCAACCGATAGATGAGACATTAATAATAGAGATTTTGAACTCTTTCCCTGGTGTAGGGCGGAGGTTTGAACGGATTTCTGATGGTGTCTATTCTGACTATGGACACCACCCAGAAGAAATCTCGGCAACTATAGAGATGGCTAAGGAGGAGGCTGATAGGTTGGGCAAAACTGGTGTAGTAGCAATTTATGAGCCGCACCAAAATACCAGACAACACGAAGTTTTTGCTGATTATAAACCAGCGTTTTTGGGAGTAGATAAGCTCTTTTGGTTGCCGACTTATTTGGTGCGCGAAGATCCGAAGTTAAAGATTTTGGAGCCTGGCGATTTCATCGAGAGCTTGGATAATTCGGAAATTGGTGAGCCAGCAGAAATGGGACCGACTCTCGCCAAAAAATTACGAGAGCTAAGGGATAGTGGATATTTGATTCTGCTAATGACAGCTGGTCCGGCAGATGAGTGGCTGAGGAAGGAAGTTTTTAATGATTAAAATTGCTTTTCCTGAGTGGGATAATCCAATTATCAAACAAGCCTTAAAAGAATATAATGAGGAAATAAAAGCAGGCAGTGATTCTAAGAACGCGGACCTTGCTTGTGTTGAGCCGGTTTCTTGCGAAAATCTGTCGGCTGGCTGTGCGGCTGTAAAAGCCGGGGTGGCGGATGCTTTAATTGCTGGAATAGATTACACTTCTCGTGAGGTAATTTTGGCTTGCCGTGATATTATCGGCATGGAAAGTAAAACTTTTTCGGCATCGTTTTGGATGAAGGGTGGTAATTTTGATGGTAAATCCGAGTTCGTAATTGGCGATGCAGCAGCTTGCAAGAACCCAACTGAGGACCAGCTTTTTGACATCGTTCTGCAAACATATCAAACTGCAAAAAGGTTGCTAGCTGATGAGCCAAAAGTTGCGATTTTATCGTTCTCTACCCTAGGAAGTGGCGGCAAAGACCCATCAATTGAGTGCGCGCAAAATGTAATAAAAAGAGTGCGAGCTAAGCATCCAGAAATTATCATAGATGGCGAGATGCAACTTGATGCTGCAATCAACCCAAAAGTAGCAGCTAAAAAGGCTCCGGATTCTGAAGTGGCGGGACAGGCTAATGTTTTGATTTTGCCAGATCTTAATTCTGGAAATATTTTATATAAATCAATGGAGCATTTTGGTGGGATGACAGCAGCAGGGCCTTTACTACAAGGTTTTAGTGCACCAGTTTCTGATTTATCGCGCGGAAGTACCGTAGCTGATGTAAAATTAGTGATAGAGGCGATAGGAAAGTTAGTCGAAAAAGTTGATAATGGAGACAAGTAGGCAAATGAGAAAGTTAACAGTTAAAAATAAAAAGTTGGCTAAAATCCTAAAATTTGTGGGGGTAGGTGTAGCTTGTACAATTATTGACTACACTCTATATAGCCTACTAGTAATGCTTTTCTTTGGCGGAGACACAAGCCGAGCGTGGCTGGCAACAATTGTGTCTGGCGTGGTTGCGACATTTGCGGCCTACGAGCTGCACAGCCATATTACCTGGAAAGAGAGCGACCCAGGTAAATTTGGTATCGTAAAGTTCTTTGCATGGAACGCACTACTAGTAGTTGCCATCCGCCCAGCACTAACTTTTGTGCTTGGGCTTTTGACTGGATTTTATCAATTTGCTTTTATGGTGTCGGATGGGATTAACCTGCCGTTTTCTTATGAGTTTGTAGAAAGCACGGGGATCTTTGTCCTGATGACCACAGTAACGATGGTACTTAATTTCCTATTCTACAACCGCATTGTTTTTGGCAAGAAAAAAGATGAGGAATCAAATAAAAATCAGCGGGAAAAGGTAGATGTGGATGGCGTTGGGGAGGCCGGAAAAGAAAAGCAGGGTAAGAAGAAAAGCCAAAATAACGCTGACAAGAAGGGGGGATAGTGGCTGAGCAAACAGCGCTTTAATGGCTGATATCTTAGCAGATTTTTTATTTTTGATGATAACTATCCGAGTAGTAACTGCCATGATAACAACAATGATTAGCCAGCCGACAATTCCAGTTTCTAGTAGCAGGCTGATATATTGGTTTTGGACAATTTCTTTGGAACCAATTTCGTCTGGAAAAGCCTGGTGCATAGCGTTTCCGGCGCCGCCAAGGCCAGTGCCAACCAGAATATATTGTGGCTGAGATCGCCAGGCATTAAAGGCTATTTGATTGAGATTAAGGCGGACATCGGTAGATTCGGCAACGTAGCCAGAGAATTGAGAAGTCTGAGCAGAAGATTCAGCTGCGGTGGGGGTGGCAGGTTCGGCTGGTCGCAGATCGATTTTGCCAAGTGAAAGTTGATGAATTGATTTAGCGATGCCAGAATAAAATGTGTCGTTAGTTGGGGCGAGTGTAGCGAAAACGCCCTGGGCACAGAGGCTAATCCCAAAAGCTGCCACAGCAATGATGATCGGTTTGAAAATGGCGATTTTGACGGAGAACTTTTGGGTTAGTTTTCTTCTGAAAATAATCGTCAAGATGATTTCTGCTACAAGGGCGACTACAAATGCATAAATCGCGCCGCGCGAAAAAGTGAGGAAAAGGGTGGCGGTTAAGAAAATCGTAATGACAACGAGGATGATTTTATGAGAGCGGGTTTTGATAATTTTTGAGATAGATGGGTTGATTATCAAATAGAAACAAAGTAGCACCGGTGCTAAAAGGAGGTTACCCATGAACTGCGGCTCTATGGCAAAGCCATTAGGGTGCGGAAAACCGAATTTTGCCGTGACACAGCCCTGGCAAAGCAAGGTGTATTCTCGCGAGATACCGGCTAAATCTAAAATACATTGTAGCCAACAAAATACAGAGGCGACCACTGCGGTGATGATTAGCGATTTGGCTAATGCACAGCCTGAGCGAGAGTCTTTTTTTAGCCAATAGATGAGATTAAGCGTAGCGAAAACAATTAGCCAAAACAGACCCGCAGTGAGCAAAGTGCGGACGCGATTAGTCGACCAGATAACAGAGAGGGAAAAATAGAACGGGATAGCGGCTGCAAGACTAAGTTTTTTCCAGCCGTAGAATTTTGCTATTTTTTTAGCGAATGGGAGCGATGCCAAGAAAAAGACAAGGAGCCAGATTTCGGCGATAGAAAACTCGAAGTTCATAGCAGAGTCACTACCAAGAGAAATTACTGGGTGATAGGACAAAAAGAGCGCTGGCGGGAGAAGGATGATCAAGATTTTAATGAATTTTTTCATCAATAAGCTCCCGCATTTTTTTCTTAAACACAGACTGGTCGTATTTTTCGGCGGATTTTTTGATTTCTTTCGGTGACCATTTATTTTGCTTGAACTTTTGCATCGCGTTGGACAAAGAAGAAACAGTTTGTTTGTCAAAGAAAATACCGTTTTTGTCAGGCTCGATGTAATCTAGGGCGCCGCCTGCTTGATAAGCCAAGACTGGAATGCCGGCAGACATTGCCTCAATCGGTGCAAGACCAAAAGGCTCGAGGCTAGGAAACAGGAAGGCATCACTAGTGGAAAGGTACTGGCCAAGTTCTGCCTGAGACATGGTCGGCAAAAAACGAATATTGCTGGTGCCTTTTGCCAAGCGAACAAGGTTACTATGTTCTGGACCGTCGCCAATTAGAGTCAAGTTATCCCCTGTTTTTATACATGCCTTGACGCATAGGTCTAAACGTTTCCAGTTGACTTGTCGCGAAGTTGTGATGTAATTTGCTTTGGTTTTTGCTTGATTTTTTTCAGAATTATGGTCTTTTGTGGTGGAAAAGTCTCCTTTTGTGGTGGAATTCTTTCGGCTAACAGAGGTGGGGGACGAAATTCTATCTAAATTAGCTGGTGGGTTAATAACCACGGCTTCCCTTTTGTAGTACTTGTTGATTAATTCGGCAGCATACGATGAGATAGTAATAAACTGATCTGGTTGCTGAGCGGCGGCAAAATCTTTTTTGCGGAGAGGTTTAACCAAGAGCCTAAGGCCTAGCCTTGCGATTGGATTTAAGATACCAAAACCGGGATTTTTTATGTAATCGTCATACATACCCCAATAGTATTGGGTCGGGACGTGGCAATAACATAGATGTTTCCCTTTCCTAGTTTTAACTGCTTTGGCTTCGGCGCCGGTGACGGAAATAACCAGATCGTAATCAGACAAATCCAGATGCGAAAAATAAAATTGCCTTAACGGGCTGATAAACCGGCGCAAACAATTTGGGAAAATCTGCAAAAAGCCAGTCCTGACATCTGCATCTTTGAACCAGTCTATATTCTTGGGGCTGTATTTTGAGGTGTAAATTGGAGCATCTGGGTACATTTGGTGAAGAGAAAGCAAAACTGATTCTGCCCCACCCACAGCGGTAAGCCAATCGCAAACTAGTGCAACCCGCATTATTTAGCGCCCTTCCGAGAAAAGACGGCACCAATGGTACGGAAAAGAATAGTAATATCTAACCAGAGAGACCAGTTTTGGACGTAATACAAATCTAGAGAACGGCGCTCTTCGAAGGAAATATCGCGACGACCAGAAACCTGGGCGAGCCCAGTAAGGCCAGATTTGACCGAGAGGAGCAAGGAGCGATCGCCATAATCGCGTAACTCGCCAGGAACGAGCGCGCGCGGGCCCACAAGCGAAATATCGCCGCGGACTACATTTAGAATCTGTGGTAGCTCGTCTAGCGAGGTGCCCCGCAAGAAGTGGCCTATCTTGGTGATGCGTGGATCGTCTGGTAGATAATCGCCGTTTGAGCGGTATTTTTCTATCAGCTCTGGGCGACCCATTTTTTTGAATGCATCCTCTGGTGACATACCAGAATATTCTGGCTTCATGGATCGGAATTTGAAAATCTTAACCTTTTTGTTGTAGCGAGAAAGGCGATATTCGGAATAAATAGCGCTGTGCTGGATGTCAGATAATTTGACTATCAGCCAGATAATTGACATTGGGATGAAGGCGATAATCAGGCCGATTACACCGATGACAATATCCATGGCGCGTTTGGCAATGCGCGCGCCGCCAATAAGCGGTGTGATTTTGACGAGGATGGCAGGGGTATCGCCGAATAGTTGCAAATTGCCGATGTGGGAGAAAAGTGCGGACTCGGACGGAACAAAATAATACAGCAAATGATGCTTAATCGCTTGGCTGTAGACATACTCGCTACCGCGATCTTCGGTCTGGAAAATCACATCGACGTGAGTTTTGGAAAGAGCGTCGCCAAGCGAGGCATAGCGTTTTTTGTGAAAATCGTCGGGGATGTATTTTTTGTTGGAGACGATGGCGGCAAGGCTGTAGCCCTCTTCTGGATAATCAGCAATATGCTCGGCAATGCGTGTAGTATTAGGGCTATTGCCAATGATAAGTGCGTGGAGCGTGCCACGATGACGTCGCAAAATGCGGTTTCTGACAAAGTGGATAATGCCACGGAAAATACAAAGCATAATAAAACAAAGCAGCATAGCATAGATAGCCACAGTACGAGTAGGAAGGATGTTTTCTCCAGTAAAAAAGCCGTAAGATATTAGCCCCATAATACCAAGCACTGAGGCAATAAGCAGCCGGGCTAGCTCTGGAAAACGTGAGCGCGAAATGATAACAGACTTACGATAGAGACCGATGACGGCATGAAGGACGAGCCAAAATGGAACGATGAAAAGAATTGTAGTAATAAAGACAGTAGTCTCGGCCTCAAAATAATACGGGCGACTATCAATGTGAATCCGAAAGAGATAGGCAATCAACAATGCGGCCAGGATAGCAAATGCGTCTACAAAAATCAGGACTATACGGAAGACTAATCCGGGGTCTTTTTTCATATCTATATTATATCATTTATAGTATAATTAGTTAAGAGATAAGCTTTGGGAGCTGCTATCTGTAGACTTTGTGAACTGGCGGCTCATAAAAAGCTTGGGTGTATTAGAAAGATAACGTAAGGAGGAAATATGAAAATATTAGTAACGGGTGGAACTGGCTATATCGGCTCGCATACAGCAGTGGAGTTGATCGAGGCTGGCCACGAAGTAGAAATTTTAGACAATCTTTTTAATAGTAAAATCGGGGTGCTAGATGTAATTGAAGAGCTGACTGGCGTCCGACCAAAGTTCCATCAAGTCGATTTGCTAGATGCGGAAGCGACGGATAAAGTTTTTGCTGCTGGTTTTGATGCGGTGATGCATTTTGCAGGTCTCAAAGCGGTGGGCGAAAGCGTAGAACAACCGATTAGATACTACGATAATAATATTACTGGTACGCTAAATCTATTGAAATCAATGCAAAAGCATGGAGTGAAGAAAATCGTATTTTCTTCCTCGGCTACGGTGTATGGCGACCCAGGTGAGGTACCAGCAGAAGGCCTAGCTGAAGATTTGCCAACTGGCCAAGGTATCACCAACCCATATGGGCGGACAAAGTACATGATTGAAGAAATTTTGAAAGATGTATGCGTTGCGGATACAGAGTTTTTTGCAACGATTTTGCGTTATTTTAACCCGGTGGGCGCGCACAAATCTGGTAAGCTTGGCGAAGATCCAAACGGCAGGCCAAATAACCTGATGCCAATCGTGATGAAAGTGGCGCAGGGAGTGTACCCGGAGTTATCAGTATATGGCAATGATTACCCAACTGCGGATGGGACCTGTGTACGTGATTATATTCATGTGGTGGATTTGGCCCGCGGCCACGTTGCGGCGCTAAGTAAAATGCAGGCTGGTGCACAAATTTATAATCTCGGAACAGGTAAAGGCACGTCGGTGCTAGAAATGATTGCGGCTTTTGACAAAGCTAGTGGCAAAAAATTGCCTTACAAAATAACAGAGCGCCGCGCTGGAGACTTACCAGTACTATGTGCGAACCCGAGCAAAGCTGAGCGCGAACTAGGTTGGAAAACAGAGCTGACTATTGACGATGCAATGGGAGACACACTGAGGTTCATTTCTTAAACACTGCAACTCTATTGGCAAGAATAGCTCGCTCAAAGTTAGATTGTTGGGAATATCAATAGATCGTCTTGATGGGGATAATTTGCCGAAGGAATGAGTGGGTCCACCAAAGAAGCTTGAAAATTGGCTCGCCGAGAAGTAGCGAAAACATGGCAACTTTGTCGCGAAATGATGCGTGAGTATTCTTAAATATGTATTTTTTGTTGGCGATCAGATAGTTGATAATTTTCTTTTTGACAGCTTTTTGGGAGGGAGACAATTGTTTGGCAAGGACCAGTTGGGTCAAGACAGCGAATCTTGCCTGCATGCGGCGAAGATTGACAGAATTTAGAAGATACGGATACTGTGACTGAATTTTGTCGCACATGGTATCGGTAAAAGTAATAATGTCTAGTTTTTGATCGGAAAAACCGGCGTTTGAAATTGATTTTTTGCGCTTACGGTAGGTATATTTGGCAGCGTGACCGTAGGCAATACGTGGACATTTTTCGATCAGCTGGTAGGTGGTGGCGATATCCTCGTGGATGTGGCCTTCAGGAAAAGCGACGTCGTTCCAAAGACTGCGGTGATAAAGTTTGCCGTAGGCTACCACAGTGAAACCTTCGTCGCGGAGCATGCGGCCGAGGGCGTCTTCGGTACTCATAACTTTGCTGGTATAGTTTGCGCCATAGTTAATGAGGCTGTTTTTAAGAGTAAGCTCTCTCAGTGAGCAGATAGACATAGCGGTTTGGTTTTTGTTGATCAAATCAAAAAGATAACTAACATAATCACCTGCTACATAGTCATCAGAGTCAACAAAGGTGATATACTCGCCCTTGGACTCTTTGATGCCGCGGTTACGAGCGGCGGAGAGACCATGATTTTCTTGGTGGATGACTTTAAAACGCGAATCTTTTTTGGCAAACTCGTCACAAAAAACTCCGCTGCCGTCGTTAGAACCATCATCAATAAGGATAAACTCCAGCTTGGGGTAGCTCTGGCCCTGAAGTGAAGTAAGGCACTTTTCTAGATATGGGCGTACGTTGTAAACTGGGATAATTACCGAAATTAATGGAGTTTGCATGTATATATTATATATTATTTGTGAAATATGGTAAAATATAAGGGATGAGTAAAACTTCTGATAACTTCAGCAAACGAAATCGCGTTCTTTTGGGCGAGCTGATTAAGACTGATTTTAAACTGCGTTACCAGGGTTCTGTGCTGGGATACCTCTGGGCAGTGATCAAGCCGCTTTTGATGTTTGCAATTCTCTACGTAGTTTTTGCAAAGGTTCTGCGTTTTGGCGACGGTATACCACATTTTCCTGTTTATCTTCTAGTGGGTACAGTACTTTGGAACTTTTTTACAGAGTGTACGTTCCAGGGGATACATTCGATTGAACAGCGCGGTGATCTAATCCGCAAAATTAGTTTTCCAAAATACGTGGTGGTGGTTTCTGCTACATCAACTGCTTTAATCAACCTCGCCATTAATTTAGTGGTAGTGGTACTTTTTGCACTAATCAATGGTGTGATGCCAAGTTTGACATGGCTGCTAGTTCCGTTTTCTGTCGTTGAGCTATATGTGCTGGCGCTGGGTATTTCCCTGCTACTTGGCGCGATTAATGTCAAGTTCCGTGATATCGGTTCAATCTGGGAGGTGTTGATGCAGGCGATGTTTTATGCAGTGCCGATCATCTATCCGATCACAATGGTTACCGCTACGAGTGAAATGGTCGCAAAGATAATGTTAGTCAATCCGATCGCACAAGTTATCCAAGATGTCAGAAACAACATGATTGCGGCCGAGACAGTCACCACCTGGGAGCTGGCCGGGCCGCTTTGGGGATTTGTTTCGATAGGGATCGTGGTGGTCGTCTTTGTTGTTTCTATTTTGTATTTCCGAAAGAAAGCTAAATATTTTGCGGAGGAAGTCTAATGCGCTGGAGTGAAAAATATCTAAAATTATTACGCAAAAAGGCACATGAAGAGGCCTTAGCTTCCGAAGTTGCAATCTCCGTAAGGGATTTATATAAGTCATTTAAGCTACCAACCGAACGCGCTTGGGGATTAAAACAGGCAATTTTTAACCGACTAAAAGGTATTAAAGGTTTTAGAAAACAGGAGGTCTTGCGTGGGCTTTCGTTCGATGTGAAACGTGGCGAGTTCCTCGGCATTGTCGGACGCAATGGTTCTGGTAAATCTACTCTACTAAAAGTCTTGTCGGAAATTTATGTGCCAGACAAAGGCTCCGTTAAAGTCAACGGTACGCTCGTACCTTTTATCGAGCTCGGCGTTGGATTTAATCCAGAGCTAACTGGCCGTGAAAATGTTTACCTAAACGGTGCTTTGCTCGGA
>JAZUOZ010000011.1:0-1980 GCA_045604925.1 Candidatus Nanosyncoccus sp. | reverse complement strand
GACGAAGACAGGGCGCTTCTGGAAAAGGTGCGCAGCGTGCCGAACCGGAAGTCCATCGCCATCGTCAACAAGTCGGACCTCGGGAACGAAGTCTCGGAAGAGGACCTCTCCCCCTACGTGACCGCGGTCATCACGCTGAGCGCAAAGGACCCGGACTGCTACGAGCAGATGCGCGTTCTTCTGGAGGACCTCCTCGGCACCGCCGACTTCGACCCCTCCGCCGCCATGCTGGCGAACGAGCGGCAGCTCGACTGCGTGAACCGGGCGATGGGCGCCATAGAAGACGCGGTCTCCGGCATAGAGAGCGGCCTCACCATGGACGCCCTCTCCGTCTGTGTCGACGACGCCATAGCCCCGCTCCTCGAACTCACCGGCGAGTCCGTCTCCGACACCATCATCGAACAGGTCTTCGCCACGTTCTGCGTGGGGAAATAAGAAAACCTCTGCGATCCAAAACTTCGGCTGATTCGAAGTGAACTTTCAATCAGCCGAGGTTTTGCTTGACTCCAGCCCTTCCCCATCGATGAAAAGAATTGCTGCATTCCGGTCAGAATATTGTAAACTTATGAAAAAGCCCTGTGGCTCTCTGAAGAGAGCTACGGGGCTTTATTGGAAATTAGTGTTAAGTTCTTACTATGCCGCCTCTTTTATGTCGACCAATACTTCTGTATGTTCCTCAAAAGTCACTATATACTGTTTGTCCAGATCAAGCTCACCATTTGGGATTACATTTCTTATCGAAAAATAATCTAGAGAAAGAGAGTAGATATTCTCTGATTTGTCAACAAAGTACCAAGTCGAGCCAAATGCCTCACCGAACTGATGAACTCCATCGTATTTTGCCACTATTGTTTTGATACTGGGCTTTTTCGCATAGTAGAGGTTTCTCAAGCCCACAGCAATGGATAGGACAGAAACTATCAAGATGATAACTGTAAGAAATTTCTTTTCTTTTATAAAATGATTCGCAACAAAATACAGTATGGGCAACAACACCCCTAGTACAATGGAAACCATTGCATTGGTAAATAAACTCTGATACATAACTAAAATCTCCCATTAAGACCATGAATATTTTTTCTTTTTCGCAGCGCCAGCTAAAACGTTTGCTATATAATCAAAAACCGCTTTTGACACCTTTATCTGTTTAAATCTGTTACGCATCTGTTTCTTTATTTGTTCGGGTTTTAATTTGGCATCTTTTAAATATTTAGAATGTGCAAATGAGGAATAATTTTTAGGGCTTAATCTATCCACTGCGATGGAAAAGAACTTGGAGAATAGAGCAATTATCGTAGCTGTAATAAAATTATTTAAGAATGTTTTAATTACAGTTGCCACAGAAGCGCGCCTTTTCTTTTTTATCACATCCTGTAATGTTGAGTTCAAGCTTTCAATAACTGCACTCCCAGCAGCTTTAACCCATCTGTTTCCTGGAAGAAGTGCCGAAAGGGCCCCAGATATGTAATCGCCCCAACCAGAAGAAAAAGTGGTAAAAACCTTCTTTCCCTTCAAGCCCCTTATCATATTAAAAACAACATCTGTTGCATAAACACCTACGATTCCCATTAGCATCTTGAGAGCGTATTTTGCAAAAACAGCAATCGTTAAAGAGCCGGTATAATCCACAATATTGATTGGATTATTCTCACAATAAACAAATACACTACTCCCTGCCACTCTATCCTGCATACTGGGAAGCAAGTTCACACTATCCGCATTCAAAAACCGACAGATCCTCGGATCATAGTACCTACTTTGAAGATAAAACTACGAGATTTGTCAAATATAGTTTTATTATATCGACAGTAGATTGAAGCGTAAAGATTTGTTTGGCGATTTGCACAGTTGGAATATGATTTCTTTGTACAGATCAGAGATTTTGTTTTTAGCGCGACAAGAATGCTTGCTTTTTTAGAACATTTTGTGTAAAGATTATCTTGCAAGAGTCCAAAACCTGTCTTAAAGGAGCTGACAGAA
>JAZUOZ010000010.1:0-12188 GCA_045604925.1 Candidatus Nanosyncoccus sp. | reverse complement strand
TAGGTAGCAGAAGAGTAGGCAGTACTAGACCAGTAGTAGCCGCCCGTACCTTGGTAGCTCATACTGGTACCATTGCGGTAGCCGCTCAGCACAAGGTTTGGTCCAGTGGAGTCAGTGAGTAGTTGGTAGATGGTGTGGGTGGCATCTACGCGGGCGTTGTAAGTGTTGTATAAGGTTTGGAAGGCTACCAATCTTCTTCTATCAAGGTAAATTCTTTGCCAGCAATAGAGACAATAGAATTGTCTTTGGCGCCCATGCCAGTGAGCTCGGCTTTGATGCCGAGTTTTATCATGATGTCGCGAAGGCGATTGACGGAGGCGTAGTTAGAGAGGTCGGTGCGGCGGGCGAATTTTTCGATTTTTTCACCGGTGACGATGAATTTGGCACCTTCTGGAGCTTTGCCGGTCGACTCGTCGATTGGAGGATCGGAGGTGACAAACCAGGCGTCTTTGAGGGCTTTGCTTGATAGCTCAATACGTGGAAGGTCGGATGAGGCGGATGCGGCAAATGCTTCCGATCCGGGATCTTCCGCGACGACGGGAGCGGAGGATAAGGAGTCCGCCTGTAAGGAAGGGCCGGACGACCGGTGCCCGGATGGGAGCGTTGCCGCAGTTGCCGATACAATCTCTGCTTTTAGCGCGCGGAGGAGATTTTCTAGGCCCTGGTGAGCGCTAGAGGAGATGGTGTAGATTTTGGCAGCGGGATTGACCTTTAGGACAGATGCGGTTTGCATCTTGATGATGTCTTCATCCAAATTTTCGCATTTAGTGAGGGCGACTATCTCTGGGCGAGAGGCGAGATCAGAGTATTTTTCAAGCTCGGTACGGATAGTGCGATAGGCCTCTCCGGCATCGTCAGAGTAGACGTCGATCAGATGAAGTAAGACTGCTGTACGATCGACATGACGCAAAAAGGCATGGCCAAGGCCTTTGCCTTCGGATGCGCCCTCAATTAGACCAGGGATGTCGGCGATCAGTAAGTCTTGGCTATCTATAGTTGCGACACCAAGATTAGGGGTAATGGTGGTAAAAGGATAATCGGCAATCTCTGGTTTAGCATTAGAAACAACAGAGAGAAAAGTAGATTTGCCGGCGTTTGGCAGGCCGACTAAGCCGACGTCGGCCAGGAGTTTTAGCTCTAGCTCGGCTTCGAACTCTTCGCCAGGCTCGCCAACTTCGGCGATGCGGGGGGTTTGGCGAACGGAACTTTTGAAATGCGCATTACCAAAGCCGCCGTCGCCGCCCTTGGCGATGACGGCTCTAGCGCCGTCGTAGGCTAAGTCGGCTATGACAGTACGATAAGTCGACTCTTCTACTTTATACACGATAGTGCCAATAGGGACTTTGACGACGAGGTTACGACCTCCGCGGCCGGCGGCGCGTTGGCCGGCGCCGTTTTTGCCGTTTTCGGCAGTCAAAATTGGGTTATAACGGAAGCCAAGTAAAGTATTGGTGTCTTTGTCGGCACGAAAAATAATGGAGCCGCCGCGGCCGCCATCACCCCCGTCGGGGCCGCCCTTAGGGATATAAATTTCATGACGAAACGAGACGGCGCCGTCGCCGCCTTTACCGGCTTTTAGACTGACTTTTGCTGTGTCGACAAACATATTTTAATTATAACATCTTTTTTCTATTACGCCAAGGTTAAGCTGAATGCTAAAAATGCTAGTTGCGGCGGATCGGTTGTCTGTTAACGAGTGTAATTCAATAGCTGTGGGTTAGCGGCCGTGGATGTATGTGTATTGCCCAACTTGGCTAGCAGGGACAGTGGTGGTGCCGACACGACCCCAGCCAGCGATGCCGTTCATATCCGAAATCACGATCGAACCATCTGGATTAACCGATTGGACAATTCCAACGTGGCCGGCCCAGCCATAGGCGGTCTGGAAGACGTCGCCACGCTGAGGGGTGCGGCCCACTTTAAACCCGGCAGCGGCAGCAGCGGCAGCCCAAGTGTTAGCGTTACCGAGGTTAGATGGTAGGTCGTAATTCCCTGGCATATTGTCGTGGCGCCATTGCCAAGCGTACCAGGTACACCAACCATAGGCGTAGCGGTTGCCCGAGGCATAAGAAGCAGAATACTGATAACCAGAGGCGGATGTAGTCGGATTATTAAGTGAAGTTGGGGTGCGAGCGACGACGTACTCTGGGCGCTCGGTTTCTGGCGGGACGCCGTTTGGAATGACGATAATGCTATCAGGCTTTAGCTCGCGGTCTTTTTCCAAGTCATTGACAGCAATGATAGCTTCGGCAGTGGAGCCGTATTTTTCGGCAAGCGAGTCGACGTTATCGCCAGATTTAATTTTGTAAGCGATGCCAGTAACAGATGGAATCATTAGCTCTTGACCGGGGTTGATATCGGTGGTGCTGAGGCCGTTTGACCAGCGTAGTTGATCGGTGGTTAGGCCGTAGCGAGCAGCAATGTAGGCGAGCGTCTCGCCGTCTTTGACAGTATAGCGGATGACGCCACGAGAAATACTAGCAACATTAACCGTCACCGGCTTGCTTAGTTTGCCAGTGTCATCGGCGACCTGGCCGTTTTGATAAAGCTGGACGATAGAAGAGTAGTTAACATCGGTAACACCAGATGAAGCGAGGTTCATGCTGCTGGCGAGCTCGGCGACGATATAAAACTCGCCCACGCGATCGGCCGAAAGCTGAGAATTACCAGAGACAATCGACTGCATACTCATGGTGTCGTTAGAGTAATCTGATTTGTTAAGAGAGCCAAAAACCGCAATCGCAATAATAAGCGCAAAAATCAACAGGTAACCCCAGTTCTTGCGGATAAAAGCGAATTTTTGCTGTTTTTTGGCTATCATAATGAAACGCTACAGAGCTCCTGGCAGTGATCGTGAATGTTCTGAATGTGTTCTTCCTCTGTGTAGCTATAATACATCACACCGTCGTCGCCTGTCAAGAAGTAAAGGTAGGTGGTATCAGATGGGTTAGCTACGGCAAGTAAGGCAGAAATACCTGGGTTGCAGATAGGACCAGGAGGTAGACCAGTGTTTTTGCGGGTATTGTAAGGTGAGTCGATGTCAACGGCGGTTTCGTTGCTAGTGTGGATCTCGCGGTCTGGATCGATAAGATCGAGGGCATATTGGGTGGTAACATCGGAGCCTAAGGAGATTCCATCAGCCAGGCGTTTATAAAAGATCTGGGCTACGGTAGATTGGCCACTACTGGCAGATGACTCTTTTTGGACGATAGAAGCGAGAGTGATTCCCTCGTGCAGGGTGAGATCGTGATCGGCATAGCGAGAGATTAAGTCGTTACTCTCAACTACTTGCCACATAGCTTTGAGCGCGGTAGTAATAATAACATCTACGCTCTCGGTTTTGAAGAATTCGTAAGTGTCACCATAGAGGTAGCCCTCGAGATACTCGGCATTTGGCTCAGTATTCTCTGGGAGAGAGGCTAGCAGTGCATCGATATCAGGATTTGTGCCGCGGTAATCTTTAGCAAAGGCGGCATTAACCTCGGCGGCGGTATAGAAGCCAGTTTTGACGATTTTAGCCTTGATTTCGCTGATGGTCTCGCCTGGGAGGATAGTGAGCTTAAAGACATTGGGGTTTTCGGCACCATTGACAAGTTGATCGGCAATTTCGGCGACAGACATATTACGTGCGAATTGATAATTGGAGACCTTGATTTGGTCGGCTAGGCCGTGGCTACGGGTATAAATTTGGAAAGCAATAGAGCTTTTGATAATGCCAGCAGCCTCGAGATTATCAGCGATTAATTGGATGCCAGAGCCGGGCTCGACTGTAAAATCGATTAGCTCGCAGCGAGAATCATCGGCGGGATCGACATTAGCGCAGTCGACAGTATAAACTGGCTCTAGAGCGCTAACGTACCAACTGTAGGCGACACCGGCTCCGATACCAAAGATGACAACTAGAACAATGATAGCGATTATGAATTTTTTAAGCATAGGGTTTCCTTTTTTTGAAGTGACAGAATCAGCAGATTTAGGTTGGTCAAGATTAGGCTCGGCGAGCGGCTTTTTTGAGAGACCTTCGATAAAATCCTCAAGGATGATTGCGGCGGCTTCGGCGTCGATCTCGGCTTTTTGGTAGGATTTTTTGCGAGACTTGAGGCGAGATTCAGCCTCGACAGAGGTAAGTGTCTCGTCTTGGAAGCGGACTTTGATACCAGGGACCGCCATCTTTAGCTCTTTAGCGAATTCTTGGACGTAATCAGACTGAGCGGTTTTTTGGCCATGATTGTTGCGCGGCATACCGATGACAAACCAATCAGTGTTGTTCATCCGGGCGATCCGGGCAAGCTCGGTAAACTCGAGACCATTGTTGACGGTGATGGTAGTTTTGGGTACGGCGATGCGCACATTAGAATCCGCTACGGCGACGCCGATTCTTCTAGTTCCTACGTCTAGTCCGATGATTTTCATTATTCCTCCACGCTTAGTTCCACGGTTATTTTATTAGGATCGTCTGGGACGGTGCTCACCCATGGGAATGAAGTTTTGACATTAACAGAGCTGACACCGTTGATGGATTTGAGCAGAGACTGGACCTCGCCGGTTTTTCTGCCTTTGCTCTTTTCGAGGATGTCGTTTTCGTCGACTTTTGGACCGGTCTGGGTAGAACTTTTGAGTTTGGCGGTGTAGCCGTTGCTGCCCTTTTGGAAGTTTTCGAAGAAAGGATTGTCGATGGCGTAGATGCGCTGATCTGGAGCGACGTCATCAGAAGATTTTTCTTTGATGTAATCTTCGATAGTAGTCTTGTCGACGCCGAACATGGTGTAGGTAGTAGTAGCGGAGATTTTTGGTGTGACACCAGACTGAACCTCGGCACCGACACCAGGGTTAGCTTGCGGATCAGAGGTGGAAATATCGAGGCTAGACTCAATGACGATGATGTTATCGCCAAATTTCTTGATTAGCTCAGCACGGCCGTCCTCGCGTCCCTCATTTTGGAGCTTAGCTTTGGCATTGTCGAAATCAGACTGCGAAACCACAGCGACGACTTTAGATGAGCCGCCAGAGAAGGCAGAAGTATTGCTGGCAGTGACGCCGCTAGGGGCGGACCAGCCAGAATCGTGGGCGCCGATATTGTAATCGGAACCAGGCTCGTTGGCGGTGACGCTGACGCTGCCGGTAGCTACACAATCACCAGAGTTATAATCGGCGCGGGTGCAGCTTTCTGGGTTGGCAAGGGTGACGGCGGAGTTGGAAGTGTAGGATAAGTTACCATAAGAGAAGCTTGAGCCGGCTGGAATAGAGACGTTGTCATCACTAGAGCTACTGAACGAGGCTGAAAGGGTGATGGTGCCAGAGGCTTTGTCGCCAATATCTTTTTGGCCAGTGGCGCTAAACTCGACAGTGCTGGACTTTTCGACTTTTTGTTCTTCTAGGTAAAAGATACCCTTTTCGGTGTCTTGATCAGATTGTTTGGTAGTGAAGGAGACATTTTCGGAGAAATTATTAGCGGTAGTGCGGATCTTGACATCGATAGTGGCAGCCGGGGCAAAGACGAAGGCCCAAACTAAGAAGATGATCAAAAGTACTAGGGCGATAGCGCCGATGATGATCCATTTGCGGTACTTTTCGAGAGCGGGAATGCCTTTTTTGCCGGATTTTTTGTCTTTTTTGCCAGATTTGTCGGATTTTTCTAGATCGTCGGAGGTGATGTCCTCAGCAGTGTCTTTGGAAGGAGATTTTGCCTTGGCGGGGGATGATTTCTTGGGGGAGGAGCTGGCGGTATTGTTAGCGCTGCTAGTAGCTGGTTGCTGCTGATCGGCGGCAGAGCCAGGCTCTTCTTTGTCGAAATCGGCTTCGTCGATAACTTGCTCACCTGCGGTAGCGGCGGCGGCAGAGGCAAACTCCGAAGGGAGCATCGGGCGGGATTGAAGAGTTTTGGCGATAGGAATCTGCGCGGCGGCAGCGAGCTTCAGTAGCGAAGAATCAGACGTAACCATAACAACGGCTTTGTCTGCCGAGCGAGCTGCCTTTGCGATCAACTTGGTGTTGACAGCACTACGCAGGACACCGACCTTTTTAGGCGGGACTAGTGCAACTATTTTTTCTTTAGAATTTTTGACTCGTGCGATGATATCGGTGATATCGTCTTTTGGCTCAATGTATACCACATCTTTGTTCATGTTATTAATTTTAACACATTTTATGCCGTTTGTGCTAAAATATAATAAATGAATTTATTTCACAGACGAGTCCAGGGTGCGGGGCCTGATTTGAATAAAGAGCAGGCCGCTTTGTCGGAAATTGTTTTGAACTCTATTAATGATGGGGTGGTGATTATTGACCAAAATGGGCTGGTTAAAATGCTTAATCCTGCCGCAGCGCGAATGACTGGCAATAGTAGCCCAGCGGATGGAGTGGGTATTTCTTACCTCTCATTGATTAAACTGGAAACTAGCGAAGGCTTGGCGGTGCTAGACAGCCAGAATCCACTGGCTGTGGCGGTGACGAATAACGAGCCTTGGGAATCACGTGATTATTATCTGGTGACACTGCAAGGAAACAAAATGCCGGTGGCGATTTCGTTGACGCCATCGGGCGGACGAAATGCGGATCGAATTTTGACTTTTCGAAATATTTCTCAAGAATTAGAAAAAGAGGGCGAGCAGACTGAGTTTATCTCGACGGCGTCGCATGAGATGCGGACCCCAGTGGCCTCGATTGAAGGTTATCTAGGTTTGGCGCTTAACCCGCAAACGGCGACGATCGACGAGCGGGCAAGACAGTATCTGACAGAGGCACATAATGCTTCGCAACACCTGGGCAAATTGTTCCAGGACCTGCTCGACGTGACCAAGCTAGACGATAAGCGAGTAAAGTTACATCTGGTCCCTGTAGATATGGTATCGGTGGTGAGCGCGATGGTAACTCAGCAGCTAAGGACTCTAAATAATAAAAATTTGAACTATACTTTTGGGACGGATAATAGAGCAGCGGCTGGGGATGCGATGCAGATCGACCAGTCGGTTTATGCGATGGTCGACCTTGATTCTCTGCAAGAAATTATGAATAATTTGGTCGAAAATGCAGTCAAATACACTGAGCAGGGCGGGTCGATTTGGGTAAATGTGCGAGCGGACGGCGACAATGTTTTGATCAATGTAACAGATACGGGGATCGGAATTTCGCCAGATAATTTGGCGCATATTTTCCAAAAGTTTTATCGGGCGGATAATTCTGCTACGCGGACGATTGGCGGTACAGGGCTAGGGCTTTATATCGTGAAAGAGCGAGTAGAGGCGATGGGCGGTAAGGTCTGGGCAGAGAGTTCTTTTGGCGAAGGCTCGACTTTTTATGTTTCCCTGCCGAAGATTTCGCCAGAGGAATATGAGCGGCAGGTGCAGGTGCAGAAAAATTTGCAGGCGATGCCGGTAGGGGCACAGACGCGGGCTTCGATAAATCTTGGTGCGGCGACGATGAATGCGATGGCACAACCGATAGCTCCAGCTCAAGTGGCTCCGGTAGCTGCGCCGGCACAACCGACGACTAGTCAAAATAGCACAAGTGTTATACAATAAAGGAAACAGGAGGAACAATGACCAAAATAATGTTAGTCGAAGACGACAAAAGTCTAAGAGAAATTTATAGTATCAGATTAGTAGCCGAGGGTTATGAGGTCGTTTCTGCTGGTGACGGCGAAGAAGCTTTGGCGATGGCGGTGCAGCAAAAACCTGATTTGATTGTTTCGGACGTGATGATGCCAAAGATTTCTGGGTTTGATATGTTAGATATCTTGCGTTCTACTCCTGAAACAAAGGATATTAAAGTGATTATGATGACAGCGCTCTCTTCGGAAGATCAGCGGCAGCGGGGTGAGAGTTTGGGGGCAGATCGGTATTTGGTGAAGTCGCAGGTAGGGATTGAGGACGTGATCAACGCCGTGCACGATGTACTAGGGGATCGGGCTAGTAATGGCGGAGCCACTACAGGAGCGGCTCCTTCGTCAGAAGATGCGTTGCTCAGTCGCGGTACGGAAAGTACCGCTCCTTCCGCTACTCCTCCTTCCTCGAACCCATCTCCTGTAGAGGCTCCGGTTCAAGAGACTCCGGTTCAAAGTCCAGGTCAGCCGATGCAGCCAGGTGTGGCATGATTCGGTTAAATAAGTTTTTGGCGGAGCGGCTGGGTGTTTCTCGACGGCAGGCGGATAATTTGATTAGCGATGGCAAAATCAAAGTTGATTTTGCTTTTGGCCGCGATTCTGGCGGCGATAAAACAGGGGTAAAAATTGCCACTCTTGGCGATCGTATTGACAAAAATGACAAAGTATGGTATAATGGTATTATAATCCCATTTGACGTGGGATATTCTTATATCGCGATGAACAAACCAGTGGGCTATGTTTGCTCGCGCAAAAGCCAGGGCGGCGCGCAGACCATCTATGAGCTATTGCCTAAGGAATACCAAAAACTCAAGACTGTGGGGCGGCTGGACAAAGATTCTTCTGGTTTGATTCTTTTGACTAATGATGGTGATTTTGCGTTCTCGATGACGCATCCGAAGTTTGTCAAGGAAAAAGTTTATGAGGTGGAGCTAGATCACGATTTGGAGCCGCTGCATCGGCAGATGATTGCAGATTTTGGAGTGGAGCTTGCGGATGGAAAATCAAAGCTGGGGCTGGCGCGGATGATTGAAGACGAGAAAGACCCGCTTTATAATCGTACCTGGCGCGTGACGATGAGCGAGGGGCGGAATCGGCAGATACGGCGTACTTTTGCGGCGCTGGGATATGAGGTGGTGAAATTGCACCGCGTGCAGTTTGGAAAATTCGCGCTAGATGGACTAAAGACTGGCGAGTATGTTATAATTAAACCATGAGTATTATTAAGGGCAAAAAACCGCCGATTCACCAGACTCCGCCGCCAGACGATGTGATTTTGTCGCTCGATATTGGTACCGAATTTGTTAAAGCGGTGATTGCTCGCCAGCTGAAGGATAACACGCTAGAGATTATCGGTGTGGGGCGGGCGCATCAAGATCCGTCGAACATGCATGCCGGTGCGATTGCCGACATCGGTGCGGTAGTTGCTACTTGTGAGAGGGCTCTTTCGGATGCCGAAAAGCAAGCTGGCGTGACTTGTAAATTGGTCTCTGTTGGCATTGCTGGCGAGCTGATTAAAGGCAATACCACTTCTGTTCATTATCGTCGCAAGAATGGTAATCGTCCGCTTTCTGAGCAAGAGATGTCGCTGATTATCAAGCGCGTCCAGGACAAGGCCGGTGAGCTTGCACGAAAAGAGGTCGCTATCGAGACGGATAATCCTGATATAGAGGTGCGGCTGATTAATTCTGCTATTGTTAGTCTGACGATTGATGGCTATAAGGTTAGCAATCCGATCGGGTTTAAAGGGTCCGATTTGATGATCCAGTTTTATACGGCTTTTGCGCCGTTGGTGCATATTTCCGCTATTGAAAAGGTCTGCGCCGAGCTGAGTCTTGATCTACTCTCGGTGGCGGTAGAGCCTTTTGCGGTTTGTCGCGCCTGTCTGGGCGATGATCCAGATAGTAATCTTTCGGCCATCGTAATGGACATCGGTGGCGGCACTACTGATATTGCCGTGGTTGATGACGGCGGGGTTGATGGCACGAAGATGTTTGGCATCGGCGGTCGTAGTTTTACCCATCAGATTGCCGAGTCGATAGGCGTAGATTATGATACGGCAGAGTATTTTAAGCTGAACCCTGATTCGCCGGAGCTACCGGCCCCTGCTCGCGAGAAGCTAGAAGATTCTATCGCTAAAAACCTTGCGGTTTGGGTTTCTGGGGTACAGTTGGCGCTGGGCGAGTTTAACCTGCTAGAGGTGTTGCCGCAGAAGATCTTGCTTTGTGGCGGCGGTGCAGGTTTGATCCAACTGCAGGAGGAGCTTGCTACCTCTGATTGGTACATAGACCTGCCGTTTACTAGGCGCCCGGTGGTACATCTAGTTGATTCCGAAGATATCCCTGGTATCATCAACTCTACCGATATCGAGTTAGATCACTCTTTCATCACTGCACTGGGCCTACTGCGGGTGTCGCTTGATACTTTGGCGGGGTCGCCAGATGGCAAAAGCATTCGTGCGCGGATCTCGAAAATCTTGCAAAATTAAAATCAGTTTGTTATAATAGAAGTATCCTAATTGTCCGACCTGAAAAGGCCGGACGTTTTAGACTCAAATTGTTTATTATTAAATAGAAAGGAATAAAAATGGAAGGACTAGATCTAAAGCAGATGACTGCGATGGTGAAGGTAATCGCAGAAGAAAAAGATCTGCCAGAAGATACCGTAATCGACGTGATCGAGACCGCGATTGCAGCGGCTTGGCGGCGTGATAACGGAGATAAAGATATGAATGTTCGGGCTGAGATCAACATGAAAAATGGCGACGCCACTGTCTATGTCGCTCGCGAAGTGATCGAAGATGGCCTAGCTTACAATCCGGCCACCGAGATCCCACAGAGCGAGGCCAAAGGTAAAGAAATTGGCGATATTGTCGAAGAAGCGCACAAAGTCACTGATTTTGGCCGCGTAGCTTCTCAGACCGCTAAACAAGTGATCGTCCAGCGCCTGCGTGAGGCCGAACGCGATGCCGTCCTCGCTAGCTTCGAAGACAAAATCGGCGAAGTAGTCACCGGTATGATCACCCGCGTAGAGCCACGTCTAGTGCGCCTAGAGATTGGCCGGGCTAGCGGTATTATGCCAAAGTCTGAGCAGATTGACGGCGAATATTACACCACTGGTTCTCGTATTAAGGTTTTGATTAAAGAGATTGAGCGTAGCGAGCGCGGCGCACAACTGATTCTAACTCGCGGCTCGGCCGAGTTCATCGAATATCTTTTCCGTCAAGAAGTCCCAGAGATCGAGACTGGCAGCGTACAAATCAAAGCCATCGCCCGTGAGGCTGGTAAGCGCACTAAAATTGCTGTTTACTCCGACACGCCAGGGGTAGATCCAGTCGGGGCCTTTGTTGGTGGCCGTGGCGTACGCGTGCAGGCCGTAATGAACGAAATTGGCGATCGTGAAAAAATCGACATCGTCAATTGGAGTGATAACATCTCAGAGTTTGTGCGCGAGGCGCTCTCCCCTGCCGAGATTATGAAAGTCGAAGTCGATGGCAAAAAAGCCAAAGTCTTTGTTACCGAAGATCAACAATCTATTGCGATTGGCAAACAGGGACAGAATGTACGTTTGGCTTCTAAGCTTACTGGTTACGAGCTAGATATTGAGCTGGCTAAGGCACCAGAAAAGAAGAAAAAGAAGAACGTTGAAGATTCTCTGCTTTCTGCGCTAGAAGAAACAGCAGAAGAAGAGACCGCTTCAGAAGAAACTATTTCAGAAGATTCTGATAGTTCGTCAGAGTAGTATTCTGCTGGCTATTCTTAAGCGCCTCAGTCATAGAGCTAGTGCTACTGTTCATCACAGTCTCTAGCTCTTTTTGTAGCTGGCCGCTGACGTCTTCTTTAATCACCTGGTACAGAGTAGAAGATTTATCCTTGAGCTGGGTTTTGAGCTCGGTGGCGGCATTGTAGGCCTGGAACGCGAAAACAATCACCGCAATAGAGCCGGCGATCAAAAACACTGTCCAGATAGACATCAAAACTACCATAATGGTAAGGCGGCGGTTAGTACCTCTATAAAGGTCAGAGGCAGATTTGGTTTTTTTAGATTTTGCTTTTGCTATTTTTGCAGAGTCGTTCATAATGTTTCCTAAAATTGGTTATGGTTTTATTATAGCACAGATGATTGGCGTGAAGCAAAATCAGGGCCTGGCTCCTATTTATTTTTCGGATCAGGGACTTAAGAACAAAAAACGTCATACCGCTTCGCGGAATATACGTTTTTTGTTCTTAAATCTGGTAGACAGACCGAAAAATAAACAGATTGCCACCCGATTTTGCTACCTCTGCTAGGCAGCGGAGAGAGAATCCGTAGTACTTGTCGTTGACGTTCGCAGGGTAGACTGCTCCGCTATTATACAGGCTCAGAAGGTAAGCGTAGGTAGCAGAAGAGTAGGCAGTACTAGACCAGTAGTGGCAGCGCGTACCTTGGTGGTACATACTGGTACTACTGCGGTAGCCGCTCAGCACAAGGTTTGGTCCAGTGGAGTCAGTGAGTAGTTGGTAGATGGTGTGGGTGAAAAAGAAAAGCTGCTTCCCTTTTTGTTGATCTGAGAATTTGAAACGGACTAGATTATCTCTGCTAGGCAGCG
>JAZUOZ010000009.1:0-37527 GCA_045604925.1 Candidatus Nanosyncoccus sp. | reverse complement strand
AGAGTTTGGCTTGTGTGGAGGGCATTAATGCTGTATGAATAGATGAAACGTATCTTTCTATTTCAATAGCTCCATGTTGCTCTGCAATTGCACCAATGGTACTTAGGTGTTTTTTGATGTCATGTACCAGAATCCTTTGATTTTCATATTGTTCCTGTAATGCTTTATAGTAAGTTGTATCAGCTTCTTCTTTTTGAATGCTCAGCTGCAGAGTAAGGAACTCGTCATTTGTTCGCTGCAAATAGTTGTACAAGGCAAGAATAACCAGATTGACATTTTTGCGGAGGAAGTATAAATGCCAATGAGTGATAAATTGTTAGGAGAAGATCTTAGATGAGATGGAGTGAAAAATATTTGAAAAAAATGCGGGATTCCGCACACAAAGAGGCTTTAGCCTCTGAGATCGCTATCTCGGTAAAAGATTTGTATAAATCATTCAAGCTGCCGACTGAACGAGCTTGGGGCTTAAAGCAAGCTATTTTCAATCGGTTGAAGGGCGTGAAAGGTTTCAAAAAACAAGAGGTGCTGCGCGGAATATCGTTTGATGTAAAACATGGGGAGTTTCTTGGAATCGTCGGGCGCAATGGCTCTGGTAAGTCTACGCTACTAAAGGTTTTATCAGAAATATATACGCCAGATAGTGGTTCGGTACGGGTCAATGGGACACTAGTGCCGTTTATTGAGCTAGGAGTTGGGTTCAATCCTGAGCTAACTGGTCGTGAAAATGTTTACCTGAACGGGGCTCTGCTTGGTTTTTCTAATAAAGAGATGAAAGCCATGTTTGATGACATTGTAAAATTTGCCGAGCTAGAAGATTTTATGGACCAAAAACTAAAAAACTATTCTTCTGGGATGCAGGTGCGTTTGGCGTTTTCGATCGCAATTCGGGCGCGCGGAGATATTTTGATCCTAGACGAAGTACTAGCCGTCGGCGATGCTGCTTTCCAAGACAAATGTAACGATTATTTTAAGAGCTTGCACGGTAACCAGACCGTAATCTTAGTGACGCACGATATGGATAATGTCGAGCGTTTTTGCGATCGAGCGATTTTGATTGAAAAAGGCAAAATCAAGTGTGAAGGCAAGCCTTCTAAGGTTACTAAAGAGTATCATAAGCTTTGGGATTAAACAAAAATAAGCGGGTTTTGGCCGCTTATTTTTTGTCCTAGTCTTTTTTTGCCCTAGTTTAATTTCTTCGCCAGTTCCAAAGCGTTCTTGATCGCCAGATCCATATCCCAGTAGCGATAAGCACCGAGGCGGCCACCAAGGATGAGGTTTGGATATTTTTCTTTAGCTAACTCTACGTACTGTTGGTAAAGATGCTCGGAATCGTCGTTATTAACTGGGTAGTACGCCTCGCCACCCTTTTCGAAATCGGCCGGGTACTCGTGGCAAATAATCGACGTCTCACCGCCAACTACCTCTGGCTGGTGAATCTGATAATATTTATAATCATGGGAACGGGTATACGGCACATCAGCGTCGGCCTCATTAATTACGGCTTGACCGAGAGAATCGGTAGTGCGCTCTTCTTCAAAGCGAAGGCTGCGATACGGCAAGACGCCAAGCTCATAATCTAGAAGCTCGTCTACCTGGCCACAATAGATAATCTTAGCTTCTGCCGGGATATTGGATTCAATGTGTTTGAAACTAGTGCCGAGACGAGTCTCAATATTTGGCGAATCGAGAAGATTTTCAACAATCTTAGTATATCCCTCTTTTGGAATACCCTGGTGTTTGGCGGTAATGAAGTAGCGGTTGTCATGAGAAAAGCGGACTGGAATGCGGGACAAAATCGCGGCAGAAATCTCTGTAGCGGGACAGTGCCATTGTTTTTCGGTGTAATTCTTAAGAAAAGCAGTGTAGAGTTTTTCGCCAACAAGGGAGAGGCCCTTTTCTTCGAAATTCTGTGGATTAGTAATGCCGGTCTTGGCGGCCTCTGCGGCAACGAACTTTTCGGCTTCCTCAGCATCCATGTTGGTGCCATATAGCAGGTTGATGGTATCGAGATTAATTGGCATTGGGTAGAGTTTGCCCTCGTGGCGGGTGTCGACAGTATGGACATAATCGTTAAACTCGCCGTACTGGGTAATGTAATCCCAAACCTCGTCTAACTCGGTGTGGAAAATATGCGAACCGTATTTATGAATCTCGATGCCGGTCTCTTTGTCCGTATAGCTGTAGATGTTACCGGCCAGGTGATCACGGCGGTCGATGATTAAGATTTTTTTATCTTGGTCTGCTAATTGTCTTGCGACGACGGCGCCAAAGATACCTGCGCCGACAATAATATAATCGTAGTTCATATTATATATAATAGCATATTTTAGATTATCAGCGAAGTGCCACTCTATTTTTTTCTTGTTTTTACCGTCTCCTTAATTCTGCGGGGGACAATAGTTGCTGCGCGCCCAACCTTCCAGGCAGTTGAATTTTTGATGTCAGTGATTTCTTTTTCTAATTCACGGATGCGAACTAAAAGATTATTTTTATCATCTTCCAAATTGTGTATTCTATTTTGCTCTACTCCAAGATCGCGTTGGAGATTTTGATTGTGCCATTCTAAATCGCTAACTTTTTGTGATTCTTGCTGCTTAATAAAGAATAGAAATTCTTCGGCGCTCATTTTTAGCATATGAGAATAAAGGTTATAATAGTAATCATTATAGAAGAAGTCAGGTTTGTGGTTTTTGCCTAGCACCTCACTCAGCCATGAATTTTTTAATTTATCAAATAGTTTAAAGTAGGCCGGTCCGGTTAATGTTGTTAAATGCCACAGAGAAAAATTAAGAAAATAGTTAACATAATCTCTTTTAAAACGATTATATATTCCCCACTTTTGCATCTGACCTTTCATTGCAATGAGAGCTTCGTAAAAATTGTCCCAGTTAGACTCTCGGGAATTAGAGACCGATCGTGTGGCCGCGGTGACATCCTGTTCTGCCGGTAAATATTTGGTATGGTGCACCAAAACGTCATCAATGATGGTGATTTTTTGGGCATGAATTAGTGCCATGAAACAGAAAAAGGCATCATCGGATGTTCTTAATTCTTGGAATTTGAGCCCGGTTTCTTTTATATAATCGGCCCTAAATAGTTTGTCCCAAGTCCAGCCAACGAAAACTTCAAAGAAATTTTCTGGAATATCGGCGCTCGAAAAAGTTTCGACAGTCTCTTTGTTTGAATCACTACTTTGATTATTTTTTGGCAATAAATGTTCGTTGATGGTCCAAGGTGTTTCTACGGTACGGTCTAAGTCTGGCCAAAACTCATTTGCCCGACAGACTGTTACGTCAGCTTTGGTGGACGCCGCTCTTTTGTACAATTTTTCTAGCAGCTCTGGCTCATAAATGTCGTCTGCATCAAGTAGCGCAAGATAATTGCCTCGTGCATGACTAAGACCAGCATTTCTAGCGGCCCCTGGACCTTTATTTTTTTGCGTCAGAACCGTAGTTGGGATTTTTGCATGATTTTGAAAAGTTTTTAAGACGAGGTTGGTACGATCTGTGGAGCCATCGTCTACAAATATTAACTCAAAATCAGAAAAAGTCTGGGTTTTTAGGCAGTCTAACGTTCTTTTTAGATAATTCTCACCATTATAAACAGGTATAATTACAGAAATCGCCGGAATTGATTTTCTGCTATTCATATTTTTATTATATCAAAAAACTTGCGTTGCTGCTAATATAGTTTCCTGTTTGGCGAATAAATAAAACTAATATAAAAACATGTGGTACAATATAGATATGCCGAGTAAACGAACGATGAAAAAACCAGAACGTCATTTTTTTATATTTCTCTTCTGAATGTAATTTCTGCCTTATCCGTTGTAATGCTTCATGCTAACGGCGCTTTTTGGCATTATCGTGAAGGCCGTAACTGGGCCGTTAACAATGTTATTGAGTGCGTTTTCTATTTTGCTGTACCAATCTTTTTTATGCTAACTGGCGCGACTCTTTTTGATTATCAAAAACGCTACGATACCAAGACTTTCTTTAAGCGTCGTTTTACTAAGATAATAATACCGTTTGTAGTTTGGTCCATCTTTGGAGTTTTTTATTATAGCGTAATTCAGGGCAATGGCTGGGATTTGAATCTTAGTAAAATGTTTAACGCCTTGGTTTCTGGAAGTTATGTAGGAATATTTTGGTTTTTCCCACCGCTGATTTGTATTTATCTTGCGATTCCGTTGATGGCTTCTATCGAGGAAAAGAAAAAGATGAAAGTGATGCAATATATCGCTGTGGTCGGTCTGATTTTGAATATTGTTGTTCCATTTTTGATAGCGCTTTGCAACCGTTTCCTTCATACTACTTTTGAATGGCCTTATGCCGTAAACTTTATGAGTGGCTACATTTTGTATTCGGTGATTGGTTATTTGCTACATAATTGCAAGCTGGTGAAAAAACAGCGCCTGATTATTTATGCGTTGGCTATCATTGGCTTGCTTGTGCATATCGTTGGTACGTATATATTATCTAGACGTGTCGGCCATGTTGATATGCTTTTTAAAGAATATTTGAATCTTCCTTGTATGCTATACTCGGTAGGTATCTTTATCTTCTTCAAACAACTGGCTAATTCTAAGAAATTGGTTTCTGCTATCAAACGCCCTGTTTTGTTCTTACAAAAATATACTTTTGCAATATATCTGTTGCATAGTTTTGTGATAAGTGAGTTTATCAAGTTTTCTGGTCTTGACCCCGACAGACTTCTATATGTTATCCTGGCGTTTGTGTTTACTGTGCCAGTGTGTGTTATTATAACATTTTTGATTCGGAAAATTCCTAAGGTTGGAAAATATATTTTGCCTTAATTTTGGTTGCTTAATTTTTGCTGAGTTGTACGATTTTTTACAGGCTAAAAGATTACCTATAATAACCTAAAGATGTTTCTTTTTCTTTTTCTGGTAGGTGTTGAAAATAAGTAAGAATGCTTTAGGCGAGACGTCTAGCAGTACACGGAGAGCTCGCCAGTGATTTTTGGGGAAATAACCGCGCTTTAACATTCCGCGAGCATCGGCATCGTGAAATTCAGCGCGCATCCGGAGCAAAAATGGCTCTAGTTTGTCTTTTGGCAGGCGCAGTAAATTCCAATGATAGCTAGCAAATTTTGCGGCTTCGAAAATATAGCCAAACGTTTGCCACTTACCTTTTTCTTTGAGATAGCGCTCGGCCTCGGCAAATTCATCATTGATGCAGAAAACTTTTTGATCACTTTTGACTGAGGAAGATTCGTTGTCGCGGCGATAGTGAAGATAAGGTTTGGCGGTAAAGACAATCTTGGCATCAGATGTCAGAGTCTTAAAATTAAAGCTAGCATCTTGGTAGGAAGCGCCAGGCGTTGGAAGGAAAAATAGTTTTTCTTTGATTAGGAATTCGCGTCGATAGATACCGGCCCAAATCGCTGGTGCTTGATACAAAATACGGACATTTTCTGTCGGGTCGATGATGAAGCCGCTTTCCTCTGGCAGGACAGCCTCGTGAATAATGTCTTCCCCGTTTCTGAACTCACAGTAGTTGCAACGAACAATGTCGGCGTCATGTTTTTTGGCCAAAGAATATAGTTCTATAAACATATCTGGGTCGACAAAATCATCAGACTCGACGATGCCGAGATACTCGCCCTTGGCTTCTTTGATGCCGAGGTTCATGGTGTCGCCGTAGCCGGTATTTTCTTTGTTGATGATGCGGATGCGGTGATCTTTTTTGGCGAAGTTCTCTAGAATATCGAGTGAGCCATCGGTAGAACCATCGTTAAGACAGAGAATCTCCATGTCGTCTAAAATCTGATTGCAGAGGCTCTGCATGCACTGAGTAAGGTATTTTTCAGTATTGTAGACTGGGACGAGGACGGTAACGCGAGGGGCTTTTTTGACGGAGGTTTTAGAGCCGTCACTAGCGTTTTTCGAATTTGTGCTATCAGATTTTTTACTAAGTTTTTCGGTCATTATCTAAGTCCTAACTTACCAAGCACTTTTTTAGCGGCCTCGTTGCGGCGACTGCCCGGCGGCAGAATCTTGGTCATCTTGCCTCTGGCGCGTCCATCGACTGGGAAAAGTTTGGCTACAACCGGCGTTTTTGGATTTTGATTCTTGACGGTAAATTTCATTTGGAAGGTTTGGATGTTCTCATATAGTGGTGTGCGCCTAGCATACTGCCAAAAATCGGCATAGGTTTTGCTAAACTCAAAACCAAATGGGTCGTCATCCATATAGCAAATTACTGCTGGGTCTTTTTGAGCTTTTTGGAGATTCTGATAGTCAGAAAGTGGCATGTACGGAAGTTGGCGTTCTAATAGCGCATTACTGGCATACCAGACATTCCAGCGCTGATCGAGCCACTCGACATCTCCGTCGCATAGAACATTCATGATTTCCTCTTTGTGGCGGAGCTTCTCGCTAGATTCTTTCCAGAAATAAGCCTTGGTGGCATCTTTTGCATCATAACGGTCACGATATTTTTTCATGTTGAAGACGAAAGCAGCGATGCCAAAAAACTCCAGTGGATTTTTAACTTGATGGCTAAGATGCTGTTCTAAAGTCTCTGGATAAATATCGTTGACGCGAGAGATGACATAACAGTTCTTAGCGGCGGCCACCATAGCATCTGTTTTGGCATATTTTTGCCATAGTATATCTGCTGAATCATTAATGATAATGTTCTCGTCAAATACAACCATGCTATCGAATTTTTCAAACAAGTATGGTAAATACGGCAAAACTGGAACGGTTGGGGTCTTGTCGAATGGATGTTTTAATTTAGTTTTCTCAATAATTTCGGACATTTTTTCGGAACAGCGCTCGTCAATCATGTCACGAACCATCTTGGCATCCACAAAGTTTAACTCGATATTTTTTTGTATATTCATTGCGAAGAAAGTAGATTTGAGGTCTGGCGTAAGTTCGGCTGCTAAGAAAACTTGGTATTTTGTTTTGGGATTGGCGTGGTCCAAAAAAGATTGCCAAATAGGAGCAAAGAGTGCAGGATTATTGTCGGCCTGATTAAACAGGATTGGGATATAATCTTTCTTTGGTTCTAGACCAAGTGGGTCGGTGTAATCAAAGTATACTAGCGGCACGTGTTTAACACGATATTTGCCAGAATGTTCAACGTAGTAGAAATAAGAGCTACTGATAATCTCGGCCATAAAACCATAGATGCGAGTGAGCTGCTGATGATAATTAGTGAGGTCTACTTCTTTTTCTAGACGAGAGAGTGTCTCGAACTCGATTTCGCATAGCTCGTCGAAAAGCTCTTTTTTGGCAACAAAACAGTTAAAGCCAAGGAATTCTTTGGTGTCTAGATATTCGCGAGCAGCCCGACCAATCTTAGGGGAAACTTGGCTGAGAATCTTTAACATTTTGTCGAGATCGTTCTTCATAATAAGGGCGCGGTCGTGCTTGGCCCAGTGCTCGTAGGCGGTGAACTGAATACCCCGTGGGGTGTAAAGCTGAGGGACATATTGTTTTTCACCAATCACGAGGTCGGCAGACTCAATCTCGCGGCGCATCAAAGCCTCGTCCTCTAAACCAAAGCGATCAAAATTGTATTGGTCTGGAATAGTAGCTATAATCTGGTTGCGCAAGCTGCGTTTTACACCAGGATCTTTGAACGCCAAAAAACGGCGATAGTGGCACAGGCCATAATAATCTGCTTTGACGTTTTTCCAGAGCCAGTACTGGGCGGTTAGCTCACAGTATTCTGGATTTTTGGCGGAGATATTATCTCCTGTATTATCGTGCTCCATATCTAGCTTGGTTTTGGCAAGCTCGGAGCCAACTTGCACGGGCAAGAAAAGTTTATTCTGTGGTAGTATGGACGGCTTGTGGCAAGCCACTGCAATTTTGATAGTAGACATATGTTATAATTATACCATAGATGAAGAAAAAAGTTTCGGTAGTAATCCCTGTTTATAATGTTGAGAGATATTTGCGGCAGTGCATTGAGAGTGTACTGGCGCAGAAATTAACGGATATCGAAATTATTTTGGTTGACGATGGCTCTACGGATAGTAGCCCTGCAATTATTGATGAATATGCAAAAAAAGATGGTCGTATTGTAGCTGTTCACCAAAAAAATCGAGGTTATAGCGCCACGGTTAATCTAGGAATTGAGAAAGCTCAGGGCGAATATATCGGTATTGTAGAGTCTGATGATTTTATAGAGCCTAAAATGTATGAAAAATTATACAGAAAGGCGACAAAGTATGATGCAGACATAGTGAAGTGTATGTTTTATAAATACGATTCTACCCAGGCTGTAGCTGATAAAATATTTACAAACCCTGGTGGAGCAGATTTAGAAAAAGCACCAGAGGAGTGTTTTTCTCCAAGTGATTGGCCGCAAATTATAGCAATACATTCTTCGGTTTGGGCAGCGCTTTATAAGAGTAGTTTTGTGAAAAAAATTAAAATTCCAGAATCTGCTGGCGCGAGCTATCAAGATCTGCCATTTATGATGGAGTTGATGACAAGGGTAGAGAAAGTTTGCGTGGTCAAAGAACCTTTGCTCCACTGGCGAAACGAGCCAGACCAGGTACATTCTACCTCGGCTAATGGCGAAAAGTCTCTATTGATGGCTAAAAATACCCTGTTAGCGTTAGAGATTCTACAGAAGTCTGGCAAATTTGAGGCATTAAAAGACGGTTTCTTTGCCCAGGCTATTTGGACTAATTCTAACTTCTTCTTTAGAATCCAAAAGAAGTATCGCGAGAAATATTATAACCTACTCAGAAAGATTTTTGAGCCGGCAGACAAGACAGTTTTTTCTAATCCCCTGTTACGCGCTGAGGATAAAATGATGATCCAAATTATTATGGAAGATCGTGGTTCGGCAGCACTACGGCTAGCATACATTTTTGGCGGGTTGAGACGGAAACTCATGCGCTAGCGAGAAATAGCACGTTGTTGTTTTCGTGATTGAGAGGCATTTATGGTTGTAATAATAATAAACGGTAATGCTAATAAAAGATAGAAATTGTACCGATAGATCATACTGGCCGGAGTCGCTATCATCATACTGCCCCATGTCAAAAAGATTGGTAAAAATAGAATGAGGTAAATATATTTTTTAGAAACTATAATAATAGCAACACAGCCAAGGCAAATCAAAATTATAATACCGGCATTTAAATACATGTTAGTGGTGGAAGTTGTTTGATAATAATCGTCAAGGGTCTCGCTAAGCTCGGGTGAGAGTAAAGGTTGGTTAGACAATTCAGCCGTCTTTAGCCATTCGTTCCATTCACTTTTGTAGTCATCTTTTGCTATGTTATTCAACACACTTTGGAAAAGTGACTGGTTCATAATCATGTCGTTTGTATCCCAATATGCTAGGTTCCAGAGTCCATATGTCTGGAACAGGTATGTTCGCATACTGACACTCGGATTTTTAGAAACAATGGAGAGCCAGGTCTTTATAAACTCTTGTTTGTGATCCTGAAGATATATGTTGTCGAAATCTTCGTCAAATTTTGTTAGATCTACAAAAGAAAATCTATAGTTACTATCCCATTTTTCTATTGGTAGAATCTTTTCAATGAAAGCACGGTCTTCTTCAGATAAATTGCCTTTGGACTCAACTACCGCACCAATTTGAGCTAGCGGTATAGAAACGCTTTCCCGGAAAGAGGAATCCTGTGTTATCCTGCTTGAAACTGCTTGGTTGACACAAAATCCTGTAAGGAGAAAAGCGCCGGTGGAAACAATAAGTAGAATGCGTTTTGTTTTATCCTTGAAAAACATAATAAGTAAACTAGCGCTAAGAATAATCACGATCATCGGGCCATTAGTACGGCTAACCCAAATCCCTAAGAGGCTAACTATCAAAAGTATTTTATTGGTGATGGTTGGTTTTTTGCAAAAAACAAAATCGAATAAATTGGGAAGTAACAGAAGAAAAGCGTAGGCAAACCAGGTGTCTTTCAGCACTGTTACAGTATAGTCGGAGATTAACGGAGAACCAATTAGAAGAATACCCGCAAGGACTAAAATCCAGTTGACTATTTTGTGTGAGTAAAGCCAGGAGATAAAGTAGGCTATTATGCCTGAGGCCGCAAGAAACTGTAGAACAGAAAGGGTCGCATAGCCAGCATTTCCCGAGCCCGTGATCCCCTTGATAAGATGAAAAACCCCGTACACTAGTGCTTGAAATATAGGTGGCTGTTGATTATCGACAACAAATCTTTTTAGAGCACTGTGGGTGTCATTCATCCCAAGACCGGGGTGGTAAACTAAGAATGCAATTAAGAAAACCATTAGGCTGATACAAAAGGTGGCAAGAAAAACTTTTCTGGCCTGGAGCCGGTTCTTTTTCGTGGCAAAAAGTTTTATTTTACTGATTCCTTTGTGGATAAAGCCGATGGCAATATAAAACAACAGTGTGAAAATAGTGAAAATGATTAAGTTTTCGATGTTGAAAAGGCTGTAGCTGTAGTCACGCGATCCATTAGTCTCACGTAGCAGCACAGGAAAAACCGCTTTTGTAAGAGTTAGCATCAAACCGCCAATGACGCCAAAGCACCAAAATATGGGATTACTAAAAAATTGCTTTATTTTTTGCATAATAGCCTCTTGTTGGTCGCCATTGCGGTTAACTTATACTCGAATTCCCTAGCGTCTCTTACTAGTGCGTATTTGAGGATAATCCCGGCAGTGAAAGAAAGCAGAGCGATAAGCAGGATAAAGCAACTAACGACCAGGGTTGGGAAGCGCGGGACTAAACCGGTGTCTACGAAAGTGATTAGAATTGGGATAAGCAAAGCGAGGCTGATAACCATCAAGATGGTTGCGATAATGCCAAAGAAAATCATTGGTCGATAGGCTACAAACAGCGAAAGGATAGTCTTTAGGACCTTGATACCATCGGAAAAAGTGCTGAGCTTGCTTTCACTGCCCTCGGGGCGGTCTTTATAAGAAATGGTGACGTTTTTTAGACTCATGCGGCGGAAGGCTGCATGGATGCTCATCTCTGTCTCGATCTCAAAGCCGCCGGTCAAAACTGGGAATGTTTTGACAAACTCGTAGCTCATCGCACGGTAGCCAGTCATAATGTCTTTGATGTTAACTTTGAAAATCTTATTGACAAAGAACCTGACTAAGCTGTTGCCAGAATTGTGGAATGGACGCTTATTTTCTTGATAATAAGTGCTAGATAGGCGGTCACCCACCACCATATCGATATTGTGGTTTAATACTAAGTCTGTCATTTCGACGGCATCTTTAGCAGAATAGGTGAGATCGCCATCTACTAGAATATAGCACTCGGCATCGATATCTCTAAACATTCGGCGGACGACGTTGCCTTTCCCTTGCATCGGCTCAGAGCGAACGATGGTCTTGGCAGCTTTGGCAATGGCAACTGTATCGTCGGTAGAATTATTATCATAAACATAAATAGTAGCATCTGGAAGAGATTTTTGGAACTCAGTAATTACGCCCTTGATGGTTTTTTCTTCGTTATAGCACGGTATGAGAACAGCAATTTTGTCCATATAACTCCTCTAAATCTTAGTAAGTAGCCACTTCTGGGCGTTAGTATTATTATTCGACCAAATCTGGACATTAGTACCTGAATGAGCGCTACCACCGGTGACATCAAGTGAGAAGTTGTTGTTACAGGCAGAAGCAATACGGTAATAATTATTGCCAAGAGAGGTGAGTTTCCATTTTTGGGCACAAGTAGAGTTATTACCCCAAATTTGGACGTTAGTACCGCTTTTGATATTCCCCCAGGCGACGTCGAGGCTGCGGCCGGTGCTAGCGTTATAAATAGTATAGTTGCCAGTAGCAGGATCATTAGTAAATTTAAATTTTTGAGCGCCAGTATTATTTTGGCTCCATATTTGGACGTTAGTACCGTTAATAGCACGGTTGCCATTAACATCAAGTGAGAGTTTCGAGCTGAGGCCTGAGGTAATTATATAATTGCCATCATCAATTGGGCCCTTGGCGATGCCAGTATTAGAGTCTAAAGACCAGCGTTGGTTGGCACCGCCATGAAGCGACCAAACAAGGATATTAGTCCCGGATTGCGTTCCGCTATTATTTACGTCGATTGCGTTGCGGGTACATGAGGAAGCAATATAGTACTGGCCGTTACCTGCTGGGATAAGGATCCAGTATTGGGCGCAGCCGCTATTGACGCTGTAAATCTGGAGGTTTGCTCCCTGTGCGCCACCGCTAGAGGCATCAATATCGCGATTAGTAGCAGTATTGTGTATCTTATAATAGCCAGTGCCAGAATCATAGGCAAGAGTGAATTTCTGGGAGTTAGTACCGTTGCGGCTCCAAAGCTGAACGTTGGTACCGTTCGCGGCAATACCACCATAAATATCAAGACGCGTGCCGTTACCGAGAGCGGAGTTTAGCGAATAAGTGCCGTTGGCAACAGGCTGGGAAGAGTTTGGCGAAGAGAGAGTCCATTTTTGGGCATTGGTGTTGTTGCTAGACCAGATCTGGACTTTGGCATTATTAGTGCCGGTGGCGCCATCGCTAATATCAAGAGCTTTGCCGGAGCAAGAGTTTTTGAAAGTGTAATTATTGCCAGATTTTTCGGCAATCCATTTTTGGGCGCAGGAATCGTTGTTAGACCAGAGCTGGACAGTGGCACCGTCACTAGTGCTGCCGGCGCTAACATCGATGCTATAGCCAGTCTTGTCGTTTTGGAGGCGATAAAAGCCGTCGGTCAGACGAGTGATTTTGACGCGGTTGGTAGAGGAAGTAGTGTTCTCCCAAATCGTCATGCTGGTACCGCTCTTTGGTGACTCGCTTGACGAGGTAAGGGCTTTGCCGCTAGTGGATTTTACGGAATAAGTACCGGTAGAGATCGCGCCGGCAGAAAGACTACTTAGCATCCATTTTTGGGCATTAGTATTGTTATCGGTCCAGAGGTGGACGTTGGCGCCCTCGCTGCCGACAGCACCGGCAGCAATATCAATAGATTTGGTATAGGCCTCGCTAGCGCAGGCGGAAATCAGGCGATAGCCAGATCCATTGTTCTGAATCAGCCATTTTTGAGCACAAGTGTCGTTGCTGTCCCAGAGATGGATGTTGGTATCGTCGCTAGTGCCTGCACCGGCGAGATCGATAAAGCGCCCAGTCCGGACATTTTGGAAACGATAGTATTTGCCAGAGCGAATTACTCTGAACTGCTGAAGCGTGTCGCCAGAATTTGGCGAGACGATTTTGGCATTGGCGCCATTACCCTCGCCATCGAAGCTAAGTGCAAGACCAGAGGTAGATTTGAGCTGGAAAGTCTCGTTTGGCAAAGTAATACCGCTCAGCTCTTTGCCCTGAGTACTACCAAACCACTGAGTATAATAATAGTAGAAGTTGACATTACCGTAGGCGCCACAGTTGACTACCACCCCTGGGCCGGCATTAAGCACAGCGCTGTTTGGCTGGTATGGAGTGTACTGATAGAGCGCGGAGGTGGCGCGGTTTTGGATATTAACAACCGAGCTACCACAGCTATCACTCGGGTTGAATTTGACTGAACGATTTCCCACTGGGTAATATGACGAGCCGTTGTTTAAGATATAGCGATAAAAGCTGGCGGAGTTTCTAACTTGATTCTTAAACCCATAGTACTGACTGTCACAAGCAGCAGTATCCGGACAACCATAACCCGTGGCAGAACGATATTGCAAATTAAAGTTTGGCCAGGTATCGGTGACAAGGCCTTGCTCCTTTTGCAGTAAGACAATTAAGACGCGAGGGTTGATCTTGTAATCTTGGGCGGCCTGCCAGATAATATGGGCAGCAGATTCACCATCAAAACGCTCGTCAGCCATACAGACAAAATGGCCGTTTTCGACATGGTAATTAAGATGCCAATAGCCATCGGCCTTAGAGAGGTTGGTGTCGTTACAGGAGTTTTTGGACTTGAGGAAATTGTAGATGTCGGATTCGCTCATAGAATTATAATCGGCCATCACGCCGTCGCTAATGATATTGCCCGCGTTGAAGCCAGCATAGGCGGCGTGGACAGCAGAAGTCTCGGCGAGGTTTTTGTAGGCAAGAAAGCCAAGTGTAGCAGAAAAGACAAAGGCAAAAATCAGAAAAAGGCGCTCGCGCATACTGAAGCGCAGAGAAAGTTTTTTGCGAGTTTGTTTGTTGTTCTTAGGCGAGTTTTTGGCCATTATAGTTCTACCTCCCCGGTGATAGTACCGGTTTTATCTGCGCTAGTAGGAGTGACGGTAATCTTATAAATACCGTGATCGGCCGGAACTGGGCCGTTATATGAACAAAACGAAGAAGATGGGCCGGCAAAAATGTCGATATCGGTATTGATAACCGAACCGGCTGGACCCTCAATAGTAAAATGGCAGCTGCCAGTGATAAATTGGTCAAGCGCGACGCTAACCACGAACTGTCCCTCGGAAACACCGGTGAAGGTGATGATGCCGGTGAGGTTGCTATAATTATTAGGGTTATCGCCCTCGTATTGAGAAGGGGTCTTGTTGCTAGCCTCATTAGAAGAGCCAAGAGCGGCGGTGGCTTCCGAAGATTTGCCACTGGTCATATCAGTCTGGTCAACAGAAGTAGCCTGAGGCTCTTCTGCCTGGTTAGAAGACTTGTTGGCATTAATTAGATTAAGCGCAAGCACTGTGCCGGCAATACCAACCGCTAAGACAATAATCAAAATTGCAACAATGCGACCTTTCCTGTGACGCTTGACAGGGGTGATTTTGGCGTTTTTTTGCAAATTTTGATTAGTAGTTGCCATAATTTAATTTTACCATAATAAATATGGTTTTGCAAGATTATTTATAGAGGCCGAGATGTTTTTTACCGTCGTAAATCATGGTTGGGATACCCTTAGGATGGATTTCGTTGTTAATGATGTCTGAATTATTGCGTAAAATTTGTTCTACGGTCTCGGAATAAAGTTCGGATTTGACCTGAGAAAGTTCATCTTCTGTCATCCCCCATTCTATGAGCCAACTATCGAGCAGGGTAGCTGCTTGATCACCAGAGAGTTGCTCGTTAAAGACGTTTTGATAAATCACGCTGTCGGAATTATACTCTGTAAAGATGCGGTTGATGATTTTTTGAGCATAGCCATAGAGGATGTCGCGTTGCTGATCGAGCGTGAGGTTATTGGTAGAGCCAGAGTTGCTTACGAATTCGGAATAGACTTTTTGCTGTTGAGCATTGGCTGCATAAATATACCGGGTGATGATCTCAGAATTTTTAAACCGCTGTTCGCCGCTAGGGTTGGTGATCGGATAGATGACAAAGGCAGTGGCGTGATGGCTGGTGAAATTATCGTCTTTTAGGATATTTTTATACGATTGCAAACACACGGAGCAACCTGGGTCAATAATCTCGATGGAGTTGATAGAATTTGTAGAATCGGGGTTTTTGCCGACAACGAAGGCTGCAGTGAGGCCATTATCACGATTAATGTAAGAGTTGGCATCCCAATTACGGAGACGATCTGGAATGTTGGCAAAAATCTCGCCCCATTCGGTAAACCAGTTGAGGTTGTTTTCGTCGATGCTGCAAGACTCCGCACCGATAGCACAGTTGCTCGGCTGAGAAACATTACAGGTACCAAAAACCCAGAGAGCGAGGCCGGCTTTTAGAGCCTCAGCGATGGACCAAACAGTAATAACTACCAAGATGGCAGAAAAAATCTCGATTATCAATGAGAGCGGTTTGACTAGTTTTGGTTTTTTGATGACAACTTTTTTGAGCAAAGTGGTTTTGACGTCTTCGGAAAAATTAGTATCGCATTTTTGAAGACGGACGCGTTTGCCAAAGCAGTGGAAAGATTTTTTAAGCACTGCTAAATATTTGCGGCCGAAGTCACGATTAAAAATGGAAATCAACGCGGCGGCAACGCCGAGTAATAGTAGAATTATAAATGCTGCGATACAAACCATGTATATATTGTAACATATGGATAATTCAGCAATGCTATTATACGCAAAAATATGGCATTGTTAAGAATTTTCCTAGATTTTTTCAAGTGCTGCAATGACTTTATCAATATCTGACTCTCTAGTGTGGTAGCCGAGGGAAAAACGGATGAGTGGTGGGTAGTGTTTAACATGATCGAGATAATAGTGAACGCAGAAGTAGCCGGTGCGGGCCATGATCCCCTTGTCGGCGAGGGCGGCGCCTAAGGTGTGGCTGTCGAAGCCGACTTCTTTTTTGTCGATATAAAACGACATAGTAGTAGAAGGAGTATCGTTAATGAGATGAATATGTTCCTTGCTCTTTAGAAAGTTAAACAACCTCTCGGAGTAGGCTTTTAGCGCGGCCTTGTCCTCTTTGGTACGAGAGTTTAGCCAATCGATAGCGGCGCCAAGCGCAATAATCTCGCCCCAGGCTTGGAGGCCAGCCTCAAACTGGGTATAGGCATGATCTGGGTTTTCTTTTGACAAGAGGTAAGTATCTTTATTAACATCATCGACCATGCCGCCACCAATAAAGGTCGTGTCAATCAATTTGGCAAAATCGCGACGAATAATAATACCGCCGAGTGAGGCAGCGTACATTTTGTGCGCGGAAAAACAGATGGCATCGGCTTCGGTCTTATGTAAAAGTTCCGCGGTGTGGGCCAGACCCTGCGCGGCATCGATAATAATATAGCCTTTTTTCTTGTGAACTGTTTTGACCACATCTTTGATATTAATCAGCAGCCGGCCATCGATGTTAGAGTTACAGTTGACGACTACAAGCGAGTGCTCTGGAATCTGATCAAGCGGCAATGATCCATCTTTATTTCTGGAAATTACTTTGCGCGGGAGATGATTTTTCTTGGCGCAACTAATGGTAGCAAGAAACGGCGAGTTATGCTCAATATCGGAGGTAACGATATGCTTGATGCCAGCCTGTTTAACGTCTATTTGGCTAAGTAGCAAGTTAAGACCATAAGTGGTATTGAGAGTAAAAGAGACAAAGTATTTGCGAGGGCTGAGTTTGAGGTATTTAAGGATTTTATGGCGGGTAGCCTCCACTTTTTGGTCAGTGGTACGACCCCAGGTATATTTTACCCGCTCGCCGCAGGAATTATGCTCAGTGTAATAGGAGTTGAGCACATCTATTACCGGCTGGGGGCGAAGCGACTGACAAGCGGAGTCAAGATAAACATCGTCCTTGGCTAAATAATCAAAATCTGTCATAGGTCTACTCCTAAAATGCCTGCGGCACGTCTGAGGGTCTCTAGTTCTTCCTCGGTGGCGGTGGCCATTTTTTGACGAAAAAGCGCAACGGTCTCCGGGAAAGAAATATCTACTACTTCTAGTGAGCGGGCGGATTTGGGAGATTTTTTTAACGCTCCTAGGGTAATGAGATTGTCGATATGCTCGGCCACAGCAGAGACGGAGGAGAGCCCTAGGCCGGCACAAATCTCCCTATATGTGGGCGAGGTGCCGTTATTTTTGACATATTCGGCGATATAATCATAGACTAGAGCTTGCTTTTTGGTCAATTTGATACTCATTGTTTATATTATAACAGAATTTGGTTATTTTATGCCGCTCGTGGTATAATAAACGGTAATGGTTGAAAAAACTGCGAGGACAATTGATGGTATGCGCACACGGAGTGTGAATCCAGCCGGGAGGGCGGTTGGTTTTGGCAACTCTAGTAGTAGCGGCATAAAAGTTCGCCGGATGCAATCTAGCGCCGCCCAAAAGTCTGCTGCCCAAAGATCCGCTTTGGCTGCAGCCAGAAAACGGGCCGCCCAAAAAGGTTCTGCTGCAGGGCTAGGTCTGTCGCAAAATGCTGTCACAAAAGAAAAGGCTCGTTTGAAAGCCAACCAAGATTTTCTAAAGCCTGTCTCTACGCTAGAGTTTGACCTATCTTCAAAAGAATTAAAACCTGATTATAGCCTAAAAAAGCGTGATTTAACAGATGCACCGCTCAAAAGCGGCAAAGGCCTGAAAGGCAAAAAAGTTGGCAAGAATAAGCACAAAAAGCTCAAGCGCGTGCTAATTACTATCGGCGTGATAGTTCTGTTGCTTGGTGGCGCATTTGCAATTTGGGGCAATGCCTTAATCTCTAGATTAACTAACGGCCGTTCTGGGTTATTTGAACTGATCGGGGCCCTGACTAACCATGTAGACCTTAAGACTGACAAAAACGGCCGCACTAACATCTTGCTCTTTGGCACTTCTGGTTTTGATATGGATGGCACAGGAATTGACGGCCAGGAACACGATGGCTCCCAGCTGACCGACTCTGTAATGCTGGTATCCCTAGACCAAAAAACTGGGGATGTGGCCATGGTCAGCCTGCCAAGAGATTTATACGTAGGCAACACCTGTACTGCGACGGGTAAAATCAACGAGGTATTTTACTGCTCCAACATGGACGGCACTGATGAGCAGGGTGGCGCTGAGGCTTTGATGAGCACATTTAATGAAATATTTGGAGTCGACATCCAATATTGGGTACACGTCAACTGGGGCGCGTTAGAAAAAGTAGTGGACGGGGTTGGCGGTATTACAATTACCCTGGATGAAGATATCGAAGATGATTGGACGAATACTTATATCAAGGCTGGTGAGTCAACCGACTTGAACGGCTGGCAGGCTGTGGCTTTGGCTAGAGCCAGACATGGTACCGAAATGGGTGATTTCTCGAGAACAAACAGCCAGCAGAAGATTTTGGCTGGGCTGCAAAGTAAGCTCTTAAGCGGCGGTCTTGATTTAGGCTCAGCACTTAATATTGTCGATGCCGTAGGCGATAATGTCCGATCTAATCTCTCCTTAGACGAGATCAAAGCCGTATTCTACATCGCTAAGGATATCTCTTTAGAGAATGTTCGCCAAATTCCATTAATCGATTATGATAACAATATTGTCTATCTGACTACCGCCGACATGAATGGTATATCATATGTAGTGCCAACCGAAGGAATCAAGAACTACTCGGAAATTCAAGCCTACGTACAACGATTGATCTCTAGCGATCCAGTTATCCGTGAGAATGCTGAGATCTTAGTACTAAACGGCTCTGACACAGACGGTCTAGCCTCAAGCGAACAGGCTAAGCTTAAGACTGCTGGTTTTTCTAATGTTGAGACTGGCACTGCTCCAGCTGGTGAGTATGCCGAGAAATATTATTTATATGATATGGACGGCACAAAAACTGGCACAGTGGATGCACTAAAGAAACGTTATAATGTAGAGGCTTTGCCTGCCGATGCCCTGCCAGCTGGCATCTATACTGGCAATGCAAACATTGTAGTAATTCTTGGCAACAACAATACCGCTTCTACTCTGTAGGCTCGATAATCAGCTGGCGCTCGCGGCCTTCGCCCTCAGAGCGGGTGGTGACACCGGAATAATCTTCTGCAAGCTTGTGGACTACGCGGCGATCTGCCGGGGATAAATCCAGACGCATTGACTGGCCAGTTTCTCGAACTTTTTTGATCCATCCTTCTGCTTTTTCGGCGATGCGATCAGCACGCTGACGTTTATAATCTGCTACGTCGACGTTTACCCTAGTAACTTCTGCGTTGCGAGCCACTAAAGACTGGGAGACGATAAATTGTAGCGCGCGTAAGTTGTCGGCGTTTTTGCCAATGAGCAGTGAATTAATAGAGGTAGACGGCACTGATAACTGGATAACCTCGTCGTCGACAGTAGAATCTACTGCTACATTTATACCAAAAAAACTAAGCAGATCTTCTAAATATTTGGTGGCAAAACGGACTGATTCATCTCTATCCATAATTATTTTCTCCTTTTCTTTTTATTATCCTTTGCAGAAATACGGGTGATTTTGGTGCCAGATTTTTTGTTTTCGATGACTTCGGCTTCTTTGATTTTTCTAAGCTCTTTTAGGACGGCTTTGTCGGCGGAAACCTCCATCTCGTCCTCGGCCTGTTTAAGAGCGATTTTCTGTTGTAAAATGCTGATGCCGCTAGACAAGAGATAGTAAAACACTAGAGCACCAGGGAGATACAACATGATAAAGAACATCATAATCGGCATGAACTTGGTCATGGATCCTGAGGCCATGGCGGAAATCTCGGCCTGATCTGGCTCTTTGCCACCCGCGGAAGCTTCTTTCATTAGCTGGCGGAAAGACTTAGACTTTTTAGACTTACCAGAAGGATTGAGCTGTTTGGAGGAGAAGTATTGTAAGAATGACGCACCAAGTGCAAAGAGGAAAATAACAATGGTACTAGCGGTGAACTTGCCCTGGAAGATGTCAGCCGGGCGAGTGGAGAGATCGACAATGCCGAAGAGCTTTGGTTCAAACTCGTAGGTCGGAGTCTTGTTCTCGCTGGTGTTCTCTGTTTTGTTATCCTCGGTGTTCTGATTCTCGGTGTTGTTCTGGTTTTGCGCTGCGTCAACTGAGGCAAAATAGCTGTCTTGCTGGCCGATAATCTCGCTAATGCGGGACATATTATGCACTGGCTCGTAGGCGCAGTTAGCAACGTTGGTGTAGCCGCAGGTGTCGGCCGATGGGCGCGGATTGACCATGGCAGAAATCGCCATAAAGAGCGCTAGAAAAATCGGGAGCTGAATCAGAGTAGTGAGAACAGTGCGAAAAGGTTTGATATTGTTGCGCTTATATAGGTCCATCATCTGGAGAGATTCCATCTGGCGGTTGCCTTTACAATTCTTCTTGATCTCGGCAAGCTCAGGCTGAATCTTGCGCATTAGTTTGGTCTGGTGAAGCTGACGTTTAACCAGCGGCCACATCGCAAGCTTGACGATGATGGTAAAGATAATAATGGCGAGACCAAAATCGCCAACCAAATCATAGATCACAAAAAGAATGTTGACAATTGGACGGACAATAACAGTATCAATTAACCAGAACATATAGAGGTATTATATCATACTCTGTTTCAAAAGTGAATGGACGATAGAACGAAGCTCTGCAAAATCCATGGTACTAAGATCTTTTGAATACACCACGAAAATATTATCACGTTTAGCAGTAAACTCTGGTAGCTCTAGACGGATCGCCTCATAAACTCGCCGGCGGATACGATTTCTGCCAACGGCAGATTTAGAAACTTTTTTTGAGACGGTTACAGCGAAACGCTGGTAGCCGCGGTCGTTTTTATTATGTACAAGAGACATTTTGGGCGTACGGATAGTCTTACCGTGCTTATAGGTATATTGCACGCCGCCTCGAGAATGAAACCGGTATTTTTTGGATAGCATATATATATTATAAATTATTTTTGGAGGAGTTTGTAGTATTTATTATGTAAAAGATTTTTGTGGGTGCCACGCCCAACAAGCCGACCTTGATCGATTACTAATAGCTCGTCCATACTGCGCATCACTTCTGGCTTGTGGGTAATGACGAGGACGGTGTGATCTTTTTTGAGTTTTTTGAGAATGGCGACGATACGCTTAGTATCATCCGCATTGAGTGTGGAGGTGACCTCATCAAAGAGGAGGATTTCGGACTTAGAGAGCAGGGTCCGAGCTAGAGAAAGAAGCTGCTTGTGGCCAGCCGAGATGTTGCCACCATCGGCTAGCAGGACGGTGTCATAACCCTTTTCTTGACGCATAATAAAGTCGTGAATGCCGACTTTTTTGCAGGCCTCTATCTGGTGCTCGGGATCCGGGTCCACCATGCTAAGATTCTCCCTGATGGTCATATCAAAGACAAAAGGTTTTTGGTTAACAATGCTGACATTGGTGGCATAAACGTCTTTATTAAACTCGTTGATTTTTTTGCCGTCGATAGCAATTTTGCCGCGGGTTGGTTTATAGAGACGTAACAATAGACGGAAAATGGTAGATTTGCCAGAGCCAGATTTACCAACAATACCAGTGAGGCTGCATGGTTTGATATTGAAGGAAACGTCGCGCATCAGGGGTTTGCGTCCATAAGTAAAGGAGACGTCGTCAAAATTAATTTCGCCGCGGATGTAGTCGTTGTCGTAAGCGCCGAACTCAGTCTTTTTGGCGGGTTTATAGTTGAAAAACTTGTACAGACGATTGATGCCATTGTGGGCCTTGGACATTTGAAAAATAATATCGGAAACGGAGTCGTATTTTTCAATCATATTCTCGTAATAACCAACCACCAGAACTAGGGTAGCAACATTATATTCGCCTTTTAGAATCAAGGTTGCGGCAAAAATGTAGGCAAAAATGCGTCCGACCCCTAGCAAAAATGGTATAAAACCCTGCCCGAGATCGCTATGGATGCGTTGTCTAAAATATAGTCTCTTCCATTCCTGATTCTCTTTACTAAGAATCCGATGCAAATCACGATGCATATTAAACGAATGAACTTCTTTATAGCCATCAATAATTTGGGCGTAGAGATTACTAATTTCGTCTTGGTGAGTGCGGCGAATTTCTTGATAATAATCGCGCTTTTTCATGTGGCGGATAAAGGCCGCGACTGCAAAAATCATTAACCCAATAGTAACTCCGCCGATGATTGGGTCTACAAACAACAGAATCATCGCATCAATAAACATACCAATAATCTCAGTAATGAAATCGAACAGATAGTCAGGGATGCGCTGGCACGATGTGACGTCTGTGTAGCTAGCGTTGACAATGGCGGCATGGGTAATTTTCTTGGTATAATCCTGATCTAGTGTGGCTATTTTATCAAGAATTTTGCGCTGGAGAGTATCGTGGATAAAGAGTGCGTTTTTGGCGTATGCCCCATAATTAAGATGGTGGAAAAACACATAAACAATCGCTACAAAGGCAAAGAGCGCGGTATAAATAAGCGCCTGATTAAAATTGCCATCCGTAGCGGCGTTAATAACCATGGCGGAGACTAGCGGAATGAATAAATTAGTAACGGTGCGCAAAATTGCGGTGATAATGAGATTCCGCATTAGTTTTTTATCGGTAGCGTGCAGAGCAAAGAAGCGCCTTAAGAGGGTGTAGTAGTATTTCATGCAAGGCCTCCTTCCCCGCCCATATCCTCTGACGATCTAATAGCTTGAAGCGATCGGTAGAGGCTGCTGCGCTTTAATAGTTTCCCGTGGGTGCCAGAGTCTGCAATCTTGCCATGGTCGAGTACGATAATTCGATCAGCGATTTTCATGAGCTCTGGTTTCTTGGTAATCATGATGATAGTGCGCTCACCGTGGATTTTATTAATTAGGCGCGGGATGAGCTTGGCGGTGTCTGGGTCGAGGGAGGTGGACACGTCGTCTAGCAAAATTACCTCGGCGTCAGTTAGCAAAGTCCTGGCGATGGAAATCATCTGACGCTGACCACCCGAAATGTTACCGCCGTTCTCGCGCATAATCGTGTTATACCCCATCGGCAGCGTCTCAATAAAATTATGAATCCCGGCGGTCTTACAGGCCTCAATTTGATGTTTGATGTTAGTGTCGACAAAATCGAGGTTCTTGCGGATGCTAGTATTAAAGATAAACGGCACCTGGTTGGCTACCGAAACGTTAGAAGTATACACTTCCCTAGAAAAATCATTAATCTCTATGTCGTCGAGGAAAATCTTGCCATGGGTTGGCTGGTTGATCCGCAGGATTAGGTCAAACAGCTTAGTCTTGCCGGAACCCGGATAGCCGACGATGGCGACAAACTCGTGCGCTTTGATCCGAAAATTAAGGTCTTTAAGGATGTGATGCTGGTTAAGCGTGAGTGAAACATTTTTAAATTTGATATCGCCAGAGATGTGATCAAGGCTGAGGTTGCCGAACTCTTTTTTGTCGCTGTTTTTATAATTGAGGATTGTGGAGACGCGTTTGATTGAAGCGTCGTACAGGCGAGTCTCAATGGTAACGTTAGTAAACTTGTTAACGACGTCAATAATCTGGCCGTGATACGAATAAAGCATAATCAGAATGTCAATTTCCATGTGCCCTAGCGCCATCATAATAATACAGACTGCCAAGATTGCCGCGCGAAAAATATATACCATATATTTAGTGTCGTTGTCCCGAACGGTGAGGTGTTTTCTTTGGGAGAGATAACTTTTGTCGTATTTTTTTTGAATATTGTCTAGGTGTTTGTGTAGTTTTGGTAGCATGTTAAAAACTTTGATTTCTTGGAGGCCGGTGAGGGTTTGGTTGATAAAATCGCTAAATTTATCGGTGATATTCATACTCCTCCACCAATAATAATTGAATTTGCGATCATGAACGGTGCGCATCCGAGAAGCAATAATAGTAGAAATCACCATTAAAATTGTCACAAAAATATTGTACTTTAGCGAGATAATTACGATACCAATAATCTGCATGAAGGAAACAATGTATTCTGAGAGGTTGTCGCTCATTTCGCCAATGCAGAAGAGGTCGGAGTTGACAACGTTAAATAGTTTGCCGCGATTAATTTTGTGATAAAAATTATTGTCAACGGATATTAGCTTTTTGAAAAGCTTTTCTTGGAGGCTGGTGTAATAGTATGTAACACTTCGGCTATAGACCCGCCAGTTAAGAAAGAAGGCCGCGCTATAAATGAGGTAGGCGAGGCCATAAAAAGAGATGTAATAGAATGTTTTTTGGGCATTCTGCTCGGTAAGGGCATCAATAATTAAGGCGGCGATGATTGGTTGGGCGATGTCGGCAAGGCGATAAATGACTGACGTAATAAAAGAAAGACCAAAATAAAGTGGGCTAAAATCAACAAGTTTGATGAAGTTTCTGAAGTACCCAAATTGCTCTTTAAACATTAGCTTTATTATAGCACGGGAACCTCTAGATAAGCAAAGCAGAAGCCTTATTAGGCCGACAAGCGGGCGCGACCTTTGATGCGGCGGCGTTTTAAGACTTTACGGCCGGTACGAGAGTTATTGCGAGCCATAAATCCATGCTCGGCTTTGCGATGACGCTTATGTGGTTGGTATGTACGTTTTGGCATAATTATTTCCTATTATTTTTAAATATTTAAAACTTTGTTATAGTATAGCATTTTTTTGCACAAAATCCAAGAGGTTTTCCACAGATTACCCAGATTCGGGTGTTTGGTTGTGGAAAAGTATACCCCTGTTTTTTGAGATTTTTATTATGAAATGAAAAATTTTATTATGTTGTTGTGGAAAAGTCTGTAGAACTAGTGTATAATAGGTTTAAAGAAAATGTTCAAGAGAGGTCAGGAGGTAACTGGGTTATGTTTGATGTGTGGAAAAATGTTCTCGAAGAGGTAGAGCAGGCTATCCCACACTCTGCCTTTGCAACTTGGTTTAAGGATGTTTCCCTCGATTCGATCGAGGATGGCGTCGTGATTATTAAGACTCCAAACGTTTTTAAGGAGGGGCAGATACGTAAAAAATACGACGGCGTGATTCGCGAAGCTCTGAAGCATAATGCGGTAGAGTTTAATGATATAAAATATATTGTTTCGGCGAACCAGCGAGTAAAGCTCCGCTCGAGAGAAGTTTCTCTCGGGGAGTTAACAAAAGCTTCTGTCCGCCGAGAGCGAGTAAATCCTGTATCATCCAAAAAGTTTAAGTCCAATCTTAACCCTAGCTACACAATGGACAATTTTGTGATTGGATCTAATAATGATCTGGCAGCTTCCGTTGCTAAAGCAATTATTAGGGAGCCGGGTACTAGACATAATCCTTTCTATTTGTATGGTGGCCCCGGTCTTGGTAAAACTCATTTGGTTCAGGCTATTGGAAATGAGTTATTAAAGTCTCGTCCAGAGCTGAAGGTGGCTTATGTGCCGACAAACAGTTTCTATAATGAGTTTATTGAGGCGCTCGGCTCAAAACAAGGAAATAAATTTACTAAAAAATATCAAAAAGTGGATGTTTTAATAATCGATGATATTCAGATGATTATTAATAAAGAGGCTACACAAAACGCCTTCTTTGATATTTTTAATGAACTCCATCAGCATGGTAAACAAATTATTATCACTTCAGATCGCTTACCTGAGCAATTAAAGTCTCTAGATGTGCGGCTTTCTTCTCGTCTCGCTTGTGATGGGGCTTACGATATACAGCTACCTAAATTTGAAGATAAGTGTGCGATTTTGAGGATGAAAGCGGAGTTTGATGATGTAGAAATAGAAGATGAGGCGATCGAGTTTATCGCTAATACAGTTAAAACTAATATTAGAGACCTAGAGAGAGAATATAAAAGAATTTTAACCTTTGCAGAGTTTAAGGGTATTTCCCCACTGAGTGTAATAAATAATGGTTATATAAATACAAGCGCCGAGGTTAGGCGTGGTGTGATTTCACCAAAACATGTGGTAGAAAGTGTAGCAAGTATTTCTAATCTTAGTGTAAAAGAAATGTGTAGTAAAAGTCGGGTTTCTCATATTAAGACAGCCCGCCAAATCGCTATGTATTTATTATCGGAAGAATTAGGAATGAGCACCACAAAAATCGCTATGGAGGTAGGAGTGAAAGACCATACTACAGTAATGCACGGAATAAAAAAGATCCGCGAAGATATTAAAAAGGATTTTGTTTTGAGAGAAAAAGTTGCTACTGCACGGGAGAAAATTTATGATTAGTCTGTGGAAAAACTTGCGAGAAATCACGCGGGAAAGTGTGTGTGAAAATTGTGAAGAACTTTCCACTAAAGACTACGTTTGTCGTGAATCTTTAAATTTTTTGTGGATTAATTTTGTTTTTAATAAAAAATTACACTATATTTGGACGGGTTTTTACACATATATTTGCGAGATATTTAATCTGTTTTTAAGGAGGTTTTACACACTTTCCACATAGCTTATTACTATTATTATTAATAAAATTTAATAAAAGATAAATGGAGGAAAAATGGAACTTATCGTCTCACGAGAAAAATTATCAAAAGCACTAAATATCGTAAGTAGGGTGGCGGTTGGTGCAAAATCTACTTTGCCAATATTATCGAACGTATTAATTGAAGCTGAAAAGGAAAAAGTATCAGTCACTACTACTAATCTAGACATGGCGATAGTAGATTATGTACCAGTGATTAGTGCAAAAGATGGCTTAATTACTGTACCAGCGAGACTTTTAGCGGAGTTTGTACAGAATTTACCAGCTGGAGAAAAAGTTAAACTAGTTGCCGATAAAAACAAAGTCAAGGTAACTGCTGGGAAATTTTCTTCGACAATTAACGGTATATCAGCAGAAGATTTCCCAGAACTACCAGAGATTAATGAAGATAAAGCAGTAATATATAAAATGGGGGTGGACGATTTCAAAACGGGGTTGTCAGAAGTGATAGTTGCAGCAAGCGGTGATACTACTAGGCCAGCGCTTACTGGTGTATATTTTAATACAGCAGACGGGGCTTTATATATCGCAGCAACGGATGGGTATAGATTAGCAGAAAGAGAATTTATTAGTAAGATTAAAAGTGATGTTTCCGCGATTGTCCCGACGGCATCACTACAAGAAGTCCTTAGATCTATTCCTGAGGATGCAGAAGAGATTGAAATTTTGTTTGATGATAATCAAGTGAGGTTTAGAGTTGGCGAAGTGGAGATTACATCAAAATTAATCGATGGAACTTTTCCAGATTATAGACAACTTATTCCACGAGATAATGAGATTAAACTGGAAGTCAACAGAGAGGAGCTAAATAGATTTGTAAAAATTGCCGCGCTTTTTGCAAGAGAATCTAACAGGGCTATTATTTGTGACGCGGATGCGAAAAAAGGAGTTTTCTCAGTATCTTCAATTTCTAATGAAGTAGGAGAAAACAGATCAGAGATTGAAACAAAAGTTAATAAGAGCGGAAAAATAAAATTAGACTCTAGGTTTTTGATGGATGCTCTGAACGCGCTAGAAGAGAGCGAAGTGAAGCTAGAATTTACTACCGGTACCACACCGATTTTAATTACTAACCTTAAAAACGAAAAGTATCGCCATATTATTATGCCACTGAATATTTAAAAGCGGTTTTAGATGAATACTACTATTATCGAAAAAATTAAGCTGATGAATTTTCGGAGTCATTCGGAATATGATTTGGATTGTGATAAAAAAACTACGCTGATTCTCGGGGAGAACGGTTGGGGTAAAACTTCGGTTTTAGAGGCGATATATATCGCTTTACAAGGAAAAAGTTTTCGAGCAGCGGATAGAGAGATTATAAAACGCGAAGAAGAGTTTTATCGAGTAGAGCTAGATTATAAAACTGGTGAAAAAGTGGTAGTAGTGAGTGAAGTTAGTGGTGGCGGATATATAGATAGTAAAGAAAAAACCGGTAAGACTCCACTGCGAGTTGGTGATAAAAAAATAAAGAAAACATTTTTGATTAGAGATAAAAAAACTGCGCGCCTACCAAAAGCACAAAAATACCCAGTAATTCTCTTTTTGCCAGAAGACCTACATCTTATTGTGACTTCGCCGACAAAAAAGAGAGAGTATTTTGACCGCTTAATTAATCAGCTGGATGATAAATATAGTGTGATATTATCGCGTTATAATAAAGTTTTGAAACAAAGGAATGAAGCACTAAAAAACGAATTTATAAGCGAGGATAGCCTATTTTCTTGGAATATAATGTTAGCGAAATATGGTGTAGATTTAAGAAAAAAGCGACAGCAGGTAGTTGAGATGATAAATAAGCGGCTTACCGAAACATATCAAACAATCGCGGATAATGAGGATAATGTGGCGATAGATTACAAAAGTTATACTGGCGAGGTAGATGAAAGTGAATATTTGAGACTTTTGGCGATGGATTTTGAGAGGGACCGGATAACTGGGCACACTAATTTTGGTGTGCATAGGGATGATTATGAGTTTGTGTTTAATGGGGTATTAGCAAACGGGAGTGCCTCTCGGGGGGAGGTACGGAGTATTATTTTAGCATTGAAATTTATTGAGGCGGAATTAGTGGAGGATGCAAGACAGAAAAAGCCGCTAGTGTTGCTGGATGATGTGTTCTCAGAGTTAGATAAAGATAGACAAAAAAGTTTAGTAAAAAATTTCAAAAACCACCAGGTGATTTTAACTAGCGTGGAAGGGGTGGAGTTGTAGAGGGTGTAGTAATAATTTAGTTATGTCCGTAACCACATTCTTTCATAGTTTGGATAGTGAATTTTTCTGGGTCAATCCCAATAGAACTTAGCCACGCTTTGGTTTTATTAATAGCTTCTTCTACGAGCGAGGTATTATGACAATTATCTAACTGTATAAATAAATAATTTACACCATTATCTAGAACGACGAAATTTTCGCCAGTGCTTAAATTCTCAATATGGGGTAGGTAGCCATTGAGATAAACATCTGGATCGTCGGTCTTTTCGTTAAACGAAAATTGGTCTTTACAGTTAAAATCAGGATAAATAACTAAACTTTTATCGCGGACACAAGAGATAAGCTCAGAAGTACTGGAAAGATTAGGATTATTTTTTTCTTTTGACCACTCAAACTGAACAAGATAAGATTGTTCCAGAGACGCTATATCAACGATAAAAGTACCAGAATAAACATTGGTTGAATTATTATATTCAGAGATAATGGTGTCAGTGCGAACGAGTGCGCCAGAAGTAGGTACTTTTTCGTCAGTATTATCATCGACGGTGCGGTATAAATCTTCTTCAAGAGTAGTTATGATGTCGCTAGAAAGATTTTGGACGGTATCTATATTATCGATTTTAAGGCGTGGAGTGGCGCTTTTAATTGCAATAAAGATAATTATCCCTACAAGTATCAGGAAAGAGGATATGCCGACTATAATAATTATTTTATATTTTTTTTCGATTTGGCTAAAAAACTCCATTATTTAACTCCTTGTAAATTAAGAATACTATCTGTATAAGCATAAGTATAGCTACCGTCTGTATATTTTGAAAGATCTTTTTCATGCGCGCCGGTCCATTCGAAAGGCTGGCTACAGCCTGCCTCACCAATAATAATTTTATTATTTGCTTCATCTATACCGAGGACAACACCAGTGTGTCCACAAAGGACAGGGCCGCACATTGTTGTGCCACTAGCCGTACTGAAAATAGCATATGGCTGAGGTTTATCTCCGACAGGGAGACCGAAGTTTTTAGAGAGGTTTCCAACTACTTCGCTACCATTACCAACAGCATTGGTAGAAATTGAAGTATAACGATTGAGGAAATATTTAGAAAAGGCGACACAGTTTTCTAGATCGGAGGTACAACTGGTGGTCGCGGTAATTCCCCATTCGGCAAGCTGAGGATTTTGTGAAACAAAGCGTGGAGAAATGGAGCGATACTCCTCCATGAAAGAGTTTGCCTGTTCTAGAGTCATACCACCAGAGACGAGACCGCTACCACTGGTGTCACGACAAACATCTCCGCCAGAAGCAAACTTAGATGCGTCAGGATTTCGTTTAATAGCGGCTTCTACTTGCGACCAGATGTTTCCTGGGTCATCGTGGTCGTCTCCTGGAGAATGACGGTGGCCGACGATGCCAGACATATTATTAAAATCGCTTTGGTTCATATTATGATTAGCAACACTCCAATCTACAGAGGTAGTTAATGGTATACCGGTGTTGTTTGCAATGGCTGCGAGAAGAACTGCGAGATAATCCCAATCATCATCAGAAAAGTTCTGGAGGCCGTAGTCGGAATTGCTATTGCCAGAAAAGCCAACAATTTCGATTTGGACAGTCGTGTTATCAGCTCCCTTTGTAGCAGCGGAAGGAATACCGATAGGAACGTTTTGATAACCTTCTTTTTTCTTGAGATCAACAATAAAATGGGCGGGATATTTGTTGCCAACAGGGTAAGCATCATAACCGTTCGAGGTCCCCTCGGTGCTATGAAGCAGGATTTTATTTGGTTTGCCATTTTCGTAAGATTTACCTAAAATTTGTTCATTAAGGTCAGTCCTAGTAGTTACATCTTCTTTGGTAATGCCAGGCATGCCACTGATCCAGCCGGCATCATCCCAGGTGATGGAGGAATTGGTACTTGAACTAAAAGAACTACTAGAGGAGCCTCCAGAAGAGGTAGAGCCAGTTGTGGTGGTGGCTGCGCCAGAGCTGGCATAGGTGTTGAAAAACTGTTCGGCATAGTCACGGCGTTTGTTGGTCTCTTGATAATTTCTGTAAGTGCCGGCAGGGAGACTGCGGTACTTCACTTCATCAACGTATGCTATGACTCTAGGATCTTCAAGTGGGCTGTTACCGTTGACTGCGATTTCAACAGTTACCAAGAAGAGCTCAGCATATGATCTCGCACCTTCTACTCCGGTAGTATGGGATACCCAGTCTAAATGGCCAACAAAATCGGAAAATCGATCCCAAGCAACAAGGAGATCAAGCTCGGTTTTTAGAGCGTTATCGTTTACATCGGTTGGGACGTTTGTATATTCTTGCCCATAGTAAGCGGAGATTCCGGCGGCGTCCATTGCGGCTAAAATACCAGAATTATCTGTTTGAAAAAGGCCGTAATAAGAGGAGCCACTATCATGCGAAAAAGGATTAAAACCGGACTCTTGTTGAAGGTTACCCATAATACCGGCGATTACGGCAGCATTATCTGATACCCCCGGAATATTAGCGGTAACAAAATAATTCCAAACTTTTGCGGCGTTATCATCGCCCATAACTAAGCCGGCAGCAGAAGTAGTACAGTCCTTAAGGTTCTCATCGGGATTATAAAAAATCAGATTATTTTGCGCATAAATCAGACGCTGTTGGTCGGTAAGAGCAGAAACGGCTGTCGAAGATGGAAAAAGAGTGATAAAAGAAAGCAAAAAGCAAATAATAACGCGAAAGAAAGAAGCTTTTTTGCGACCCATATTATGTATATTATATCATGGTTATGCTAAATATAGCGGTAAAAAGAATTATAGAGAGGCGAGCTTTATAATTTTAGAGCGGTTGTATCGGTTTGTATTCGTAAATAATTTGATAGTCATCAGGATTATACCCCGCTTCTTTGATTTTAGATTTGGCGAAGTCTAGGTTGCCGCCGGTAGTATCGGTGACTTTAAGACAAAAGTCTGAGTCGCAACCATCAAAACTGCCGCCGTCGATGCGGAACTCTGTATAATTGCCGCCGCTGTAACTAGCGTAGACAATTGGCAAGGCTTTAATAATGGCGTGACGAGCAGAGTAGGCGGAGGCCTCCTCATCGGCCTGGTAATCGCCAATTTGGGTGAGCACTAGGGCATCCTCTGGGTGGTTTTGGTACCAGCTATAGCTGTTGTCGGTCTGTTTTAGGTAAGTATAAATCTTGGTAGTATTTAGTGTATTGAAAGAAAAATCTTGGGCAATAAAACCTTCTTTTTCTATATGAACATGGTGTTCGCCGGGCTCAATTTTAAATGTGCCATTTTGATAATATTTGCCATCAATTGTGGTAGTGGCAGAGGTAGGGGATACTAGAAGTTCAATCTCTACAGTGGCACGCATATTTAGTGCGGTAATGACAAGAATGACAGTGAAAAAGATTAAAAGTGAAATTCCGATGAAGATAAACGGATATTTTTTGATGTTATTGATGATTTTGTCCATTTTCTGCCTTAATTATTAAACCCTTTAAACCTAAACACTCTATATTCTGATGATGCATAAAATCCAATGCCGTGGTCGGCGGTGCGGTCGCCATGAGAAGCGGAGGCGATACGGCCGTTTCCAGACTCGTCAACTACATACATTTCTACGTGTGCTGGCCGAGCGCGGATATCACCCGGTTGGAGATTGCTGGAGTTGTCAAGATTTGGAATTTCTTCATATAGTTCTGGATGTGAAGCGAAGTAATTTAGCATGTTAGCGGCACCGCAACAAACCACATCTGGATCGGCGCCAGAAAATCTTAAAACCGTAGCTACAAAAGCATCACAGCTAGCACCAACGCGGACATATTCATCACCGTAGGTACTGAGGCCGACGACTTCTAGAGCGTTGGTGTATTCTGGCCTAGCATCATATAGACCATGTGTGCGGTCTGGCCATGATAAATCCAGAGCTGTTTGGTTAATGTCGCCGTTGCCGTAGGTCGAACCGCTACAGCTATGATAAGACGTACTCGTAGAAAATGAGGTACCAGCAACGATCGCGGAGCCCGAAAGGCTGGTGATGCTAGAAGAGTCTGTTGGGTTGGTTGAGGCTCCCACAGAGCCAAGCGTAGAGCTAGATTCGGAAGATAAAGCCCAGCCCTTTTCCCTGGCGCGGTTTTCTACGGCTTTAATAATAGGAGAGATTTCGTCAAAATAGGTCGCTTTTGTAGCATAATTGGCTGACAAAATAGCCTTTATGTATTCGTAGGGGTTATTCGGATAATTAAAGGCACCGTGCTCACGGTATCGAGAATTATTATTTATAAATTCAAAATATCCTTTCCAGCCATCCTGTGGGGTAGGATAACCGTGGGCTAGATCTGGGTTCTGGTCTATAGCGTTGATGCCGAAAAAGTTATTGCGCTCGCGAGCATACGGTGAGGTGCCGGCGCCAGATTCGTAGATTCCTTGTGCCATGACAGCCTCCCACGGGATGCCATATTCGGCGCCCAGCTGGGCAGCAATATCATGATAAGTGTCGACAAATGCGGCTTGAAGATCTGATAATCCAGCGGTGGCGATACCGTCGTAGCTGCCTAACCCAGGATAGCAGCCAGAGGAAAATCCATCAGGATTATAATAATAAATACCGTTGCGGTCAAAAAAGTCTAGAGTAGTGGATGAAACAGCAAAGACCGTGGTTGGTAGCAAAAGCGTGATAATTGAAAACACACAGGCAAGAGACCTCGCAAAAAACTTTTTCTTTAATAAAGCCCGAGGGTTTGAGATGCGAGATTGTATAACAGATAAGTGTTTCATGCGGAAATCTCCTCATAGCGGACTTGGGAAGTATTAGTGATACTAGCCTCGACTAGAGCTAGTTCGGCAGCAAGGCCAGGGGTAAGATTATCGGAGTAGTTGGTAGCATCAAAACGATTAGAAGCGACAGGCGCGAACTGATAAGCGTCCTCTGGGTGATAATTAGCTACTTTTTGATAATAGTCAAAGAGAGCGATCACGGTCTCGGCATCATATTTGGTAAGACCAGAGATACGAGCAAGATAGCCGGCGCGGGAGTTATCCAGAGGGTGGGCAGCGTCGTATTGCTCGCGGTAGGCAGTGAGTGGGCTGGTAGAGCCCTGATAGAAACCAAGGTTTTCTTTGACGCGAGTATTGAGCACCCAGAGCTGGTGGTATTTCTCAGTGCTCCAGTAAGGGTTGGACTCAGAGTCGACATATCTAGAGCCGTCGGCCACAGATTGACAGTAAGCCGAAACAGGCTTTAGCGCGGCGATGATGCTAGAGAGAATTGGGATATTGCCGGTGCGACTCTCTTCGCAGGCAGAGGCGATATTAGCATCATAGATGCCCGGCATTGAGTAGCGACCAGTCCAGTAAGTGATAAAATCAGCCAGTGGCGAGCCTTCGCGGACAACTTCTTTGCCATCGATAATATCGACCGACTCGGAAATAACCTTTTGATAAGTCGGATCGGACTCTGGAATATCAATTACCGAGAGATCATTAACCGCGATCATATTACAATAGACATTACTGACGGCACCGATCGACTCGGCTTTTTGGCAGTAGGAGCCAAAGTTGGTAAGATAGGAGGTGTTTTCGCCATCGGCGTAGGCGGGGTTAATGCTGGCTAGAGAGGTGGCAGAGATAGAAGAGAAGGTAGAGATTGGTGAGAAAATGGTAGAAGAGGTAGTTGCCAGAGGTAAGAGGGAGCTAACAATAGAGCCAAGAAAGGTATTAGAATTAGAAGCGTCAAATGGACTGTGGTTTTTTCTGTCGATCTCGGCCTGCTGGGCGATAACCTCATTATTGGCGTGATTATAGGCTAAGACCTTTTCTTTAGAAGCACCGGTGGCGCCAGAGTTTTGCTGGGCGGCGAGCTGGTTAACGTTAGCGGCGCCCATGCCAAATAATTCCCCGCCAGAGACACCAATTGCGGTGTCAGTATAAGTATTACCATACATGACTTCGGCGATAGAAGGAATCAGGAGGCTGAGAGTAGTGCTGGCGGTAATCTTAAAGCCAGAGCCAAGTGTGCTATCTAGCAGTGCACCAATGACAGTCTGGACGAAATTAGAACCAGGATTGCCTTTGGCATTAAGGCTAAGGCCGATGTCGTTAGTTTGGTCGGCACTGCAAGTTGTTGGAGAGCTGCCGATGGCGGCCTCGGTAGAATCAAAGGCTCGCTCGAGCGAATAGTCACGGGTTTTGCTCTGGTCAATCGGCGTGCCACTCAAAACTGTGCGGACAGACTGGGCCTCTAGCGGTGTGCCAGTCACCTGGGACTCCTCACCAGTAGTAGCATTATACACTGTGGTGGTTTTTGGCTCGGTAAACCAGTTTAAGACGCTGTTGATACCAGAGTTATCTCCATCGCCAGCCATAGCTTTGCTGATGCTTTCCATTACGGTCATAAAAGTATTAGCATAAGTATACTTAGCATTGGAGGCGACTGCAGTAGCGACCAAATCTCCTGTTGTCATGGCAGCGCATTTTTCTGAAGACGACTCGACAATATCGCCCACAGAGTTGAGAAACTCCTCGGCGCGAGTCTTTGCATCAGAGCTACCGGTGATATTACTAGAGACCGAGCCAGCTTTAACAGTCGAAGTAGATTGATTGCCGTCAGAGTCAGAAGAAGTCCTGGTGGTGGCGGTCTCGATAGTAGAGTTACTCTTTACATCAAAATATTCCGTCATAATCTCATCGTATTTTGCGGTATCGGCCGCAGAATCTCCAGTAGTCTGATAATCATGCAAAACATCGCGAGAAAGCCCAAGTTTTTGATAAAATTTCCCAGCAGTAGAGTCAAAGAAAGTAGCTACGCGGCCGCGCCTAGCAATAGTAACAGCCTCGCGGAAGTTCGCATCATTATTATAGGTAGATTCGTAATTATCAGCAGTGATGACGGTGTCTTTGTAGGACAAAGTTTGGTCAGCGTTTACCGTAATGCCCTCTTTTTCCAAACGCTCTTTGAGATAGCTCGGCATTTCCTCCTGGGCGGACAAAATTTCTGTAAACACCTCGTTGGCGCGCAAATTATAAGCCGTATAATCAGTGTTAGTTGCATCCGTAAAAAGCGCCTCAATATGCGGGCCCAAAAAACTGGTAGACCCAAAAAACAGCACCACCAACACAATAATCAGACCAAGTGCCAAAAGTGCCGGCGAAGAGCGCAGTAGCCTAGTGCCAAGTTTCGTCTTAGACTTCTTCTTGCTAAGATTCTTAATACGCGAGTTAGTCCCGCCAACGTAGAGAGATTTTGTGGGTAAGGGATTCGACTCAAGCTGGCGCAAAGACCTCCTGATAGGGCCGTCTTGACCAGTCTCTTCATTAGATTGAGCGCCAGATTCTGCGTCCTCAAGAGTCTTTTTGGGATTTAAAAAATCAGGGCGGATAGAATCTTTGCCAAAATAATTTTTTTGACCCGGCATAACTATCTATAATTATAACACATTAACAGATGTGAGACAACTATGTAGGGATGTTGGTTGGAAAAATCCCCCAATGATTATTTTTTAGGTGCTGGACTTGCGGAATAGTTGTAAATAATACAACAGTTCGAGCCGGCAAACTTTTGAAATGCTGACGAAGTAGAATATCTCTTCAATTTCGAAACGGGTTCAAAAGCTTGCCTAACTGTTGTATTATTTACAACTCCGCAAATCTCGCTAGCCGCGCGCGAGCACCAAAAAATAACATTGGCGGATTTTTCCAAGTCAGCTTAAAGGTATAATTTCTTACCCGATTTTGCTCATTTCGCTTATTTTTATAGGAATTTTTAACTATTTGTGTTATTATAAAAGTGCACAAACAACTAAATTGTATTACGTAGACGTTTTTAAAGGCGTCATAAGTGCTAATTCGATCGTCTACGTATGATTTAGTTAGTTTGTGCAAATACTTGTGGCGCCTTATGAAATGGTAATTTCTGAGGCGTAAAGCAAGATGTTGGTTCTAACAATTTGCAATACGTCTATATTGATCTAATAAATCAATTGGTGCTACAAGGCATAAATCATTAAGCAAAATACGGGAGGTCAAATGCCAAGCACCAAAAAGCTATCTCTCTTTGCTACAGCGAAGAAACTTATAGCAAAATTTCTTTTATCTTTTTGTGGTATAGCTTCCCTTTGCTTAATGGTTGTTTGCGCGATTTTTAGTACTCTACTTTTTGATATAGTTAATATAAACTCCGCCAGTGCTACGTCTGGTAGTGGCAATACTTCCAATGTGGTCGGCGCTAACATCTCCTCCTCCATTGCCATCCGCCTTCTAGACTCCACTGCCTCAACTGACATCACTAGGCTAGACTTTAATCTTACTCCTACAGCTCCAGGTACTTCCTTTAACCCTAGTATTAGTCAAGGGACGGAAAGAACCGTAGTAGACGTAGCCACATCTAACCCGACCGGCTATAAGCTCTATATGCAGTCTAACTACCTAGATAGTAGTAACTATACTACAGACCTAGTACACACTACTAACGGTACGCCAGATGCGGATATAGCAGATGTGATACCTACCTACGTCCCTGGCTCATCCAACTCTGGGAGTGGAGAGAGTGGAGGGAGTAGTAATGGGAGTGGCAGCAATACCCTCTACTGGAACTATACTAACCCAATGACTAGTAGCGCTACAGTTATCCCCGCTCATGGTAACCCAGACAAGCTAGACCAATACTTTGACGC
>JAZUOZ010000008.1:0-51915 GCA_045604925.1 Candidatus Nanosyncoccus sp. | reverse complement strand
ACCCTAATGGTGGCGCAGGGGATTGGACTAGTGCAGGCTTCTCCTATGACTCCACTACTGGTACCTATAGCAAGACTCAGGACTATAACACCGACGTAGTAGTAGCTGATCCTACCACTAACGCTTCCTACACTATCTCTTACTCCGACAACAGCCAAAGCGCCACTTGTTCTGGTATCTCTGGTACATCCTGCACCGGTACAGCCGCCCCTACTAGAGCCTTTACTGGTTGGGACTTAACTGCTACAGCTGGCGGCACTGCTACAGGTAGCTTTGATGACACTACTAACACCTATACTTACGGTTCAGAGGACGATACTTTGACCGCTCTTTGGAACAGCGAATCAAGCTCCTTTACCTTGCCTAGTATAACTAAGACCGGACACGATTGTTACTGGGCCTCGGATACTACTGGTACTTGGTATGCGGACGGCGGAGATACTAAGACAGTCTCTAGCGATACTAATCTCTATGCTTATTGTACTGTTAACCAGTACAAACTCACCGTTAACCCTAATGGCGGTACTTGGGGCGGCAGCACCTCCTCCCAAGTCTTTACCCAAGACTATGGTACGACTAAGACTATTGGTAACCCTACTGCTACTCCTACCTATAGCATTACCTATAATGCTAATGGCCAGGGAGCAACCTACACTGGCTCACCTACCTCAGTTAACAGACCATTCACCTCCTGGGCCTATAGCCAGGGCGGAGACTCTCAGTTCGACCAAGCCTCTGGCCAGTACACCTTTGGTAATGGTAATAGCACCCTCCTCGCCCAATACAACTCCACCTCCAGCTCCTTTACTCTACCAGCCATCTCCAAGACAGACTACACCTGCTACTGGGCCTCTAACACTACTGGTACTAAGTACGGCAATGGTGGTGACAGCAAGACCATCACCGGCAACCTCACTATTTACGCGTATTGTACGGCGAACTCTAGAACAATTGCAACCGCAACCTATTTACAAGAAGTCACTGAATGTCCGTCTACTCTCACCACTGGTACCCAATACTCTCTAAAGGATCAAGGGGAGACCAGCAAATCGTACAATACGTCCAAGCTAGCAGATGGCAAATGCTGGATGACCACTAACTACAACCACAGCGCCGGTGCCCTCAGCAGTACCTATTACAATGTGCCTTCCAGTGGCTATACTATTCCAACCTCAAACTGTACCAAGAACGACTTTGCTGGTTACTGTAACAACTCTACTTACGGCGGCTACTACAACTGGACTGTAGCCACAGCCGGTTCTAGCTCTACCACCTACTCCATTTGTCCAAAAGGTTGGCGTCTACCTACCCAAGCTGAGTTTACTACGCTCCTTGGTAAGTACTCAACACGCGCAAAGTTAAAGGCGGACCCAGTCTACATGCTTGATGGCGGCCGCTGTAACCCAGGTAACTACGCTTGTGGGAACGGCGCTGGCTCGTTCGGCCGCTATTGGTCGTCTACTGCTAGTAGTTCTACTAGCGCTTACAGCCTGTACTTCGATAGCTCGGCTGCGACTACCGGTACCAGTAATAAGACAAGCGGCTTCTCTGTCCGGTGTGTCTTCGGGTCCTAGCAACCCAGTCCCTTAGCATCCTGCGGTATGCTCGTCAAGCACAACCATTAAATTTTGCAAAATAAAGAAAATTTAATGCATATGCTTGTAAAGTTAATTCACTATGCTATCTTGGCTCTGGGTGTGGTATAATAGGTATTATACATTTGAGGTAATACATTTATATGCCAAGAAAAGCGACGAGAAAAACTGCAAAAAGAGCCGGTAAAGCTGCTGCTAAGGGGGGCAGGGCAGCAGGACGTAGTGCTAAGGCCGCCAAGGATGTGGCGCCAGAGCATGAGCTGCCCGGGGGTTTTTGGCGGCAAGTTATGGCAGTGCTAATGATTGCGCTGGCCGTGTTTTTGGTAATGACATGGTTTGGTAGCGGGGGTAAGGTACTAAATGATGTCGACTCGGCTAGTTTTTTCCTGATTGGCTTTGCTAAGTTTTTGTTGCCAGTGCTGCTAGTTTATTTGGCCGTGAAGATATTTCGTACTCCTGGGAATAGGCTGCCGATAGTGGTGTGGATTGCATCATTTTTGATGATTTGTTGGGCGGCAGGTATCATGGGCATTCCGACCATTGGTGCAGAGCGGCCGACGGGCGGCGTGCTTGGTACGGGGCTTAACACTGTAGCCGTACAGATTTTGGAGCCAGGGGTAGCAGTGTTTATTTATATCGTATTGATATTTATTACCGCGCTGTTTATCCTGCAGGTATCGCCGGTGATGCTATTTAAGAAGATTGCCTCGATATTCAAGTCGGACAAAAAGGATGAAGATGCAAAGAATGCCAAACTGATGAAAGAGGCGGCCAAGGCCGAGGCAGATGGTGACCTGGATATTAAGGTAAACTCTGGGGTTGCAACAGTAGATTCCGCTAAAAAAGGTGGGCTCAAAGTGCATACTCCAAAGCCGGCCAAGGCCGAGCCTGTGGTAGAGAAAGCCTTAGTGGCGGTGAGCGATCCTGATTGGAAGATGCCGAGCGTAGATCTCTTAGAAGACAAGCAATCGCCGGCAGATCCAGGGAATCACCAGCAGAATGCCTTCATCATCAAGAGTACGCTATCTGAATTTGGTATTGACGTAGAGATGGAAGGTGCGAATGTCGGACCTAGGGTAACACAGTATACGATGCGTCCGCCACAAGGTGTTAATCTATCAAAGATTTTGGCACGCGATAAAGAGTTGGCGTTGAATCTCGCGGTAGACAAGATACGTATTGAGGCGCCGATTCCTGGCACTCGTAGCGTAGGTGTAGAGATTCCAAATGTCAAACCGGCTGATGTAAGAATGCGTGGCGTACTAGAGAGCAAAGAGTGGAAAGAGAATGAGAACCCGCTGACATTTGCTGTGGGTAAAGATATCTCTGGTAAGAGCGTGGTGGCTAATCTTGCTAAAATGCCACACCTTTTGATTGCTGGTACTACTGGTTCTGGTAAGTCCGTAATGACGAATACCTTAATTTCCTCACTGCTGTATCGTAATGCGCCATCTGATATGAAACTAATTATCGTCGATCCAAAGCAGGTAGAAATGGTGCAATACAATGATATTCCACACCTATTAACCCCGATTATCACCTCTGTAGATAAGGCTCTTTCGGCAATGAAATGGTCGGTGAACGAGATGGAGCGGCGCTATAGTCTGATGGCTGAGGAGAAGGTCAAAAACATTGTTGATTATAACAAGAAGATGGCTAAGAAAGCGGGCAAGATAGAGGTAAAAGATGAAGATGGCAACGAACAGCAGCACGATGGCGGCAAGATGCCGTATATCGTAATTGTGATTGACGAGATGGCGGATCTGATGATGATGGCCGGTAAAGACTTAGAGATGCTAATTGTGCGTATTGCTCAGAAAGGCCGCGCAGCGGGTATTCATCTGGTGCTAGCGACCCAGAGGCCAGAGGTGAAGGTGATTACTGGTCTGATTAAGGCGAATATTCCGGGTAGAATAGCTTTTGCAGTGGGTAGCCAGATGGACTCGCGCATCATGCTAGATATGGGCGGAGCAGAGAAGCTGCTGGGCAAGGGTGATATGCTGATGCTGACTACCGAGATGATGGGCAAGCCGCGCCGTATCCAGGGTGCTTGGGCCAGTGATGAGGATGTAAACAACTTAGCTAATTTCTTACGTGAGCAGAGACCGCCAGAATATAATGACGAGGTAATTTCGCAGGCTGTACAGATAAAAGGCCTGGGCCCAGCCGGTGGTGGTGCGATTGGTGATCTGGGGCGCAAGTACGATCCGAACGATCCAATCGTAAGAAAAGCGGTAGAAATTACACTCTCTAAGGGCAAGTTTTCTACGGCGATGTTGCAGACTTATCTAGGGAAGGGCCATGGTTTTGTCTCGGGTCTGGCGATTTGGCTGGAGCAGATTGGGGCGATTGGCGAGGCTAACGGCAACAAGCCGCGCGATGTGCTGATCTCATCTATGGATGAATTTGACGAGTTGGCGGGGTAACGCCAACTGGGCATTTTGAGCGATAATTGGGTGTTTTTAAATGATAACGGTATCTAGATTGTTTCAATAGCGGTTGACAGTTTTTGATAGACGTTAGCGGTATAACAGGGGTAGTTTGGGTGTATAAAAAATTTGTTCAATTTTCGTAGAAAGCGAATAGTAATGCTTTTGTGATAGTTTTGTGATAGTTTTGTGATAGTTTTGCACCTCTGTTAGAACAGGGATACATTAAGACTGCTAGAGATGGCTTTTATCTAAAAAATAGTTTCAGATGATGGTCAAATTGGCAAGCACGAGCATTAGATTTTATGATTTTTACAAAATTTAATCCTTATGCTTCACTTTTTGGAATGAGTGTTGCATACTCTAGGCACGGGTGGGAAAGAGGGTGGAAAAGCGTGGGTAAAGAGCAAGATATGGGTGGTGGGCAAAGAAAGAGTAGGACAAGTATTTGCCCAGTCTGCTCAAACAGTAAATTAATTATCAAAGGAGGTAAGTAGTGTTGCAAAAAATAGAGAACTAATGTATAATATAAGAGATATTAACTACTCAGCAAGTGGGTCTAGAGCCGTGCTTGCTTTAACCAAAGGAGTAAATAATGCGCCAGTATGAACTGACAGTGTTGATTCATCCTGATCTTGAGATGAATCTGCAGCCAGCATTCGATAAGCTGGAAAATATTATCGAAACTGCAGGGGGGAAAATTACTAAAGAAGTAAATGAAGGCAAAAAGCGTCTTTCGTACACTATTGCCAAGCAAGATTTTGCTGTTTACTATTACTATGAGCTGGATTTGCCGGCAGAGAAAGGTGTAGCAAAGAAAGTCACCGACAAGCTTGATATTGCCGATGAGTTTATTCGTTACCTGCTAGTTACAGTAGACGAAAATCGCTTGAAAATGGAAGCAAAGCGCAAAGCACAAAAGACTGAGGCCGAAGAGGAAAAGGACACCGAGAGTGATGATGATTCCGCAGAGGCCGATAATGATAAGGAGGAATAAAATATGGCACGTGGATTTTCTAAAGCAATTCTTTGCGGAAATGTAACCAGAGATCCAGAATTAAGAACTACCCCAAATGGAGCACAGGTCTGCTCGTTCTCTTTGGCGGTAAATCGAGTCTATAAGGATGCAGGAGGGTCAAATCAAGAGGAAGTATCTTTCTTTGATATTGTGGCCTGGGGGAAAGCGGGCGAGACTATCGCTCAGTACGCTAAAAAAGGAACTGGCATGCTGGTTTCTGGACGCCTTACTCAAAGATCTTGGGAAGATAAGAACGGCGGTGGCAAACGTTCTAGAGTTGAGCTAGTGCTAGAAGAATTCAATTTTCTAGGTAACGGGAATAACGGCGATAACAGCAGTTATAGCTCAGCAAACTCTGCATCTGATGGAAAGAAATCGGGTTCTGATAGTTCAAATCAAGAACCAGAAGTCGTTCCTGATGATATTCCCGCAGACGAAGGCGATGTAAAATTAGATGATATTCCATTTTAGGAAATTAGAAAGGAAAGAAAAGAATGAGAAAAGCAAAAAATGATCCAAATCTTTACTTTGATTATCGCGACGTAAAGACTTTGCAGAGATATATTGATGCTTATGGTAGAATTGAGCCAATTTCTAAGACTGGTTTGACTCAGAAACAGCAAAAACAGTTGACGACCGCTGTAAAGCGTGCTCGTCATCTGGCTTTGCTGCCATTTGTGGCCTAGGCAGGTAGTGAGCTGATTAAAGAGACTAAATCTGCGGCGCACGAGACGCCTGAAGTTAATCAAAAAAGGAGTATTATGTACGGACCAACAGATTTGAAGAAAAACGTATTGATTACCCTGGATGGTCAGCCATACAAGGTGGTTGAGTATTCACAAAAAGTGATGGGTCGAGGTGGTTCGATCGTGAATGTGAAGGTAAAAAATCTCATGACTGGTGCACTGCTGCCAAAAACTTTTAAGGGGCAGGAAAAAATTGAACCGGCAGAAGTTACCACGCGTAAAGTACAATACTTGTACAAAGATGACGAAAAGTTCTATTTTATGGATCCGAGTAGTTTTGAGCAGTATGAATTGACCGTAGAGATGGTGGGAGACTCCGCTGATTTTATGAAAGACGGCGACGAGATGGAAATCCAATTCTATAATGGCACGCCAATCAATTTGACTCTGCCAAAGAATCTCTGGTTAAAGGTGACTTATACCGAGAATGCAGTAAAGGGGGATACATCTACCTCCATTACGAAAGACGCGACTCTAGAAACTGGCATAGTGATTAAGGTGCCGGCTTTTATTAAAGAAGGCGATGTGGTGAGCGTTGATACAGAGACGCGCGCATATCGTGAGCGCAAATCTTAAATGAGAGGACTAAGAAAGATTGAAGAAGCGGCTGATGAATTTGAGTTTGTTTTTGATGGCAAGACTGTGTTAGACGTGGGTTCATCTACGGGGGGTTTTACAGAGTATGCGCTGGGGCAGGGAGCAAAAGAAGTAATTGCCATAGAAAAAGGGACAAACCAGATGAAAGCACCGTTAAGGTTTGATTCGCGGATAGAATTACACGAAAAAACCGATATTTTTGAGTTCGGTTTTGCTGACAGAGAAGCTCTACCCGATGTAGTAGTGGCAGATGTAAGTTTTGTCAGCTTAAAAAAAGTGTTAAGCCGGCTAAAAACTGAGTTTTTAAAGTGGCAAAAGCCTGGTGGTAATGAGGGTGAAACTAGACAAAAAAGTACTCAAAAAATCGATTTTTTGGTGATGCTAAAACCGCAATTTGAGGCGCGCCCGGAGCAGCTTAACAGGGGTGTAGTAAAGAATGAAAAAATGCGCCGAGCAATTATTAAAGATTTTGAAGATTGGCTGAAGAGAGATGGGTTTTTGGTGGTAAAAAAGCGAGATAACAGTCTTGCTGGTAAGCATGGTAATGTCGAAAGATTTTATTGGCTGAGATCGGCATCGTAAAATCCGCTCCTACTCCTCGAGAAATAGCATTGCCAAGGATTTTTGCCATTGACACTGGTAATGTTTATGATTATAATTAAAGCATGAGCTTATTGCATGGAGTGGGCGAATTTTTCGCATTAGACATTGGGACCAGTGCTTTGCGATTGATTCAGCTAAGCGGTAACTTCCAGAAGGGATTTAAACTGGAGCGCTTTGCTTATGTACCAGTAGATCCAAAAATTACGCAAAATACTAGTGAACTTGGCCAACGGAAGATGGGGGAGATTATTTTGGGTGCCGTTAAGCAAGCGGGCGTAAAAACCAAAAATGTTGCAATCGGTCTCCCTGCGGGGAAGACTTATACTGCAGTAGTGGAAGTGCCTAATCAGGATGAGAGAGATCTGAAGCGGACAATCAAATATCAGCTAGACCAGTATGTGCCAATGGCTGTGGATGAAGCAGAGATCGATTATACTGTGCTGGGCCCAAGCCCAAAGGATCCAGCAAAAGCTGAAGTGCTTTTGACATCTACCTCTATGGACTATGCCGAACTACAGATGGAAATGATGGAGCGATTAGGATTTAACGTGATTGCCCAAGAGCCAGAGCCAATTGCAATGGTGCGGGCATTGGCACCAGTGGGGAGCATGGAAGCTAGGGTTATTGTTGATCTTGGCGAATTTTCTACTGACATCGTGGTGGTTTATAAAGGTGCGCCGAGATTGGTGCGTACGATCCCTGGTGGTTTGTCTGCTTTAGTGAACTCTGTTGCGACGATGCTGAATGTTCGCGAAGACCAGGCAAGGAGATTTATCCTGAAGTTTGGTTTGGCACAGGACAAGGTTGATGGACAAGTGTTTAAAGCGCTAGATGCAAATCTGACACTATTTGCTCAAGAATTAGTAAAATCGGTGCGGTTTTTCCAGAATAAATACGTTGGCGCGCCGGTGTTAAATATTGTGTTATCTGGTTTTGCCGGGGTTATTCCACTGATTGCAGAGTATATAGAGGTCAAAACTAACGTTCAGACGATTCAGGGTAATCCATGGCAGTTAGTAGAAGTGACTCCAGATCAGCAGCATGCATTAATATCCGTAGCTAGTGAATTTGCAGTGGCAATTGGTCTGGCGGAGAGGAGCAATAAGTAATGAAAGATTTCTTCTTAGACCTTTGGGAAAAGATAAAGAAAGAGTGGAGAGAAACTCTAAAGAATTTTGGTGTTAAAGTCAAAGAAAAAGAATCTGTGATGACGGAGCAAAAGACCGATTATGAGGTCAGCCTTGTCCCAGAGGTCAAGCGGCAGATGATCAAGACTATGAAGATCCGAAATATTTTCTTGTTCGTTTGTATCGTACTGGTGTCTGTGGCCGGGGGGACAGTCCTGATTATGACGACTATTTGGAGTGGGCAAAATATTACTATGAGTGGTCAAGATAAGCGGATGGAATCGATGTCAAGCAAGTTGAACGACTACGACTCGCTCGGAGAGTTTTTGACGATCCAAGACCAGCTAGATAAAATAAATCAAGTCAACACAAATAAAAAAGTGCTTTCGAGAGTTTTTTCTATCTTAGGAGTGGTTTTACCGACGGGACCAGATACGATTTCTATCTCTGATTTGACGGTCAACATGGCTACAGATAGTTTGCGGTTTGATGCTCAGGCGGATGCCAAAGTTTCTCCGTATATCGACTACCGTGTGCTAGAGTCGTTTAAAAAGGGTGTTTCTTTGATGAAGTATGACTATGGACGATATGTGACTGCGGATGGCGATGAGATTCCGACTCGCTGTATGGTAGAGACAGATGTAGACGGTAATACTCTGGTTGAGGAAGAAACAAGTGGTTTGATCACTAATCGATATATTTACGCCTATTGGCTGAAGGGTAAGAAAGGCTGTGATCCAAAGCGTGATGACATGACTGAGGAAGAGGAGGACGAAGAGGAGACTGCCGAAGCAGAAGCCACGCAAACAGCAACGGTGACTTCGCAATCGTTCCTAAATCAATTTACAGTGACGCAAACAGCTGAAGAGGGCGAGAGCGCAGAAAAAGCGGCTGAGAATTCTGCAAAAGAGGCTGCCGCCAAACAGCAGAAGATTAAAGATGAATATGACAAAAAGCTTGAATCGATGAATGATTACGAAAAGCAACTGGCTGATACGCAGTTACAGAGTGGGGCAAAGATGGAAAATATCGATGTGGTGAAGATTTATCGTAGCCCACGTTTCTCTGATTGGTATGAAAAGGGATACATCGACGAAGGTGGGACGATCACCGGGATACAGCATTTTGAAAGTCAATGTATTACTTATTCTGGCGAAGATTCTACTAGCGGGATGAAGTGGACCGCGACGAATGACTGTATGTTGGCGACAGAAGAGCCAGTGATTCAAGATTCTTCGAATGGTAGGAATAGCAATGGCGATCTAGTACTAAGGTTTACAGCGCTAATGACACTAGATCCAGCGGTGTTTATGTTTGAAAACAAACACGTAATGGCGATTAGCCCGTCTGGACAGAACGTGACGGACTCTTATCGCCAGATCGAAGGGATGTTTGAACAGAGGGCGGCAGACTGCTCAGATTCTGATGTGGTCTGTACAACTACCTCAACGAAGGGAGACGAATAATGGCAGAAAAAGATAAAAATCCAAATGGCCCTGCTGTATCGAAACGAGTAAAGATTTCTAAGACTCAGCAACAAATTTTGTTGATCACTCTGATTACTGCCACAATATTAGGTGTGTGTATTGTGCTGATCATCTTTTTTGGCAAATACATAGCGTTTAATGGTAAAGTGATAAAGGCTAAGGACGAGGCGATTGTTGGATACGAAAAGACTATCAAAAACGTCGGGCTTTGTAAAGATACGAATAATGATGGTAAGTTTTCGGCAAGTGAGCTCGAAAAGTGTAATCCAGATGCGTTAGACAGTCGGTCACTGCCAGGGACGCTGCGCTACAATGTGATGGTGGACATGGCAAATAACACCGATCTAGAGAGCGTTGCTAGAAATACACAAGCAGATTGTTATGATGCAGAGGGTAATAAAATTGATTGGCAGCAGAAGTTTGACGATACTGACAACGACTCAGAGCAAGCAAAATATTTGGCAATGTTGAAAATGTGTTCGGCGTTGAGGGTGATTCCTGACGCGATGCCGGCGCAGGCTAACGAGGAGGCGTTGATGTCTTCGCTAAACCAGATTTTCATCATTTCGGAGTGGGATCCAGAGGCGTTGTCACCATCGGGTGACGCGGTTAGTGAATCAAGCGGTCTGGCGACGATCCCGATTTCTCTATCGGTAGAGTCAAACGTCGATAAGACTTTGACAGTACTAAGCAATATCGAACGCTCGATTAGGACATTTGACTTGCAATCGGCTACTGTTTCTTGGAGCGCGAACGATTTCTTGTCCCTAGATGCGCAAGGTGTGGCCTACTATACGGGGGATAGTGGGTTGGCTGAGACAACCAAAACAGTTTATGCGACAGACGAAGCAGCTAAGAAAGCAGGAGGTAAAAAATAATGAAACAGTCTGACTTTTTCACAGTTGTAATTGTAGCAACCGTAGGGGTGGTAGTTTCTGCATTTTTGATGAATACATTCTTGGGTGATCCAAACTCTAAAAGCGTCTCTTATAAATCTGTTGAAGTAATTGAGGCAAAATTAGTCGACCCAGATCCAGAGGTATTTAATCCTGATGCAATTAACCCAACAGTTGAGGTTTATGTGGGTGACTGCGTTGATCAAGATCAAAATGGTACACTAGATGAGGCAGAGTTGATTGCCTGTGGGCGAGTCGATGGTGTGCCTAATGCTACTATCCAGCAACAAACCAACCAGGAGCTCGAAACAGTAACACGGGAGTAAAAGTGGCTTTACTAACGAAGGAAACTCAAGACAAAGTAGTAAAGCTCCTTATCGACGAGGGGCTTGCTAGCGGTGAGTTGGTAAAACAAGCCACGGAAGAAGCAGTAAAGGCTAAACAGCCACTGATTGCTTTTTTGACGTCCAAAGGTATCATTACAAACGAAATGGTGGCGCATGCGACGGCTAACGTGATTGGTGTGCCTTATGTTGATCTGAAAAATGTACAGATGGATAAAGAGGTGCTTTTGAATCTGCCGCAAGACGTAGCGACGCGTAGTATGGTGGTGCCAGTTGGCGAGAATAACGGCCAGCTAATTGTAGCGATGATTGATGTGACGAACGTTCAGGCGACAGATTATCTGGCGACTTTGACTGGGCGACCGATCAAAGCGGTAATGTCTAGCGAAGAGGGAATCAAGCGAGTTTTGACGCAGTACGTGGGCGATTTTTCGAGCGTGAAGCAAGCGGTAAAATCGACGAATGCAGAGATACAAGCGCAACAATCTTCGACAGTAAAAACCATTACGCAAGATTCGCCGATTTCGAAGGCGCTGACTTCGATTTTAGATTTTGCAGTCAAATCTAAAGCATCGGATATTCATATCGAGCCGCTAGAAAATTCACTGGTGATTAGATGCCGGATTGATGGTGTGCTGAGGCAAGTGATGGAGCTGCCAAAATCGATTGAGCCGGCGCTGGTATCCCGTATAAAAATTTTGTCCGATTTGAAAATCGACGAGCACCGCGTGCCACAAGACGGTCAGTTTGCAGTGCAGGTGGGCGATAAAGAGGTAGATCTACGTATTGCGATCGCCCCGGTAATCTGGGGAGAGCAAGTGGTGATTCGTTTGCTAGATAAAACTGGGACCACGATGGACATTGAGCAAATGGGCATGACTGGTAGGGCGCTGGCGATGGTGACGGAAGGTATTTCTAAACCAAACGGGATGATTCTGACATCTGGTCCGACAGGTTCTGGTAAATCGACGACTTTGTACGCTTTGATTAAGAAGATTAAAGATGAAAAAATCAACATCGTTACTCTGGAGGATCCGGTAGAATACAAGATGAACGGGGTAAACCAAATTCAGGTGAATGTTGATGCGGGACTGACTTTCGCCTCGGGATTACGCTCGATTTTGCGTCAAGATCCTGATGTAGTGATGGTAGGCGAGATTCGTGATTCGGAGACGGCAAACCTGGCGGTGCAGGCGGCGCTAACTGGGCATTTGGTGTTTTCGACGCTCCACACTAACTCTGCGGCGGGTATTTTGCCACGTTTAACAGAGATGGGAATAGAGCCGTTCTTGATCGCTTCGACGTTAAATACAGTGATTGGTCAGCGGTTAGTACGTCGTGTAACAGACAAAAGGACAGCCTATACGTCGTCAGAACTTGAAACGAAAGAGATCAACACAGTGCTAGGTGACATTTTGCCAAAGAGCCAAGAGGAAGTGGCTGCGGTGTCGCAGAGTCTGGGGTATTCTGGATTGCCGATAAGGAGCGATACTGGATACACGCTAGTAAAAGGAGTAAATGACAAAGATTCGCCAGGTGGTTATAAGGGGCGAGCTGGCCTTTATGAGACTATTACAGTAGATGAGGACATTCAAAAATTAATCGTGGCACACGCGACATCGGCAGAAATTATGAAAGTCGCCAAGATGAAAGGAACAATTACGATGCGAGCAGATGGGATGTTGAAGGCATTATCGGGAATAACAACAATAGAAGAGGTAAATCGGGTCGCAAGTGACCTGGCATAATAGAAAGGGTTATGGTAAAATAAGAATATGGAAAATAGTGGGCAAATGAATACACAAATACCAAACGTAAATCCGGTGGGTGTGGCAGGCACAGAGATGCCTGAGATGCCGATGCCACCTACTGCAACTCCGACTGCGGCTTCAGGTGCAACGGCTCCTGCTGCAATGAGTGCGGCGGCCACAACTAGTGCGCCAGCAGCGGCTGATAAGCCAGCGGCGGGCACGGGCGCTACTTCGGTGCCCGTAAAAGAAGGCGTGCCACCAGAAAAGAAAGAGCAAGACGACTCGGCTGAGTCGACTTTGGCAGGGCAGGCAAATAAGGTCGCGACTAAGACTGTATCTAGGATTGAAACCTTGCTAGAAGAGTGTGTGAAACGCAATGCATCCGACTTGCATATACAGGTCGGTTTGCCGCCGATTTTGCGTGTAGACGGTGAATTGATACCTATTTTGGGTGTTGCATCACTAACAGAGGACATTGTTCAAAAATTAGTTTTCTCAACACTAGATTCCGAGCAGAGAGAGATCCTTTCGAAAGACAAAGAGTTTGACTATTCATTTGCATTTGGTCAAGTAGCGAGGTTTCGTGTAAACGCTTTCCAGGAGAGGGGCCACCTGGCAGCGGCATTCCGCTTGATCCCTAATAAAATGCCATCACTAGAAGATCTTGGCTTGCCACAAGTGGTTTCGACTTTTGCAGATTATCCACGTGGATTGGTGTTGGTGACTGGGCCGACTGGTTCTGGTAAATCGACGACTTTGGCGGCGTTAATTGACAAAATTAACCAAGAAAAATCAGTCCATATTATTACGATTGAAGATCCAATTGAGTTTGCGCATAAGTCTAAGAGATCGGTAGTAGTACAGAGGGAAGTACATGACGATACGTATTCTTTCCAGAGAGCTCTAAAATCGATTTTGCGTCAGGACCCGGATGTAGTACTGCTAGGTGAGATGCGTGATCTAGAGACCATGCAGAGTGCGATTACGATCGCAGAGACCGGCCACTTGGTGTTCGCGACACTGCACACCAACTCGGCAGCACAATCGATCGATCGTATGATCGATGTGTTCCCAGCAGAGCAGCAGCCACAGATTCGCTCGCAGCTTTCTTCCATCTTGATGGCAGTGTGTTCGCAGAGGTTGATCCCGGCAGTTAGCGGAGGTAGGATCGCCGCCTGTGAGATTTTGGTGGCTAATACCGCAGTCAGATCTATTATTCGCGATGGCAAGACACATCAGCTAGACACTGCTATCCAGACTGGTATCAACGAGGGGATGCAGACAATGGATCGCACTTTGGCTAAACTAGTGCATCAAGGCACGATTACCTTTGACCATGCCTTAGAATACGCTGTTGATCCGAACGAATTTAAGAGACTTGCAAGGGGTTAAAAGTGCGCCATTTTTCCTACAGGGCAAAGGATGGCAAGGGAAAGCCAATTAAAGGCGTTCTTCAGGCTGAAAACGAGCGCGCTGCAGGAAAAATATTATTAGACCAGGGCTTAGTTCCAGATAGAATTACAGAGGTAGATGAGGCTGGCCTGGTAGGCAAGCTGAAAAAACGAGTTTCTACTAAAGATAAAATTGTCTTTACGAGGCAGTTTGCTACGCTGATTGGTGCGGGGTTGCCGCTGTCAAATACATTGAGGACTTTGCTGGAGCAGACCGAAAGCAAGCCGATGAAGCTGGTGATTGAGGATATTCTACAACAAGTAGAGGCAGGTAAATCACTGGCAGAATCTTGCGCCAAACACCCAGAGGTTTTTGACCAGGTTTATCTATCGCTTTTGCAAGCAGGTGAGGCTAGTGGTACGCTGGATTTGGCATTGAAACGCCTGGCCGATCAGAAGGAAAAAGACGAGGCCATGATGTCGAAGATTCGCGGTGCGATGACTTATCCAGCGATTGTGCTATTGGTGATTATAGCAGTAGTAATCTTTATGATGGTAATGGTGGTACCACAGGTGCAAAACCTCTATCTCGACATGGGCAAAGAGCTACCAGGGGCAACAAAACTCTTAGTAGCGATATCTAATTTCATCGTAACTAGATGGTATGTGGTGTTAATTGCGTTGATAGTATTTGGCATTGTATTTGTGCAATTTTTCCGCACCAATATCGGTAAGAGATGGCTGGCGATTTTCGTGCTAAATGTACCAATATTTAAGAATTTGTTTTTGAGGCTTTATAATTCGCGGTTTGCAAGGACGATGCAGATGCTGCTTTCTACCGGTGTGGCGATGCTAGATTCGATGCAAATGTCGGCCGAGGCGACCAATAACATAGCATATGAGCAACAAATTATCGAAGCCAAGGAGATGGTGCAGGCAGGTAAGCCGCTTTCGACATCTTTGAAAGACAAAAAATATATGATGCCGTTAGTGCCACAGATGGCGTCAATTGGTGAAGAGTCTGGTAAAATTGACGAAATGCTAGGCAAGGCAGCAAAGGTGTATGAAGACGAGTTAGACGAGCAAATTAATGCAATTTCTACGTTGATTGAGCCAATTTTGATGGTGGTAATGGCGCTACTAATCGGGTTTATTGTGCTGGCGGTGCTGATGCCGATTTATACGTTGGTGAGCTCAGTAGGATAGAATAAGAGATTATAAAAACCAGAATAGCAAAGGGTTTTTTTGAGTTTGGGACTTGTTCGTTGCTATTTTTACAACAAATTATTCTTTGAACATGGATAATAATTGTTGTTGTAAAAATAGCACTCACAAATCTGGCCTAAATCTCATTACAAACTCAAAAACCCTTTGCTATCCTGGTTTAGGTCTAATCATAATTCTAAAAACTTTACTTTTGCTCAGTTAAGCGCCTTCTCAATATCTTGTTTGCTTTTCATCCCTACAAATGTTTCTATAATTTCTTCATTATCATCTAGAAAAATTAGTGTTGGGATAGACATGACCTCGTATTTTTCGGCCATTTCTTGCTGATCGTCTATGTTGATTTTGACAAACTCTACCTCTGGGTGTTCCTTTTCTATCTCCTCCAAAATTGGTGCCATCATCTGGCAAGGTCCACACCAGTCTGCATAAAAATCTAGTACTTTCATTATTCCATCTCCTTTATTGCCACAGTCGCAGCGATTGAGCCGTCGCTTACTGCGGTGGTTAATTGTTTTAAATCTTTAGCTCTAGCATCGCCAGCTACATATATGCCTGGGCAGCTTGTGTGTATGCCATCTTCGGTTTTGATGTAGCCAGCTTCGTCTAACTGAATTATATCAGCGAAATCTTTGTTCTGCGGCACATATCCAACAGCAAAGAAAATACCAGAGACAGCTAAAGTCTGCTCCGAACCATCATCAAATTTCACTTTTAGTCCTTCGACCTTATTCTCGCCTAAAATTTCTGTCACGTTAGCCTTTAGCACTAGCTCGACGTTTTTGCAGGCTTTTACTTTCTCTACGTTAGATGCGTCACCCCTAAACTCGTCTCTACGATGTACCAGATATACATGCGATGCCAATGCCGAGAGGTAAACAGCGTCTTCTAAAGCGGTGTTACCCCCGCCGACCACGGCGACGTCTTTGCCGCGGAAGAAGTTCCCGTCACATGTGGCGCAGTAAGATACGCCTTTGCCGACTAGTTCTTCCTCGCGCGGGAGGCCTAGTTTACGATTTTCCGCACCGGTCGCGATAATCGCTGCACGCGTCTGGTACTTACCATTATCGGTTATTACGTTTATGCTTCTAGAACCGGCCTTGAGAGCGCTCTCAGCGCCTTCTACGGCTATTTTAGATGCCCGCTCATACTTGATTTCGCCACCAAACTGTTGGACCTGCTTAGATAAATTAGTCGTCAGCTCTACCCCGGATATACTCAAAATCCCAGGGTAATTTTGGACATCCAAGGCATTGACAATCTGGCCGCCGATAGCTTTGCCCTCTAGTACTAGCACTTTCTTGCCAGCCCTAGAGCTATAAAGAGCTGCCGTCAACCCTGCTGGGCCACCCCCGATAACGATGATGTCATATTGATTTTCTTGCATTTTGCCCCTTTACTGCGTTAATTATTTATCTTCTATCAGCTTCTTAACATCCGCTTCGAATTCTTTTGGCTCTGTAGTCGGCGCAAATCTCGCCACCACATTACCTGCTCTATCGACTAGGAACTTAGTAAAGTTCCATTTGATGAACCCTTTCTCGGATCCAGTAACTTTAGCAATTTTTTCTACGGCTTTCATTGCCATTTTGTTCTTGATACCACCGGTTATCGGCTCATCTAAATCTTGTTCTTTTAGATAATTCCACAGCGGATCAGCCTTATCACCGTTGACCTCAATTTTGGCAAATTGGTCAAAGGACGTCTGATATTTTGCGGTACAAAACTGGTGAATTTCGTCATCCGTGCCTGGTGCTTGATGTCCAAACTGGTTGCACGGAAAATCCAAAATTTCTAGCCCTTTGCTATGATATTTTCGGTATAAATCTTCTAGTCCGGCATATTGAGGAGTAAAACCACAGCCTGTTGCCGTGTTAACGATCAAAAGTACTTTACCCTTGAATTCACCCATGGAGATTTCTTTTCCATCGCGTGTTTTAACTTTAAAATCGTAAATATTCATGCTTAACTCCTTGTTATGTTAGTTTTATTATAACATGAAAGATATTCGGTTTGGTAAAAGAGGATAAAAAATTTGTTCAACAAAATAGGTCCCGAGAGGGACTTATTTTATCTGGCGGGTCCGACGAGACTCGAACTCGCGACCTCCGCCGTGACAGGGCGGCGCTCTAACCAACTGAGCTACGAACCCATGTTTGCCAGATTGTTATTTATTATACACTATCTCTTGAAGCTTTGCAAGAGTTAAGGAGCTATGTTGGAGATTATTTGTATGGGTGTGTTGGTGGTATGCTGATTTCATGATAAGATATAAGGGTAAAAAGTTTATGAGCAGATCAGTAAAAGAGCGTATTAAGTTAAATAATAAGATTTTTCCGGTTTTTTATGGCCTGTCAGCCGATCTGATTTTCTACATCGCGATTAGTGGGCTGTTTTTGACAGAAGTAAAAGAACTGAATGCGTCAGAAATTAATTTTATTTTTATGCTAGGTAATTTAGTTGCGTTACCGGTGTATTTGTTTGCGCATAGAATTATCAAGAAGATTGGTAATGTGACTTCGGTGAGGATAGGAACTTTTTTGATGCTGCTTGCGCCGATATTTATTACGTTTTCTACTAATATTGTGTTTTTGGCTATAGGCCAAATGTTCTATGCCATCAGCTTTGTTTTTAGGTGTGTAGATTCTGTGATACTTAACAACAATCTTAACTATGAAAACAGAGGAAATGAGTTTTTGAAAATCAGAAGCCAAGCCACTACGATTTACTCAATAGCGACTTTGATCGCTGCGCTTTTGTCGGGCCTTTTGTTTGCCGTGAATCCATATATTCCGATGATAATTTGTATTGTGATTTGTCTAAATAACTTCCTGCTATCATTCTTTATTTATGAGGTGCAGCCAGATGTGAAATCGAGAGAAGAAAAGATAAAAGAAAAAGGGCTTTTAACCAAGTTCAGACTGGGTAAAGTCGCGCTTATGGCAATTATTGCATATGGGTTGACGTATAGTCTCATCGCTGTCAGCCAAACGAATGATAAATTATTTATGCAATACAGATTAAATGATTTTTTGAATATGGAGATGGTTGCAATAGTGTTGGCGGTTATCGTGTTTCTCTCGAGGATAGCCCGTTTGATTTCTAACATCTTTCTGATAAAGTATTCGAGAAAATTTAAAAACAGAATCATCTATATGGTTAATTTTGGGCTGATTGTATCAATTATAATGTTTATCATAGGTAAGCTTGTTCCATCTGCTGCAATTGGGTCGATAATAATGGCGGTTGGCTTTTTGATTATACTATTCATTAGAGACCCGGCAGAGAATGTTTTTAGCACTATTCTTTTGCAGAACACAAGCAAAGAGAATGAGGAGAAGGCTATGCTGTTTTTCCAGTTTGCGAGAAGGTTGTCAGGTGTATTGTTAAGTTTATTGGCCACCGTAGTTTTGTTAAGGTATGAGTTGGTCCATCTGTACGTTATCTTTGCGATACTTTCTGTGGCGTTCTTGTTTGTTACGATCAAGTTGGTTAGAATGATTAACATAGCTAAGGATAGCTACTCTGGTAAAATATAGGGAAAGATGGCAATAATGACGGAAAAGCGGACTACGAGAAATTCGAAATTTGAAGGAAATATAATTATAGCAATAAGCTCCATGAGGAATATAATGGAGATATTCTTCGGGCCTTTTTTGACCGCATATTTTATACAAACTTCGCCAGAAAGTATCGTAGATTTGTCTATATATTATATTTTTTCGTATATATTGTTGACAGTAACTAGTTTTGTGGTTGCCAGTATTATTAAAAATAAGTTTAGAATTGGCATGTTCAGAATTGGGGTTATACTAAACTTCTTTTACATATTATCGATTATTATATTGAAAGAAAATATTATAAATTATATTCCGCTGGTAGCTATTTTGTATGGTTTGTCCGCAGGAGCTTATTGGTTCCCATATAATATGTTCGCGATTAACAAAGTCGATAATAATTATAGAACAGAATATACAGTAAAATCTAAAAATATTAGTTCGATTATTGGAGTTCTAGTTCCGGTAGTGCTTGGATCTATAATTACCGTTACTAATTATGAGGCAACAGCTATTATTATTTTAATAATTTCAATTGTTCAAATTGTTCTTTCGTTTTTGCTTTCTCCCGAAAACGAAAATGAATTGCCAAGATACGATTTAATAAAAACAATTAGAAAAATAAAAAATAACAGCCAGATAAGAAAAATGTCATTGGTGGAATTTTTTATAGGAATGAATATAAGCGGTGGCGCACTTGGAGTTTTGGCGACGATTCTTATCATAAATTCATTCAAGACAGATTTGAATCTCGGAATTATAGCCTCTGTCACCTCGATTATTTCAATATTGTTTGTGCGTATCTATGGGAAGATATATAAACGTAGGGATGATAAGAATATTATACTGGCATCATGTATAATTCCAGTACTGTCTGTTATATTGTTTTTGCTGTTCCAAAATGATGCAACTGTAATTATCTATAATGTATGCTTTGTTACTTTCACGACAATTTTAGCCGTTGCAAGAGAAATTAGATTGTTTAATATTTCGGATAGCAAAATTATTGATAAGCAGAATCAGTGTGAATTTCTCTCATTAAGGGAAGGCATATTAAATTTTGGTAGAGTCACGGGGTTTATAGTTTTGCTACTTGCGGGGCTTAGTAACAATCAACTAGTCTTAAATATTACATTGATAGTGCTTACATTATCTATATTTATAACAGGTTTATATTGTAGAAAGATTGATAAATTCGAAAAGTAAAAAAACATCTTCTAATGCACTATGATTCAAATGGAGCCGCTGGCAGGGATCGAACCTGTGACCTGCTCGTTACGAATGAGCTGCTCTACCAACTGAGCTACAGCGGCACTGGGTTTATTATAACATACTGGGCGTGGTTAAAGATAGAATACGGAAATAATAGGGAAGGTGCAAGTTATGCCAATGTTAAACTTGGGGCCCTGAATGAATTATAAATATGGGTGTTCCGGATAAATTTTGTTGAGTTGGGCTTGGGGTTGTTATATAATGGAAGAAGAGTTTATCTTTTAGGCATCGGAGATGGATAAGGTCAATATTAATTTCATATTTGGCGCATTAAATAAAAAGAAAGTTTTTTTATGCTTGTTCTTAGAGGCCTTTCTGGATTCTATATATTACATAATCCCGTTTACATTTGCTCTATTTCTAACTTTGCCGTTTACTTTGGAAAAAGCAATAATTGTTGCTTCGGTGTTCATCGTCTCAAAAGTTATTAGATGTTTTGTTTTATGGTTGGAGAGAAAAGTAATGGATAATTATTTATATGAATATTCTAATATACAGCGTTTAGAATATTATAAGAAAATAGTTAGGGTTACTGTTGGACAATTATCTAAATACCAAACTGGATATTTAGAAAATATAATAGAAAAGATATCAGTTTTGGTCAAGAAAATATTAGAAACGGAGTATATAGGCATTATATTATCATTCGGTTTTTTCTTTTATACGACTTTTCAGCAGTCGAAACTGTTATTTTTTGTATCTCTTGCGCTGAGTATTGCTTGTGTATTTGTAAGTATTTATATATTGAGAAAGGCAAATAAAGATGTTGAGGAATTATATAATCAAGAATACAAGTATTCAGCCATATACCAAGACTTTATAAGTAATATCAGGACCATAAAGGCCCTAAATAATAATAAATACTTCGAGAGAATAATCAAAAAGGAAGGAGAGGACCGCAATAAAAAGAAAAGGGAATATGTAAAACGTTATTCTTTAGAAGAATTAATAAGAAACGTTTTGATTGTTATACCATTTGCGTTGGCTATTATAAAAGCGGTCTATGATTTATCAAATGGAATTGATACATTAGGTATAATTACCTTTTATATTGCGACATATTTAGAAATGGGATTTATATTTGATGAGTTATCTAGGACAATAGTTGATTGGTTTGAGTTAAGGGTATTGAGAAAGAAGTGTTTACAGTTGTTCAGTGAATTAGACACTAGAAAAACCATCTATAAGTTTAGTCAGATCAGACTCGATAATGTTGTTTTACGGCACAAAAATTCTAACTTTGACATAAGGGTCAAAAAAATGATAATTAATAAGAATGACAAAATTTCGATTACTGGAAAATCCGGTCAGGGAAAAACATCAATTATCAATTTAATTTTGGGAAATATAAGTTCGTATAAAGGGAAGGTGTCAATTGACAACCATGACCTTAATGATGTCAAGTTGGACATTGGGGTTGTTAGCCAAGAGATTGAACTGTTTAATATGTCAATAAAAGAAAACCTTTGTTTGGGAAAAAATATATCCGACATTGAATTAGAAAAATTTTTAAAGGAGCTTGAATTGGATGAGCTGCTGATGTTTAAGGATGGCACGTATACATTAGTTGGAGAAAAAGGGCTAAAGCTTTCAACTGGCCAAAAAAGAAGGATTAACATATTAAGAAGCTATTTGGCGGATAAGGATATTTACATACTGGATGAACCAACCTCAAATTTAGACAAGCACACGGAAAGAATTGTTGTAGATTTTATCCTAAAATACTTTAAGGACAAAACCTTAATAATAGTGACGCACAACGAGATTATAAATGACGTATGTAATAAATTTTATCAAATAGATAACCACGAACTAGAATTTAAAAGAATGGAGTAAGTCTATCTAGCTGCCAAATATTAGTTTGAACACGCCGAGCGAGACAGCGAGCATAATACTACCGGCTAGTAGGACGCCGCAGATAATGGCTTTGACGGTCTTTTTGAAATCGAGATCGAGCAAAGAAGCGGCGAGTGTGCCAGTCCAAACACCGGTGCCAGGTATTGGGATGCCGACAAAGAGGAAAAGGCCGATAAAGATGCCGTCGCCGGTGCGTTTTTGGAGCTTTCGTCCGGCTTTCTCGCCTTTTTTGAGGCAGAAATCACAGAATTTTCTGATGATTTTGAGCTTAGATTTGTCGCCGAGTTCTAGGAGTTTGCGCGAAAACTTATAGATGAACGGGACAGGAATCATATTGCCAATGACGGCGATGACAAGGGCGAGAACCTCTGGTACACCTAGGCCGACACCGATTGGGATAGCGCCGCGAAGCTCCACTACTGGGACCATCGAGACGAGGAAGACGATCAAACAATGTAAGATAAACATATAGTATATTACTCGCCGGTGCCGTTAAGTACAGCGTGGATCTTTTGCTTGGCGGTGGTGACAGTTTCTTCGTTCGGGAACATGACAGAAAGCTGTTGGCTAGGGTAGCTGTAGGTATAAGCGCTACCGGTGGTTCCATCGAGGTTGTACTCGTTGATGGTCCACTTAGCCATGTCGGAAAGCTGCATATTGACTAGGCTGGTGATATCGGAGGTGGAGATGTTGGTATCAAACGAGCCATTTAGAGAGTCGAGGATTTCGGAATAGCGACCGATAAGGGTACTGCTACTAGTAACCTTGTCAAAAATCTTCTGGATGACTTGCTCTTGGTTGCGGCCACGGTGGCGATCGCCATCGGAGTAAGCGTAGCGCTCGCGGGCGAAGGCTAGAGCGCAGGTGCCATCAACATTATTATTGCCAGGGTGGAAGACGCAGGAAGGATTAGTCCAGGCTTTGACATCGTAATCAACGTCAGAGTAGACGGTGATGCCGCCGATGGCATCGACTAGGTTGATGACAAAGTTGAAGTTGACGCGGATGTAGCGATTGAAATCGACATCTAAGAGGTCGCCAATCGTATCCATCGAGAGCTGGACGCCACCGAGAGAACCAGCGTGAGTAAGTTTATCTGGTAAGCCAGAGGTGCCATGAAGCTGGACGTAATAGTCACGCGGAACGGTGGTCATGAGGATTTCTTTGGTATTTGGGTTGACACTGATGACGATATTGACGTCGCTGAGGCTACGATCGAGCATCTGACCAGAGCGGGTGTCGATACCTGATAGGTAAATGACGGAACTTTCTTTGGTGAGGTCGGAATTACTGTTGTCGTTTTTCTTTTCGACTTTGACCTTGAGCTCGCCAATGATTTTGAGGCCGTCTTTGTATTTGTTGGACTCGTCATTATCGAGAGTAGCCTCGTAGGTGCCAGAGTTGATGACAGAGATGTAAGAGGTATCATCAAGGGAATTATCTAGCAGATTAGTAATGCCGCTCTCGTAAGCGATAGAAGCGTTAGCTTGTTCTTTGGCGGCTTCTTCTAGGTGTTTGGTATCGACGAAATCAGAGATGCTGTGGAAAGTCTTGCCTTTGACATCGTCTAGATTATTGTAGTTGGATTGTTTGCTGACGATGACATCGTAGATGCTATACTCGGTATCATCAGTAAAGTTGCGGTTGAGGAAGGCCATAGTCTCGTCGATTTTGACAAAACCAAAGATACTGGCGGCGGCGAGAGCAGCACTGAGGATGTCTACGACGATGAGCATCGGGATGCGGGTCTTGTTGCGGAAAGCTTTGAACAAGATAAAGAACAGCACGACTGCGGCGGCGACGATGCCTGGGATGAGATACTTGTTTGGTACGAGGCCGGTGGTAGCGATGCGCACTGCGAGAGCAGCGGTAGCTCCGGTGGCGACCAGGGCAAGGATGCGACTGATGATGCGGAAAGGTTTAGCAGTGGCTTTTGGTTTTTTGGCCTTGGTGGATTTTGGAGCTCTCATGGAATTTTTGCCTTTCTTTTTGGTGTTTTGTTTTTTCTCTTGATTTTCGATGGCAGCAACGGCCTTTTCGGCTTCTTTTTCTTCTTCGTCGGCTTCGATAAGGTCGGCGATGGTCTCTTCTTCGTTTTCTTTGACTAGGGAACCGATGGAAGCGGTTGAAGACTCTGTGTTGGCGGCATCTTTAGCGTTGGCTTTGACGTCATTATTCTTGGTGGCTTCGGCATCTTGATTTTCGAGATCACTGATGAGATCGTCGAGGTTTTTGTCGATGACTGCTTCTTCGAGAATGGCACTGGAGACTAAGCCCTCGTCGGCGGTGGACTCGGCAGCGGAGTTTGTAGAAGGCTGCTCATCGGCTTCAGCTGAGCTGGCATCGTCTGCTAGGTTGGCACTATTTGCTGGAGTATCGTCGATAGCTGGCTCGGAGATTTTGGCATCGGCGAAGTTTTCGATAGCCTCAGCAACGGTGGTATCATGATTAATTGGCTTGCCCTGATCATCAGGGTCGTCAATTGTGATGGCGACGGCGGTATCTTCGACAGAAACGGCGATTGGCTCGTCGACTTTAGGGGCCTTGGCGGTAGATTTAGCGCCGTCAGATTTGCTGCTACTGGCTTTTGCGCTACTAGACTTGCTGCCGGCCTTTTTGGGCTTAACAACGCCATCAATTACTTTCTTTTTTGGACTCTTTGGTGCCATAAAAATCTCCAATTATACTTGCTTGTGTTTATTATAGCACATATATTTGGATTTGTGAAAATGATTATGGTTATTTTGCTGTGAAAATAGTTTTTTGCCATAAAAATGTCCAAAGCAAAATTGCAAACATAAGCACTTAATTTTTCTATATAAGTATGGTATAATTAGACATAATGAAAGGTGAAGATATGTGTATGGGGGGGGGTATACCATTATAATTGGATAGGGCAGATGATATATAGATTAATTAAGAGGCTGTTCGATATCATAGCTGGCCTGATAGGGCTGGTGATTTTCGTGCCGGTATACATCATCATCAAAATTTGTTATCTAGTTAGTGGTGATTTTCACGCTGTTATTTATTCGCAAGTGAGAGTAGGTAAAAACGGTAAAAAGTTTCGGATTTATAAGTTTCGCTCGATGGAGTGGGATGCGGATAAGAAGTTGAAAGAGCTATTGAAACAGAAAAAATACAAAAAGCAGTGGGATAATTTCCAAAAATTAGAAGATGACCCGCGGATCACCAAGGTGGGCCGCGTTATTCGTCGGGGTTCGATTGATGAGATTCCACAGTTTTTAAACGTATTTTTAGGTCAGATGTCGATGGTAGGGCCGCGGCCTCTGGTGCCGGGCGAGATTGAGGAGCATGGTGGTGACCTCAAAAAATATTCCGCGGTAAAGCCAGGGATGACGGGTTATTGGGCGACGCGCGGTCGGAGCGATAATGACTATGAGGACCGGTTAAAGATGGAGTATTATTATGTGGAGAATAGAGGTATCGTGCTAGATGTGAAGATTTTGTTCAGAACGGTGAAGATTGTGCTTAAGGGAGACGGAGCGAGATGAGTGTTGCTAGCATCACGATTGTATGTCCGTTATATAATGCCGAGAATGAGTTTTTGCGCCTGAATAAATCTTTGCAGAAGCAGGAAGATGTGACTATCGCAGAAATCAAATACATTTTGACTGAGAGTAGCGACCGGACAGAAGATTTGCTAAAGATGAATAAGATTAAATACGAGAAAATTAAGCGTAAGGAGTTTTCACACTCGTTGACGAGAGAGCGCGCAGCGATGAGTGCCAAAGGCCGGATCATAGTGTTTCTGACCCAAGATGTCGTGATAAAAGATAAAAAGTTTTTGGCGAAGTTGGTGAGTCCGATTGTCGAAGGAGAGGTAGAAGCAACTTATGCTAAACAGATGACAAAATATGACAATATCGAGAAGTATACCAGGGAGCATAATTATCCGGAGAAATCTTTTGTGGTGTCAAAAGATGATATAGAGCGGCTGGGGCTAAAAACGTTTTTCTTCTCGGATGCGGCGGGAGCAGTGGATGCGAAGGTGTTTAAGAAATTAGGCGGATATGATGGGAAGGATTTGCCGATCTCGGAAGACATGTATTTTGCGCACAAATTGATTATGGACGGCGGCAAAATTATGTATGTGGCGGATGCAGTGGTGTATCATTCGCACGATTTTTCTTTTAGGGAGCTATATAATAGATACAAATTGAGTGGCGAGTTTATGAAAATGAATCCAGAGATTGCAAAATATGGAATTAATAATGCTGGTGGGGGTATGGCGAAACATGTTTTAAAACGCGCACTAAAAGAACATAACTGGGGAGTGATCGCGCGGTATATCCCGGATATGGCAACAAGATTTGTGGGGATGAAAGTGGGGGAGAGATGAGAAAGGCAGCAAAAATTTCTGTGGCGATGGCGACGTACAATGGCGAGGAGTTTATCAAAGAGCAAGTCGATTCGATTTTGAGTCAACTTGGCGAAAATGATGAGTTAGTGGTTTCTGATGACGGCTCGACCGACAAAACGATAGAGATTTTGGAGAGTTATCAGGATAAGAGAATAAAGATTTTTGACGGGCCAAAAAAAGGCGTAAAGCAGAATTTTGCGAATGCGATTGAGCATTGTTTTGGTGATTATGTGTTCTTGGCGGATCAGGATGATGTTTGGATGCCAGAAAAAGTTGCGATCGTGCTAGAGGCATTTAGAAAAGAAAAATGTAACTGCGTGGTGCACGATGCAGAAGTTTTTGACTCTAAAAGTGGCAAGATTATAGAGCCATCGTTTTTTGCCTGGCGCAAATCCGGAAAGGGAATCTTAAAAAATATTTGGAAAAATACTTATATTGGATGCTGTATGGCATTTAGTGCTGATGTTAAAAAGTATATCTTGCCGATTCCTGACGATATCAATATGCATGATCAGTGGATTGGGATTTTGTGCGAAAAACATGGAAAGAGTGTGTTTATTCCAGAAATTTTGGTAAAATATAGAAGACATGATAGGAATCAGACGGAGATGAAGAGGAGTGGGATGGTGAAGATGCTGAGAGACCGGGTGAGGTTGATGCGTGAGTATTTTAGGAGAAATAGGTAATGGTTTTTTTCATTAACCTTTTAATAAGTGTTGCCATTATAAGTATTTGTTTCTTTAAGCGTAACTCGAAGGTTATGTTCGTTATTGCTTTCCTATGGATGTGGTTTTTGTTTTCGTTTAATTACGGAAACGCAGATTACGAAATGTATAGAGGACTATACGAAGGGACCGTTATAAGGGACATCGAGCCCGGTACCAGAATATTGATGGATTTTTTCAATTCATTGGGCTTTTCGTACCACGGGTTTTTGTGTGTTTTTGGCGCAATTGGGCTAGGTCTAATCGCGTACACGATTTATAAAAGATCAAAAAATATAAGCTTTGTAGCGGCGCTATATTTAATTTTTCCGTTTGTTCTTGATGCAATACAGATTAGGAATTTCATTGCTATGGCACTAATCATTTTTGGTATTAATTTTCTAATTACACAAAAGAGGCTTTGGTGGCTAAAATATGCGGTAATAAATCTGATAGCCGTTTCGTTTCATTCTTTCGCTCTTGTCTGCTTCGCTTTCATCCCTCTGGCTTTTATGAACCGGAAAAAAATTTGGTTGGTCACGAGCATTTTGTTTATATTCGAATCTTGTCTTATTATTAATAAGTCATTATTGCTGTCCATGTTATCTTTCGTGATGGACCCTGAGAGATTGAACGCATATTTCGGTTCTGGCTTGTATTCTAATCCTGGAGTATCAACCATCGTAATATCTTCCTTGATCATTATATTGTCGTTAGCAATAATTACAATGGCGAGAATAAGGGTGAAGGATAAGAAGCTTTTAAAAATGATTAATTTTTCTGAGAAAGTTTTTGCTGTCTGCGTACTCCTTATTCCAATATTATTTTATTCAACTACAATAATGCGTCTTGTGCGTTCTATGCTACTTCTTGTGTCGATCGTATTTGCAGATTCAATGTTTGTTCATGGTACAGATTATAAGTATGTAAACAATGGTATGGCAAAAAAATCGAGTAAAGCTGACCAAAAGATGCTTGTTAGCTATGTTAAGAAAATAAGCCCAAGAGCTCAGATACTCGTATCAATTGGTGCTATGGGATTACTGATTTTTGCATGGAACTATGCCTTTATTTTTGGTATAGATAACACAAAATCGACCTATGAAGCGGTTCTTGGTAACAACATAGCTGAAAGTGCTATTTTGGGAGAAGTAGATAAATGAGCTCTGTGGACTTAATGCCTGAGGAAAAAAATAAGAGAAAAATACAGGCTAAAATCTCAAATGTTGCTAAATTTAGAAAAGACCTGAGAAAATTTGTCGATATGATAAAAGGTTCAGAATATAAAAAACTTGTTGAGAAGATGCTAAATAGAAAAAAAATTGCTGGGCTTTCTAATAAAGAGGTAGATAATGGACGACAATCAAGTTTCTTAAACATAGAAAGCTGCAATACTCCTCCGCGAGTTGTGGTTTATACATGCATTACTAACGGTTATGATACCTTACTTGATCCTGCAATTCTGCCAGAAAATGTTACCTATATCGCCTTTCTTGATAATTATTCAAAAATAAAAGGTAGCCGTTGGATCATAAAAAAAATACCGGATAGTATCCAAAAAGAGATACCGGACGGAGTTTTAGCCAATCGTTTTGTTAAATTTCATCCTAACGAGATCATAGGTGATGAATTTGATTATTCTATTTATGTTGATGGGAATATTAGGATCGTTGGTGACATTACTACATTGATAGATGCGGTGAACCCGAAGACTGGGTTGGCACTTCATCGTCACCGCCAGCGTAATTCTGTATTTGACGAGGTGGAAGTTTGCAAAATATTGAAGAAAGGAAACGTTGAAAAATTATCAGAGCAGGCTAAAAAATATAAAGAAAAAGGATTTCCAGCAGCCTTCGGTTTATATGAGTGTAATGTAATCGTTAGCGATTTGCATAATAAAATGGCAAAAAAACTTTTGGATGATTGGTGGCAAGAATTTTTAGAATCAGAATCTATGAGAGACCAGATAGCGCTACCATATGTTGTTTGGAAAAATGGTTTAGGGTTTGATGATATTGGTTCATTAGGAAGAAATGTATATAGGAATCCTAAATTTTCATTTGCAGAAAAAATCCATGAAGGGGTAAACGAATGAGCGTCAAAAAAGGAATATTTTACGTACTCATAGCGAATATTATAAATCTTCTTGTGGGGTTATTTGCGGGTTTTGTCCTCCCGAAGATGCTGTCTATTGAGACCTACTCTGATATTAGACTATTTCAATTATACATTACTTATCTTGGCATTTTACATTTTGGTTTTTCGGATGGGATGTACTTAAGGCATGGCGGTAAGGCGATTGGCAGCATCGATAGAAAAGAAGTGCTAGATGAATTCAAAACATTTAAGCTTTTTCAGCTGGTCGTTACCGTTTTAGCTGTGATAGCGTCTATAATATTGCAAAATAAGATTCTACTGTTTTGCTCACTGGTGATTTTACCAGTAAACGTAGGAAATTATCTCAGAAACTTGTATCAGGCTGTGGGCGAGTTTAAAAGATATTCCAAATTTACCAATATTAACACATTACTGATATTCTTTATAAATGTAATTCTGCTATTTATTATCAAGACAGATGATCCTAATATCTATATAGTAATGTACGCTGTTGCTTACTTCGCGTATTGGGTGGTACTAGAGATTGAAAATAGAAAGCTTTTTGGCGCCACAAAGGCAAAAGCGAAGAAAGAGTATTTAAAATCAGATATAAAAACTGGATTTTTCTTGATGACTGGTAATTTTTGCAATGTGATTTTTACTAGTATCGATCGGCTTTTCGTGCAGTTTTTAATGGGGAAAATCAAATTCGCGTTTTATTCGTTCGCAGTTAGCGTTGAGAATTTAATTAATGTATTTATTAATCCAATTAGCACAGTAATGTATAACTACTTGTGCAACAATAGGGAAGCTAATAAAGTCCGCCTATTAAAGAGAGTAATATTGGTATTTGGTGCTGCGATTTTAGTATTTATTTATCCAGCAAAGTTTGTGATTATGAAGTGGATACCAAATTATACAGAAGCCATTCCAGTGTTATTTATGTTGTTCGCGGCGCAATTTGTTTCAATGATCGTGCGGTGTGTGCATATTAATTTGTACAAGTCAAACAAGCAACAGAACAGATATTTCTCTTTTATGATTCTTGTGGTTGGTATATCTGTAGTGTTGAATTTGTTATTCTTTAATATATTTAGGACCATGGAGGTGATCGCAATAGCTACCCTGATAACAAATATTATTTGGCTTATCATGGGAGAAATCGATATGAAAAAATATGTTCTGAGGACGAAAGAATATATGTACATTGTAGTGGTATTGGTCACTCTGTTTGCTACTATGGCTATAGAGAGTGCATGGATTGGGCTATTAATATTCGTAGTTGTCACTGTTGTTGCTACATTGTTTCTTTTGCCGGAAGGAGCGAAATATGCAATTGGTGAATCTAAAAGGATTGCTAGGAAGCTAGTTGGAGGACGTAGATGAGTATAAATAGATATTTAAGGCATCCTAGTTTTGCCCTGTTGCGATTGGCAGAGCGAAGATTATTTCCAATGAGCGATGAAAGGTATCTAAAGGCGAGATTTAAAGAGATATTTGGGAAGGAATTAGATCTAGATAATCCAAAAACGTTCAATGAGAAGCTGCAGTGGTTGAAGCTGTATGATAGAAAACCAGAATATACAATGATGGTAGATAAATACGAGGTAAAGAATTATATTGCCCAAAAAATAGGGAAGGAATATGTAATTCCAACACTTGGAGTGTTTGATAGTTTTGAAGAGATTGATTTTGATAAGTTGCCAGACAAGTTCGTGATTAAATGTACGCACGATTCAGGGGGTTTGGTAGTATGTAGAGATAAGTCAAGGCTTAATAAAAAAGATGTAAAAAGAAAAATCAGTAAATGTCTCAAGAAGAACTTTTTCTGGAGCGGAAGAGAGTGGCCATATAAAGATGTGAGGCCGAGAATTATGATAGAAGAATATATGTCCGACGAGCTGCAAAAGGAATTGGTTGATTACAAGTTTTATTGTTTTAATGGTGAGCCCAAGTTTTTGTACGTGTCTGAGGGCCTAGAAGATCACTCGACTGCAAGAATCAGTTTTTTCGACATGGATTTTAAAATGTGCGAATTTGGCAGAAATGATTATAAGAAATTTGAGGTTTTGCCTAAAAAACCAACAAAGATGCAAGAGATGATAAAAATAGCAAAGCAGTTGTCAAAGGGCATAAGTTTTGTTAGAGTGGATCTGTATGAAATAAGAGGAAGAATATATTTTGGGGAATTAACCTTTACACCGAATGCTGGTTTAATGCAATTTGACCCGCCGGAATGGGACGGAAAGATCGGAGAAATGTTAATCTTGCCAAGTACGACAGGAGTGAGGCATGAATAGTGATTGGCTTATTCTGAAGAGAAACCCAGATAATGGATTAGTAAGGAATTTGAGATGGTGCAAGGTAGCGCCTTATTACGAGACTAGATATAATAATTTGTTACTTAGGCTAGTAAGAAAATTAAGATTATACTGTTTTGTTGGCTTTTTCTTAGGCTCGTGGAAGCAAGACATTGGAAAATACAAAGTTGTTATTTTATTTGATAATGGATATCATAAGACAGTTGCTAGGTATATAAGGAAACATAATCCGAATTGTAGAATAATATTATGGTTTTGGAATAAAATATTTGACGAAAATGAGAAATATCTAAAAGATAAAGAGTTAGATGAAGTGTGGTCATATGATAGGAGAGATTGTAAGAGATTTGAGCTGAATTTTAACACGCAATTTTATAATAAAGAGAATATAGTGGGGAATAAGGATATTCGGTATGATGTTTTATTCGTGGGTGCAGATAAAGGAAGAAGGGCCAAAATTGAAAGCTTTTCAAAAATAATTAGCGACGCGGAAATGACGGCCAAAATTATAATACCAAGGAATGAAAGCGAGCATCTTAGCTATAAAGAGTATCTGGATCTTTTACAAAAGAGTAGATCTATACTCGAAATAATGGAAGGCAATGCGCGTGGATTAACTGTTAGAAGCTTAGAATCGCTCTCTTGTAATAAAAAATTAATTACTAATAACGAAGATATTACTAATTATGACTTTTATAAACCAGAAAATATATTTATATTAGGCGTGGATGATATACGACGAATTAAAGAATTTATCCGATCGCCATATAAGAGTAACGGCAAAGATATAGTTGAATATTACGAATTCGAAAATTGGTTAAAAAGATTTAAAAAGGAGGAAAAATGAAAACATATCTAATCACTGGGGGCGCAGGGTTTATCGGCTCCACTTTGGCTGAGCGGCTGCTGAACGAAGGTAATTCCGTGATTGTCGTTGACAATTATAACGACTATTATGATCCAAGTCTGAAGAGAGATAATGCGGATAAGTTAGCGCAATATTCGGGAGCGAGATTCTATGAGTGTGATATTAGAGATGCTGCTGGGATAGATAGAATTTTTGCAGAAAATAAAGTTGACTATGTGATGCATCTGGCGGCTATGGCCGGTGTGCGCCCATCGATTGAAAATCCTGTTTTGTATCAGGACGTAAACGGAATCGGTACGCAAAACATACTAGAAGCCGCAAGAAAAAACGGGGTAAAAAAGCTTGCCATGGCATCGTCTTCTTCGGTGTATGGCAATTGCAAGGAAGTGCCGTTTCGTGAAGATATGATTGTAGATTTTGCAATTTCGCCATATGCTGCAACAAAGAAAGCAAACGAAGTGATGGCGCACGTTTACCATAAACTATTTGATATGGATATCGTAATGCTGAGATTCTTTACAGTCTATGGGCCGAAACAAAGGCCAGATCTTGCAATCAATAAATTCACCAGGATGATGCTTAACGATGAAGAGATACCTATGTTCGGCGATGGATCCACTTCCAGGGATTATACATATGTGGACGATATAGTTGATGGGATTTGTAAGGCATTTGAGTATCTGTATAACAATGAGAATGTTTATGAGATTATCAATCTCGGTAGCAATAACCCTATTTCTCTGAAAGACATGATCGGTACGATTGGACGAGTACTGGGTGTTGAGCCAAAAATAAAACAATTACCGATGCAGCCCGGAGATGTAGACAGGACCTATGCGGATATTTCTAAAGCCAGGGAACTACTTGGATACGAGCCTAAGTGGAAGTTTGAGGATGGCATAAGGGAGTTTGTGAAGTGGAAAGGAAACACAAATTAGGGGATTAATTATTTTGACAAGCAGAAAACTGCCTAGGATACTCTGCTTTCATGATTTTTTCAATATAGGCTTGTTCGCCGGTATTTTTTGGCAGGTCGCCTTTGCTGTAGATTAGCAAAATGCCGATGGCATTATTATCAATATCGAGAAAACAGATGCAACGGTTGCCGGAGGCTTTTGCGGACTCTTTGGTCTGGGCGACGCGGAAGTCGTATTTAAAAATCCAGTAGTTATCGTTATGCCAGAGTTCATCAATTTGCTGAGTCTGTTGAAGGTCGTTAAGTTCCATTCTGATACGGGAGAGATCGTGTTTGATAGACAGAAGAGTCAGACTCCATTGCTTCTTTGAATATTTCTTTTCGAATGATTTCAGAAAATGACGTTTGGCATATTCTTCGAAGAAAAAACTAAGCTCGGTATTATCTTTAGGAACAAGGTGCGAAAACATGGTCTGGGTCTTCCTGGATGATTAGTTCGTAAGGGATATATTCGCCGTCGATGCAAGATTTCCATGGTTTTTGCTCGTGGGTAAAATTGACTATTTCGCTGGTGCGCTTATCGCGCCATAGGTTGCATATTTTGTCTATGATTTTGCGCTCGTCTTTGGATAGTAAATCGTATTTTTGATCTTTTGACGTGGAACTGATAAGGAGGGTATCGTTAGATGGGGTGATGTCAATCTTGCCGGAATCATAAAGCGAATCGGTTAGATCAAAAAAATGCTCAGCTACTGGCCCAAATTGCCTATGGACGTATCTCTCGTTGCTGATTGGCACTAAATTATCATAAAAGTAGCCAAAATCGGCCAGATATAAGAGTTTTGCGAGTTTTGTTTTAGGGATTCCGTTTTTGAACTTGTCGAGGATATAGAAGTACATTTGGTGGAACTTATGATTGTCTATAGGGGAATCAAAGAAATCTCTCGGTGAGACATCGTATAGTGCTGATAGTCTCTGGAGAGCACTGACAGAGAGATCGCTTTTGCCACTCTCGATATTATTATACGTGGCTCTGCTGATGCCAAGGAAATTAGCGACCTTCTCCTGAGTGAGGCCTTTTTTAGTGCGCATTTTTTCTAAATTATTTGCTATGGTCTTATCTTGTATCATTTTCTACTCCTAATAGTATGATACTAAATTGGCGCTATTTTGTCAATAAAATTAGTTGTTTTTTGTAAAAGTTTTTTGACTTATAGCTTGATGAGAGAGGGCGAACGGACCTTCTAGTTATTTAGGAAAGCTGATAATATCTTGAAATGTATTTCTCTATATAATAAAATAAATATAGGAGAACAGCACCGGTGTTAGAAACAGTTAAAAGATTTTTCGAAAAGAGTATCACGTTCGTTGTCAAATGGCGATATCTTTTGGCGCTGATTGCGTTTGTTTTTTGCGTAGCGTTCAACTTGCACGGCTCTTCTATTGCTATCTTCAATAATTATTTTACAGATTCGAACATAGATGAGTATAATTCAGAAAGTGTCGTACTTGGTACGCCTCGTAGCATTCGTTCTGATGAATACATGGTCCACACACCATACTATATGTCCCAAACATATAATAATTTTGAAAAAGACAGCAATATGATGAGCTTAGAGGGACAAGATATGATTGTGGGGTATAATGCGCCCGTTTTCGACATAACAGCCCTCGGGAAACCTTTTACTTGGGGTTATTTTATTTTTGGTAACGAGCGAGGACTTTCGTGGTATTGGTGTTCGAAACTAATTCTTCTTGTTCTGGTTACGTTTGAGCTATGCCTTATTATTACGCGGGGAAATAAGAAAATATCGCTTTTTGGGACGATACTTATTGTGTTTTCGCCGCTGGTACAATGGTGGTTTGTGCCGCATATTGTTGATGTGCTGTTCTGGGGTATGGCCTTGCTTGTTTTAGCTTATCATTTCTTTACATCAGAGGGTTGGAAGAGAATAATGTGTATGATATTATTGGCGCTTTCTGCCGTTACTTTCGTTTTGGCGCTTTTCCCATCGCTTCAGGTTCCAATTACGTTTGTCGATATAGCGTTGCTTGTAGCATTTCTTGTACGCGATAGAAAGCAAATAACGTTTAGGAAAAAGGATATTTGGCGGATTGTGGCGATGGCTTGTTATGCGGGTGGTGTGCTTGCTTATACTATTATTACGAGCAAAGATGCTATTTTGACGCTCCATGATACCGTCTATCCGGGCAGCCGCGTGTCGCTGGGCGGAGGAAGCGGTCTGGAGGGGCTATTTACCGGGCTTACCACCTTTACACTACCTTTCAAGAGCATCAACTATTCTAACAACTGTGAGGCAAGTAGATTTATACATTTCGCTCCGCTTCTCTTTATGCTGTATCCAGTTATCTATAAAAAATTTAAACGTGATAAGAATCTTATCGTGGGTAATGTGTTGCTAGTCTGTTTAGCAGTTATGGCGGTATTTATGTGCATCGGCTTTCCAGAATTGCTTGCTAAGGTTACCCTGCTTTCTTATAGTAACCGCATGTACATTATTTATGGTTTTGTGGCTACGCTCTTTACGATATGGGGAATTAGCATGATTTGGAAAAAGAAGATATTTAGCAAGAAGCAAATTATTATTGCGCTGGCAGTTTTTGCACTTCTGAATGTCTGCTTTGTTAATGCACAAAAACTTACGTATCTTACCTGGTGGCAGTATGGATTTATTATCGCTGGTTTGACTTTCTTGGGGTTCTTGATGGTTACGAACAAGAAGAAGTTGTTTACATTATTTACGAGTGTTTTGATAGTCGTTTCTGGTATGACGGTCAATCCGATAGCATATGGGACGTCGCCGCTGACTTCGCATCCTCTTGAACAAAAGATACAGGAAATTGCAAGAGAAGATAGTGATGCTTATTGGCTTGCAATCAACTCAACTGGTTTTGCAGCTTTAGGGATAATGAATGGCGCAAGATTTCTAAATGCGGTGAATTTTTACCCTGATTTTGAGAAATGGGAACTTATAGATCCAGATGGCGAGCAAAAGGATGTTTATAATCGTTATGCACACATTGCTGTGCGTGCAACGGGAGGCGAAACAAAGTTTAACAAGGCACAAACAGCTGATGCTTTTATCCTTGATCTTAGTGCTGAAGATTCGTTAAAGTGGTCGGTGGAATATTTAGTTACTGCTGGGGAGTTAAATGAAAAATGGCTCAACTACTACGAGAAAATCTATGATGATCCTGAGGGCGATCACTATATTTATAAAAGAAAAGATTTTGCGCAATAAAATCGTGGTTTATGTCGTAGCTGCCGATTGACGGGTTATAAATTCTATAGTATCATTTTTATTAAGATTAAAGAGAATTATTAGGGTCTATGCTATTTAGTTCAATAACTTTTCTGTGGATTTTCTTACCGGTGCTGATAGCGATTTATTTTCTGGCAAAGAAGTTTTTCCCGAAGGCCAGAAATTATATTTTGTTGATTTTCAGCTTGCTGTTTTATGCTTGGGGCGAGCCAAAATATATTATTTTGATGATAGTTTCTATCTTGATGAACTATGTTTTTGGAATATTGATTGCAAAATATTCTGCTAAGAAAGGCACACGTAAAAAGAAACATCCGACGAAACAAACTGTCGTTCTAGTTTTGAGCATAGTTGCCAATATTGCGCTGCTGGCTCATTTTAAATATGCTAATTTCTTTATTGATAGCATAAATAATGTATTCGGCAGTAATTTTAATATTGGGGCGATTGCATTGCCAATTGGTATCTCTTTTTATACTTTTCAGATAATGTCTTATATTATTGATCTGTATCGTGGAGAAATAAAGGTTCAGAAAAATCCGTTTAAACTGGCGCTTTATATTTCTTTTTTCCCGCAGTTGATTGCTGGGCCAATTGTAAAATACAAGGATATTGATGAAGCAATAGATTCGAGAAAAGAGACTATTGAAGGTTTCGCTTATGGGATAAAGCGGTTTATCTATGGGCTTGCTAAAAAGGTGTTAATTGCTGATGCTATGGCTTCCGTGGCTGATATAGTGTTTGGAGTGAATGTCGGTAGCTTGACAGCGCCAATAGCGTGGCTAGGCGCGTTTTGTTATGCGCTACAAATCTTCTTTGATTTTTCTGGATATTCGGATATGGCAATCGGGCTTGGTTCGATGTTTGGATTTAAGTTTATGGAAAACTTTAACCTGCCGTATATTTCAGGTAGCATTACAGAGTTTTGGCGTAGGTGGCATATTTCTTTGTCAACTTGGTTCAAGGAATACTTATACATTCCGCTAGGCGGTAATAGAAAAGGCAAAACCAGAACTTATATCAATTTGTGGATAGTATTTTTGGCGACTGGTATATGGCATGGTGCCGCTTGGAATTTTGTATTCTGGGGGCTTTTCCATGGCTTCTTCATCTTTATCGAAAGAGTGGGATTAAAGAAGATATTGGATAAATATAAGGTATTAGGGCATTTTTATACTTTGTTTGTAGTATTGGTTGGATGGGTGTTCTTTAGAACATCGGGAATAAAACATGCTCTAAAATATCTGAAGGTAATGTTCTTCGGCCAGACTTTAGAAACTGTACCTTTGCAAAGTTGGCAATTTATGAATCATAGGATCATAATCACAATATTCATTGCGATCGCCTTATGCGGTATTGCTCAGATACTATTTAGGAAAATTAAGTTAAAAGAAACTGCAAAAAGTTTGATCAAAAAGTATGCCGAGCCGGTCTGTTTGATCGTGTTGTTTTCTTTATGTATTTTAGCTATAGCGAGTAACACATATACGTCGTTTATTTATTTTAGGTTTTGATCATGGTAAAGAAAGTTAAGAAGAAAACAACGAAAGCGAATAATAGGTGGAATTGGGCGATTATTTTGCCGTTCCTTACTTTGTTATATTTGCCTACTCTGACTTTCCCATTGCTTGGAAATAATATTGGAGCTGATACGAGTGAAAATAGGGAATTAGCAAAAATGCCAGAGCTTGATATCTCTGAAATTGAAAAGTTCCCAAAGAGATTTGACAATTTTTATAATGATAATTTGCCGTACCGTAAGATACTTAGAGAATCGTGGACAAAGTTGAATTTCTTCGTGTTGCGTGATAGCACGACGAAAAGGGTTGTGATTGGGTCGTCTGACGGACCATTAGAAAAGACCTGGCTCTTTTACAGCTATGACAAAGATGGTAATCCAGTAGAGATGGTGCAAGGTTTCTCCCGCTTTTCGGAAAAGCAAATCAATGATTTTCGCAAAAATATTGAGAAAACGACGGAAGAACTTGATAGTAAGGGAGTGGATTACTACGTTCTTGTGATTCCGAACAAGGAAAGTGTTTACCGTGAGTATCTTCCGCATAATGTTAAAATAAATAATCCGGAAAGCAGAACTGATTTGGCCATAGAGCAGCTTCGCCGAGAGGGGGTTAATAATATAATATATCCAAAGGACGAGTTGGTTGCTGGCAAAGAAAAGGCACAGACGTATTATCGGCAAGATACACATTGGAATGATTGGGGTGCGTTTATTGGCTTTTCTGAGTTCATGAAAATTGCCGAGCCGGGTTATAGTGTTGAAGACGTTGGGTTATCTATTGAAAGATTAGTATCGAATAAGGATTTGGTGAAAATGCTAGGGGTAAATAGTTATTTTGCAGATGATGTGCCGATGGTGGAGTATCTAGAAAAAGAAGGTTTTACTTCTGAGCATATAGATGCGCCTAATGATGTTGAGGTCACAGAAAATGATGACGCCGAGATCAAAAAGACTATTATGGTTATTGGAGATTCATATCGAACTGCTTTGGTTGATTATTTCGCAAAGACATTTGAAAAGTGTATTTTCATGCACAAGAATGATTATCAGAGTAGCATGGTTGAAGAATATCGGCCGGATATTGTTGTATCAGAGAACGTAGAAAGGTACAGCGAAAAAGCTTTGGGGTGGAGAGAGTAATATTATTATTTTTGTGATTTTTCTTCTTTCTCAACGTACCCATCTTTTGCTGGGGTTATGACCTTTGTCTCGACCCAGGCTTCTTTGGCTGGTTCGTCTACCACGGTCTCGTCCCAAGCAGGAGTGATTACATAGCGTTCCTCTCTAGTGATGTAGAATGGACCTGAGGCGGCAACGCCACCGTGGTGGCTACAAGTACCTCTGCCAGTTGAGCCAGAGTAGGTACCATCTCTACAGCGAGATTTAGCACATCCGCCCTTGTTGCCGATGTTTGATTCGATACATTCTTGGACCGTTCTCGTGCCATAAACTGCTTCGTGATGGACTACATGAGTTTTGGCAGGCTCTGCTGGATGGTTGATTGTCTCGGTAACTTCTTTTACTGGTTCGTGATAGATATATGTAACATATTCTATTCCATCCTCGCCTTGGCAGTCTTTTGTAACTTTTTTGCCATCACAGACAGAGATTTTCTGTTGCTGCTGTTCGTTGCTGCCAATTTTTAAGTTTGCTCCTTGATTTGCCGCTGTAGAAATGCTGCCAATAACTAAAAATATTAGCGCGCCAGCGATGGCTCCTTTTGTCGTTGAACTAAGGGAACTGAATTTTTTCCATGCGGTGGACGATTTGATTTTATCCCGTATGCCGGAGGTTTTATTCTGTTCTTGTTTGCCGGCGGAATGATTTTTTATCCCACTTTTAGAGTTAGAGGTTTTGCTCGTGCCTTTCATGACAGTCTCCCATGATTTTGGTTATATTATAACAGATAAGATATAGATTTGAAAGCATAAGTGGTGTCAGAATTCTTATTGGGCATTTCTGATTTATGCAAAGCTAAAAACGTGGTATAATTAAGGTTATGAAAATCGCAATTGCGGGTACGGGATATGTGGGGCTAAGTTTAGTGACGCTACTTGCGCAAAGGCATGAGGTGGTGGCGCTAGATATCATCCCCGAGAAGGTTGAAAAAATCAACAATCGTCAGTCGCCAATTCAAGATGAGTATATAGAGAAATATTTCGCCGAAAAAGAGCTGAACTTACGCGCGACGCTAGACCATCGCGATGCATTCTCTGGGGCGGAATTCGTAATTATTTCTACCCCAACAAATTATGATCCAGAGCAGGATTATTTTGACACTTCATCCGTTGAGGACATTCTAGAAAAAGTTGAAGCAATGCGAGCAGCTGGTGAGTTCCAGGTGGCGAATAACCAGGTCGATGGATCTGGCGCAGATATCAGGGGAGTAAAAACCCCATCCATTGTAATTAAATCCACAATCCCAGTCGGTTTCGTTTCGCGGATGAAGGAAAAATATACAGAACTTGATATCTTTTTCTCGCCAGAGTTCCTGCGCGAGGGAAGGGCGTTATATGATAATTTACACCCATCTAGAATTATTGTAGGCTCACATGATGAGTCTGGAAAACGCTTTGCGGAACTTCTAAAACAAGCATCGCTTGATGCGGATACACCAGTATTATTTATGGGCAGTACAGAGGCAGAAGCGGTTAAGTTATTTGCTAATACATACTTGGCGCTTAGAGTGTCATATTTTAACGAATTAGATACTTATGCCGATGTAAAAGGCCTGAATGCACGGGAAATTATAAAGGGAGTTTGTTTGGATCCTAGGGTCGGAGATTTTTATAATAATCCATCATTTGGCTATGGCGGCTATTGTTTGCCAAAAGACACCAAGCAGTTACTTGCTAACTATGAGAATGTGCCACAGAACCTAATTGAGGCTATTGTTAAGGCTAATGAGACTAGAAAACAGTTTATCGTAGATGAAATTTTGGAAATGGAGCAGGGTGGTCCTGAGAGCGACAGTGACGATTCTGATAATTTTGTGATTGGCATCTATCGCTTAACTATGAAAAGCGGATCAGACAATTTCCGTTCTTCGGCAATTCAGGATATCATTCTGAAGCTTCGCGCCGCAGGGAAGAGAGTCGTGATTTATGAGCCTACTATAGCTGGCGATGATTTTGAAGGAATTGAGGTGCTACATAATCTTGACGAGTTTAAGGGATTAGCATCAGTGATTTTGGCGAATCGCCTAGAAGAATCGCTTGCAGATGTCAAAGAAAAAGTCTATACCAGGGATCTTTGGGGTAGGGATTAGATTCTCTTACTTCGCCTTTTCTTTGTCTATGTAAGCCTCTTGTGGTATAATGAATAAAACTAAGGAGAACATTTTATGGTGGGCAAGAAAAAATTAACAACTTGGGGCAAAATTTGGCGCGTAGCGGTAGCTGTAGCTATCCCTCTAGTAGTCGGCGGAGTTTCTGCCGCTTTGACAATGAATTCGATGCAGAAATTTGGTGCGTTTAATCAGCCGCCACTATCGCCTCCGGCCTGGTTGTTTCCAGTAGCCTGGACCCTGCTCTACATCCTAATGGGTGTGGCTAGCTATCTTATCTATACAGCTTACCGGGCTAATAAAGGCAAGAGAAGTGCGGAGAGCGCCAAAAAAGCAAAAATGGCCAAAGCTACTCTCGTTATCTACGGCGTACAGCTAATATTTAATTTCCTCTGGTCAATCTTCTTCTTCAAGCTGGGGCTTCGCTGGTTTGCGCTGGGTTGGATCGTAGTAATGTGGGCGATGATTCTGGCAATTACTATTATGTCTTACCGCCTAAACAAGGGCGCTTTCTGGTGCCTGCTACCATATCTGCTATGGGTAACTTTTGCTACCTATCTGAACGCTGGTGTGGCGATTTTGAATTAAATACTGCTAACAGTGGTATAATAGAGACATGAGAATACTAATTACTGGCGCCAAGGGCATGTTGGCGCAGGCGGTGCGCGCGCGATTCGCGACGGACCCAGATGGAAACCCAAACAAGCTAATTCTAACAGATGTGGTAGCAGATGATGCAACCGGCAGTTTAGCCCTGGATATTACCGATCTTGAGGCTGTGATGCGCGTGGTTAAAGAAACCCAGCCAGATCTGATTATCAACTGCGCAGCATACACAAATGTTGATGGGGCGGAACAGGAAGAAGAGCTGGCCGATAAAGTTAATTTTGTGGGTCCACAGAATCTTGCCATGGCCGCTAAGAAATATGGGCCGATTTTGGTGCATATTTCTACAGACTATGTTTTTGGAGGCGAGCAAAAGCTTACACACCATTATGCAGAGAATGATCCTAAGGATCCAAAAAGTGTCTATGGTTGGACAAAACTTAGAGGGGAGGAGGCGATCCAGGTTTGTACTGATCAGTACTACATCTTCCGCACTGCTTGGCTCTACGGAATGGGGGGTAAAAATTTTGTTCAGACAATGCTAAACGTCGGTCGAAAGCAGGCTGAAGACGCCCAAAACGAGGAGGCAGAAGTCTCGGTTGTCGATGACCAGCACGGTAGCCCAACCTATACAGAGGATTTAACAGATATAATTTATCAGGCTGTTTACAAGCAGATTCCGTTTGGGATCTACAATGCTACGGATGAAGGATTCACCACCTGGGCGGATTTCACCAGAGAGATTTATCGACAAGCTGGAGTAGATTGCAAGGTAAAAGGCATCTCTAGCGAAGAATATGAGGTGCAGGCTGAACAAAAGGCGGCCGAAAAAGGCGAAAAACGTATAGTAGCGCCTCGACCAAAAAATTCTCAGATGAGCAAGGCTAAATTAACAGAGGCCGGTGTGGTGGTACCGGAATGGCAGGATGCATTAAAACGTTATTTAACAGAGGTAGAGACGTCAAAACAGGAATAATATAGCAATATGCTAACAGGGTTCATTATGACGATTTGGCGCTGCTAAACTAAATGATGGTATAATTATAGATAATAAGAGAAAGGAAAACGTGTTTAAGATCCGTGAAAATCCAAATCGCAAAATGAGAAACCGCAAGGGGATCATCCTGGCCGGAGGTAGCGGTACGCGGCTTTATCCGCTGACGCTGGCGATTTCTAAGCAACTGATGCCAGTTTATGATAAGCCGATGATTTATTATCCACTTTCTACCCTGATGACGGCGGGGATTCGCGAGGTTTTGATCATCACTACCCCGCGCGATAGCGAGATTTTTAAAAATCTATTAGGTGATGGCTCGCAGTGGGGCATGATTATCGAGTATAAGGTCCAAGAGGAGCCGCGCGGGCTGGCCGAGGCCTTTATCCTGGGGGAGGATTTTATCGGAGAAGATAACGTAACGTTAGTTTTAGGAGATAATCTGTTTTATGGCGAAGATCTGCGCAGAGTGTTGACGCGGGCTAGTAGCAGAGAGAGCGAGGCGACGATTTTTGGCTATCAGGTCAAAGATCCGCGCAGATATGGGGTGGTAGAGTGCGATGCAGCGGGCAATGCGATTTCCATTGAGGAAAAACCCGAGCAACCAAAAAGCGATTTGGCGATTCCTGGTCTTTATTTCTTCCCGAGCGATGTCGCGGAAATTGCTAAAAATGTTGAGCCAAGTGCGCGTGGAGAGCTAGAAATTACCTCTGTACAAGAAGTCTATTTGCAGCAGGGGCGGCTAAAAGTTGAAAAACTAGGCCGTGGAACAGCGTGGTTTGATACTGGTACACATGATGCGCTGCTTGAAACCGCACAATTTGTGCAAACGATTGAAAAACGCCAGGGTCTGCAAATATGCTCACCAGATGAGATTGCTTACGAAAACGGTTGGATCAAACGCGAGCAATTAGCAGAGTTAGCCAAGCCTTTCATGAAAACAGAGTACGGTGAGTATCTAAAAGATCTAGCAACGGGGAAAATGTGATGGCAGAACAGATAGAAAGTGGCAATTTTAGGTGTGAAGAAACCGGGATAGCGGGATTGAAGGTGATTTCGCCACGTGTTTTTGCAGACGAACGGGGGTATTTTATGGAGACATATTCTAAGCGAGATTTTGCGAATTTTGGAATAGATTGTGAATTTGTGCAGGATAATCAGAGTAAATCTAGTAAAGGTGTGCTCAGAGGTCTGCATTTTCAGAAAGAATTTTCTCAGTCTAAATTGGTGCGCGTGGTAAGAGGAGAAGTGCTGGATGTAGCAGTAGATTTACGGCCAAATTCAGCTACAAGAGGCCAACATTTTGCGGTGCGACTTTCTAGCGAGAACAAGAAGCAATTTTTCATACCTAGGGGTTTTGCTCATGGGTTCCTAGTCCTATCTGATGAGGCAGAATTCGTTTATAAGGTCGATGATTTTTATCATCCGAATGATGAAGGTGGGATATTGTGGAACTCAGCAGGAATAGATTGGCCGATAGAGGAAGTTGGCGGAGAATCGGCATTGATTTTGAGCGAGAAAGACCAAAAATGGGCGGGCCTAGCAGAGTATCTTGAAAAAGGAAGAGATAGCATAATTACTAGTTAGGATAAGGAGAAAAAATGGCAAATATTTTAGTAACAGGGGCGGCAGGGTTTATCGGTAGTAATTTTGTGCACTATTATGTAGCAAAGTACCCAGAGGATAAAATTGTTGTTCTGGATAAGTTAACTTATGCTGGCAATTTGGCCAATCTGGCGCCTTTGGTTGATGCTAATGGTAGTTCCGTATCTGCTAGTGGTAACTTTGATGTTGCTAGCGCTAATTCTAGCAAGCAGCCACAAGTGGTCTTTGTCAGGGGTGATATTTGCGATGCAGCGTTGGTTTCACAGATTTTTGATCAACATCAGATAAACGGGGTGATTCATTTTGCCGCGGAGAGTCATGTTGATAATTCGATTAAAAACCCGCGGATTTTTACCGAAACAAATGTGCTTGGCACACAAGTTCTACTAGATGTTGCACGCGAAAAGTGGGGTGAGGGCAGTCCGAACAAATTTGTGCACATATCAACGGACGAAGTATTTGGCACTTTACCAGCGGCGGTAGAAGAAGTTGAGATAAAGCAGGCTGATTATCAAGAGAAAATGCGGAGATTTGCTGAGCTACCAGAGGATGTGCGGCACAAATATTTCTTCTATGAGAATCGGCAGATCCAACCTAACTCGCCGTATTCGGCTTCAAAAGCGGGGTCAGATATGGTGGCGCGGGCCTACTACGAAACCTTTAAGATGAATATCAATATCACTAACTGTTCTAATAACTATGGCCCGTATCAACACCGAGAGAAGCTAATTCCGACGGTGATTAGGACGGCGCTTTCGGACCAGAAGGTGCCGGTGTACGGAACAGGGGAGAATGTCCGCGATTGGCTGTATGTAGAAGACCACTGTAAGGCAATAGATATGGTGTACCATAACGCGCCAGCAGGGGAGAGATATTGCATTGGTGGACATAATGAGATGCACAACATCGACATCGTAAAGCTGATTTTACAGAGGTTAGGTAAGCCAGAAAGCTTGATTGAACACGTTGAGGATCGGAAGGGACACGATCTCCGCTACGCGATTGACCCGACAAAAATTGCAAGGGAACTGGGGTGGACGCCAGAGACGGCCTTTGCTGAGGGGATTGTGAAGACCGTTGATTGGTATCTGGCGCACAGAGAGTGGCTAGGATAACCAATTAATAGAGCTTAGTAGTATCGTATAACAGGAGTGCCGATACATATATGGTTTTTGCGAGCAGGTTCTTTTACCATAATTACTATTGACTTTTTATTCCAGTTGTGCTATAATGGTTGTAATCCTATAAATTAGGTGTTAGATTAACTAAGAGGAAATCTGGGAATAATTATGGATGAAATCAATCTAAAAGAATTGTTTAGATACATTCTCTCGAAGTTCTATGTCGTGCTGCTGATTTTGATCGCAGTCGTGTCAATCGGAGAGGTTTATTCGATTTATCTAAAAACTCCGATGTACAAATCGACTACGAAGCTGGTTTTGACTTCGTCTGAGGTGGAGCAGAACTCTACGCTGAAAAACTCTGATGTGACTCTTTCTAACAACCTGGTGAAAACTTATTCAGAAATCGTGACTTCTAGAAACGTGATGGCGAAGGTGATATCTAATCTAAAAATGGATCTCAGCCCGGAGGAGCTAGCTGGTAAAATCTCGGTTTCTTCCGTCTCTAATACCCAGATTATTACTGTGGCGGTGTCTGATGCAAACGCAGAGGATGCCCAGAGGATTGCCGATGAGGTGGCCAAGGTGTTTAAGGCGGAAATCTCGACGCTTTATAAGATGGATAACGTCCAGATTGTTGACAAGGCACAGGTGGCCAATGCCCCATATAACATTAATTTCTTGAAACAGACTTTGCAATATTTGGCAGCTGGTCTTGCGTTAGGTATCGGTGTGGTACTAGTGATGTTCTATCTTGATAATACGGTGAAAAATAGTAAAATTGTAGAAGATAAGGTGGGCCTGGTCGTGCTTGGCGTGGTCCCGACTGTGAGTAAAAGATAGGGAGGGCAAAATGTTAAAGAAAAAAGAATCCAAGAAAAATAACGCAAATGTCGATACCCGCAGAGGCGGCGTAGAAGACCTGGTGGTCGCAACTAATCCAAAATCTTCGTTTGCTGAGGCGGTGAAATCTGTAAAAACTAACGTTTTGTTCTCGTCTGTTGGCAAAGATATGAAAGTAATTTTGGTGACTTCTCCAGAATCTGGCGACGGCAAGAGCTTCTTGGTGGCGAACTTGGCTACGGCTTTTGCTCAAGATGGCAAACGGGTGCTGATTATCGATGGCGATATGCGTAAGGGTCGTCAGCACGAGATTTTTGACTTGCCAAACGATACTACGATGGGTTATTCTAACTATATTCTGAAATTCCGGGAGTCTGAGAATATGGGGATGATGTCGTTCATTCGTCCAGAAATGTATGTAAAAGAGACTCAGGTGCCAAATGTATATCTTTTGCCGTCTGGCCCTACTCCGCCAAACCCACTAGAGCTAATTTCTTCAGATAATAACAAGCGACTTTTGAACAGTTTTCGTCAGCAATATGATGCGATATTGATTGACTGTCCGCCAGCACTTGGCCTATCTGATGCGCTAGTGATGTCGAAATATAGTGATGTAAATATCGTGGCGGTATCTAATGCGAAGACTAAAATTGATCAACTCGAAAGCGTGAAAAAGAATTTTGAAAAAGTTAATTCCAAGATCTCTGGCGTGGTGATTAATAAGGCCAGAGTAAAGGGCGGCTCGTATTCTTCGTACTATGCGGACGAGTATTATTCTAAATTGAACAAGGATTAGGCCTTATGATTGATATCCACTGTCACATCTTGCCAGGGGTAGATGATGGTGCCAAAACGATGGAAGAGGCGCTGCTGATTTTGCAGAAGGCAGAGCGGGCAGGGATAACTGATATAGTTTTGACGCCGCACTATATGCGCGGGACGGTCTATAATGCGGGGAATGTGAAAAAGTGGAAGATTTACCAAGAGCTGAAAGAATGTGCCAAAAAAGCCGGAATAAAGATTAATTTGTATCTTGGCAACGAGGTCTATATTGATGAGCACCTGCCACAGATGCTTGGCGGATATGATTTTGGCAGAAAACAGGAGACTGGCAAGGCCGATGGGTCTAACGGGACCAAGGATATTTATGAGTTGGCAACGCTAAATAGCCGCAAGTACGTTTTGGTAGAATTTCCGGTGCAGACTAAGGACAAAAGTGCAGTCAAGACGTTGTTTACCCTGGTGCAAGATGGATTTATACCGGTGATTGCGCACCCAGAGAGGTACCATTATGTCCAAGAGGACCCTAGCCAGGTGGATCAATTCTTGCAAATGGGCTGCAAATTGCAGGGTGATTACCCAGCCCTAACAGGGAAATATGGCAAGCGCGCTGAGAAAACACTGAAAAAATTATTGCAAGAAGATAAGATTTTTTGCTTAGCATCCGATATTCATAAGGGGACGGATAGCTATAAACTAGATTTTGTAACAAAAAAATTGGGCAAGATCTTGAAAAATAGCGATAAGGTAAAACAACTTTTGCACGATAATCCAGCTGCGATGATTGCGTAATTACTTTTTATGATATAATTAGGAGGTAAGTTATGAAGAATTTTCGCAAACAGCTAGGAGAAATTTATCGTGAGCACCGGGGGCTTTTTATCATGATGTTGATATTAGCTGTGCTGTCTCTGGGGTTTTTGATTTTTTCGCTAGTTAACCTTTCGCCATCTTCAGCGATTGTGAAGGTGGGCTATAGCGACATCGGTAGTTTTGATGGAGATGATCTAACGGGTATGCGTTCTGCTGGTGGCTACAGAGACGGCTCCTGGGGAGCGATGATTACTTTTCCGATTTTAGCGGTGATTATTGGGTTGTTACACAATATGATTGCAATGAGGCTTTGCGTGCGGAGGGGAGAGGGCGCAGCTAAGGCCTTTATTTTAATTAGTATAGCTATCTTGATAGGGGCGTTTATTGTTTTGCTGCGGCTCTTAGGAGAAGGCTAGTGGATGATGATTTAGAGATCCCATTAGGGAAGCGGACAAAGCTATATCGGTTTTTAGAGATATTACCCGGGGCGTGTTCGTATCTGATGATTGCGGCGCTATTTATTCTTTCGTTTATCTCGCCGACGCTAGCGGCGATTTATCTGCTGGCGATTATTGCGATTACGCTGGTCAAAGCCGTAGGGGTGGCGGTGCGTACGGTGCAGGGCTATAACGAGATCCAGCGTGCAATGAAAGTTGATTGGCATGAGCGTTTTGAGCAGTTGAAGGATCCGCACAAAAATTTTGAACTATTGCGAGAAAAAGATAGTAAAGAATATGATTTTGAGACCCATGTCGAAAATCTGCGAGAGATGAGTGTTTCGCCTAAGAATTTTCCAGATCCAGATAAGATTTATCATGCGGTGATTATGGTGGCCTATAACGAGGGTATGGATACATTGGTGCCGACAGTAGAGGCGGTGCGCGATACTAGTTTTCCGAATGAGCGAATAATTTTTGTGTTCGGGTATGAAGAGCGCGGCGGTCCAGAGATGGAAGAAAACGCGAAGAAACTAAAGGAAATGTTTAAGGATACGTTTTATGATTTTATCCCTGTTAAGCACCCTGATGGATTGCCGGGTGAGATAAAGGGCAAGGGCCCGAACTTGACTTATGCCGGTAATTATCTGGCTAGTTACGTAAAAAAGAAACATATCTCGGCAGATAGGGTAATTGCAACATCGCTAGATAGTGATAACAGAATGAGTAAAGGGTATTTGGATTGTGTCGCTTATGAGTTTATCGTACATGAGGATCGCAAGAGAATGTCGTTCCAACCGGTGTCACTATTTATGAACAACATTTGGGATGCTAGTGCGCCGATGCGGGTGATCGCGGTGTCAAACTCGTTTTTCAACGTAATTAATGTTAAACGGCCGCACCTTTTGCGTAACTTTGCCTCGCACTCGCAGCCGCTGGATGCACTGGAAGAGATGGATTTTTGGAGCAAGCGCACGATTGTAGAAGATGGTCACCAGTATTGGCGCAGTCTGTTTCATTTTCGGGGAAAATATGAGGTGCTTTCTATCAAAGTGCCGATTTATCAGGATGCGGTAATAGAAGAAACATTCTTTAAGACGCTAAAGGCGCAGTTTATTCAGCTAAGGCGCTGGGATTATGGTGCGAGCGATGTGGCCTATGTTGGGGTGAGACTGTTTGATCGCAAGCGGCGGAGAATGGGCTTTTGGTTCTTGTTTGCAAAATTTTGGCGACTCTTAGATGGCCACGTGACGCTGGCGGCAATGAGCCCGATCGTAGCTTTTGGCGGTTGGGTGCCAAGGCTGCTCAATTTTCAAACAAGAGATCTTTTGACCTATAATTTGCCAAGCACTGTCTCTTGGATCCAGCTTTTTGCGATGATAGGCTTGGTCATCACGATTTTGACTTCTCTTCGAATGTTGCCGCCGCGGCCAAAGAAATACAATAAAGTTAAATCGCTCGGCATGGTTTTGCAATGGGTGCTTTCGCCTTTTGTAGCAATTATTTATCAGAGTGTGGCGGCGTTTTATGCCCAGACTAGGTTGATGATTGGCCGATATATGGAAAAATTTGATGTAACGAAAAAGGTAGTGAAGAAATGAAAAAAACTGCGGTGCAAAAAACTTTTCAGAAGCTATTTCTATATGTGCTAGTCTTTGTTGGTCTGATGGGGCTGACGTTTTGGGCGATTTTTAAAGATCAAGACCTAGGTGAAGTTCTAGATATTTTACATAACGCTAATGGGTTTTTTGTGGTGCTAGGTTTGCTACTGATGGTAGGGTATTTTGCGGTGGAGGCCTGGAATATTAAGAGCCTTTTAACTGGGTTTGGTGAAAAAATTAGTTTTAAGCAGGCGTTTAAATTTACTTTGATTGGGTTTTTCTTTTGCTCGGTGACTCCGGGGGCTAGCGGCGGTCAACCTCTAGAGATTTATTATATGTCGAAAGAAAAAATCTCTGCACCAAAAGCGACGATGGCGATTTTGATTCAGACTTGCGGAGTACAAATCGCGGTGATTACGCTTGGTATAATTGGGGCGCTGATTGGTTGGAGATTTATGGACGGGACGGTAGGGTTCTTGTTTGGGATTGGTTTTATTATCAATGCTGCGGCTTTGATTGTTTTGATGCTAGCGATTTTTTCGGCGCCGGTTCTAAGAAAAGCTTCGCATGGATTGATGGGTTTTTTGAAGAAAAAAGGTTTCAAAAAGGCCGATAAGTGGCGCGAAAATATCGATAAAGCTTTGGATAATTATCACGAAAGTTCAGTTTATATTAAAAAACATAAAGATGTGTTTAAGAAATCTTGTGGCCGCGTGATGTTGCAGATGTCGTTGTTTTTTATGATCCCATTCTGCGTTTATCTGGCCTTTGGTTTGCATGAGTTTGACATTGTAACGATGTTTGCGATGCAAGCGATTTTGTTCGTCTCTACCTGTGGACTACCGCTGCCGGGTGCGATTGGTGCCAGCGAATCGGTATTTCTCAGTCTGTTTGGGGTAGCATTTGGCGAAGAGCTGCTGGGCAGCGCAGTGCTCTTAAATAGGGGAATTAACTTTTATTGGTTTGTGATTGTTAGCATGGTGGTGGTGTTTGTGAATATTATTATGTTGAATCGAAGGAAAGCCAAGTAGCAAAATCAGGGTTTGGTGGATTACTCTATTCTGTTCTTGCACCGACTCCACCCACACCATCTACCAACTACTCACTGACTCCACTGGACCAAACCTTGTGCTGAGCGGCCTCCGCTATGGTACCAGTATGCTCAACCAAGGTACGGGCGGCTACTACTGGTCTAGTACTGCCGGCTCTCTTGCTGCCCACGCTTACCGTCTGGACCTGTATAGTAGCGGCACCGTCTACCCTGCGAGCTACTACAACAAGTATTACGGGTACTCTCTCCGCTGCCTAGCAGAGGTAGCAAAATCGATAAAATTTGATGCTAATGCTTGTAAAAAGAATAATCTATGCTAACCTTGCTGCAGGGTGGTAGTAGATTAAGTGCTAATTGATCTTGGCATTGCATAATTTTATAAGAATTACGCGAGGGTGGAGTAGGTCAATAAAGCGGCATTGTTCCGAGTGATGTCAGATCTCTCAGGAAGGAGGATAAAGGAAATGGAAAAAGAATCCAGATCTGAACTCACCGTTTTGTTCGGATTAGTCAAACTGACTAAAGCAACAAATACTAAGAGATCCGTCCGCTAAGGACGAATCTCTATCACCCACAGATGATGTTCTACTCGGAGGCATCATCTATTAAGCTTATTCTATCATGCTTATCGTTTTTCTGCAAATCTTTTTCACCCACACCATCTACCAACTACTCACTGACTCCACTGGACCAAACCTTGTGCTGAGCGGCTACCGCAATGGTACCAGTATGAGCTACCAAGGTACGGGCGGCTACTACTGGTCTAGTACTGCCTACTCTTCTGCTACCTA
>JAZUOZ010000007.1:0-66314 GCA_045604925.1 Candidatus Nanosyncoccus sp. | reverse complement strand
GCGGGGATAACTGTAGCGCTACTAGTCATTGGGTTAGTATAGTTCCAGTAGAGGGTATTGCTGCCACTCCCATTACTACTCCCTCCACTCTCTCCACTCCCGGAGTTGGATGAGCCAGGGACGTAGGTAGGTATCACATCTGCTATATCCGCATCTGGCGTACCGTTAGTAGTGTGTACTAGGTCTGTAGTATAGTTACTACTATCTAGGTAGTTAGACTGCATATAGAGCTTATAGCCGGTAGGGTTAGATGTGGCTACGTCTACTACGGTTCTTTCTGTCCCTTGACTAATACTAGGGTTAAAGGAAGTACCTGGAGCTGTAGGAGTAAGATTAAAGTCTAGCCTAGTGATGTCAGTTGAGGCAGTGGAGTCTAGAAGACGGATGGCGATGGAAGAGGAGATGTTAGCGCCGACGGTGTTACTCCCATTCTCCCCCGCCGCTGAGGCAGAAGAAGAAAAGAAAGAAAAGGAGAAGAGAGCACATCCTATTACTACTGCCATACCAACCACACCAAAGGAGGCAATGCCACAAAAAGATAAAAGAAATTTTGCTATATACGTTCTCAAACGAGAGTATAGCTTGTTGGTGCTTGACATTGTACCTCCTTTGGTGTGGTTGCTATGTCGCGCACAATGTAGCTATTCTGTCTGGTATTTTACTAGATAGGTAACTCTATTCTATGGATGAGAGCATATCTGTCTAGTCTATCTAATTTTCAATACCAACAAAATGCGGCCACGTGCGCTTTACTTTAACCTGGCTGGATCAAGCACCTTCGCAATTCAGAAGAATTGTAAAGAAACGGCACACTTGGCCGCTACATTGTTCTGAACATACGAAAATACCGATTCACGGTTTGTGTGTATTTAATGTGCTCAATCCAGCCAGGATTTAGTATGTTTTTAGTATAGCATATGGTTATTTGGCTCGTCAAGCAAAAATCGGGCGAAAGCGTGAGTTATTTTTTGGAGTTGTTTTCGTAAAGTTTGGTAGAGATGTCGTAGAGCTTTTGAATATGATTTTCGAGAAAATAGTAGTGGCGGACATAAAAAACAGTAGTGATAAAAAGCAGGGCAGCAATGATAGAAGCAAGGATCGTAAATAGTAGATCACGGATAAAAAATGCGCCGCAGACAGCGATAGCTATGAAAACTAGCGTCACTGCAACGAAAAATAGCATCACTGCTAGATGCATGGCACGTTCGTGTTGAAAATTGCGGAGCATTTCGGAATGGTATTGCTTAAGCTCTGCAGTAGGATGCTTAGCAGCTTTTTCGATGTATTTTTCGTAATCTTTGATACGGTGTTCCATAAGATTATTATAACCATTTTACTCAAAAAATCAAAAAGAGCCGCCTGATGCGACCCTTCTGATTAAAAACAGAGATTATTCGTCTAACACAACCCAGCCCATGTCAATGAGCTCCAGCATCATCACGTCAAGATAAGCCTGTTTGTCCAACACAGTATTCCCATGTTTAGTCTCGGCGACAACACTTTTTACGCCTTGGAAATATTGCGAAACTGTATCATTATCCAAAAACCAATCATCTTGCGAATAGACCACCAACTTAGTATTCTTATGGTCAGCGGCGTCTTTTGACGCACTATATGAGTAGATCGCCATATATTGGTCAACTAAAGTCGACAACGAATAATTTCCGCCGTCCACCTGAATAAAAGGAATGTACGATATTAACCCCAGCGCGGTCTTTATTAATTCGGCAGGAATTGCAAACACTTTAACCAGAATCCGCATATTTTTGCTGACAGTACTGATGTCCACACACGGATTGATGGAACATATCTCCAAATTTTGGAGATTGCCTCTGGACTCCAGCTCACGGGCGACCTCATCACCAAGCGAAATCGTCCAAACGCGCGCTTGATAATTGTGCGCAAGCGCGTCTTCTTCTATCTGCTTCGCTACGGTGCTCGGACGATAGCCTATGGGGCTAAACGTCGCATAAGTTATTCCGCCTTCAACTCGGAATGAGGCGTAGCCATCTGTAAACAGCTTAAAAGCCTGTCTCGGCTGAGCCAGATTGCCGGCGATGAAATAGTTCATCACACCACCATCACTCGTTGATTTTTCAGTATCAAGTCGCGCGCCATTACCAATTACGAGATAGGCCATCATGGCAATTAGGATATTGCTCGATAACACTATCCCTGTTATCTTTTTCCATTTCTTCTTTTTCTTCATTTTTTTCACCCCCTCTATGATTGCGAAGATTGTGGCTGTATCAGATATATCTCATGATTTTAAAGGACAAGTTGTAGTTTTATTATAATATGTTGCTGTTAGTTTGTCAAGGAACATGGGCGTGCGTCTTTACAAATCCGTCCATGTATGGTATAATTGTGAATGAGGGGGATATTTTTTATATCCTTACTAGCATTCGACAATATTGTCGTTATTAAAAAGGAGGTTAGTATTATGTTAGGAGTACACAATAACAAAGTAGACATTGGTAATTACCCTGATGGGACTCTACTTTTGAAACCAAGCTTTGCTTGGTGCAGCCAAAAAATGACAATCATTTGGAGATATGAAAACGACAGTGAACTGTTCGCGCTCTATTCTCTAACTAGGCATTTTCAAGGCCGTGGGTGTGAAGTGCATTTACTTATGCCGTACATCCCTAATGCCCGTATGGATCGCGTCAAGGACTCGGAGGATGTTTTTACGCTGAAATATTTCGCGGAAATCATTAATTCCCTGTCATTTGAGAGCGTAACCGTAGTCGACCCTCACTCATCCGTGAGTGAAGCACTTATCGAGCGCCTTCACATCATTCGCCCGGATGTGTATATTCTTGATACGATATCCAGGATTAAGAGCAATAATCTACTGATGTTCTATCCGGACGAGGGCGCTATGAAGCGTTATTCGGGCACATCGAATGCTCCTTACGCGTTCGGTATCAAGAGTAGGGATTGGAAGACTGGTAAGATTTTAGGATTAGAGATTATGGGTGAGAAAGTCCTAATTGAAGGGAGCGATATCTTAATTGTTGATGATATCTGCTCAAGAGGAGGCACCTTCTTCTATGCCGCAAAGGCTTTGAAAGAATATGGTGCTAAGAACATTTATCTTTTTGTCACTCACTGCGAAAATACAATCCTTGAAGGAGAAGTGTTGACGAGTGGATTGATTGAAAAGGTATACACAACCGATAGTATCTGTACTGTCGAGCATGAGAAAGTAGAGGTGATTAATTTATGAAAATCAATGCATTACTTTTAAAGGACTTCTATAAAGCAGTCCATTCGGAAATGTTACCCAGGGGTATTACGAAGTCGGTTTCCTACTTTACTCCTCGCAAAAGCAGAGTTGAGCAGTGGAATCACGTTGTAAATTTTGGGCTTCAGGCATTTTGTAAAGAATGGCTTATTGACTACTTCCAAGACAATTTCTTCGGACTTCCTGAAGACGTAGTTGTGAGCGAGTATCAAAGAGTCATGGACAACACTATGGGCAAAGGAATATACGATATCGAGAAGATACGTAAGCTACATAAGCTGGGCTATCTGCCGGTTGAGATATTCTCATTACCCGAAGGCGTTTTAGTGCCTATGCGCTGCCCGATTTTCGGGATCACAAACACGCACGAGCAGTTCGCTTGGTTGCCACAGGCATTAGAATCTTTGATTTCTGCCGAACTGTGGTATCCGATGATTTGCGCTACGGTTGGACATACCTATCGCAAGATTGTGAACTATTGGTATGACAAGACTTGCGATGACGATGTTCCTCGCCGTCGTGCGCTTGGTAACTTTGATTTCCGTGGCGATCAGGGGGTGGACGCAGCTCTTAAAGCTGGCTCGGCTTGGTGCTTGTCATTCGTGAACAGCGCTACCGTACCGGTAATTCCGTATCTTGAGGCTATGTATAATATTAACTGCGATGCTACGCAGGAAGAGGTCGCATTTGGTGCAGTCTCGACAGAGCACTTTGTAATGTGTTCTAACTTTGCCGTAGATGGTGATGAAATCACTTTCCTAAGGCGCGCGCTGACTGAGCTCTATCCACATACCTCTTTCTCCTGTGTTAGCGATTCATATGACTATTGGAATGTAGTAAAGAACCTGCTTCCGAAGCTTCATGATGAGATTTTGGCACACGATGGATGTCTGCTGATACGTGGAGATTCTGGCGACTGCGTAGAGATTGTTACACAGACTGTTTTCGAACTCTGGGAACAGTTTGGCGGGACTATCAACTCGAAAGGCTACAAAGTCCTCGATCCCCATGTCAAAGCTCTCTACGGTGATTCTATTACTGTCCAGCGAGCTCGGGAAATTTATGCGATTCTCGAGAAAAACGGCTTTGCAGCTCAGAATGTCTCCCTCGGCGTCGGTTCTTTCTCGATGCATTGCATCGAAGAAAACGGCGAGCTGAAGCCGTTTACCAGAGACACGTTCTCCTCTGCGATTAAGGCAACTTATTGCGAAATTGAGGGGAAACCGTATCACATTTTTAAAGATCCGAAGACCGATCGAACGGCTGGCAACAATTTTAAGAAATCTCAAAAAGGTTGCTGCTTGGTTACAAAAATCGATAACGACTATCAGTTTACCGACGGTTTAGATTGGGCTAACGTCCATAATAACCCGGCGAATGAGCTGAGAACCATCTTTAGAGATGGGAAAATGGTCATTGACGAAACGCTTTCGGATATCAGAAACAGATTGAATGGAGGGAGGTTCTAATGGAAAAAGGAATCAAAGTGTTTGACTATGAGAAAACTTTTCTCATTACTCCTGACAATGCCATTGAGTATGCAAACAAGATCGGTAATTTCCTCAAGGAACGACTTGCTAACTCCGGTATGGAGGGGTACGTACTCGGCCTTTCAGGAGGCCTTGATAGTGCAGTTGCTGCCTATCTCTGTAAAAAAGCCGGCATTGAACTTTATGTTCTGATGATGCCATATGGACAGACCATGAAAAGTACTGGCTCTGAACTTCGTGCCGCTATGGTTATTTCCGACCTCGGACTCGAGGATAAAGCGGTTCTGATCGACATAGAACCTGCTTGTGAGCTGGCGAATGGCCGTAGAAAGGAATACGCAAAGAAGTATCCTAGCAACCACCCTCATGCCGACGCTAATTTTAGGCTGGCTTCGGAAAATCGGCGTGCCCGTCAGCGTATGGTTGAGCTCTATGATTTTGCTCAAGTCCACAGGCTGCTCGTGCTTGGAACTGACAATCTCGATGAACATTGTCTTGGATATTTCACGAAATACGGAGACGGCGCAAGTGACATAGAGCCACTTCAGTTTTGCTTAAAGAGTGAAGTAAAAATACTTGGCAAGGCATTAGGAATCCCTGAGTCTATTCTGGCTTGTGCTCCTTCAGCAGAGTTATCAGACGGGCAGACGGACGAGACAGATCTTGGCTTCAGTTATGATGATTTCGACAGCTGGGCCTTAGTTGGTTCATCAGGATCACCGGATATTGACGAAAAAATTACGCAACGTTGGCTCATCAGCAAACATAAGCGCGAATTTCCGCCGGCATTTAATGGCTAATACTCCCCTCCCAGAAGAAAAGCCCCGAATCATTGATTCGGGGCTGTTTTATTGCGAGGATAGATTATCCAAAACGATACACTTTGGTATCGCCAACGACTATGAAGCCTTTGCCATCAATCTTGAGCATGCATGTCTCGTCGACTACATCACACTGAAACACTTTTGACGTTCCTTTCTTCAGATTAGTTCCTGTGAACGACTTGATGCCAGGGTCGTAGACCGTTCCTTTGTGATAAGCGACATTCGAAAGAGGCGTCGCAGAATAGCGGACGATATTGTCGTCATATTCTTTACCGTTCTCGCCGAAAATCATCGAGCGAAATGCGCCACTGGCCTCTTCGTGGATAAATAGCCACGTTTTTGTCGCAGCATCATATTTTATTGCATACTCACGAATTTGCGGTGCGCCCATTATCTCAACATCATAGCCTTTATAGCTAATCATGATACGATCATGATAACGATTTACTACAAAGTGTTCTCCGAGCTCGTTAAGAGCGAGCAAAGGATTACTTGCTTGAAACAGAACTTCATCCTGTAGCCCTGCAACCGAAAGGAGCATTCTATGTAGAAGATCACCATGATCAACAAACAAAACACTTGCGCCTTCAGTCGCGTAAGAAGAATTTGTCATGCGTTCAACCTCGGCTACTACACCTTCGTCATTCTCTATTATAAACTTTGACCTTAATACCGAAATAAGGTAACGGCCATTTGACGCAAAATACATTCTCGCATTAGAACGTCTTGGAAAAGACTTTCCGGATGGAGCGAATACAATGTTCCCAGAGGTATCAAAATAGGTATCAGGCCCAAGCATCATGTGGACTTTTGGATCTGAAAATGCCAATACAACTTTTGGACCAGTGTCCGCCGCCCGAACAACAACCTGTGTTATCTGTCTAATCTTAGCTATTCCGCTACAAAGAGGACAATCAGTATAACGATCATAGTAATAAAGGTTGTGGACCTTGCATAATTTACTATGCGCAAGCTGGTCGTCTAGCTCGTCAGTAATAGTATCGCGTCTATCTCCTTCAAATGCATCTTTCATGGTGTCCAAAAGTTTTGGACTCATCCAAGACCAATTGAAGAGATTGTCGTTATACACGATGTCATGAGGGCCAAGTAGCGATATACCATTCTTGATTCGTTCCACCGTATTCATGTTGGGCGACTTTTTATAGTTCCCACCAAACGGATGTATCCTAGTTAAGACATTGAAAGCTAACACTCTAAAGCCAAAATTATCGGTTTTTTCGGTCAGCTTCATACTCTTTTTACCATTATAGGCCTCGGTTGGCGTAAAAGTCTCCGTATACGCATCTGGCGCTAAACCATTTATTCCCCAGCTATCGGTGTCGATTAGGCGAATTTGGTGTCCGGGCTCAATTGAAGCCATAAAGTTATTATCAGACACATCGCCAATAACAAAGCCAGCGTCATGTATATCGTCAACGGCATGGCTAAGTTGAACAACGATCTGTAGCGCATCAAGATTAGTAAAACCATGGTCTCGCACAAAACGCGCCTTCGTAAAGCTGTGAAGTGGTTCTCCTCCTTCTACTACAGGCATCTGGTAGCCAGCAAACTTGCCGTCAATAGTGACAATATCTGTTGGTAGTATTGCGAGGTCTCCACGAGATTTTTTGCCAAGCATAGCATTTACTTTCTGCTCTTTTATTGGTAATATCGCGGGATTTTTAAAAATTTTTAATACGGTGTCTTTAGTATACGAGTAAATGTTGGCTTCGCCACCTTCGGCTATTTTCGCCAGCTTGTTCAGCTGAGCTTTATTTATCCGTACTGCCACAAAATCACCTCCTTCTATAAAACAATGGTAATATCGTCTTTGAAAACGCTACTGCATCGGTTGATAATTTGGCCAATTCGGCCCGGCTTACCAGCAATAAGCGCCTCTTTAAACTTTACCTTGTCCATGTTATCAAGATTTTCTACGAACCTGTAGCCATCACTGCCAACGCCGACATTTGAGTATTCATCTTTTGAAAAATAATGAACGTTAAACCTAACTCCATCTTTATAGTCGGAAAGGCTATTGGGGTCCATCAAATTATACACGAAGTATGGCGGATAATTGTTATAGCCGCAGTCAACGTCGATAATCTCAAGCTCGTTTTCTGTGGTAATTGCAAAGATGTAGCCGTCACCACAAGAAAACACTACAAATTCTGATTCGGTTTCTATTGCCGCGAGGATAGTAAAACAGAAATTCTCGAAAAGGTCATTGTCTGTAAAACTTAACCCTTCTGTGAGCCTGCGCATCTCCTCGTAAACAACGTGATCGAAAGTCGCAGCCGTGATGTCGTTCCGCTTTGATAAAGCTTGGGCAAATAGGCCCACGCCTATCTCAGAAAACCTACCGGAACTGCAGCCGTCGAGAGAAAGTTTCACATTATTAAATATTATTCCAAAATCCTGCCGATTCACACCTTGGAAGCCGTGATCAGACCCGATTTTGGAAACAACTATTGATTTACGATCCATCCTATATCGCCCCCCTTTCTAAAAAATCAGGGCGCCCACTAGAAGCGCCCCAAACCAAGATAGATCATCATACATCAAAGAAACTACTCTGGCTTGCGCCTGCTGCAGCACTCTTTGACGAGCTAATCGCTGACTTACTAAGTATTCCCCATATTTTCCGGAGCTCAGACGGCGAAGCATCGGTCTCTAAAATATTCTGCTTCTGAATGCCGAGATTATCTGCAATACCGTGCGCTTCGGAACCGAATGCCACAAAGGCGACAACAATTTCGCGCTTCATAAGCGCAGATACCGCATCGGCAGCATCCTTTGCAGAGTATTGCGACTCATTATCTTCGCCATCGCTAAAAATAACGAGTCCGCCACGCGTGCGTACGCCGGAATTGTTAAGCTGATCCATATAATCAGTTAACTGCTGGGCTGCGACGATGATCGCGTCATACATTGCAGTACAGCCACCAGCCTGAAAGTCAGTACTGAGATCGGCGACGTTCTGAAAACCAGAGCTCTTTACGTTACTGTCAAATTCAGTAATTGAAACCAGCATTTCATCGTCCTGCTTAGAATCCTGAATCGACTTGACGAAGTTTTGCATCGCTTGCTTCATGTCGCTAGTGTAGCCGAACATGGAGCCGCTGCAATCCTGAGCGATGCTCATTAGATACATGTGGTCGTTCTCGATCTCATCAACATCAATATTCGGTGCGATCTGAGCTGTCACATTATAATTCGTTTCCATATTCTTACCCCCCTTCTAAAGAATTAAATCTGTACTCTTAACAATGTTGGCGCCCTGACGTTTGAATTCGTCAAAGGCATCCTTCATCTGCTGCTCAAAGCCCGCAACAGGGCTGGTACAATCTTCCAGTACATAAATGCGCTGGGTGACTTCGGGATATCCCTTGAAGCGCTTCAGAATCTGCTTCGTGCTTTCAAGCAAGCAGTGACTGCCCGCTTCGCCACCGATGATGATCTTATCCCACTTCATGCTTTGCAAATCGCCCGTAGAAGGATCAAAACTTGCAATGGCATCAAGGATAACCTTGGTAACAATCCCGTTCGGATTATACTCGGGTTCAAGAATGCCATACATCTCGCTGTAACGATCGGTACCCTTGAAAGCAAATATAGGATCAACATTTCTCGCCGCAGAATGGAATGATACCATCTGCATGAGCTGAGCCTCAAGATTCCATCCGGGTGTGCCAGCGATGCAGTGATCGGGCCAGATGAACACGCCGCCCTTGCCTGCCTTCTCAAGCGAGTTGACACAGTCCATTGCCTTCTTGGGGTTACCGCCTACAAATCTGAATTTACCCGACGCAAGATCCGCCGGTGTAATCATAGTGTAGGGAGCCACGGGTGCTCCATTCTCATCACACCACATTGAGCGATGAAAAATCTGTCTCGGATAATGCGTATCCACGGATAGCATAATCCGAGTAATCTTTGCAAGATTGTCGTAAATAAATCTAGTCCATCTCTCAATGTCCCCTTTTGCCCCGGGGACGCTAAGCGAACCATAGGGCTCGCCGTCCGGTACCTGTGATTTGTCCGGAATGACAAAATCATTCTGCCAATCAATGCCGATGAGCAAGACGTGCTGAGCGTCAGTATTAGCAGAGTGAACATTGTTCTCTGATAAAGCCATACTGATCGCATCAGACGGATGTCGAAATCTGCCAGTTGCGATATCCTCGACATGAACGATATCTTCATACTTTGTGTTTAACATAAGCATGCCCTCCTTAAGATAAATTGAATTCATTTCGTCCCAGAAAAAACGATGTTCTTCATAATCTACCCTGTTAAATTACCAGAGTCAATAAAAAACATCGTCCTTCAAGACTCTACATTTGTTATTATACACAAAAAATGATAAAATGTCAACCTTATAGTTAGATACAAGGTTATTCTAAAACGGCTTTAATCCGGCGGACGCCGGCGGAGCTAGATTCTTCTTTTTTGATCTTGAAATGGCCAAGAGTGCCAGTATGCTCGACGTGGGGGCCGCCGCAGATTTCGCGTGAAGTAGGATTATCAAAGTCGCCTATAGTGTAAACTTTGACCTGGTCATCGTATTTATCCCAAAACTGACCTTCGGCATGGAGGGTGTCGCGAGCGTAATTTTTGTCGTAAGTGTCAAAAATTACTGGGAGGTCAGCCTGAATCCACTCGTTAACCTGATCTTCGATGGCTTGCTTTTCTTCTGGAGTAAGCTTGCGGTCAAAATTAAAATCTAGACGCATACGCTCCGGGGTAATGTTGGAGCCCTTCTGATGAATTCCATCATCTTTTAAGACTTCTTTGAGAGCGGCAAGAAGAAGATGGGTGGCAGTATGGTATTTGGTACTCATCTCGCCGTGATCCTCGAGGCCGCCTTTGAACATGCCTTTGCTGGCTGTCTTACTGCGTTCGCGCTGCTCAGCCAGGGCGGCATCGAACTCGGCTTTGTAATTCTCGGACAGCTTAATTCCCTGGTGGTAGGCTTCTTCGACAGAGACTTCAAATGGGAAACCGTAGGTATCTTGAAGTTTAAAGAGGTCTTGGCCAGACAAAATGCCGTCTGCATCGTTTTTGATCATTTTATTCATTTCTCTTAGGCCTTTGTTCAAGGTCTGGCGGAAGGTGCGTTCCTCTTTTTCTAGAACCATAATAGCAGAGTCGCGATGGGTAAGGATGCTGTCTGGGAGATCGGTGTATTCTTTGGCAATAATTGGGATAATTTCAGTAATGAAATCTTGAGCGATACCGAGATCGAGGGCCTTCAAAACCGCACGACGGATCAAGCGGCGGAGAGCGTACCCCTGTTGCTTGTTAGATGGTGCCAAACCCTGTGCAGTTAAAAGATAAGCGCCGCGCAGATGGTCAGCGATGATGCGCATTTCGTCAGTGTTATTATCGTAACTTTTGCCGGAAATCTCTTCGAGTTTGTCAATAATCGGCTTGAGCAAGGAAATCTTAAACACATCAAAGCTATCAATACTGGCCGCAGTGATACGTTCCAAGCCCCCGCCGAAATCGACGTTTTTGTGCTCTAACTCGGAGAAGCTACCATCAGCATTACGTTTGTACTGCATAAAAACTTGGTTGCCAATTTCCATGAAACGGGCACCGTCAGAAGCTGGGTGCGGCAAGCCGTATTTTTCTACATCTTGCTTATCTTCGCCAAAATCATAAAAAACCTCGGAGTCGGGACCGCAGGGATCGCCCACAGGGGTAGAATCGATGCCACCGCCGCGACTCCACCAGTTTTCTTTGTCATCGTAATAGAAAATATGCTCGCCAGGTTTGATGCCGCGCTGATTACCATTTTCTGCTTTGCCAATCTCGGCAATCTTAGCCTCTACGCCGGCTTTTTTGAACACACGCTGCCAAATCTCGGCGGCCTCCGTGTCTTTAGGGATGCCGTATTTCTCATTGCCAATAAAACAAGTAACATAAATCTTGTTAGGATCTAAACCGATTTCTTGGGTGAGAAATTCAAAAAAGCTAGAAATTTGCTCTTCTTTAAAATAATCGCCCAACGACCAGTTGCCCAGCATCTCAAAAACAGTGGTGTGGCGCGGGTCGCCAACATCCTCGATGTCTTGCAAACGTAGCGATGGCTGAGAATCGGTAAGACGGGTGCCGGCGGGATGTTTCTCGCCTAACAGATACGGCAGAAGGGGTTGCATGCCGGAACCAGTAAAGAGAGTGGTCGGATCATTTTCTAGCACCAGGGGCGCAGGCGCAATCTGGACATGGCCACGTTTCTTTTGAAACTCTAGAAATTTTTGTCTAACTTCGCTTGCTTTCATAGGGGTAATTATACCACATAAAGCTTAGCTTTGACCAATTTTTGGTATTCTTTAACTGCAAGGCAAAAGTTCTTCGCTTCGGCACCGGTGATCTTGCGATACCCACTACCTAGCGGATTTTTGTAGATGCCGTTTTTGCGAACTTCGTAGGTGATGGTAGATTCTTTGTACTTGCCATTTTCTTGCCAACTTTCATGAAAAATCCAGTAGTTGTGGCGGTATAGGAAAAACTCACGGCGATGACCCCTTGGGATAGGTCCAAAGAGCTGACCGCCAATGGCGGACTCGGCATTAATCAAATCTTCTTTGGTGATTTTTGGCCGGGCTGCAGCGATAACTTTTTTAGCCGGAGTAGATTTTTTGGGTTTAGGCTGGCGGTTTAGAGATTTTTTAGGGGGAATGATTCGCTTGATATCAAAATATTTTTTGGCCGAAGCCAATTTTTTGACTGGTCTGACCAGTTGTGGCAGGCGGTTGATAACCATAGATTTTAGACTAGTTTTTTGCGTCGACATGATAAGACGTCCTCCGAGATCTGGCTAAGCCTAAGATAGGCTTCCAGATCATGCTTATTAAGCCGCGGGATGCTCGATCGGCTGCTTTTTTGACTAGATTTTGAATAGCTGTTCTGCATTTTTGGTCGTAATCTCGGCGATGTGCGCCTCAGATTCTCCTGAAATTTTAGAAATATAAGCGCATATTTCTTTAATATGCGCTGGCTCGTTTATTGTACCACGAAATGGCGCTGGTGTCAAGAAAGGAGCGTCGGTTTCTAGAAGCATCCGGTCTAGCGGGACCATGGCGGTAGGTAGCTCCGGCGCAAAAGTCGCCAAGCCGTTGATGCCGATATAAAATCCACGCTCTAGCGATTTTTGGAGTTTTTCGACATTGTCAGAAAACGAATGGACGACACCACAGATTTGCGGGAAATTGTTGAGCACGGCGAAAAAGTCATCGTAGGCATCGCGAATATGGAAGATAACTGGGAGGTCGTTGTCTTTGGCGAGTTGGAGCATTTGCTCGAAGAGGGTGATTTGGGCGCGGCGGCCGCTCTCGCCGTTGCGGTAGTCGAGGCCGACTTCGCCGATGGCGACAGGGGTTACGCAAGTCGGCTCAATCGCAAAGGGTGTTTTTGGTCCCTCCGCCTCATCTGGATGAATACCATAAGACCAATAGACGCCATCACTAGCGTGTGTGGCGGCGAAGTCGCGCGCGGTGAGCGAGTCATCGTGAGAGGTGCCGATACAAATCATCTTCTTTACTCCTGCCTCATGTGCGCGAGCAATCATCTTCTCGGCCGTAAAATCTGCTGGCTGATGCGGCAAATCGGGGTATTTTTTGAGTAATTTTTTGCCAACTTGCTGACGACCGAGCGCAAAATTATAAGTGCTGCGGTCGTGAATATGACAGTGAGTATCGATTAACATACCCTTATTTTATCATAGATTTTTATTCGGTCATATTCGGTCATGTTCGGCCATTTGGAGTTTCGCCATTAAAAAACCTCCCTGTGGGGAGGCTTAGGTTGGGAGGGCTATCCTAAAATAATCGCCTTTCTGGCCCTTTCGCAAACTTTCTCGCTGGGCTCAACTAGGCTATCATCATTATAAAATTCTTCTAGTATCTCTTTTGAGACCGGCTTTCGTCCATGAAAGAACGGCTGGAATCTGGATCCGGTACTTCTTGTAAGCTCCGCTTCCGCATCATCCAATAGATGATTATATACCGGAAGGCCGAGATCGTTAAAGTCTGGGCGGAAACATCTCAATTCTTTAAAAATATACGATGTCTCTGGCCTAGTAATGCAATCGGCTAGCCTTACAAAATAATCGCGATGAAACACCATTAGATTAATCAGGCTGTAGCTATTATGAACCTTCACATCGCCTATCGTTCCAAAATATGGATCTCTTTTTGCTATGTGAGGAAAAGAAGTCCAAGACGGATCGAGGATTCTTTCTTCCTCATCTTCGTTGAGAAATGTAACATAACAGTGGTAGTAACCCTTAGCATGGCAATACTTCATTTTGGCTGAATAAGCCAGGCCTAAATTATAAAGTACTAGCATGCCGAGACCACAGAGCTCGTAGCTGAAGCCGTGTTCCGTCCATTCTGATATTCTATAAATAGAGTCTGACAATTTATCCGAGATTACTTTACCGCAAAAATAAAAATCTTTATATTCTTTTTCCATATAATCCCCTCCTTTTAAAGAACTCCCAACCCAATTTGTTTATTATAGCACACTTTTACAATTTTGTCCATTATAACAGGGGTGCAAGTCGAGCATTCTCTGGCTGGAACTAACGTGCAGTTTTACAAGTCGATCAATGCGACAGTAGCAAAATGAAAAAAGAGGAGCGTTAGTGCTCCTCTCCAATCTTTGGGGGGTGGTGATTAAATTTTCTCAACGCGTTTGTTAACGCGTCGATTTCCATGTCTTTATTTACTTCAAAAAGTTCAGCCTGATTCTCTCCGTTATTATTAACGAAGCAAGTCAGTTCTGCCAGTAGCAAGGTCAACTTCTCGAGTGACCTGCTATTCTCTGACAACTCTTTTTCTAGAGTTTCGGACATAACCTTGCTTACGTCCGAGTTGTCAGATATTTCTATTACGCGAAAGATATTCTCAATATCTCTCACGTTTTGTTTTATCTGATTGAGCTTCTCAATCGCCGCGGTTTTTGCGCCAGTCAGCGAAGCTCTATCAGAGCTTTCATACAGTTCATGGAATGCGTCAGCGATTTTGCGCGCCTGATCAGTCTGCCTAATTGGCTCATCGAGCAAATCACTATGATTCCACTCTTTCGCCGCCCAACTAGACAGCTCCTCTTCGCGAAGCTTCTTAAAATCGTCGATAAGAAACTCAAAGCCTGCTTCATAAGAAGCTATTCGTCGCCGCTTCTCTTGCCTTTCTTCTACCAGCATCTTGCGATACCTCTTTGACTCGGAATAACTAGCATAAGTTGTAAAGCCGACATATCCGAGCAAAACTACGAACCCTATAATGGCCAGGACTGTAAATCCGCTCATAACACTCACCTCCTATCCTAATGAACACCACCCTCCTTCTATATTATGCCACACTTTACTAATAAAATCAAGCGTTAAGCGCGGTTCTCGCGTTTTCGTTTGATCGGATCGAGCTGGCGCTTGCGCAGGCGGAGAGATTTTGGTGTAACCTCTAAGAGCTCATCATCAAGCAAGAAATCTAGGCATTGTTCCAGAGAAAGCTGAGTGTGCGGAGTGAGCTGAATCGCGCCGTCCGAAGCGTGGGTACGCATATTTGTCAGCTGTTTTTCGCGACAGACGTTGATATCGAGATCGTCCTTTTTGTTAGAAAGACCGACGATCATTCCCTGATAAACCGGCACTTGCGGCGGAATATAAAGCGTGCCGCGAGCCTGGGCAGAATCTAGCGCATAAGCGGTGGAGACGCCATCCTCGAAAGAAATCAGGGCGCCGTTTCGCTCGGGCTTATACTTAGATTCTACAGGTTGATAGCCGCTAGGGATGCTGGACATAATCACTGTGCCCTTGGTGGCGGTGAGCAAACTGTTGCGCAGGCCAATCAATGCAGCGGTGGTGATAGTATAAGTAAAGCGCGTGCTGCCAGTAGTAGTGATCTCCTGAGTCTTGAGCTCGGCATGGCGGATACCCATCTCTTGAGAAACTGGGCCGACAAACTCGGAATCTACCTCGATAGTGAGCTCCTCTATTGGCTCGTGTAATTTGCCATTGATTTCTTTATAAACCATCTCTGGGCGACCGGCTTCTAGCTCGTAGCCCTCGCGACGCATGGTTTCAATCAGAACCGAGAGATGCAACTCGCCGCGGCCGGATACTTTATAGCCAAGGCCATCGGGTTGGATTTTGAGCGCGATGTTGGTCTCTAGTTCCCTTTCTAGACGCTCGGCAATCTGGCGAGAGGTAGTGAACTCGCCCTCTTTGCCCTTGAGTGGAGAGGTGTTAGGACCAATATAGATAGAAAGCGTAGGTGGCTCGAGCTCGATAGTTGGGAGAGCCTCTGGCACGAAATCTGCGGGGGCGCCAGCTGGGACGGTGGCGATAGTATCGCCGATGTTGGCGCTAGAGATACCAGTCAGAGCGACGATGTCGCCGGCGCGAGCTTCTTCGGCCTCTTCTTTGGCAAGGCCGCGATAAGTGAAAATCTTGTCGAGTTTGGCAGGAAGAGCTGAACCCTTCTGTAATACCTTGACATTTTCGCCCTTTTTCAGTTTACCGCGGAAGATTTTGCCGATGGCATATTTGCCAAGGTAGCTGTCGGCGGCGAGGGCGGCGACTAGCAGCTGGGCGCCGGAGCCTTCGTCATCGTCGATCTTTGGCGCAGGGATATCGTTAATAATCGACTCGAAAATCACGTGCAAATCATCATCTAGGTCAGTAGTCTTGCCGGCCTTACCATCTCTGGCAATAGCATAATAAATCGGGTAATTTAGCTGGGACTCGTCAGTAGCAAGCTCTAGAAAGAGGTCGGCGATTTCGCTTTCTACTTCTGGTATGCGGGCGGCGGGCTTATCAATTTTGTTGATAATCACTACAGGCTTTAGCTTGAGACCAAGGGCTTTTTGCAAAACAAACTTCGTCTGGGGCATTGGGCCTTCTTGGGCATCGACAATTAGCAGCACGCCATCGGCCATGTTGAGAGTGCGCTCTACCTCACCAGAAAAATCAGCATGGCCAGGGGTGTCAATAATATTGATCTTGTAGCCTTCATAAAAAACTGCAGTCTGCTTAGCCGTAATCGTGATACCGCGCTCGTGCTCTTGGTCGCCGCTATCCATGATCAAAGTCTGGCTCATCTCGGCCTGGTTATCGCGGAAAGTGTGCGACTGCTTAAGCAGGCCGTCGACAAGAGTGGTCTTGCCGTGGTCAACGTGCGCGATGATTGCGATATTTCTGATTTTTTCTGGATTCATAGGGTATTATTATACACCAAAAACGCGCTTTTTGCAAGGCGCGCTTTTGGTTATTTTTAGCTATTTTTAGCTGTTTTGATTTACTCTTCGCTCTCTTTTTCTTGCTTTTTCTTGGCAGACTCTAGCCTTCTGGCGAGCTCTTTGAGATTAGATTTGAACACGTAGGTGTTGATAGCGTTGGAAACACCGTAGACTAGCAAACCGACGCCAAGCAGGACCATGATCGAAACTGAACCGCCCCAAGGGTTGGTGATCAGCAAAATACCAGCGATAAACGAGACTAGGGCCAAAAGTGCCGACATGAATGCGGTGGAGCCCTTGAGAGACATCGTTAAGCGAAGGGTACCGATGGCGGAAACGATGAACCAGGCGCCGAGGATAATACTGAAGATATTGGTGGCAGCTGGGCGAGTGGCAAAGATGAAGCCAACCACGATGAACACCGCAGCGATAACGGTGGCGCCGAATTGTGGGCTAGATTTGCGGCGGGAAAGTTCGTTAAATAGCATCAAACCACCGACTGCGAAGGCCAAGATGGCGATGATCCAGCGGAAAACGTCGAGGGCTTCTGCTGGGAAAATCAGGAACAGGATCCCTAGTGCTGCTGCTACAGCCGAGCTGGCGATAGAAGCATTTAGCATTTTTTTAATAGTCTCTTGCATATAACTCCTTATTTTGTTATTTAACTATATTATACACTATTTATTGTACTATTTATTGCAAGTGTCGTTGCAATTAGTGCTGGCATCAACCACTTGCTTAGCATAGTTGCTGAGGCGAGATTTGAGAGCGTTTACGCGATCTTCGGTCCAGTAGTTGTTTGGATCCGACTCACCAGCAGTATCTTTGGATGATTCTAGATCGTTACCGACGATGCGGCCATCAACTACGAAAACGACGTCTGGCACGTAGATGCGGCGCTGGCCGTTCTCATCATATTGCAGATTAGAACCGAGGAGGCTGACGAGCTTTTGGTAATCTTCGGTATTGTTCTGGCGAGCATCGTAGATGTTGTAATAACTAATGGTCTTAAGACCGGTGTCTTTTGCGACCTCAGTAAGCATACGAGCATAAGACTGACACCAAGGGCAAGACGGGAAGCCTAAGAAGACCGCACCGGTGCCATGCTCGATGATGTCGATAACCTCTTGGGCTGATTTATAGACAAAAGGATTGTCTGTCGGGACAGAGGTGTACTCCGCCGCAAAACGATCAGCATCAGACTGCGTATTGACCTTAAAGCTGCCGGCTAGCGCAAACATCAGCAGCATCGTCATCATTACGGTGGCGGCGACGGTGATAATCGCGACTACTAACCAACCGAGGAAACGGTTGGGCGGCGCGCATTTATTTTTTCTAGATTTTTTTGAAGTTCTTCTTTTAGTACTCATGCTTTAATTATATCATAAGCAGAATAAAAGTAGAAAAAATGGGGCTTTTTTCTAGTCTTATTCAATAGCTCCGATATAAAAAATAAGGACCCAGTGGGTCTTATTTTTATATTGGTGAGCCGGGAGGGGCTCGAACCCTCGACACCGGGCTTAAAAGGCCCGTGCTCTAACCAACTGAGCTACCGGCCCATACTGGGCAATTAGATTGCTGCAGATTGCCATTTTCTCGTTTTGAAGCGCGACTTCTAGTCGAGCGAAAAGCGAAAAATGGTGAGATGCAGTAATCTGGTGGGCGAAGAGGAATTCGAATCCCCGACCTTCTCTACGTCAAAGAGACGCTCTAGCCAACTGAGCTATCCGCCCATATGAGAAATTATAGCACATTATTTTAAAAATACCAAATTACGATAAACTTATTAAAACAAAAAACGGGCACCCTCGCAAAATGCCCGCTTTTAATAAGAATAGCCAAAAACAAGAAACTTTTTTTTATTGGTTCTTCTTATGTGCCCTTCTAACGACTATCAAGGCGGCTATGCTAATAGTTACGAAAACGATTAAGCCGGTAATCAGATAGTCTGCCCTAGAGATATTTAGCGCACTCAGCAGCGAACCGGTATCTGGCACGTTCGGAGCTTCTGGTGAGTAACGGAAGTAGACCGAAGCGACGTCGATAACATCTCCCTTGCCGCTTAGGCCGTCATAACCGACAATATAAATTGTGTATTCTCCAGCTTGGAGGCCAAGCTCTGTCAGGTCGATTGACAGGTCGACGCTGCCGCCAGTCTCGGGGCTGGTAGTGTTAGTAGTAAAGACGTCTGTTAGGTCGTTTCCCTGACTGTCACGCAAGACGTAAGTCAGAGATTTAACGCCCGCCGTATATTTGACGTTGAAATCGACTTTGGTGGCCGTAGCGACGACATCATCCTGGTCCGCAGAAATTGCGGCATAGATGAACTGGACGGCATCCTCTTTTTTGCCGCCATACTGCGACGTGATGGTTGAGCGGAAGACATAGATGCCTGGTCCACCATAATCGTTCATATTAAGTTTGAACTCGGTGTTACCACTGACGTCTTCGCCGATAACGGTGTAATCGTCTAGACTATATGTCTCGGCAACGGAGCCATCGGCATTGAGCCGTTCCAAGACATAATCCACACGATAAGCATGGCTATGCGTCTCAGAAAAATCGATTTCTGCGGTGCTATAGACCTCGCTATCTAGCGGTTTGTTGATAAGTGTTTCGAAGTTGGCACCATAGACTTGAACCTTTACTTCGACATTACCTCCGACAGAGGTGGCTCCAGTTGGGAGCGTGGTGGCAAAGGCGGTTAAGGCTACCACAAAAGCCAAACCACCAAAACCAAGTAGTTGTTTTTTTGCTATATGCATACTCTACACTCTCTTTTTTTTGATTTTGTATTGTTTGTTTTGGCTTCGCAGAGAGTCCTCGCAGTACAAATCTCTGCTAGCGTGCCTAAACGACTAGGCGAGATTTGCGCTCTTTGCGCTTCCTAATTAACATTATAATCCAAACGATGATAATTGTCAAGAGGATTATGATTATAATAATCATAAACAGCGGCAAAATGATCACTACGCGGGTTTCGTCGCGAACTTCGCCGAGGGCTTCGACGCGGTAATTGATCTGGAAGATACCCATCATCTGAGTGTTTTCCCAAGTCAGCTCCTCGCGGCGAGCGGTGTCTGGCAAAATATTATAAGCTTCTTCGGCAGAATAGAGCTCTTCTCCGACGATTGATTTGACGGTCAGCTTGTAGCGAGCCTCAAAATCGGTGTTGCCGGTATTTTTGATCAACGAATTAACAGAGACAGGGCCATTGAGAAGAAAACCAGGGACATTATACTCGGCAATCTCGGCGCTATCATCAGTCTCGCCATCGGTACGGCCATAGACAACCATGCCGATTCGAGAGACAGTCTTGAGGCCGCTAGTCTCTACATTAGAATCGTCAACTTTGGTTTGAGCAAAAAGCGTAGCGTACTGACCACCGGCTGGGACGTCTTCTGGAACGCTGACGCGGTAGTTGACTGCTTTTTTACCGCCGGCTTCGACGCTACCATTATAGGTGTCGGTCAATGAGCCATCATCGTTGATGAATTTGATCCAGCGGACAATCTGAGAACGATTAGTTTCGTTGCTGAAGCTGACATTGTAAGCCTCATCTACGATGGTATACGGTGCGGCATAGACGCTAAAATCAAAGGCTTCGCTACCGACGTTAGAGACGATCATACTGTAATCTACCTCGGTGCCAGGTTTCAAAATAACGCGCGCAGAAACAGGAGTAACCTGGATCCAAGTAGCAGACGTTGGTTGATCCGACGAAGAGTTACTCTCGCCCTCGGCATAGACCGCCTGGGTGAACGGTGCAGCGATAGCACTAAGTGCAAGCGCGCCGGCGATCAATAGTTTGCTAAACTTTTTCATTATTTTTCCTCCTTTTCTTTAGTAGATGAATCTTTGGTAGATTTGTCTTTGCCTTCGGTAGATTTATTGGTTTTGGACGAAGATTTGGCGGAATTAGCAGATTTTTTGCGGTCGCGAGCACGGGAAACGAGCCAGAAGATAATGAAGAAAAGTAGAGCAAAGATGATAAAGAGGAGCCAGAGTGGACAGATCAAGACTAGCTTCTTAACAGTAGAGGTCTGGCCGGCAAACTTGATAGTCTGCTCTACGGAGAAGATGCCGATATTTGGGGCGCCCTCCCAGGTGATAGAGTTGAACCGGGAGGTTTCTGGCATGACGTCTTTATCGTAAGATCCTTCCTCGGCATTTTCGGTGTTAAAGACAGCCTCGTTAGAAAAGAGTGGGTAGATTTTGACGGTATAGTTGGCCGTAGACTCGACGTTACCAGTATTTTTGACAAGAGAAGAAACCGTCAGTGGCGGCTCAAAATAGAAGGTATTGACATTGTTTTTGATGATCTCGCCAGACTCGCGAGTCTCGCCTGGGATGGCTGCATAAAGAATCATACCAACACGATGGACTACGGCGACGGTAGCGTTCTCGTCGTTGCCGGCATCAGTCTGAGCCATTAGGGCGGCATACTGACCACCAGCTGGGACGTCTTCTGGGACGTTGACGGTATATTCGACATCTACAGATGTGCCAGGCTGGAGTGTTCCCTTTTCAGTCTTTTTGTCGAAGGTAATCCAGTTAGAAATCTGGGAATAAGTGCCGACAGTGCTGTAATCTGGATCATATTGCTCACTAGTGACACTATACGGAGTGGCGTAAACGGAATAATTAAAGGACTCCGTGCCGACGTTTTGAACTTTAAAAGTGCCTTTATACTTAGATCCTGGAGCAAGAGAAATCTTTTGCTTGACAGGGGAGACCTGCAAATGGATAGCGGCTTGCTCAGCGGCAGCGTAGTTCGTGTTGAAAGCATAGGTAAAGGCACCTAGCGAAAAAGCAGCTACAAAAGCAGCAAGAATATATTTTAGTTTTTTTGCCATTAACCTCCTTGTTATGTGTCTATTTTACAAAACAATTGCGACCTTGGCAAGAGTTGACATTTAGCAAAATGATGGGAGTCTATGGGATTATCACAAAAATCCCCCTCCGAGGAGGGGGATTTTATCTAAGCTAAACTAGCAATTAGTTAGTTGTAGCGGTGTAGATAATAGTATCGCTATAGATACCAGTTGCCTGATCAGCAGCCGTGGCGACACCGTACTCGACGGTAGTAGCGTGGCCACCGGAAGTCTTGGTGTTTAGGCTATTGATAGCGGCCGGAGTCTGAGCATCAGATGCTGGGACAGCAAGCCAGTCGCCAGAAGTACCGACACGGTAACCCCAAGCAGCGGTACCAGGAGTAAGGGTTGTAGCGCTGGTTGCAGGAATAGTTACGCCTGCTTCTTTAGTCAGAGCAGTGTTTGTATCTGCATCTTTCATGGTTAGGGTGTAACCAGAAGCGTTGTTGGTGTAGACGGTGATGGTAGACTTGAAAGTACCGCCCTCTACTACTGCGTTAGGAAGCATCGAAGCAAAGGAGCCAGAAGTCTGAAGGTTGGAAGGATCGTAAAGAGTACCGACCTGGTGACCGTCAATGGTGGTTGCACCACTTGGAGTGTAGACATCTACGCCCTGAACTAGTCTGTAGTACTCAGTAGTACCATCAGCAGTACCAGAAGCAGCAGTGTAGCTGGTACCATCATAGGTGTAGTAACCAGTGACATCTGTATCGGCTGCTAGAACGCCAACGGAGATGTAAGCTTGAGTAGCGCCAGTATTGTAAGCTTGATTATCATCGTTGTTGCCGACGATTGTCATAGCGATAGCGGAGCCGACTTCAACATCGACATCGACCTGACCAGCGACAGAATCAGCATAGCTGAATGCTGGCAAAGCGGCAACGCCAAGACCGGCAGCAATGCCTAAAGCAGCAATAATTTTTGTAGTTTTGGACATATTTTTCCTTTCTGTTTTGATTTTTATTTATATGACCTTTGACATTTCCTATCTTACTATACTGCTAACGCTAAGTCAAGACTTTTTTAAGCTATTTTAAAGTTTTTTGAAAGAGTTTTCCACAAGTGTCAACTATAACAAAATAGCAACTTTAGGGGTGGCCATTGTGTTATAGGCAATATATAGTATATATAATATGTTATAGTTTAGCTAGCAGTAGCGGTGTAGGTGACGGTATCGAGATAGTGGCCAGTGGCTTGGTCGCTAGAAGCGCCAACACCGTAATAGACCTTGCTAGTGTCGTTATTAGTGACAGCCTTAGGGCTAGGGGTGTAATTTTTGACGGTAATGGAATTGCCACTACTCTGAGTGGGGACGGCGCGCCAAGTAGACTGGCCGTCGATTAAGACTGCCCAGCCCGGATTAGAGCTACCAGCTGGCTGGGAAGAGATTGGGGCGATGGTGGCGCCGCCGGTGGTCTGAAGATTGGCGTTATCATCGGAATCTGTAAGCGTAAGGACGTAGCCGTCTGGGCTATTGGTGCTGACGGTGATGGTGGTCGACATATCTGCAATATCAGTAGCGCCCTGAGCAGTATCAAGATTATCATTGCCTGGCAGAATAGTGGTACTGGCTGAGTTGGCCGAAAGTGACATGCTGATAATAGAGTTGACATTGACGTTGACGTCGAGAGTTTTGGAAGCATCGTCATTATCGGCATAGGCTGTAAGCGGCAAAATAGCGACGCCAAGCGCAGCGACTGTGCCAAGTGCCAGAGCAAGATTTTTTATTTTAGACATCTTCATACTTCTTTCTGTTTGCATAACATGACCTAATTTAGTTTTATCTTATCGCACTAAACTGGTTATGTCAAGTAATTTTGGCAAGAAAAAAATGCCGCGTTGACGGCTCTTAGGACATGGTGCGCGCGACTGGACTTGAACCAGCACAGCTTAAAATCGCCACTACCACCTCAAGGTAGCGTGTCTACCAATTCCACCACGCGCGCATAGTAATGTACACCTATATTTTAACATAGTTGGTTATTTTTTGCAAAAACTTGGTGCTATGGGGTGCGGTTTTTGGTGGTTTTCTCTGTCGCCCAATACGAGACGTTGATAAAGCGGTCCGTAGCGGTAACGAAGCGTGAATCTTCGGAGAAAATCCGAGCATTTTTGTTAGCAAAATATGATAGGTTCGGCTGATAGATACCGATGGCGGGGACGTTATTGACCCAGGCTTTCAAAAATGATTCAAACTTAGCTGCGCGAACCGCAGGATCGAGCGTAGAGCGCGTAGCAAGAATCGCATCCGACATCATAGCGTTGCTATAATTAGATAGATTAAGGCCGCTATCGGATGTCTGAGAAGAGTGATAATACGCAAACAGATCCGGATCCGAGCCGAGCTCAATTTCGTAAAGTAGAATATCGTAGTTGCGTGGACGAATAACGCTAATTAAGAAATCTTGGCCAGCCGGCATGATGTTGAGCTCGACCTTAAAACCGAGGTTTTCGAGCTGGAATTCAAGATTTTCGGCTAGGCTTGGAAGATAGCCAGAATCAATTGTAGCGATCCTAATGGCCTGCGCATCGTTGAGGCCAGCTTGTTTGATTATCTCTTTAGCGGCGGCAGGATCATACTCTGGCAAGGCCGGAAAATTGAGGCCTTCGACTTGAGTAGATAGTAATGGGTAATTTAACTCAGCTTCGTCGCCCAGTGGCGCGCGCAGCGAGCGTAGATCAATTCCCTGCTGGATGGCCTTTCTGAGGTTAAGATTAGAGAGAATCGGGCTGTTGGTATTAATAAAGGCAAAAACACCAGAATTAAGCGCGGTTTGTTTTTCATAAACAGACGTAGAAGTGATAGCATCGGCATCTGTAGGCAGAAGTTCTGCTGTGCCGGTAATAGAACCGTTATTTAGCGCGGTGATAATCTCTTCTTTGGTAGGATAAGCGTGGACCGTAAAGCTATCTAGCAGCGGAGCGCCTTTATAGTAGTTCTTGTTCGAAGTAAGATAAACAATTTTTTCACCAGAAGAACCGATTGCCTGTGAAGCGTTGAAAGAGAACGCACCTGAGGTGACTGGCGAGGTAGAAAAGTTACTTTCTAGCAGCTGGCCAGGAGCGGTATCTTTTAAAACGTGAGCTGGCAAGACTGGAAATTCTAGCGCCGAGGAGAAATTAGCATAAGCAGAGGATAAAGTAAAAACTAGATTACCATCAGATTCTGCAACTTCGACGCCAGAAAGATTAGAGGAATATGAGGTACTTACCTGAGGGGACTGGATAAGATTGACAGTAAAGATGACGTCTTCGTTAGTGATCGGCTGACCATCAGACCAGGTAAGGCCGCTGCGCAATTTAACCGTCCAGATTAGACCAGTATCATCAGTCTTGATCGAATCGGCTAAACCCAAGCCAATATGCCCAGAATAATCATCGGCTGTGAGCGTGCCAAACATAAGCTTACTGAGAGTTTTTTCACTACTAGTAGTGGCGAAAAGCGGGTTAAGAGAGTTGACTCGACCAAGCGTGCCTTCTGAGAAAGTGCCCCCAGAGGTAAAAGTAGTAACGGCATAAGACTCTCTGTACAAGAAGGCTTGAGTAATCGAGAGCATAATGATTGCCAAAATTAAAAGCGTCCATTCTAAAATCAGCAGACGAATTTTTTTGATATGCGACCAGCGGTCGACAACATTCTCTCGAATATGATCTTTGCCATCCTCGCTCGCTTTTTTCGAGATGCGAGAAAAGCGCTTTGCGATTTTTTGCCCACTTTTTTTGATGCCTTTTTCCATCGTTTATGCCGGAATAATTAGTAAACCAATAATTGATAAGACGAAAACCAACACACAGACGACGGTGGCATTAAAGAGGGACTTATCGAGACCACGACGGGCGGTATAAAGCTCACCTGAGGCGCCAAAACCCGCACCAAGAGAAGCCCCGCGCTGTTGCACAAGAATTAGCAAAATCGACAAAATTGCGGAGATGAGAATAACTGCTTGCAAAAAACTTCCAATATCCATACTGATATTATTATACGGCGACAATGCATTTTTAGCAAGTGTGTTTTGCGATTATTTGAGTAGTTTTTTGCGCTTGAGCAGGCGGTGATAGGTGATGGCAAAGCGGTGAGATTCTTCATCGACACGAGCAATTAGCTTAGCAATATGCGAGTCACTAGAAAGATTGATTTTTTGAAAAGCGGGCGAGGAGTCTGGGTTTTTTGAGAGGCTGGCCGCTTTTTGCCCCTTTGTGATCGGTAGAATGACTGCCACAGGAGCATTTTTAGTATGATCGCCAGATTTATCGCGACCGATGACGGGGATTTTAGCCTGGTCTAGCAAATCTTTAACAGCACTAATCTGGCCTTCGGCACCATCTAAGATGATTAAATCTGGGAACGGCCATTCGGTATGTTTTAGTCGACGCTCAATAATTTCACGCATGTTAGCAGTGTCGTCATTGCGCTGGCGACGCAACTTGAATTTGCGATATTCTGAACGATCAGAGACGCCATTAACAAAAACAACCATCGAGGCTACAACATTAGTCCCTTGTTCGTGCGACACATCATAGCCTTCGATCCGGCGCGGCGGTTGAGGAAGATTTAATAGTTTTTGTAATTCTTTTAGGGCTTTATCGGAAGAGATATTGAGAAATTCTTTGTCCGAGAAAACTATCTTTTTCTTTAGCCCGCGTAGGCCAAAATATTGATTGCGCAGCTCGGCGGCGCGCTCATACCGACCAAGGCTCGCGGCGGTTTTCATGTCTTTTTCGATATCGTTGATTAATTTCTGGCGATCGCCCTCTAGATAACGAATCAACTTGCGGAGGTTTTTCTTATACTCGGCCGGGGTAGACTTACCAATCTCGATGCCCGGGGTGAGGCCGAGGTCAGTATTTAGGGTCTTTTTGCCATCATATGGACGCTCATAAAAGGGGAAAACTTTGCGCAAGATACGCAGAGCAGTACTAATAGTATTTTTGGCATAAAATGGGCCGATATAGGTAGCCTTATCATCAAGCGGTTGGCGGGTCATGGTGACAGTCGGGACCTCAGATTTCATGTCAATACGGACATAAGAAACAGACTTGTCATCACGCAAAAGAATATTCCACTTGGGCTTGTAGCGCTTGATCATCTCGGACTCGAGAAAAAGCGCATCCATCTCGGTGTCAACCACGATCCAATCGGTGTCGTAGATTTCGGCGACCAGGGCGGTAGTCTTGGGATCTTTTTCGGTTTTTTGGAAATATTGGCGAACGCGATTTTTGAGTACGGCGGCTTTGCCAACATAAATAATCTCGCCGGCCTGATTTTTGTGGAAATAGACGCCGGGAGCAGAAGGCAAGGTCTTTAGCTTTTTTCTCAAATCTTCCGTCATTAATGTAATTATAACACTTAGAATCTAATAAAAAGTTATTTTTAAGTTTGGGACTTGTTCATTACTATTTTTACAACAAATTATTCTTTGAACATGGATAATAATTGTTGTTGTAAAAATAGCACGCACAAATCTGGTCTAAATCTCATTACAAACTCAAAAATACCTTTTTATTAGATTCTGTGATATAATAATGCTTATGGATAAATTAGTAATTTCTGATATTAAAGCGAGGCAAATTTTAGACAGTCGAGGCAATCCGACGGTGGAGGCGGATGTTGTGCTAAACAGTGGTCACTGGGGGCGAGCTGCGGTGCCTTCTGGTGCGTCGACTGGCTCTGGCGAGGCTTTGGAGCTTCGTGATGGTGATGAGCTTTATTATTACGGAAAGGGTGTGCTAAAAGCAGTCTGGAACGTCAATAACAAAATCCGCGACGTGTTAGTCAATAATTCTGCAGATCAAGAAACCGTCGATCACCTGATGTTGGATCTAGACGGCACAGAAAACAAATCTCGTCTGGGTGCCAACGCTATCCTGGCTGTGTCTTTGGCTACTGCCAAAGCTGTGGCCTCTGCCAAAAACATGCCATTTTATGAATACATCGCTGAGCTAGCCGGTACCACTAATGAAATCTCCCTGCCAATGCCGATGATGAACGTGATGAATGGCGGTGCGCATGCCGATTGGAGTACAGATTTCCAGGAATACATGATTATCCCTAAAGGCGCCAACATCTTTAGTGACGCGATTCAATACGGCGCCACGGTGTTTCATGCGCTGAAACAGGTGCTAAAAGAGCGCGGTTATGCCACTACAGTTGGCGACGAGGGCGGCTATGCTCCTCTGGTCCGCGAAGGCGACAACGAGCCACTAGAATGTATCAAACAGGCAATTGAGCGCGCCGGATTTCGCCCGGGCGTAGATATTTCTATTGCGATGGATATCGCCGCATCGGAGTTTTATAATCAAGATCATTACGAGCTCAAGACTAACGGCGACTGGAAAAGTTCTGATGATTTAATTAACTGGTATACTTGGATCTTAGATAATTATCCAGTGATTTCGATTGAAGATGGCCTCGCCGAAAATGATTGGACTGGCTGGAAAGATATGACCAATCGCCTAGGCGGGCGTTGCCAGCTAGTAGGAGATGACCTGTTCGTGACTAATACTAAGCTGCTAGAAAAAGGCATCACCGAAAAAGTTGGCAACGCAATCTTAATCAAACCAAACCAAATCGGTACGTTGACCGAAACGATCGAAGCCGTACTGATGGCGAAAAAAGCTGGGTACGGTACGGTAATCTCGCACCGCTCAGGCGAGACGGAAGACACATCTATTGCTCATCTAGCCGTTGGCCTAGGTGCCGGGCAAATCAAAACTGGCTCAATGTCACGCACAGATCGCATAGCCAAATATAATGAGCTTCTGCGTATTGCCGAGCAAAATCCGCGACTACGATTGGCGTAAAACTCTACCGAATTAGTTCTAGAAACTCTGCTTGGCCGATGGTAGGAATGCCAAGTTTTTTAGCTTTTTCGAGTTTACTTTTGCCGGGTTTTTCACCGAGTATCAGCGCAGTAGTGTTTTTAGTGACAGAGCTGGTGACGGTGGCGCCTCTAGCGCGAAGTGCGTCTTCGGCTTCTTCCCTACCATAATTTTCGAGGGTACCAGAGACAATATAGCTCTTGCCCGCTAGCGGAAGGGAGCTAGTATCTTCGTAGACTGGGTTAATACCCAATTCTTTTAACTCGCCTAGCATTCTGAGGTTATCTTCGTCGGCAAAATAAGCCAGGATTGACTCGGCGACAATTTGGCCGATATCTGGAATCTCGAGCAGCTCTTCGGAAGTAGCATCTTTAAGATGATCGATAGAGTGGAATCTATTGGCAAGCGAAACCGCCGTCTGAGCGCCGACATGACGGATGCCGAGAGCAGTGATAAATTTGGCTAGAGGCGCAGTCTTAGACGCGGCAATGGCGGTAACGAGATTTTGGGCAGAAAGCTCGGCAAAACGCTCAAGTCTAGCGACCGCTGGCGCGGTAAGGCGATAAAGATCTGGGATCGACTGGACGAGTTTGCTATCTACTAGGGCGACGACGTTTTTCTCGCCTAAGCCCTCAATATTGAGAGCTGGTTTACTGGCGTAATATTCAAGCGAGCGTTTCAGAATTAAGTCTGAGTTCTCGCCTTTAACACGATAAACGACTTCGCCGGCTGGGCGCTCGAACTCTAGCTCTGGGTACTGGTTTTTGAGAGCTTGCTGGTAATCAAAAGGGGTAGTATCATCAGGGCGAAGCGTGAGTAAAACTTCCTTAACCTGTGGGATGATGTCACCAGCTTTATAAATAATCACGGTATCGCCGATGCGGACATCAAGCCGGGCAATCTCGTCGGCATTATGCAGTGAAGCGTGGCGGACTGTGCTGCCAGCCACTACCACCGGGTCCAAAATCGCCACTGGGGTAGCAGCACCAGTACGACCAATCGAAATCACGATATCGCGAACTTTGGTGGTAGATTCTTCGGCGGGATATTTGAAGGCGACAGCCGCACGCGGCGTTTTGCCGATGATACCAAGGCGCTGGTAAATAGCGCGATCGTCAATTTTGATAACCATGCCGTCAGTATTAAACGGTAGGTCTTGACGAGTTTCACCAAGGTGTTTTATCTCTTGAAATACTTTTGACAAGCTGTCAAATACATTATCTTGCAAAGAAGTTTGAAAGCCAAATTCACGAAGTTTTTGGTAGGACTCGTGATTGGTGGCAAGGTTTGGTTCGACAAGATCGTAGGCCATAAACTTAAGTGGACGCGAAGCAGCGACCTTGGGATCGAGTTGCCGGATAGAGCCGGCGGCAAGGTTACGGGGGTTGGCAAAGGGTTTTTCGCCAAGCTTGACCTGGCGCTCGTTGAGACGGTCGAAGTCGGCTTTGAAAATCACAATCTCGCCGCGGACTTCGACATGATTAGGTACGCGAGTCGGTTCAATCGCAAAAGGTGTTTTCGGGTCCTTGCTAATCTCCAACTCGCTTTCTCTTAGCCGTAGCGGGACGTTGGCGATGGTGCGGACGTTCATGGTGACGTCTTCGCCGACGAGACCGTCGCCACGAGTGACAGCGCGAGTCAAAATACCGTTATCATAATGCAATGAGCAAGCGAGGCCGTCCATTTTGATATCTGTAAAATAGGTAATCTTTTGCTGGTCGGGGGCGCTGAGCAGTTTTTTGTTGCGGGTGTCCCAATCTTTGATTTCTTCCTCCGAAAAAACATCGGCCAGCGAAATCATCCGCTGGGCATGCGTAACCTTCTCAAACTTGTCTAGCGGTTGGCCGGCGACGCGTTGGGTCGGCGAATCAGGCGTAATCAAATCTGGAAACTGCTCTTCTAGCTGAGAAAGCTCGTGTTTGAGCGAATCTGCTGCAGCCTCGGACATTGTGGACTCGTCTAAAACATGGTAATGATAGCGATAATCATTAATCAGTTCGCGCAGTTTAGCAATGCGAGCCTCGGCCTCTTCCCTACTAATTTTCATAATCTAGGAGCCTCCGGTAGAACAAATAGAAATAGGCCGTAGTGTAAATCGTCGTAAAACAGGTCATCAGCAAAAGTTCAATCGAAACAAACGGAATCCCCGCTAACCAATCGATACTGCTTTTTAGCCAGAGGTCGAGAGCGATCAGCGGCGTCATAATAATTACCCAGAAAATAGCAGCGATAATCAGCAGAAAAACGATACGAATAATAAACTTGATCCGACGCCCAGCGAGCAATTTTGAGGCAGAGCGGATGGCGACGAACGGATAGAGTCCAGGGGCAGAAACGGCGACCAGTGCAATCAGCGAGCTAGAAATCAGATAGAGCGAGAGCAAAATCATCAACACTGCAAAAATAACGTAAACAAACGCATAAAACGGCGTGGAAAGAAAATCGGTGGAGATAGCGGCCGAATAAGAGACAATCACGATCATGATAGGGATGGCTTCGATAAAAATAACTGCGGCCACGATGATAGTGGAAAGAAGCGGCGACAAAGCATTATAGAGACCGTCGCGCAATCTGACCTTGTGGCCGGCGATAGTCTGACGCAACAGATAAATAGTGACTAGCCAGACGATGATAAAGAGTAGGACGGAGAAAATCTGCTGTGACTCGGACATACCGGTAGAAAGGCCGCCGGTAGTAACAGTAGAAATTAGCAGTAAACCAGATTTAGCAAAAGTGCCCAGCTCGCCAGTTTTGAGGCCCTCTGTGGTCTGGTCGAGAGTGTTCTGAAAAGTGACAAAGGTGGCCTCGTTCATTAGGCCAACCAACAAAATATTAAGCACTACGACCAGCAGCATCAATGGCAAGAAAAGCCGCCAGTTTTTAAAGAGAGTCTTTAGCGTGAAGGCTGCGTGCGAGAGCAAACCAGGAGCCTCAAACTCGCGCTCGTAATCTTCGCGGTAAGAACGGCGAAAAGAGCGGTGCGGGGTCTGTGATTTTTGGTGGTGGATGCGTGATTTGGCACGATTTTTAGACACATGAAAGGCTGTCTTGAAGCTGATCGGCTCAGCTTTTGTTTTTGCGCTGGTCCTTGATCTGGCTTGAGCCTTTGGCGCATAAACTTCAGTTTTGGTATTTTTAGAAGGTCTTTTTGCCATTTTCTAATTTCTCTATGCGTTTTTCGATCGGGGGGTGGGTACTAAACAAGTTGGCGAGAGTGCCCTTTTTCATGGGGCTGTTGATATAGAGAGCCTCCGTGGCGGCGTTCTGGCGACGCATCGGCCGGCCGTGCTCGTCGAGTTTTTTGAGGGCGGAAATCATACCCTCTGGGTAGCGCGTAAGGTTGACGGACGATGCGTCCGCCAGATACTCGCGCTCACGCGAGATCGCTAGCTGTGCTAGCGACGCCGCCAGCGGGGCGAAAATAGCAGTAACCAGCATAATAATCAGACCGACTGGACTGCGGTCTTCTTTGCGGCCATAGAGCGACATCCGTAGACCGAGATCTGCAATAAACCCGACTATGCAAACCAGCCCAAAGGTAATCATCGAGACCCGGATATCGTAATTTTTGATATGTGAAACCTCGTGACCGACCACAGCCTCTAGCTCGTTCTTATCCATAATGTCAAGCAGACCAGTGGTAGCCGCGACTAGGGCATTATCAGGATTGCGCCCGGCAGCAAAAGCATTCGGTGCTGGGTCATCAATTACATAAACCTTGGGCATAGGCAGGCCAGCAGTCTGGGTGATGTTTTCTACCGCATTATAAAATGCCGGGTGATCTTTTTTCTGAATTTGCCTAGCGCCCGTCATGGCGACGGCGAGACTACTAGAGGCAAAATACTGGACAACCGCATAGATAAGCGCGAAGGCTAGGATCCCCACCTCTATCCACCAATTTTTGAAAGCAAAAGCAAAAGCGACGCCAATCAAGCCGATTATCGCTACGAAAATAATCATGATGATAACAGTGTTTCTCTTGTTGGCGGCGATTTGCTTATACATCTTACTCTATTTTAGAATTTAACTTCTGGGGTGTTCTGGATTTTGGATTTCTCAGACTCTTCTACTTCGTAATATTCGCGTTCTTTGAACCCAAAACCGTGGAACAGGTTGACTGGGAACATTTTGATCTTGGTGTTGATCTCTTTAGCGCCGGCATTATAAAAACGGCGAGCGGCCTGGATCTTATCTTCTGTATCAGAAAGTTCACTCGATAGCTGCTGGAAATTTTTGTCGGCCTTGAGCTCTGGATAAGCCTCGGAGACGGCTAAGAGGCGAGAAAGTGCGCCGGTGAAAGATTTGTCTGCATCGGCGGTAGATTGGACGGACTTAGCACCCATCATCTTAGCGCGGGCCTCAGAGACCTCTTTGATAGCGGCGGACTCGTGCTTGGCGTAACCTTTGACGGTCTCAACAAGATTAGGGATTAGATCGGAACGACGCTTAAGCTGGACGGTAATATCAGACCAAGCCTCGTTAACGCGCTCGTTAGTCTTGACTAGGCCATTGTAAGTGCCCCAGATAAAAATGATAATAATTAGTATGATTACACCTATTACAATTGCTGGAATCATAATTTCTCCTTATTTTATACTTTTATTATAGCAAAAATGATATAATAAAACAAACAAATTAAGGAAGTCAAAAGCAAAATATTTAGGCTAGAATGTCGACTTAGATAATTTAAGTTTATAAAATGAAATTAAGCGAACCGAACATCTTAAAAGTACGTCTGCACAAGGTTTTTTTGGGTAAAAAAATTGCGCGTCCGCTGCGGGTGATGACGACGGGCGACTGGCATATTAGCCCGGTTGTTTCCGAAAAACAGCTTGAAGATTTAAAAGAGGCACTAGCGCAGGCTAATCCAGATGCGATTATCCTGCAAGGCGATTTGGTTGATAGCCCGATTGAGCTGCGCCGAGAAACTTCGTTGAAAAAACTGCTAAAAGAGCTGCGGCTATGCGTTGCGACCGCGCCGACAGTGCTGGTGCTAGGCGGGCATGATTTTACTACACCGACCCGTCCGGCCAAAGTGATGACAAAAGAAGCGCTGCTGCTCTGGAAAAAAATCTGCCGGCGCTGCGGGGTAAAGCTACTGCTGAACGAATGGTACGAAGCTGTGCCGGGGCTGAAGATTTTTGGTGCATTTCAGGATGCAAATTGTATTTTGCGGAAAAATCGCCACGGTGAGCTAGTTCACTGGGATATGCCAGATAGATTCGCAGATTATCTGAAGAAAAATGCAGAGGTGATCGGTGCGGGTTTTGAAAGTGATGCTCGGCTGCGCGATGATGGCGACGCCATCTACTGGTTTGCTGCTCACGCGCCGCTCATTAATAGAGAAGTGGCTGAGCAGTTACAGCCTTTTGATATGGCGTCGTTTGGCCATACGCACGGCGGGGTGATACCGCTGGGGATGGACGAGGCTTTCGACCGATTGCATCTGCATTTTGGGCTGATTTCACCGAATATGACGCCTCTACCGCGGCGAACTCGCGGGGTAATGCCGTTGGGCGACTCTACAATGATGTTGGTAAACCCCGGGATGGTAGCGGTGCATTTTGCCTCGCCAAAGCTGCTGCAGAATTTTAACTTCTTGAAAGCCGCTGAGGTGTCGGTGGTGGAGATTGCAGAGATGGAGGATGAGCAAATTAAGTTACCGAGAAAGAAATCTAAAGACGAGAATAGTAACGGAAGCGATCTGAATGAGTATTTCTAAAGAATCTAGCAATCTGCAAAAAATATTAAAACAATATCTGAGTTATTTCCCAGAAGAAAAAGATAGATTGTCAAAACTGAGTGGATTGGTAAACCTATCTGGTAATAGTTCTGATATTTTTGATAGAAAAAATTTCTTGGGGCATATTACGGCGAGCGGTTTTATTTATAATCCTTTGAGGGGTGAACTGCTGCTATTAGAGCATAAGAGTCTGAAAAAATTTCTGCAGCCCGGTGGTCATGTTGAAAATATTGATAGCGGGTTGCTATCTGCAGCAAAGAGAGAGGTTTTTGAAGAAACCGGCCTGCGTAGCCTAAAATTAGTCAGTCTATCTGACGATATTAACGTACCTTTTGATATTGATTCGCATTTTATCCCGAAAAATGACAAGAAGGGCGAGGACGAGCATTATCATCACGATTTTAGATATTTGTTCATTACTGACAATTCGAATAATGTCGAAATAAACCCAGACGAGTCTAATGGTTATAAATGGGTGAAGGTATCAAATCTAGAAAAGACTAAAGAGCTTGGAGGCATCGTCCGCAAGATTCGCGCTCTACTAGCATATTATTCGTAAAATTTCTTAATGTTTTCTAGGTCTAGAATTTCTTTTATAAATTGATTTAGATTTGATAGTCCAGCAATATTTTTATTATTTGGATCCATTGCGAAGTCTATGTCTTTCCACTCATAATGACCCTCTTCGTTATTATTAATAGGCGTCTCTTTCGCTGTATCATATACGACATTCAGTTTGGTATTGCTATTCAACTCATTGTCTTCCGGATAAAAATACGAGACAAGAAGTCTCGGATTAGCTATCGAAATATGTGTTTCCTCTAGGCATTCTCTTTTTGCAGCGTCGACAGGAGTTTCACCAATTTCTATTTTTCCCCCAATGCCATTCCAACAACCTTTGTAAGGGTTTTTATTTCTTCTAACGAGAAGGACTTTATCATACTTCTCATTAAACAGCATCAATACTACATAATTCTTATTCATAGGTCAATTGGTGCCCGAGATGGGACTTGAACCCATATGGATTTCTCCATTCGATTTTAAGTCGAACGCGTATACCAATTCCGCCACTCGGGCAAAAATCTATAGTTTGGAGGGCGCCGAATAGCTTGTGGTCAAGGCGCCGAACTGACAAACGAGAGCTTGCTTTCGGTTTGTCTGGAGGCGCCGACCGGAATTGAACCGGTGTACAAGGTTTTGCAGACCTCTGCGTAACCACTCCGCCACAGCGCCATAAGGTTATTTTATCACAAAACCCTTGATTTCCCAAGCAGAAACATATATAATATATCTAATGCGGGTGTAGCTCAGCTGTTTAGAGCGCTTCCTTGCCAAGGAAGAGGTCGAGAGTTAGAGTCTCTTCACCCGCACCATACCCTAAGGCTCTAGGAAGCCTTATTTTGTTGTAACTATGAATATCAAACTTATAAATACCTGCACTGCGTCATCTCAGATTTTAGGGCTAATCTTCAGACTGCAAAACTCATAATATTTCGAGTTCCCAATATGTTTACTTTTAAGAATAATAAAGTATAATTAAGTATGAAAAGTATAACTAGCTATACTTAAGAAAGGCTTATATGAAAGATAAATTTGTAGGTATTGCTAAAGTTGGAGAAAAGGACAAATTGTAATTCCGAAGGAAGCAAGGGATATATTTGATATCAATCCTGGGGATTCTATTATCGTACTATGTGATAAAGAAAAGGGTATTGCACTATTAAAAGCAAATGCAATTGAAGATTTGTCTGATAAAGTATTCCCAAAAGGAGATAATAAAAAATGATTGCAATTAAAACAAAAAAGTTAACAAAAAAATTTAAAGATAAGGTAGCTGTAAATGAAGTTGATTTAAATATTAAACGAGGTGAAATATTTGCACTTTTAGGAGTAAATGGGGCCGGAAAAACAACTACAATAAAGATGCTTTCTGGCTTAATACTTCCAACTTCTGGCGAGATAATAATTGAAAATATGAATATGAAAAAAGATGTGTCCAAAATTAAAGAAATCTTAAATGTATCACCACAGGAAACCGCTATTGCTCCAAATTTAACAGTAAAAGAAAACCTAGAATTTATGGCTGGAGTTTACCAGATAAAAGATAAAGAAAAAAAGATCAATGAACTTATTAAACAGTTTAAGCTTGATGATGTACTAAACAAAAAAGCAAAAACATTATCTGGTGGATGGCAGAGAAAAGTGTCCGTTGCAATAAGTTTGATAAACAATCCAAGAATATTATTTTTAGATGAACCTACATTGGGATTAGATGTTATTGCAAGAAAAGAATTATGGAAAATTATTAATTCATTAAAAAGCAAAATAACAATTATTTTAACGACACATTATATGGAAGAAGCTGAAAATTTATCAGATAGAATTGGCATAATAGCAAATGGTAGCCTTGTTGATATTGGAACTTCAGAGGAGTTAATAAAAAAGACTAAGGCTAAAAACTTCGAAGATGCTTTTGTATCTATTGCAACTGGGGGTAAACTAAAATGAGAATGATTAATTTTGCTAAAAGAAATTTTAAGGAATTAATTAGAGATCCTTTAAGTTTGATATTTGAAATTGTAATACCATTATTCTTATTATTTATATTTCAGCAATTTAATATACCAGCAGAAAACTATCGGCTAGAAAACTTCACACCATCTATCATATTATTTGGATTCTCATTTATCACACTGTTTACTGCTACATTAATTGCAAAGGATAGAACATCATCATTTTTAATTAGACTTGGGACTTCCCCGATGAAATCAAGTGATTATATTTTAGGATACATATTATCATTATTGCCTATAGTACTAATTCAAAATGTTTTATTCTTTATAACTGCAATTGCTATGGGATTAGAATTTACAATTAGTATAATACCAACGATATTAGTATCAATAATTATTTCTATTTTCTTTATATCATTAGGAATACTAATAGGAAGTCTAGTTAACGAAAAAGGAACCGGTGGTTTAGGAAGTATAGTTGTTCAATTAGTATGCTTTACAAGCGGCATGTATTTTCCTGTAGAAGCAATAGGCGGAGTATTTGAAATTATATGCAAATCATTACCATTTGAGGCATGTTTAACTATAATTCAAGGAACATTGCATAATGATTTTAATAACTTAACGCTTATTCATACAATAGTGTTTTTAATATATTTCATAGCAGTTATTTTATTATCAATTATTGTATTTAAAAAAAGGATGATTAGTGATAATAAGTAGCTGTACTATTTATGAACTACCTGCTACCTGATATAATCATTATGTAGTACATCTTTCCAACGATTAAGTTCTTTACTTAGCTCATCAAAATCGCACGATTCAATTGGGCTAGAAAAATTTAAATTTGGAGATATTAGGTGCACCAAAAATAGATGGCTCTTTCTGGGCCTCTTTTTTATTAATCTACACCTTCCAGCCAGCTGTCTAGCTTTTTGATCCCCTCGTCAGTGCGGGCGACGGAACCGAGCATATTGAGACCATTGCCTTTTAAGGTCGCCCCGGTCATTTTGCTCCGCAAAATATCAATAGTCCCGGAATTGCCCGAGCCCTCGTGAGTCACAAACGGCACGACAACCTTGTTGGCCCAATCATGCTTCTCAATAAAATTATAGACAATCATCGGTAAATCACCCCACCAGATTGGATAGCCAAGGAAAATCGTATCATAACCAGAGGTATCGATATCGCCGACATACTCTGGGCGAGCCTGGCTGGTTTGTTCCTTAGTAGCCTGATCGACCGCGGCTTGATAATCAGTAGGATACGGACTAACTGGGGTAATCTTGAACTCATCAGCGCCAGTCTTGGCGATTATCTCTTTTGCGAGAAGCTCGGTGTTGCCGACTTCGACAGTGCCTACGTTGTAATTCTCGTCCGGTCGCGAAAAATATGCCACTAGAGTTTTACTTGCTTTATCCATACCATTACCTCCTTTGATGTTAATTATATCATAAAGACCGTTTAGCGTTCCGGGTAAAAATGCGAATAAAACACAAGGTCGCATATGGTCGAAAACAGGACTCTTAGCCAAAAACAGATAGGGTCTTGCCGATTTTTACGTGAAAAAAGCACACTCCCTCGCGAGAGTGTGCTTCTCGCGTTTCTAGGTGAATAAGACAAACTTATCGTTGCTAGAAACTCCACGGATATCCTGCGGCTCTCAACTTCGCACGATATCCTTACTTCTATTTTAGCATGAGCTAATTCTGTGTCAATATTGATTTTTAAGATTTTTGATGGTATAATATATTTTAGTTTTACAGGGGTAGATGGTGGATTTCTATTGACTTTTCCGCTTTTGTGTGATATAATATTATTATGAGATAATTAATGCTTTCCCTCAAAATAACAACATTTATCCAAATTGAACTAAAAACACATAAAAATCAGCCCGGAATTGGGCTGATTTTAGCAGATTTTGATAGATTCTTACGAGTAGATTTCTCTTAGTGGCGCACCAACTGCGCGTTTTTCTATATCATCGGCTAATTTGGTCCAGTTTTCCTTTGAAATCGCGGTCAGATGGGCAAAAATCTTATCCCCGCCAGATGGAATATCGACATTGTACTGAATCGGAATCTTAAGATCAATCGCATAAGGGTGCATCATTTTTTTCTCGGCCTCGCTGGCATTCACCTTAGCATAATCCTCCGCGCAGCGCATTTTGACTAAAACACCGTATTCTTTGACGCGTTTTTCACCCTCTTTACGATTGATAGCGTTCATCTCGGTGTAAGGGCCAAAGCTATCAATCTGATCATAACGAAACAGCTCCCTGTTTTTAGATTTTTTCATCTCTGGTGAGATAATCTCAAACATCCCAATAGAATCAGCAAAACCTATCTTGTGCGAGCCATGGTGACTGCAATAATCTACTTGCGACTTGTCTAGATTGGCGAACTCTTTTTCGTAAAGCTCGTTCGCCTTCTCCATATAAGCCAGGTGCTTTTTGGTGGTTTCCAAATCGTGATAGCCCAGGCGGAACAGACGGCTGGCGTTCTTACGACAATCACTACAGATATAGTTGCCGTCTTTTAGTCGCGTCCGCGACAAAGCCCCCACTTCTTTGCCACAGATACCGCAGGCCTGCTTAGAAAATAAATTGCCAAATATTCCCATAGCCATCCTAGAACTTTTCGATTGTAGTTGTTTGCAATACAGTATCGCCGTAGTAAACGGTTAATTTATCACCAAGATGAAGGTGACTGTTCTCTTCCTTTGACAAACTCTGCGCAAACTGGATACGAGGACGATTTGCTTCTAATGTCTTAGTTGTTGATACAGGGGTAATTACGTAGCCATCAGCAAGCTCGTATCTGAACTTGGAGTTATCAAACTCCACCGCTTCGTTGGTATTGTTCGCAAAGACAGTCTGGATGTTGTAAGACCCTTCGCTGACCTGCTCAATAGTAGCCTTTTTGATCTCAATGCCGTTCTCTGACCAGAGCACTGTTTCTTCACTACTGCTGCTATTATTATTTGTCGCAATAGAGTTGTTCGAAGCCTCAGTAGTGCTTTTATTGCTAGCATTCTCGGCAGTGCTACTTACATCTGTTGCGTTCTGGCTGTTGCTAGAATTGTTGTTGTTCAAAACAACGGCGACAACTGCAACAACAGCGATAACGGCTACGGCCACGCCGCCGATGATAAGACCGGTTTTATTGTTTTTGCTCATCTTATGCTCCTTTATACAATTTTGGAAATTTAATTTTAACTGACAATTTTAAAGCTTAGATAGCTGATTATCTTGTCAGCTTATAAATAGTGTCGGCACCGCCAGAATCTCTGACATTAAGCGTATCGCCGTTAACCTCATAAGTGGTACTAAAATCACCGAGGTTCTCGTAGTGGATGGTTAGCTTGCCATCCTTTGCCTCGTAGGTGAATTTCATTACACTACCGGCGGCATCGTATTCACCAGTGCCATCAGCGTTAAAGATATAAATAAAGTTGATATTGGCATTAGACATCTCGTTGTCGTTGTATTGCCAGCGGCCAACGATAGAATTAGCTTGATTGCTGTCATCTGTATTAGACGAACCGTTGGACGAGCTGTTGGATGAATTGCCGCTGGCGTTATTATCGGCGATAGGCTGATTGTTATTGGTATTGCCAGAGGTTTTTTCTTCGGCGCTCGAGTTATTACTACTGTTATTGCTGTTGTTATTATTGCTACTTTGAGAATTGTTATTCAAAACAACCGCTACCACCGCAATAACTACGGCGACAACAACCAACCCTCCGCAAATAATAGCAATGGTTTTCTTCTTTTTATCCATAAAACTCCTTCGTTGTTATTTTTTGCCCTTTTTGTCGCCAAATGCGCCCGCAAACATTGCAAAAACGGTAGCGAGGATCATTGCGCCAAAAGGAAATAGCCAAAGATTATCCCAAGAGCCAGAGATCATCCCGACAATTACCATAATGCCGACAGAAATCATAGCCATTGAAGCGTATATTGCGCCAATTAGTTTTTTATTCATTTTGAGAATTCTCCTTATCGTTATTGATGCTTTTATTATCGCATACGGCCTCCCTTCCAGTCAATAATTTATCGTGATTTTTGTGTATTTTTGTGATTTTTTGTGGATGGATATAAACCTTTGGATTTTGATAAAAATCCTGTATAATAATGTTTATGCAAAAGAGGTCAAAACAAAAGCCCTCACCTGCCGAAGGGCTGGCTAAGTTCTGGGACGAGTGCAAGCTGGCCGGGCTAGGTTTAGTGATGGCGGCGCGCAAATGGTCTTTTTGGGCGGTTTTTATCCCAGTTTTTGTAGTTTTTGGAACACTGATTTCACTGCTCTCCAGTGGATCTTCGGTGTTCGACTTGTTTTTTGCGGTAGATTTTGGCGGCAAAATGCAAATCTTGGGCGATGGCTTTTTATCTCTGCTTGGCCGGGGTCGAAATTTTACTGATTTTTTGCTGAATTTTTCGATCGCGTTTTTGCAAGCGGCGCTGATCGCACTGCTGGTTTTTGTTTATCATAAACGCAAAAAGAATAATCTGGGTAAAGCCCGACTAAGCAATAAATCAGACAAATCTAACGATAACTCTAGTGCGCAAAATGCTGGTATCGCCGCTGGGCTGGCGCTGCTGGGTAGTGGCTGCCCGACTTGCGGCACCACACTGATTACCCCGCTGATTACTTCCCTGTTTTCTACTGGCAGCTATGCTATTGCTGGTGCGATTTCGGGGATTATGACGTTTTTAGCATATATTCTGATTTTCTGGTCGCTGAAAAAAGTCGGGCTGGAAGCGTATGTTATAATAAAGTCAGAAATATGGAGCAAGAAACATAAATCTAGCAAGGTAGAAGCAGAGGAGGAAAATGGCGGAAAAAGTAAAAGATAGCAAAAAAATTAGTAAAATTATCCGCTGGGTGGCAATTATTGCGGTGATTGGGATTTTTGTCGCGCTGTTTGCGATTAATGCAAGCAAGCCAGTGGATCGCTCGGATAGCGTCTGGGATGAGGGTACCACGCTGGGTAGTTATAGCGCTAAAAATTATTATATTGATTATACCGATCTGGCCTGTCCGTATTGTGATGTCTGGTCGCGACTAATTTTTGAAAACGAAGAAGAGTTTATCCGCGATTATATCGAAGGTAAAGATATTTTGTATGAAGTGCGGGTGACGGATTTTCTCTATGAATACGGCAGCCACGAGGCCGAGATGTCGCGCTGGGGCGCCGAAGGAACATATTGCGCCAGAGCTGAGGGTAAGTTCTGGGATTATTATAAAGCGGCAATCATGGCGCTTTATGATGACTATCAATCTAAGGGCATCGGGGCTTACAAAGGCGCACCTATGATTGAAGGGATGACTTTTGACTACTGGATTAATATTGGGCATAAAGTGGGCTTATCTAATGAATTTGATAGTTGTATGAACGAACACAAAATGCTGGATGCCGTTATTGCCAATACACAAAAAGCGGCAAAGCAGGTTGATGGTGGTTTGCCATATTTTAAGTTTAATAAATTCACTACTGGTGGATTTGATAATAACTGGGATTGGAGCTACGTTAAAAAATATTTGGATGCTGGGTTGAAATAAAAATCGGGTGGCGATCTGTTTATTTTTCGGTCTGTCTACCAGATTTAAGAACAAAAAACGTATATTCCGCGAAGCGGTATGACGTGTTTTGTTCTTAAGTCCCTGATCCGAAAAATAAATAGGAGCCAGGCCCTGATTTTTATTTTAATTGCAACTCAGTTTGTTTGCCGGTGGCGAAATCTTTGGCTTTGAAGATGCGAGATTTTGCCTCTTCACTGCCGACGACGATGCCATATTTAGCGATCTTAGAGGCGTGTTTCATCAGGTCGCCAAGTTTTTTGTTTATCAAAATTACGTCGACCGAGCTGCCGTCCTGACGGAGTTTCTCGGCTAGCTGATAGGCGGTTTTTCGGACCTCAGTATCTAGCGGAATGACGGCGTAGTCGATAACTGGTGCGGCGGAGCCAGCAGAGTCGGCGTTTTGATCAGATTTCGTGTCGCCTTCAAGTAACTTATTCTCTGACAAAACATAGAATAGCCTAGAGAGGCCAATCGAGGCGCCGACCCCTGGAAATTTTTGGTCAGTATAATTACTGGCAAGGTTGTCATAACGGCCACCGCCGCCGATCGAGCCAAGCTCTGGAAAATCAGGCAAAACCGCCTCAAAAACGGTGCCAGTATAGTAATCTAGCCCGCGGACAATTTTGAGGTCGATTTCGATGGAACTCTCTAGCCCGAGATCGGTAAGTTCCTGATAAACTTGCTTTAGCTCGGCCAGACCAACGTTCTCGTAGCCAAGGCGCGCGATTTTATCGTAACTTCCATGTGTGTTGATAAGTGTTGTAATTTTTACAACATTCTCTTCTGATAAGCCAAGGTCTTTTAAGGCACTCTCGGTTTTTTCGGCGGGGACCTTCTCGGAGTGATCGATAATACTATAAATCTGCTCAGACTGAGCGGCGAGATCCAAAGACTCTAATATGCCTTTGATAAACTTGCGGTTTGACAAGCGAATTTTAATAGGAGTGCTAACGAAAGTCTTGAGCGCGGAATAAAAAGTATAAATCACCTGTGCATCATAAATCAGCGGCAATTCTCCGCGGCCAATGATGTCGACATCACACTGATAGAACTCGCGAAAACGACCTTTTTGAGCGCGCTCACCCCGGAAATTACGGCCGATTTGATAGACGCGAAACGGAAATTGAAGGCTGCTTTCGTGTTCTACGATATAGCGCGCAAGCGGGACGGTATGGTCAAAACGCAAAGATTGATCAGAAGCGTCGGCGGACTCGGTGGTTTTAATCACGCGGTAAATCTGTTTCTCAGTGTCGCCGCCGGCTTTGGCAAAAAGGATCTCGTTACGATCGATAGTGGGAGTCTCGATATGCTGAAAACCATGGGCACGGTATACTTCAGCGATTTGAGTTTTGATCTGATCAAAAACCATCTGGGTTGCGGGCAAAAACTCCTGCATGCCAGAAATTGGGGTGGTGTTTAGCTTTTTGCTCATAGTATTATTATAGCACGAGAAGTATTTTTTGGCTTTTTGTTGTATAATGTATATTAGAAACTAGGTGGTGAAGTTTGGCATTTTGAGATTCTGCGAGGCTCGTGAGCAAAAGAAGGGGGTGGTGCTATATGGCAATGTTAGCAGCTTTTGAAATACTCAATGGCATAATCGTGATATACTACGAGAATAACGCAGTCTGGCAAACTCGTGTCTCTATCTCGGGCGACCTAAAAGGCTTTTCTGGCTATGGGTGGAAGATGAGAATTCATAATCCACGCGGTCGGAGTCGGGGCAAAATAGTTTGTGATTATAAGTTTAACTATCTTGGCAATGTCATCACGCGGCAACAAAAATTTAATCTCGAGAACGGAACTTTGGTGATTGAGGTTAGCAGACCAGATGAAAATGATTATTATTTAGATTGCGATTCTTTCAATCTGGCTCAGGTTGCTAAGTTTTATCCAAATAGCAGTATAGAACTGGAACCGTCGCCCGATCTTAGCGCGGAAGATTTGCAGGCGCTGAAAGACTCGGGGTTCATGGATTTGCTCGAAGAATATGCGGAGCAGTTGCGTAATCATTTTAGCACCGCAGATGAAAGTTAACGCGTTTAGCGTTCTGTGCATTTTAGGGATTTGCGCATTTAAAAGGCTAGCACATTTTGCCCTGGGCAGTTGCCTGGGGCGTGTTTGTGATAAAATTTTCCCATTTAGCGCTAAAATGTGGTATAATAAGATTATTCAACAATTTGGCTCTGTAGCTCAGTTGGTAGAGCAGAGGCCTGAAGAGCCTTGTGTCACTGGTTCAAGTCCAGTCGGAGCCACCAGAACGTATATAAATCGGCATTTCGGCCGATTTTTTAGGGGTAAATTTCTGTTAAGTACTTTACGAATTCTAGGGTGCTATTTTATGCCGATTTTACACGAAAAATGGGGCAAAAACTGCAATTTTACCCCTGTAAAGTCGTCTGTTAACACCCTAAACAATCTAACTATATAAAACCTGCCGCGTATCTATTTTACTTTTGTCCATAAATATGTTATAATGAAAAAAGTCTGGTGGGAGCCTGTACATTTCCAGCGGAGAAATAGGGCAATCATATAGAAGGAGGTGTTGTTTTATGAGAAACCCTATGAATTATGGCAAAGCAAAAGGGATCGTGCTTCTTAACAAATATTTACCGAGGGTTACACCTTTCAAGAATATTGATATCATCAGTAATCTGAAAGAATGGGAATCTATAAAAGATAGACACGGGAGTTTCGTCCCATGTCGCATGGATATGCCTATTGGACAATCTATGAAAAATGTCGTGCCTGGGGCCAACGGATCCACAAATGAAATACCAGCTCTGATTGAAAAAATTAACAAACAGAGCAACGGGGGTGTACTTTTATTGATACCTACCAAAGAACCGGGCTGCCCGCGTTACCTATACGACGGTGGTTTTAATTCAGTTTTTACCATCGAAGGCAGTCTTATAGTTGAGTTTGTTGGTAAAGCTTTTGATGGACACGAACTCACTCAGGGTTTAGCCGTACATGAAAGATTTATAATACCCTGGGATGAGCTTTTATTTGTTGAGAAACGGATTGACCTGATGAAAAATGAAGCCATCGCGAAATTCAAAGTCTCTCACGATGCATATATTAAACAGCGTGATGAGCGAATCGCTTTTCTGACTAGCGACTGTCATTATAATGCAGAGTTAGTAAACATTAACGTCCCAAACCGGTATCAGCCGCTCAAAGATAGCCTCGTCAGCAATTTCTTTAACGATATAGTATTTGAGCTTATCAGACAAAAGCATAGGCTATTGGAAGATAAACTTTATAGATTTGCCGTACAGGGTAATTTCGTAGACGGAAAGGCGCAGCCTTGGGAAATCTTCAGGACAGAAAGATGGCTCTAAATTTCTGCAAAAACATAGCCTCACTACAGTGAGGCTATATTAATTTAATATAAGTTAAAAACCCGCTCTCTCGAACGGGTTTTCATGTATTACAATTATTCAGGCAGCCGATTCCCTCTGAAAGCAATGTTGAAGTTAAGATAGTCTTTATCCTCGGTGACTTCCTTAACGACCTTGATGAAGCTCGGTGCAATGAGCTGGTCTTCGGTCGAGACAAACTCTACTTCGAGAATCGCATATTTATCTGATGTCGGGTAAATGTCGATTTCGAGATACTGGCCGGTTTCGCGTTGCATAACGCAGAACCGCGTCTTGCGAATTGAGTTCGGGCCGGGATAAGCGTCCATTAGGGCTTTCAGGTATTCATCCCTAGAGATGCGCTTTTCAATCTCCACGCGCTTTGTCGGGTCCTCTGTCCAGCGCTTGATTGTCTTCGTGAAGGTATAGTTTCCGTCCACTTCCCTCTGGCGCACGCGCACCTCGTCGTTCTCATTGCCGCTACGTAGATAAGTCTGGAGAATCTCCACCTCCTGACAGTTTGGCATCTCGCGAAGAAGCGTCAAATCCGGGTACTCGATCAGGTACTTCCGCTCAATCTCGAACGGCTCCGGCTCGCCGAGCACGATAGAAATCTCCGAAAGCAGTTTCTTCAGCTTGTCTTCAAAGCTCCCCTCGTTCTTGATGATGCGCAGATGCGGATGCCCAACCCAGGCGTTCTGGGTTTTCTGATCCAGCACACGAGCTTCTTTTAAGCCCTCGCTCCGTGCCGCATTATTCGCAAGAGTATAAAACTCCTCTGCGCCATCTGCTGCCGTCACGAGATGGAACACCGCATCGTAGCTATTTACAGCCTCGCGTGCGGCTACGCCGAGTCGGTCAAGACAAACCTCGAACTGCTCGTCGGTCATATAAGCCTTGTTATCACGCATTCCGCGATCGCAGACGACTAGAACTTTATCGGCATCTTTCAGCTCGTAAGCTGCATCAACGCAGTTCCGTTCTTTTAACATTTGAGTATTCAGTAGAATACTCTGGAAGAACAGCGGATCGTCAAAGTCCATGGGGAAAATCCCTGCGGTAATCAGTTCTGTTGCCGCTTCATTGACGATTAAAGTTCGCCAGCCCATCTTGCCAAAGTAATTGGAGATCCAGCTCAGCGCCGTGGTTTTTCCGGCGCAGGGGCCTCCGGTGAGTACGATTTTCATAACTGTTTTCATCACAGTCACCTCCCAAATAGTGTAAAGTTAATGTTCTTGAGGATTTATCCCTCAGCCTACTCTGCAATTATAGCATATTTACCGGATATAATTACTAATACTTTCATCCCAAAACCAACGCCCATAGTATTGGTAGCAGAAAATCAAAATTACATCCTATCAAATTGAAAAATGAAGTCCAATATCAGTTTAATATAATCAAAAAAGCAAAGCGATTAATTTTTATCAATAAATCAGGAAAAGCAGTTGAAATTTTTAGGAATAAGTAGTAAATATAATTAACGAAAGCTCGTCAGGTTATGTTGAGCCTTTATTTTTTTTGAAGCTCAAAACGATATTTTTGTTTTACGCCGGGATATTTTTCGTGGTCAACTTCAGAGATAAAAGAATCATACGGGCGACACCACAAACGATTATCGCCATAGAGCGCACGATATGCCACCATTTTCTCCTTTGTTTCGGAGTGATAGATTATATCTTCTACTAGGTAGAGGTTCCCTTTAAAGTGTTTGTATATGCCATGAATTTTAACTTCCCGCATTATTGATGCTCCTCTTTATGACTTTCGCCAGTTGAATGGAAAATGGTCTGATCCTTAATCTCATCTGGCAAATAGCTTTTGTCCAAATGAAACCCGGCTTCCCACTTTTGACCTTTACCAAAGCCAAGGTCTTTCATCAATTTAGTCGGCGCATTGCGCAAGTGAACCGGTACTGGCAAATTCATAGAATTATGCGCCAGGGCCTTGGCCTGGGCCCAGCCATTATAGCTATCACGATTTTTCTTACATTTAGCCAAAACCACCGCCACATGACTCAAAATAATCCCGCTCTCTGGCATGCCAATCCGTTCCACCGCCTGGAAAGCCGAAACCGCCAAATTAAGCGCGCCATTCCCTGCTAGGCCGATATCTTCGCTGGCAAAAATCACCATCCGCCGAGCGATGAACTTCGGATCTTCGCCAGCCTCTACCATCCGCGCCAAATAATACAGCGTGGCATCTACATCGCTGCCGCGCATAGATTTGATAAAAGCCGAAATATTATCATAATGATTATCGCCTTTTTTATCATAGCCGGGGACTTTGCGACCGGCGGCTTCTTTGACGATATTTTCGTCAATTTTTTGATTTTTGTTACTGGCAAGACTTAAAGCAAGCTCGAGATCGCCGAGCGCCGAACGAGCATCGCCGCCTGATAGCTCGGCAAGATAATCAATGGCTTTTTTGGTCACTTTCTTGGTAGCTCTTTCGGCTTTGATAGCGCGGGTGAGGACTTCTTTGATATTATCCTTCGACAGAGGCGAAATCACCACCACGCGGCTACGGCTAAGTAGAGGCGAGATAACTTCAAAACTTGGGTTCTCGGTGGTAGCGCCGATTAAGGTAATCAGCCCAGATTCTACGTGCGGCAAAAAGGCGTCTTGCTGAGCCTTATTAAAACGGTGAATTTCATCCACAAAAAGCACGGTGCGAGTTTTGAGATTCCAGTTAGTGCGAGCGCGCTCGACGACTTTTTCGACATCACTTTTGTGCGCGGTAACGGCAGAAAGCTCAATAAAATCAGCTTTAAACTCTTTGGCGAGAATGCGGGCAAGCGTGGTCTTGCCGGTGCCGGGAGGGCCCCAAAAAATCAGATTGACTGGCTCGCCTTTTTTGACAATTTCCGTCAAAATCTTGCCACTGCCAATAATATCTTCTTGGCCGATGACATCATCTAGCTTAGTCGGGCGCATACGCTCAGCGAGAGGCACTCTGTTATCCATAGGTATATTATAGCATGGAAATAGCATGAAAAGAGTAGCGTCTAGCGAATATCTTATCAGTGTTATAACAAATCTGCTTTTATGCCATCGAGGTAGACGTAGTTACTCATATCATAGGCTAGATTTTTGTCGATATATTTTTTGGCGATTTTGCAAATCTTGGAAATTCGCTCACCTTTCACTAATGGATCGATATAGCGCACTTTTGCACCATGATGGACATAATAAACTCCGCTAGGTTTAACACTGGATGTTTTCACTTCTTTTGCGTTTTTCCAAATTTCAAACGCGTTGCGATATTTTGAATCTTCGATTATCTTGATCACTTCGGCTTCGCTAAGTTCATACAAATCTTTGACGCTGATTTTTCCGTCTTCGCTTAGATTTTTTAGGATGTCGGCGACGAGTTGCATAGAATATCTTTTGCCATCATCGCGATAGAACACAGACATTTTGCTTGTCACCTTAACGAAATCGCGGGCACATTTTTTGGTCTTGAAACCTAGCTCCGGTTCGCCGTCCGAATTGGTCTGGACTTCTAGATCGTCATAGAAATATTTGGCCCGCTCTATCGTGCTCTGATTGATCTCGAACAAAGAATTAGAAAGCGAATATTCAAGTCTGTCGGCAGAAAGTTGTGGCGTATCGTTATCCGCAATTGGATATTTATGATAATTATCAACTTCAGAAACTTCAATCCCATCGCGCTGAAGCAGTTTCATAATTGATTTTGAGCCTTTTATCATCTCTGTAGTTAGCTCTTCGGTAGATTCCTGTGTCATATAATCACCATTCATAAAATCAACACAATGCTTAAACGCCGGTGTGGCAATATCGTGAAACAACCCCGCTAGAGTTTGCTTTTTGTCGTGGGTGAAGTGCCAAACGATTAGGGCTACACCTACCGAATGATCTAGACTTGAATAGAAAACACTTTCTGGAAAAAGGTCTGAATAGATAGTGCCACAAGTCATACTAATTCTAGCCTGTTTTTGCATCTCCGGCGTTTCAATATACTCAACTAACCACATCGGAAAGTTTGGTTCAAAGATTTTTTGAATTTCGCATGCTTCTTTACTGGCATTTTTATAATGAATCTTCATTGGTTTTTTCTACTGTTTTCTGCTTTGTTCTATAATTATAGCACAGGCAACGTTCGAATTTAACGAGATGTCGTGCGAGTATAATGCGCTATGTTATAATGTAGCAAAAGGAACGAGAAAATGAACAAACAAGAATTTATCCAGGGTTTAGAGAAATTTAACTTGCCAAAATCGGAATACATTATTTTGTCTGGTGGCTCGCTCCTTCTGCGTGGACTTCGAGAAAAAAGTGCTGATTTTGATCTTTGCTGTTCAAAAAAACTTGCCAGAAAAATCAAATTATATGATAGCCCAAGGGATGATAAAGAATTTTATATTCCTTTTGAAAAATGTCAGATGATGGATAATTTTGATGAGTATGAGTTTGACTTGATTGATGGGTATCAGTGCGAGTCGCTTGAGAGTATCCTTGCTTTTAAGAAAAGAGCTAACCGTCCGAAAGATCAGAAGGATATAGAGATTATCGAAAAATGCTTACTAAATAACTAATGTACAACATCTGAAGCCATAAGAAATTTCCACACAATATGTTATAATATAAGAATAATGCAGTATTTGGCAATACTAGGACGGCAGCCAAAAATTTCTTTGGCGGAACTCGAAAGTCTATTTTCTAATGTCAAATACATAGGTGGGAATCTTGCAACTTTTGAATCTGAAAAAGAGCCAGAAATTTCTCGCCTTGGTGGCACGATTAAACTTGCCAAAGAAATCAGTTTTTTGGAAAACAACTCCGGTAAAAGTACTCCTGTAGATTTTTTGCTAGATTTTGTAAAAACTAATAATTTTTCTGGCAAATTAGTAATCGGCGTTTCGGATTATTCCAAAAATGCTTCGGCGCGTGGCGCCCAAGGCGAGGCTCTACACGTCAAGCGCTTACTCAAAAACCACGAGGTTTCGGCACGAGTTTTACCGAACAAATCTGCTGGGTTATCTTCGGCGACAGTTTTTCATAACCAGCTAGGAGAAAAACCAGGACGATTTGAGTTGATAAAAGTCGGCAAAAAATGGTATGTCGGTATTGGTGTGCAAAATATCAACGCTTACACCAAGCGCGATCAAGCCCGGCCGGCCCGCGATGCTAAAAATGGTATGTTGCCACCAAAGCTAGCGCAAATCTTGGTTAATCTCTGCGGCTCGCTGCGGCCTGGCGCTACAGTGCTTGATCCATTTTGTGGAACTGGCGTAGTGTTGCAGGAGGCGATTTTGATGGGTTACCGCGCCTACGGCACCGATAAAAGCGAGCGCATTGTCGGTTTTGCGAAGAAAAATTTGGATTGGCTAATGAGGAGCAACCCGGTGATTAGCAAGGGGCTGTTTTCGGGTGGCGTAATACTGAATACAGGTGACGCTACTGATTTTACCTGGCGACAGCCAATCGATGCTGTCGCTTTCGAAGGTTATCTAGGACCTCCAATGAGTAACCCGCCAGCTGATATTAAATTGAAATCAGTCATGGCGGACATCTACCCCCTATATTACCATACTTTACGTAATTTGTCAAGTCAGATCAAATCTGGGACTCCAGTAGTAATGGCAGTACCGGCTTGGCTTCGGCCAGGCGGCCGCTATCAGCGGCTAAATTTGCTTGACGAAATTGATAACCTGGGGTATAATGTTATAAAGTATCAGAACTTGAGCCAAAATGATTTGCTCTATTATAGAGAAGGGCAGGTCGTGGCTCGAGAAATAATAGTATTAAGGAAGAAATAATATGTCACATGTGAAAGCTGGCGGTACCGCCAAGAACATCCACAACAACGCAGGTCAGCGCCTTGGCGTCAAGCGTTTTGGTGGCCAGAAAGTCAAAAACGGCGAAGTTCTCGTCCGTCAGACTGGGGCTACTAAGATTGCCGGCCCTGGCACTTACATGTCGCGTAACTTCACTATTCACGCCGCCAAAGATGGCGTAGTTGCCTTTGCTAAAGTCAAAAAGACTCATTTCTCTGGTAGGACTGTCCCGCGCGTACGTGTAGAGGTTCGCTAAAGCCAGAATGATTTTGCGGAAAAAGCAAGAATCCAAAAACACTAGGCGGACTCTGCATTATTTTTGGACCGCGACCAAAAAGCACAAGCTCTTACTGATCGGCGCTTTTGTAACGACCCCGATGGTGCATGTTTTGCGTGTTCTCAATCCACTGCTATTTGCCAACATGATCCAAATTATCACCACCGAGACCTCACACGAAGCGATGATAGCGGCCATCGTTCCGCAAGCCATTGCTCTCCTAGGTATCGAGTTATTTAAGAGCTACATCGTCGGGCCGCTGCGCCTGTATTGTACTTGGACTCTAGAAATCAAGGCACTTTATGATTTAGGTAACCAGAGCTTTGAGACTATTGCCGCGCAATCAATGCAGTTTCATAATGATAGATTTTCTGGTTCTCTAGTTTCGCAAGTGAATAAGTTTCTTGGCGCCTACGAAAGATTTATGGATGAATTTTTCTGGAATATTTTCCCAGTAATTTTGGACGTGGTCTTGATCATGAGTATTATGATACCTCGCGCTCCGCTTTACTCGCTCGTCATTACGATATTTATGATCTTGTTTATGATGGTCGCAATTATCTGGACGAAAAAAATCGCCCCGCTTAATAAGCACGAGGCTTCCGTCGAGAACAAACGCACCGGCCAGCTCGCAGATTCGATTACGAACATTAGCTCGGTTAAGTCATATGCCAAAGAAAAATTCGAAAGTCAACGTTTCAAAAAATATCAAGGCCAGGTATACAAAGCATCCTATAATATTTTAATTGCCGATACAAAGCGCAATCTCGGAATCGATACGATTTATCTTTTGATGAATGTGCTGATCGTGCTGTTTATGGTCTTCGGGCGCGACACTTTTGGTCTGCCTATCGCCACACTCGTCCTGATTATCAACTACTCCGGCAACATTATGGGCGATCTTTGGAATATCCACGCAGTGTTTAAGAATATGAACCGCATTTTTGGTGATTCGCACGAGATGACCGAGATTCTGGACATGGAAGACGATGTCGTTGACCTGCCGGGGGCCACAACGCTAAAAATTAACGAGGGGGCGGTTAATTTTAACGATATCTCTTTCCAGCACTATGATGCTAAGACCCCGCTTTTTACTAATTTTTCATTGGGCATCAAGCCGGGCGAGCGTATCGGGCTGGTTGGTATTTCTGGCTCTGGCAAAACTACGCTGACCAAACTGCTGCTTAGATTCGCCGACGTAAATAGCGGAGAAATTGACATTGATGGTCAAGATATCAAACATGTCACGCAAGAAAGTCTGAGGAAGAATATCGCCTACGTTCCGCAAGAAACTGCGCTTTTTCATCGCAGCATCGCCGATAATATCGCTTATGGCAAGCCGGGTGCTACGCCTGCTGAGATCCAGCGAGCGGCCGAACTTGCTAACGCGCACGAGTTTATCAAAGATTTGCCACAGGGCTATGATACGTTGGTTGGTGAACGCGGGATTAAGCTTTCGGGCGGTCAGCGTCAGCGCGTCGCTATTGCTCGTGCGATTTTGAAAAATGCCCCGATTTTAGTTTTGGACGAAGCAACTTCTGCGCTTGACTCTGAGTCCGAAGCCCTGATTCAGTCGGCACTAAAAGAGCTAATGAAAGACCGCACCAGCCTGGTGATTGCGCACCGTCTTTCGACTGTTGCAAATCTTGACCGTATCGTGGTTTTGCATGACGGCGAAATCGTCGAGCAAGGGACTCACCAAGAGCTGCTCAAAAAAGACGGCGCCTATGCTCGCCTTTGGTCTCGCCAGTCTGGCGCATTCTTGGATTAGGCCAAGAAAAATTATGTATTTTTCCCTATTCCCCATTTTTGTGCTATACTATAAGCATGAGTAATATTTTGATAATTGGGAATATCTTAAAAGATGTCTATCTACGGATGGACGAGCGCAAAAACAACTTTGAAATCGACGAACATGGTACGCCTTGGCTAGATTTTGGTTTCGATGGTAGTACGCACAAGTTTTTCCGTCGGATTAGTATCTATGGTGGAGCGGCGATAGCGCTAGAAGTGCTAAACCGCTTTGACCAGCAAGCGCGCATCGCTGGGTCTAAGCTTGGCTTTGCTGGTGGCGAGATTATTACTAACGGCCAGCAGGCGCAGACTTATCGCTACATGCTTTGCCATGGCAATAAAATCGCTTATCTTACTCCAAACGAGCGCACCGAGACTAAGTGGGTGATGCCGCGCGGGATGGTAGAATGGCTGTTCATCGACCGCTCTGCTGGTGTGACGGCAGAGTTAGTTAAAGAAATCAAGAATTTTATGTCGATGTCGCAGCACACGCGCATCGCGTTTTATGCGCCAAAAGAACTGACTAATGCCGATAAAGAACTGCTCTCTATCGCCAATATGGTGTTTGTTGACTCTGATGCTGAAGAGATTTCTGCGCCAACTAACGCTTCGGTTTGCCGGATTTCCGATCGTGATATTTCTCTAAATGGCCACACCCAGACTTGGCGGATCGAGCGTACCGATCTGATGACCCATCTGACAATGCACTCAATTATCGCCGCATCGGTCTTTGGCGCTTTGGTCAAAGGTGCCTCAGTAAAAGACGCGCTTCTATATGCTAAAATCAATGCCGAGAATTCTTCGCTTTCTGGCACGATGCCGTTTGACAAAATCAAGGCTTTAGCTGATACCAAAAAGACCGAAGAAACGGATATCCGCCTAGTGGCCGCCACGATGATGGCCCCGGGTAAAGGTATCCTAGCAGCAGACGAGTCTGGTGGCAATATTCACAAGAAGTTTGAGTCGATGCTGATTCCTGATGATGAAAAACACCGCCGTGATTATCGCAATCTACTGCTCTCTACCCCAGAGTTAGAACGCTACGTCAACGCCGTGATTCTCTTTGATGAGACCACCCACCAAAAGTGTGATGATGGCCGCGATTTTGTATCTTTCCTCACTGCGCATGGCATTGTGCCGGGCGTGAAAGTGGACGAGGGCCTAGCTAATTTCCCTGATTCTGACGAGCAATACACCAAGGGTATCGATGGTCTGAAGCGGCGGTTGCCAGATTATTATGCTAGGGGCCTGCGTTTTTGTAAGTGGCGCGCGGCCTTTACGATTGACCTTGGCAAGCCAAGCGATATGGCTATCCTTAAAAACTGCCAGCTCTTGGCTGAGTACGCCAAGATTTGTCAAGATAATAATATGGTGCCAATTGCAGAACCGGAAGTACTTTATGATGGTAACTATACTTTAGAGCAAAGTTCGGATATTACCGGCAAGGTGCTAGATATTCTGTTTGATGAGCTAGCCAAGGCCGGTGTCAAACTCGATGCCACGATTCTTAAAGTTAACATGGTGATAGCTGGTAAGAAATATCCGATTCAATCCACCCCAGAAGAAGTCGGAAAGGCTACCGCTGCTATGCTCAAATCACACGTGCCAGAAAATTTGGCTGGTGTGGTGTTCTTGTCTGGCGGACAGACAGTTGAACAAGCCACTAAGAATCTTGAGGCAATCATCAAAAAAGGTCCGTTCCCATGGCCAGTGACTTTCTCGTTCTCGCGCGCTTTACAGATGCCAGCATTAGAGGCTTGGAAGGGTGATAATGAAAAAATCTCGGCAGCGCAAGATGCGTTCAAAGCGCGGCTGATTGCAAACGTTGAAGCGATTAAATAATAAAGGAAAATTCGACTAAGCTTATTTTTCGGTCAGGCCACAACTAAAAAAGAAGGGATAAATCCCTTCTTTTTTAGTTGACGGTGTTCAAGACTTACAGACCGAAAAATAACTTAGTCAAGAATTTTCCTTAGGCTTCTTTGTTTTCTTCGGCTTTTTCGCCTTCAGCTGGTTTGTCAGCGCCTTCGGCTGGAGTCTCAGTAGATTCTTCAGCAGAGCCTTCGGTAGCTTCGGCGGCCTCGGCGGCTTCTTTGGCCTCGCGAGCGGCGGCCTCAGCGGCTGGGTCATACAGGGCAGCAACGACTTGCTCAGAGCTTAGCTCTTTATCGGCCAGCTCGACACCCTTTGGCAAGATTAGATCAGCAATAGTGAGTTTATCGTCAAGAGCAGCAAGCTTAGATGCGTCGATCTCAATTTCTTTTGGCAAATCAGCTGGCTTTGCTTTAATATCGATTTCTTCGATAGATTGGTTAATCTCGTAATGAAACTTAGCGGCCTCGGACTCATCAAAGCCAATAAGTACGATAGGTGTAGTAGCCTCAACAGGTTTATCAGCGGAGACAGTTTGGAACTCAACGTTGATAATCTGGCGAGAAACGGGATCGATGTCGATATTTTTGACGATGGCCATAGACTTTTTGCCATCGATCTCGAGATCTAGAGTAGAGTGATAACCGGCGGAGCGAAGAGCTTTTTCGGTATCGTTATAGGCAGACTGGGCCAAGACAGGCGCGCCATCGCCACCATAAACAACAGATGGGATCAAGCCGTCAGTACGGATAGCGCGGGCTTTTTTACCAGTCGCAGTGCGTTTTTCTAAAGACAATTTGATGTCAGACATAATTAATTCCTTTTATTTTTTCTAACTTTTATATATTTTACAGCATTTTTGCTGAAATTGCAAGAGGTGGTAAGAACGGAAACTCATATAATAAAACGGTGGTCATAAATTTTGTTAAAGTACGGCCCCTAGATACTCGCCGGTTGGAGTCTTGGCACGCTTGGCGAGATCTTCTGGTGTTCCCTGGTCTATGACGGTACCGCCGTTTTGACCGCCCTCGGGACCCATATCGATAACCCAGTCGGCAGATTTGATGACGTGGAGGTTGTGCTCGATAATAATCATCGTGTTGCCGCTATCTACCAGTTTGTTTAAGATAGAGAGAAGTTTTTTGACATCATCAGTGTGGAGCCCGGTGGTTGGCTCATCCAAAATATAGAGGGTTTTGCCAGTACTACGGCGCGAAAGTTCGGTAGCAAGTTTGATGCGCTGGGCCTCGCCACCAGAAAAAGTAGTGGCCGGCTGACCGAGGCGAATATAACCGAGACCGACTTCTTGGATAGTCTTAAGCTTTGGCGCGATAGACGGAATGTTAGCGAAAAACTCTACTGCTTCATCAATTGTCATATCAAGGACATCAGAAATTGTCTTGCCCTTGTATTTAATCTCTAGAGCCTCGCGATTATAGCGCTTGCCGTGACAAGCCGGGCAGGTAACATAAACATCCGGCAAAAAATGCATCTCAATTTTATTAACACCGTCACCCTGACAGGTTTCGCAACGACCACCTTTGATATTGAAAGAAAAGCGGCCAGGCTTATAACCTCTGATCTCGGACTCGGGCTGTTTGGCAAAAAGTTCGCGAATTTGATTGAAGACACCAGTGTAAGTTGCAGGATTAGAGCGCGGAGTGCGGCCAATCGGCGACTGATCGATCACGATGCATTTGTCGAGATTTTCGATGCCTTCGATATTGTCGTGAGCGCCAGAGACAGTTTGGGCGCGGTGGAGGCGAGCCAAAAGTTCGTTGGCCAAAATATCGTTTACCAAAGTAGATTTGCCAGAGCCGGAGACGCCGGAGACGACGGTCATGACGCCGAGGGGGAAGCTTACATCGATATTCTTCAGATTATTCTCACGAGCGCCACGCACCGTGATAGCGCGAGCTGGTTCAACCTTTCTACGCTTTTTCGGTGTGGGGATAGTGAGTTTTCCGGAGAGATATTTGCCGGTGATGGAGTCGGGGTTTTTCATGATTTCTTTTGGCGTTCCAGCTGCAACGATGCGGCCACCATTTACCCCGGCGCCAGGGCCAATATCTACGATATAATCAGAGCTAAGCATGGTATCTTCATCGTGTTCAACTACTAACACAGTGTTTTTGAGATCGCGAAGGTGTTTCAAAGTGGCGATGAGTTTATCGTTATCGCGTTGGTGCAAGCCAATGGACGGCTCATCCAAAACATATAAAACACCTTGTAAGCCAGAGCCGATCTGAGTGGCTAGACGAATACGCTGGGCCTCGCCACCAGAAAGCGTGTTGGCTGCCCGGCCGAGTTCTAGATAGCCCAGGCCGACATCTTGCATAAACTTCACCCGCTCGCGAATTTCCTTTAAAATCGGATCAGCGATTTGATGTTCTTCTTTAGTAAAGCCGAGATCTTGGTTAAGAATATCAATCGTCTGGTCGACGTCCATGTTACACATATCAATAATATTAAGGTCGTGAATTGTGACGGCCAGGACCACGGGCTTTAGCCTGGCACCGTGACAGGTCTGACACTCTTTGAGCCGCATAAAGCGCTCAATATCTTTCCTAATAAAATCAGAGTCGGTCTCGCGGTGGCGACGCTCTAAAGTTGGAATTACGCCCTCATAAGTCGACTCGTAAGTCGCGCCCTCCGAGAATTTGCCGGTGCCGGCGATTTTGACTTTGTATTTTTGATCGCCAGTGCCGTAGAGAATTTTTTGTTTGGCATCTTCGGATAGCTCGCCGATAGGAGTATGAACGGAAAAACCATTAGCCTTAGCTACAGCGTCTAGCCTTTTTAGCCACCAAGAATCGCTCTGCACACGATTGAACGGGCGAATACCGCCCTCGGCAATGGTAAGATTTGGGTTAAACACTAGGCTAGGGTCTATTTCCATCCGAGTGCCGAGACCAGTACAAGTCGGACAAGCACCTTGTGGAGCATTGAACGAAAAGAGGCGCGGCTCTAGTTCAGGAATCAGTTCATCTGGATGATTTGGGCAAGCATAGCGCTGCGAAAAAGTATAAATATCGGAGTTTTTCTCGCTGATAGATTTATTGTCGACCGCGGTGGAATTATCGGTAATTTTGAGGAGCTTGATAATTCCCTGACCTAGCTCTAGGGCCTGCTCTACTGAACCAGCGATACGCGACTGCAAGTCTGGGTTCAAAATAAAGCGATCGACTACGATCTCGATATCATGCTTAATCTGCTTTTCTAGCTCTGGAAACTCGTCTAGCGCATAAACTACGCCGTCCACGCGCACGCGGGAGAAGCCTTTGGCTTGATACTGCTCGGGAATATGTTGGAACTCGCCTTTCTTCTGCTGAACAATGGGGGCGAGCAACATCAGCTTACTACCAAGATGGAGCTTCATCACTTCATTAATAATATCCTCGCTAGTGCGGCGCGAAACTTCGCTGTGGCAAATCGGACAATGCGGTACGCCCACACGAGCAAAAAGCAAACGCAGATAATCAAAAACCTCGGTCACAGTAGCTACGGTAGAGCGCGGGTTGCGGCTGGTAGATTTTTGGTCGATAGAAATAGCCGGGGAGAGGCCGGTGATGGTGTCGACATCTGGCTTGTCCATCACGCCGAGAAACATCCGGGCGTAGGAGCTTAGCGACTCTACATATCTGCGCTGGCCTTCGGCATAAATTGTATCAAAAGCCAGGCTAGATTTACCCGAGCCCGAAAGACCGGTTAAGACCACTAGTTTGTCACGCGGGATGTCAACGTCAATATTTTTGAGATTGTGCTGTCTGGCACCCCGAATTTTGATTACGTTGTTCTCCATAAACGCATATATTATACTATGTTTTGCGGAAAAATTCTAGTAGTCTTCTGGCTGAAGAGATTGATGCCAGAGAGAAAGCTCTTCTAGGATGAACGGGTCGATTTTTTGGCCCTGGGCGTTGGTTTCTTTGCCGGCGGCGAGGGCTTTTTGCATTTCTTCCATCTGTTTCGCGAAACTTGGTAACTGACGATTAAGACGGGCAAGGCGGTATTCTTCCCACTTTGATTCTTCATCCTTGGAAAGAGATTTTGGAAAATTCTTGGCCTTGTAGTGGAGGAGAAGATCTGGGAGGCGCTCATCGTTAAACTCTGGGTGAAAATCTGCTAGGCGGTTTTCATCAGCATTTCTAACGGCTTCGCAGAGAATATTATCGTGACTATTTAGGAAACCATCATAGAGATTGCCCTCTGGATCTGGGGCGGATGGGTATTCGGAGCGTTTTTCTATGAGGGTGCGGATGCGCTCGGCAAAGTCTGGGTGTTTTAGCAAAATATCGAGGTTTTTCTTGACGGTTTCTTGGTCTAGGCCAATACGCTGCCAGCCGGTCTGAGTAAGCGGTTTTTTGCCAGAATCACTCGGAAATGTCTCAGTCGATTCTATGTCAAGCACGCCGATAGGAGAAACGGCTGGGCATTTGTTGAGACAAAGTTCTTTAACCGTCGGGAAAAACGAAGATTCGTCGCCTTTTTTCAATAAATCTTCTACATTTTGACGGAGGTCAAAAACTACAATATTTTGATTGCGGCCGGTAGTGAGCGGAAAAGCAACCGTAGTTTTGTGATGCTCACCCGAGTAGCGGCCAGAGGCATAGACAAACGGGCGCTTGTCTTCGAGATTGACAAGCTTTGCGACCTGTTTTTTGTCACGCATCGTATAGAGATAATCATAGAGCTTGGGCTGCTTTTCTTTGATTAGACGAGTGACATCAATCAAAGCCTCGACATCGGACATAGCGTCGTGCGCGTGAGCGTGAGTGATGCCGTTAAGCTTAGTAATTAGCTCTAGGCGGTTGGTTTCGGAGATAACCTTTTTCTTTTTACCAGTCGGTTTGCCATCTTTGTCCTTTTCTTCGACTTCGATTTCTTGAGTCGGCCATTTGATGCCGTCGGGGCGCAAAGCGCGAGTAAGCCGGACAACGTCTAAAAGGTCCCAGCGGCTACGGCCATCTTTCCATTGCCAGGTGTAAGGGTCGCGAAAATTGCGCCAAAACAGGTGGCGGATAAATTCGTCATCAAAACGGACAGAATTATAACCAACAGCACAAGTGTTTTCGGTAAAAACCTCTTGTTCAAGAAAATCGCAAAACTCGGCCTCAGTCAGGCCATCAGCTTGGGTCTGCTGCGGAGTGATTTTGGTAACCATAGTAGCGCCGGGGCTAGGGAGAGTATCGTTTGAGAGCTTAATCAGAATGTTGACCGGATCGCCGATGGGGTTGAGATCGAGATCGGTGCGCTGGCCGGCAAACTGCATAATGCGGTCATCGCGGGCAGAAAGGCCGGAAGTCTCGAGGTCGTAAAAGAAAAAAGTTGGTTTATTCATAAGAGTATTATAGCATAAAAAAGACCCCCGCAAAATTGCGAGGGGTCTTAAGGTTCTGTAAGGATTCAGTTGTCGGGCCTTATAGCTCGCGATTTAGGTCAGCAGGCAAGCTTGTGTTTGCAATAAGCTTATAAAATCTGCGCTCACCTTCCAGCCTTTTTCTTTCCCTGCGGTTAGCCACTCTGGCTTTTTGAGCTTTGCGCCAGATGCGACCGGTGACGAGGCTGCAGACCACGTTAATAGCGGCCATAATTGCCATACCGATCAGGACCAGAATGATCCCGAAAATCCAGCTATACTCTCTATATTGGCCGGAGCCAGCTACCAGCATGATATATACTGCCATAAATAGCATGCTAGCAACTACGGCGGATTCTCTCAGGCTAGTGATATTTTTTCTCCTAGCTTTTGGGTCTTCATTCTTCTCGTCATACGAGAAGTGATATGCTAATATCGCAATAACGGCTATTGCAAATACGGCTGCTATCGCAACCCAAATCCAGAGCTCCAATATCGAAAACCTTGTAAAAACTGTTGCATTCATAATTATCCCCTCCTTTGATGTTATAATACAACTCTTACCACCAGATACAGACCTTCCCTGTATCCATCTATATCATTATAGCACAAAACAGCTAAAAAGTCAATGCTTATTACTGTTTTTGTTAACGAAGGTTATTGGCTAACCTGAACAGTGGCGCCGGAGTTATTTTGGGAGCTGCTAGAGGTGTTAGTGGAGCTGGAATTAGAGCTAGAATTAGAACTAGAGGAGCTGCTAGAGCTGGAAGAACTGCTAGAGCTCTGGGCTTTTTGCTGCTGAGCATAGTAGGCGCTGGCGTAAGCAGCGTAGGCATTTTCGAGGTTGGACTCTAGTTGCATTAGCCTATCATCGGTGATAGCCATGATGATGAACTTAAGTGGCGAATTGGTGGAGCCGCAAATCTCGCGCGACTCGCCATAGGCTAGCTCGCCCGGCATCTGAATCTCGCGGATGCCACCGATTTTCATGCCGACAACGCCTTCGTTCCAGCCTTCGATCAGGCCCTGGCCGGCATAGATCGGGGCGGTGAGGGCGGTTGGGTTATCTTTATTATCAAACGAAGCGTCAAAGATAGTGCCATCTGGGCAGAAGCCGATATAATAAGCAAAGTAATTGGTATCGCCGGCGGTGAGCTCTTGGCCATCGCCAGTGACGAAATCGGTGGTTTTGACCCCTGTACCGTTGGCTGTTTCGGCATTGTAAGGCTTGACCTCTGAGCGATACGGGCCAAAGGTGTCAAAATATTGGTTGGACAGGGTGGCGCCATACTCGTTCATCGCGGTTTGAGCAGCGTAGTAGGCCTCTTGCTCCGCAGAGAGATCAGATTTTTTGCTAGAGACAATTACAGCAGCATATGCAGCAATGGTGGAGCCAAGGAGCAATATCGCAATTATGATAATGATAACCCGCTGTCTTGTGCTTGTTTTTAGTTGTTTTTGGTCCATTTTACCTCCTTAAAAGATATTCGTAATAATAAATAATGGGCTGAGGGGCGCTAGATGACTACGGCGCCCACCGCCTGCTTGACGCTCTTTTCAACTGATTCCATTATAGCAGATATTTCTGTATTCTCCAGGGTCTTTTTGTCACTAGAGAAGCGCAAGTGGAAAGAAATGTTTTTGGTGGTGCCGGCAGGAATAGGTTGATAAATAGAGGTAGGCGTGAGGGTGAAATTAAGACCGCGTTCTTTCAAAACACGCTCGACTGGCTGAACAACAGAGGCGAAATCCTGCTTGGCAGAGACTTTGAGGGTAATGTCGCGCTCGACTGATGGGAATTTTGATAATTTAATAGAGGTGGAGGTGGTAGCGGGCTGGAGTTGTAACAGCGAATCTAGGTCTAGCTCAAACACAGAAACAGGGGTAGAGATCTTGAGCTGACGCAAGATTGGCGATTTGACCTCGCCGAGATAGGCAACAGGGGCGGTATCAGAGGTGTCGTCAGAGTTAGCATTTGAGGCAGTATCAGGGTTGCTACCAGAGGTGGCGACGGAGACAACGGCCGAATGAAGCGGCTCCAGATAAGGGGCGGCATCTGGCTGGTCAAAAACCGAGAAATCTAGCGATTTGAAGCCTAGATCCGCGAGCAGAGCGGAAATAGCGGCTTTGGCCAGATAAAAATCACCGGTGGTAGCGAATGCTAGACGCGTCCTGAGGCGTGGCACGTCATCTTGATCTAGGCCAAGAGATTTTCGAGAAATTTGGTTGATCTCGTACAGAGAGAAATCTTTGAACCCGGCCTTGAGATTATCGCGCATCTTCTCGAGGAGAGATGGGGCCAGACTCTGGCGAAAACATTGCAACTCTGGCGAAATGCTATTGACGATCAGATACGAATCTGCAGGATCCTCGCCAACGGATTCTTGTAATTTGCGGCTGACAAAAGAGTAGGTGAGGACCTCGTGGGCGGAGATACGGCCGGACAAGATATTGCGGGCGCGAGTCTTGAGATCTAGGAGGGCGTTTTTCTCGGCGCCAAGATATGGGCGAGTCGGAAGATCTAGCGGGATATTATCATAGCCGAGGAGGCGACCGACTTCTTCGATGATGTCTTCTTTGATATGAATATCAGTGCGCCAGAGAGGGGTGGCAACGATGAGAGTATTGCTCTTTTCGGAGATTTTGAACCCGACGTTTTCTAGAGTGGAAATAATCTGTTTTTTGGTATATTTGGTACCGAGCAGTGAATTAATATCATCTGTTGTAATTTTTACAACAGAAGGACCATCGTGGGCGGGATATTCATCGGTAACACTAAGCACTTTGCCGCCAAGCATGCTGCAGGCCTGCTCTAAGACCGGCATAGTAAGAACGGCTGGCTGACCCTTAGTAAACCGAGTAATCGCCTCAGAGAAAATACCGTGGGCCATCTGAGTTTTGCGGAGATTATAGAGAGAAAAGGTGGCAGATTCGATAATCACCTGTTTGGTGCTAGCGTCGATCTCGGTGTTTTTGCCGCCCATAGCGCCGGCGAGAGCAACAGGAACGTCGTTGGAAGTGATTAAAATGTCGTGTTTTTGGCACTCAATCGTCTTGCCATCTAGAAGCTGGAGCTTTTCCCCTTCTTTTGCGGCGCGAACGATAATATTTGGATGCTTGCTGCCACCGACGGCGACGAATTTATCGTAATCAAAGGCGTGAAGCGGCTGACCAGTCATCAACATTAGATAGTTGGTAACGTCGACAATCTTAGAGATGCCATGCATACCAGCTTTGGCGAGGAAGACATCCATCGGGGTTAGGTATTTATCATCAGAGGTAGCATCGGACATTTCGATGACGGCGCAGGAGTAGCGTTGACAAAGGGTTGGGTCAGTTATTTTTACGCAAGTCGGCTCATGTGCTTCGGGTGTTTTCGGGTCCTGTCGTTCGTGGGGGCCCACCAGGGGGGTTTTACTTTCATCGAATTTGACCCCGAGGATACCGGCGACTTCGCGGGCGAAACCGATCAAGCCGAAAGTGTCTGGGCGGTGAGTGAGAGATTTGTTTTCTATATCTAAAATAATGTCATTAAGATCAAACGCTTCGGCAAAAGAATCGCCGGGTTGGACCTTTTTGCCAGTGGTAGCATTAACTTGGGCTGGATCGACCTCGACAATACCAGAATGATCATCGCCAAGGTCAATCTCATCCAGGCCGGCTAGCATACCGTTAGATTCATGACCGCGGAGTTTGCGGGAACCGAGTTTAAAATCTTCGCCGCCGTAAGTCTGCGGGACGATGGCACCAGGGGCGAGCCAGACGGCCAGCATACCCTTATGAACATTTGGTGCGCCACAGACGACTTGAGCAGTCGGATTAGAGCTGGCGGAGTTAGTAGGTTTGCTGGTGCTGGTAGAAACATCGGAAAATTTTTTGCCAATAGCTCCGGCATCAATCTGGCAGAGATGCAGGTGCGTATCCGGAATCGGCTCACATTCTACTACTTTAACAATATAAATATTGGCGTATTTTGTCGCGAGGTCGATTTTTTCTTCGATTTCTACGAGACGAGAGCCAATCAACGTGGTTAACTCGTCGGTGCTGACTTTGGCGGCGGCAGGAACTAGTTTTTTGATTTCGTTTAGTGATATTTTCATGTTAAAACTCCTTCAAAAACTTTAGGTTGCCAGATTCGAAATAGCGAACATCGGTGATGCCGTAGCGTAACATCACCAAGCGATCGATACCGAAACCCCAGGCAAAGCCATGATATTTATTTGGATCAATACCAGCCATTTTGAGTACATTAGGATGGATCATGCCGCAGCCGCCCATCTCTAGCCAGCCATCACCCTTACCGCCAAGAGCGGCAGGTTTTTCAATCAAATATTCCATCGATGGCTCAGTGAATGGGAAATAACCAGGCTGAGTCTTGCCGTTTAATTTTTGCCCATAATAAGTCTCGAAAAACTTGTGGTGGACACCCATCATCTGGCCCATAGTAGCGTCTTTTGATACAAAAATACCTTCGCACTGGTAAAAAGTGTGCTCGTGAGTAGCGTCGACATCTTCGTTTCTGAAAACTCGGCCAGGAATAACTACAGCGATTTGGCCGCCATCTTCTAGCGCTTTTTTATATTTCTTAAGGGCGCGGTGCTGCATAGTAGAAGTATGAGCTGGCGGAATATAGCCCTCTTCTGTACGGAAAGTGTCGTAGCCGTCGCGCGCCGGGTGACCTTCTGGGAAATTGAGCGTCTCGAACATGTGATACTCGTCGTCAAGTTGCTGGGCTTCGATGATATTAAAGCCCATTTTTTCGTAAATATCGAGAATCGTCATGAGCTCGGTCATGAGGGGGTGCTTGGTGCCGCGAGGAATCTCTGGGATCGGCTGATTCGGACCGGCTGGAGCGGTGATATCGATAGGAGTGATATTTTCTGACTCAGCAATGTCCAGCGCATCCTGCAACTTTTGCTGCAAAATTTGGCGCTTTTGATTAAGCTTGATGCCAAAAGCTTTGCGCTCTTCTTTGGCGAGGTCTTTGATTTTGGCATACTCAGAATTGAGCTGCTTTAGCTCCGATTTTATTTGATCGATATTTACCATATAAAATATTATATCATAATTCAGCCGAACTGGTGACGTTTGAATTTAGATAAAGACGATAATGCCAAGCGAGATGATCGCCAGGATAATCAAAACAATCCAAACCCAAGTGTATTTGCCGGTCTTCTTGAGATCTTTGGCGTAATCGGATCCTTCGACTAGGTCTGGATCTTCGCCAAGGGAGTTTTTCTGGACGCGCTCGCGCAGATCAGCGGTGATACGCTGGTTTAGGCGAGAGTTTTCGTCGTTATTTTTTGATACTATTATACCCATCGCTTTATTATAACACATATTTATTCTGCTTACGCAAAATCAGGGCCTGGCTCCTATAATTCTAATAAGGAAAATTCAACAATGCTATTTTTTGCGTCGCTTGGTTTTAGCCTTAAAACAATTCACTGAATTGTTTTAAGGTAAAATCCGCTCTTACTCCGCAAAAATATAGCATTGTTAAGAATT
>JAZUOZ010000006.1:0-28273 GCA_045604925.1 Candidatus Nanosyncoccus sp. | reverse complement strand
AGAGTAGGCAGCACTAGACCAGTAGTGGCCGTACGTACCTTGGCCGCCCATACTGGTACTATCGCGCCACCCTCCCAGTACAAGGTTTGGTCCAGCAGAGTTAGTCATGGAGGTATAGTTAGGGTAGTGGGTGTAGAGGGTTTGGAATTCGCCGGAGGAGCCGCCGGTCGGCAAGCGCCAGCCCTTCGGGCAGATCGAGTAAGGGGCGTTCGTGTTTACCATCTCTGAGGTGCCGGACGAAGCCGTTGCTGCATACCAGTTGTAGTAGCCACCATACTGTGGGTAGTTTACGCCATCATAGAAGATACAGAATTTGTCGACGTTGGCAGAACTACAATCCGTGGTGAGATAGTTTGCACTGGAGGAATCCGAAGTCGTGAAGGTGATTGAATCGCCACTCTGGAGATTAGTATTCGCGCTGGTGATAGTCGTGCCGTCGACCGGGACGAACTCGAGGTTCTTTTGCGCCATCCAACAGTGAGAATCTTGAAGTTTTCTGATGGTGTAAGATTTGCTGTCGCGAGCATCCACAAGGGTAAATTGTGTCGAGTCATCATTTTCATCGTAATCCGGCATAGCAGAACAGAAGGAGGTAGTCATCTCTTGCATGGCAGAAATATGAGTATAGCTATCTACCGCGTAAGTATAAGTGCTGGTATAAGTCTGGCCGAACTTCGGCAGGTTAACCACCACATCGTAGGTGCCGGCATAGGCCTTTGGCAGGTAGCAAGTGATCAGGAGCATATTGTTAGCGTCGGTAGAGATAGTCGGGCTAGAACAGCTGAGATTAGTGGCGCTGGCTGGGCCGCCGGAAAGAGTGACAGAGACGCTACCAAGATCTGTCATGTTGGTGAAGATCGGGGTGTGAATCGTAACAGTTGCATCAGTATCTGTCATATTATCATAGGTGACGGTGCGGGTGTATGTTGACGGGGTGAAGGTGATACCGGCGGTTGGATCTGGCTCGGCGACAGCGGTGTAGGCGATGGTGTTAGAATAAGCGCCGGAAGTTTTTTCGCCGTTGCTGTTGATGCCGTAGTAGAGGGTGGCGGTGTTTTCTTCGCCCTGGGCGGTGGCGGTATCAACGGACTGGATCAGATCGTCATTGCCAACGGTAGGGACGGCGGCAAACTTATCACTGGTGGCGGCGGCGCTAGACATGGTGGAGTGATTCTCTGTCTGCCAGAAAGATGGCGCGCCAAGCGAATCTTTATCAACAGCGTAGCCCCAGGTATTATCCGAGAGAGCAGCTAGACTATCAGCGGCAGCGGTGCCACTGCCGGCAGCAATAACCTGGCCATCGGTACGCGAAAGATTACCATCGAGATAGAGACCATTCTTAGCCTTGTTGGCGGCGGTCTTCTCGTTACCAGAAGCATCATACGGCGAGATGCCGAGGAAAAGTTTGTAGCCGCTAGGGACGTTGCTAGAAGAAGTAACAGTGCTAGAAACGACCGTCATCGAATTAAACGGAGAACCGGTGACAGCTACGACATCCATGCTGACGTCGGAAGAAGTGATATTGACATAGTAATTGCCGCTGGTGACCTCGGTCTCGACATCGGTGGCGGAGGAGGTATCGGCTGGTTTTAAGATAGAGAGTGTAAAAAATGCCGCCCAGAAAGCTACGAAAAATACTATCACCATACCGTGAAAGACCTTCGCGAATGGATTGCCGGCTTTGTAACTACCGACCGCTTCCCACTCTTTCTTCTTAAGAGCTAGCTCTTGTCGCGACTGTAAGAGCTTTTTTACCTTGCTCTTCATCAAACCTCCCTTAATTGCATTATCAACACAGAAAATACCAAAATTTGTCTGCTTTCATCTTATTATACATAAACGCTATCGAATTGGCAAGTAAATTATTAGAAAAATTCGGCAAGAATTTTTCTAGACTAGGATGCGTAAGTTAGAGATTAAGCTGAGGAGCCAAGGTTGGGCGGCGTAGACGATGGTGAAGCCGATGATTAGAAACGGACCGAATGGGATCTGGCGGGTGCCTTTTTTGACGCGGAGGATAGTACCAAAAATGCTACCGAGGAGATTAGAGATAAAGAGCGTAACCAGGGCGAGCCACCAATTACCAAGTATTAGCGCAATCGGCAAAGCCACTAGCCAATCGCCTGAGCCGACGAGTTTCTCTTTTGAAAAGAAAGAGAGGCAGAAATACATACCGCCGAGCAGCGCCACCGCGATCGCCATGCTGAGAAGATAGGTGAAGATGCTTCCTATCGAGTCTGAGCTAACTATCACCGAGATGATGCTAACTACCGCATAGATAACAGCGGTGATATTAAGCACAACCAAAAGTTTGACCGGGAGTTTTTGCCATTTGGCGTCGTAAATCATCAAAATCCACATAATGATAATGCTAATAATAAGCAGAAGCATTGTTAGAATTAGCATAACAATATTAAATATTTGGCCGGAGGTGAAAACGGCGATGACCTGTGGGTAAAAATATGCACCGAGGCCGACGAGGGCCGCGGCCAGTGATAGCTCGCTTAAGATTTCGGCTTTGCCGATTTTTGCACCACAATGACGACACTTGCCACGCTGGAATAACCAAGAGAAAATCGGTATGTTTTCTTTTGCGGAAAGGCGCTTGCCACAAGACAGGCAAACAGACCATTTGCCGGGATTAGACTTTTTGGTCTCTTTCAGCCGAAGCCGCCAAGCCTGGCAGCAGGCAAAGCTGCCCAGAGCCGCGCCGATAAAGAATAAGATAATAAGCGTAACAATTTCTGCGATTTCCATAAGCTTATTTTATAAAAAGCACTTGCATTTTGTCAAGAGATGTTATAGAATAAACATAAGCACATATATTAATTTGCATTTGAAAGGATAAGAAATGCTAGAACAACAAAAAACTAAAAAAGGATTTACGATCATCGAGGTCGTGTTGGTGCTTGCGATTGCGGGCTTGATCTTCTTGATGGTCTTCTTGGCTTTGCCAAATCTCCAGAGAAGTCAGAAAGACACCCAGCGCCGCGATGACCTGGCACGTTTCCAGACGGCCATCACTAACTATCAGTCGAATAACCGAGGTAAGTTGCCGGGGACTAGCGCTACGTCATCTTCACAAGCTGCCCAAGCGTATAATGAGTTCATCGATAATTATCTGAGAGTTAATTCCGATACCTTTGACGATCCTGACGGCCAGCCATACAATGTAGCTTCTGTTTGTATTGATTTCAAAAAGCGCGGTAGCGATGCTACGGCCTGTAAAGAAACTAGCGGCAGGGATCAGACTTTTGAGGCAAATATGAGCCAGAATTCTGAAGGAGTTACCGCACACAATATTTATGTCTACCAGAATGCTACCTGCGACGGCGAGAACATCGTTGAGTCTACCGGCACTCGCAAGGTTGCCTTCCTCTACAAGCTAGAGGGTGGTGGTTGGTACTGCGGTAATAACTAATCTGCCAGTTTGGAAGCAGAAAACCCACCTCACACAGGGCCCCCTTATTATATAAGGGGGCTTTTTTGATTAAGTTTGAATTATGGCTAAAGTTGTTTGGCTTAGCCATAGTTATTTAATACTGGTTGAGACTTTTGATTTATTTAGTATTAGGTTTAACCAAGCGATAATAAATCGACGGGGCGAAGCGGACAGGTGCGAGGGCGGTCTGGGCGGTTTTTTCCATCTTGGTCAGACGCTCAGGGCCAAACATTTTCTTGAGCCGTGCAGAACGAAAATTAGAAACCGAAAGGACTTTGTCGATCTGAAAGCCGGTTTTTTCAAAAAGCTCTTCGATATATTTTGGGTGATAGTTGAAAAAGCCGTCTTTAGCTACATCGGTAAGGTTGGCTACAGAACGATCAAATGGAGAAATCTTAGTCTTACCGGTAAGATAGCGGGCGATGCGTGGCAGAGTGCGCTTATTGGCGACCTCTATCACAGCGACACCACCTGGCTCTAAGATGCGGTAGAGTTCTTTAAACACTTTATCAATATCTTTAAAATGATGGGTGGCGCGGACCATCAGAACGGTAGAGACTTCACCGTCTTTGAATGGCAGATCGTAGATATCGCCCTGACGCGTCCCAAGTTTTTTACCGTATTTTTTCTTGGCATGATCTAGGCCGATCTGGCTATAGTCGAAAAGGACGGCTTTGTCTGCGCGAGGAAGATACTCATCAGCTAAGCGACCAAAACCCCCGGCCACGTCAACAAGGTATTTGCTCTTACGCGGCAAAAGCCGGCGGACAGCCATACGGTCGGCCGCGTCCTCGTATTCGCGACCGGTATTTTGCCAGAACTCTTTGTAATCATATTTATTATAGTCTGAAACGATGTTTTTGACAGTCTTAATGCCCTTTTTGGGGGCGGGTTTTTTAGTAGATTTTGTGCCTTTTTCCATAGAATCTATTATACTAAAAATCTAGACATTTTTAAAGAGCCACTTTTTGAGGCGACCAATAATTGGTTTGACCTCTGGTAAATCGAGGAAATACCCCGAGACCACGTAGGCGATAAATGAGACGATAGAAATCAGCGCGAACTTTGGCAAGGTAGAAAGGATGGAAACATCGGTAGAAAGCAGCGGGAGGAACTTAGTCATCGAGTAGGCTACGGCGCCAGTGATGGCAGTGGCAATCAACATGCGGCTACAACCTTTCCAGAAGGATTTGTTGAGTAGGCGGTGGTTATTACGGCGGTTGAGAATGGCTAGCAAGATGACGATCTCTAGGACGGCGCCGATCGACTGCGCATAGCCGAGACCCTCTGGCCCAAAACCCCAGACGGTAAAGAGTACAGCGAGAATGGTCGAAAGCCCAACAGCAACGATGGAAACGATAAACGGCGTCCGCGTGTCTTGCCTGGCATAGAATCCGCGCGAGGCAATGTGGAAAACCGAGCGCGCAAAAATCGCCAAAACCAGCGTGGCGAGGATAGAGGCAATCAACGGATCGCCACCGTTTTTGATAAAGGAGATCACGTAGCCGCGGGCAAAGTAGGCAATCACCGCGACGGGTAGAGAAATCCAGATAATAGCACGCAGGGCGACGCGGAAGGTGGCGAGGTATTCTTCTTCTTTGCCCTCGCCGAGATCTTCGGTCATTTTGGGGAAAAAGGCAGTAGAGATGGCTACGCCGATCAAATTAACCGGCATTTGGTGCAGCGAGGTAGCTTGCTGGAAACAGCGCATAGCACCGGCGCCCATCCGGGAGGAGAGGTTGGTGTTAACGATGGTATTAACATAGTCAATTCCCTGGTCAAGCGAGCGGGCCGGCAGGAGGCGCAGAACCTTGCGAAAGCCGAGATTTTTCCAATAAATCTTGAACTCGTAATCTACACCTAGACCAATTAAGCCAATCAGCGAGATCACTACCTGTAAAATTGCACCAAAAACCACGCCGAGCGCCACGCCCATGATGCCGCCTTCAAATATCTGCACGCCAAAAATATTGATGCCATTAGTAAACCAGCCGATGCCAATCAAGATACCGACGTTATAAACTGCTGGGGCCAGCGCATAAAAGACAAAACGACCGACGGCCTGCTGGATAGAGCTGAGCACAGTGGCTATAGACATCAGAAACGGGTTGATCGCAATCACGCGCATCATGTTGATGGCGAGGATGGTGCCGGGCTCGTCCAGGCCAGGGCCGACGACGTAGCGAACCAAAGGATCGGCAAAAATCATGATCAAAATCGAGGCGATAAAGGTAGCTAGTGCCATAAGGTTGAGCACAGAGCTAGAAAGCTCCCAGGCAGATTTTTTGTTGCCGTTGACTAAACGCTGGTTAAAGACTGGAATGAAAGAAACGGCAAGAGCACCAGAGGTCAAGATGAAGAACATGAAGTCTGGAATAGTGAAGGCGGCGGTGTAGGCGTCGATGCCGGTAGGGTAGGTATCAAGATAGTAAGAGTTGAGCAGGCGGTCGCGGAAGATGCCGAGCAGCGCCGAGACCAAAGTCGAGCTAGCCAAAATCACAGCCGAGGCTTTAATAGAAAGGCGAGCGTTAGCCATCGCCACAATAGATTTAAATTTTGGCGCTTTCATTGCTCTTATTATACCATACTTTTAGTGCAACTTGGCAGAAGCAGGCAGAGTGGCGCCTTTCATCAGCGGGGCGATGTCGGATTCTTCGAGGGTTTCTTTCTCTAGCAGGGCGGTTGCGACGGCATCTAGGACCTTGGTGTTGGCCTTTAAGACGGCCTCGGCGCGTTTGGCGGCTTCATCAGTCAGTTTTTTAATTTCTACGTCGATGATCTCGGCGGTCTTTTCGGAATATGGTTTGCCGGTGGAGATAGTATAATAGCCGGTGCTCTCGCTCGGGAAGACTTGGTTGCGCGTGCCAGAGCCCATGCCTTCGGAGATGATCATATCCTTAGACAGCTCGGCGACATTTTTGAGATCAGAAGATGCACCAGTAGTAATAGCATCGGTACCGAGGACAAGTTTTTCGGCAACGCGGCCGCCCATGGCCCGAGCCAAGACATCTTTTAGCTCGTAAATATTCTTGTAATTGCGATCCTCTGGTGGGAGGAACCAGGTAACACCGCCGGTGGCACCGCGTGGGATAATAGTAATCTTATGCACTGGGTCAGAATCTGGCAAGATGTGGCCAACTACGGCATGGCCGGCCTCGTGGTAGGCGGTGATCTTTTTCTCCTCGTCGGTCATGACCTTGCTTTTTCTCTCTGGACCGATGGCGACGCGCTCGAAAGCTTCGGTTAGGTCGGCAGAGGTGATGGTCTTGTGGCCCTCGCGGGCGGCGGTGATAGCGGCCTCGTTGGCGATGTTGGCAAGATCTGCACCAGATGAGCCAGCGGTCTTTTTGGCAAGCGCATTGAGATCAACATCTTTTTCTAGAGGTTTTTTCTTGAAATGGACTTTGAGAATCTCTAGGCGGTCTTTTCTCTCTGGCAGAGTAACGTTAACATGGCGGTCAAAACGGCCCGGACGCAGCAATGCTTTATCGAGCATGTCGACGCGGTTAGTGGCCGCGATGACGATCACGCCAGAATCGTTATCAAAACCATCCATCTCGACAAGAATCTGGTTGAGGGTCTGCTCGTCTTCCCTGCCGGCGCCACCGCGAGCATCGCGCTTATGAGCGACGGCATCGATCTCGTCAATAAAGATGATGGCGGGAGCGTTTTTCTTGGCCTTACTAAAGAGGTCACGGACGCGGGAAGCACCGACACCGACAAACATTTCGGCAAACTCAGAACCAGAAATCGAGAAGAACGGGACGTTAGCTTCGCCAGCGACGGCGCGCGCCATCAAAGTTTTACCGGTGCCAGGATCGCCTGCTAGGAGCACACCGCGTGGGATCTTGGCGCCAAGTTTTTCGTATTTTTGCGGCGCTTTGAGAAAATCGACAATCTCAGACAGGTCTTGTTTGGCGGCCTCATTGCCGGCGACGTCTTCGAATTTGACCTTTTTCTTATCTGGGCCGTAGAGTTTGGCCTTAGCCTTGCCGAAGCCGATGGACTGATTGTTCATGGACTGGGCCTGGCGCATCATATAGCTAAAGAGAATGAAAATCGCGATAATCGGCAAAACGACCAGCGCGATATCCCAGAAAGAATCCCAGAAATTTGAAGGCTCGGAATATTCAACCACTGGATACTTAGACTGGCAAGACTCTAGATCAGAGCCGGATTTGCCTTCGCACTGGTTGATGAGACCTTGCTCATAAAGGGTGCCAGAAGCATCTTTGCGAGAAGTCTGGGTAGGGTGATCTTGATCTTTGAGAGTGATTTCGAGATTTGAGCCAGAGACGGTAATTTTAGAAATATCGCCGTTTTCGTCGTTGGCGCGGGCGATGACACTAGATAGCGGAACCTCTTCCATCTGTGGTTTAGGGTTGAGCAGGGTGACACCCGCAATACAAAGAAGCGCCAAAATAATGATAAAAAGCAGGCGCCTGATATTATTACTAGTATTATTCTTTGATGATTGATTGTTTTTTGATTTCGGATCGGCCACTTGAAACTCCTTTTTGTGTTTATATTATATCATATTTATTCAAAAACGGGGAGATCATCTGGGAATGGATCGATGTCGATATCTGTGTCAATATCTGCGTCAATGTCTGTATCAATAGCATCGTCGATACCTGCGCCAATATTTGCGAGACCGTCTGAGAACGAGCCAGAGCCATAAGGGTTGTAGCCGAGCTCCAAGAGAAAACGCGAGGGCGAGGTAAGATTGCGCGAGCCAAAGGTAAAGCGCGACCTGGCATAAGTCAAAAACAGCTCCTCGCGCGCACGCGTCATACCGACATAAGCTAGGCGGCGCTCCTCTTCGATATCGGCATTGGTAGTGGAGCGATCGCTCGGGAAAAGCCCGTCTTCCATGCCAGTCATAAAAACCACTGGAAACTCTAGGCCCTTGGCAGCGTGCAGAGTCATCAGGGTGACGGAATGTTTGGTGGATTTTTCGTCGGCGGAGGACATCAGTGCGGCATCGGCCAAGAATTCTTCTAAAGTCTGGTACGGGACAGCGTTTCCGACCATCACATTAAGATTTTCTAGGCGATCTTCGGAGCTAGGTGTACCGTCATCTAAGAGCGTCTTAAAATCAAAGTAGGCGATGGCGGATTGGATAATTTCGGAAGGAGATTGGCTAGTCTCGGTGTTTTTGCGGATGAAATTTTGGAAGCGAGCGAAAGAATTTTTGGCGCGAGTGGGCAGGCCTTCAGTCAAGTCTGGATGAAGGATAGGGTTCGACAGCTGGTCGGGGTTAATAACATCCAGCCGGTTGAAAATCTTGGCCAGGCTGGCGCTACCGATGCCGCTCAAAACGTTTTTGACTACGCGCTCTAGACTAACGCGATCAAACGGATTGACCAAGACTTTGAGAATCGCCAGCACATCTTTTACTTCTCTACGGTCATAAAAACGCACACCACCAACGATTTTATACGGTATTTTGCTGGCAATAAACGATTTTTCAAAAGCGTAGGATTGGGCATTGGTGCGATAAAGCACAGCAAAATCGGCATAATCGCGCTTTTTGCTGCTGGCGCCGCGGATGATACGATTTGCGACCCAGTCGGCTTCCATCGTCTCGTCGGCAAGGGCTTCGATCGCGATGGGCTCGCCCTTCCCTGCCTCGGTAAACAGAGTTTTGTCGGTGCGGACCTGATTTTTTTCGATGATTTTTTGCGAAGCTTTGAGAATGTTGCCGGTGCTGCGATAATTTTGCTCGAGTTTGATCACTTTAGCGCCAGGAAAATCTTTTTCGAAATTAAGAATATTGGTAAAATCTGCGCCGCGCCAAGAATAAATCGACTGCCAGTCATCGCCAACCACGCAGATATTTTGATCTTGGTTGACGAGATATCTAACGAGGTGATATTGGACAGAGTTAGTATCTTGGTACTCGTCAATCAGAATATGTTGGAAACGATCCTGCCACTTTTGACGGACCTCAGGATTATTGCGAAACAGCTCGACGGTTTTTAACAAAAGGTCATCAAAATCTAGAGAAGATGCTTTTGCTTTTTCTGCCTCATAAAGAGCGTAGATCTTGGCGATGCTTTTTTGATTAGGATAGGTGGCGGACTCGAGATACTCGTCCGGAGAGATATTATTGTTTTTGGCGGTGGAGATGGCAGCTTGGATAGACTTGGGCTTGAGCGACTTGTTATCAAAATGATGATCGCGGATGATGCGACGAATCAGCGAAACTTGGTCTTCGGAATCGTAAATGGTAAAGTTTTGGTCGAGGCCGGCAGCTAGATGCTCGTAATGCAAAATACGAACGCAGATGCCGTGAAAAGTGCCCATAAACGGCATGAAACTTCTCGGTGGATCGGATAACCGATTTTGGCTTGAATCGCTGACCAAGCGCCAGAGACGCTCGCGCATTTCGCCGGCAGCCTTATTAGTAAAAGTAACCGCGAGAATATTTTGTTCAGACACACCATGCAGAAGAAGATTGGCTATACGATGGGTGAGGGTTTTGGTCTTGCCGGAGCCAGCGCCAGCCAAAATCAGCAGCGGACCTTTGAGCGTCTCGACTGCCTCTTTTTGAGCGGGGTTGAGACCTTTAAAAATCTTGCTTTCTGCTGCAGAAAAATCACCTTGCGAAATAATTTCTAGATTATCCTCCTTAGACATATCTTTTATTATAGCATTAAATACCGGCAAGTGGGGCGATGTTGGCGCCGAGTTGGCGTAGACGGGCGGCAAAATCTTGATAACCACGATCAATCGGATAAGTGTTTCTAAGAATTGAAGTCCCTGGAGCCGCGAGCATGGCAATCAAAATCACTACGGCTGGACGGAGGGCGGGAGGTGCAACTAGCTCGGCCGGGCGCCAGTTGGTCGGGCCCTCGACATAGACGCGGTGGGCATCGAGCAGCTCGACGCGAGCGTTCAATTTAGTAAGATCCGCAGTATAGATAGCGCGATTTTCGAAAACCCAATCGTGGATCAAGGTACGGCCACGCGCCGAGGCGGCAATTACCGAGAAAAACGGCAGATTGTCGATGTTGAGACCTGGGAACGGCATCGGGTGAATCTTGTCGGACGGAGCGATAAGGTCAGATTTTTTGATGGACAGGTCGACGAGCCTGGTTTTCTTATTTTTGGCAAAATATTCTTCGCTGCGACGAATATCGGCGTTCATGCTTTTGAGAATCTCTAGCTCGATCTCGAGAAATTCGATCGGGGCGCGGCGAATGGTGATCTCAGAATGAGTGGTAATAGCGGCAGCAATAAAAGACATCGCCTCGATTGGATCCTCGGATGGAAAATAAGATATGTTTTCGTTGATTTCGGTCTTGCCGGTGACGGTAAGAGTGGTGGTGCCGATGCCTTCGACCTGGACACCGAGAGACTGCAGGAAGAAGCAGACGTCTTGGACCATGTAGTTAGGCGAGGCGCCGACGATAGTGGTGCGACCGGGGTAGCGGGCGGCAGCCATCAAAACGTTCTCGGTCACGGTGTCGCCGCGCTCGGTTAGAACGATGCGAAGGTTTGTTGCCTGGCAATCCGGCTCATGTGCTTCGGGTGTTTTCGGGTCCTGTCGTTCGTGGGGGCCCACCAGGGGGGACTCGTTTTTACTCGCCCCCCTGGTCCCCCCACTTGCGCCACCCGAAAACAGCCCCTTGCTAATCACCGCTTTGCCATGCCTAACCTTCGCGTTGTAGAAACCGGATTCGGAGACGGCGTCGACCTCGAGGCCGAAATGGGAGAGGGCGCGGAGGTGGGGTTCGACGGTACGGACGCCGAGCGAGCAGCCGCCAGCATAAGGTAAGCGAAATTTATCAAAATAGTGCAAAAGTGGGCCGAGCAGCATAATGACAGAGCGGGTTTTGCGGGCCGCAGCGATGTTTAAGTTCTGAAGTTTTAATACGCGTGGTGGTATAATTACTAAATCGCGGTTGTGGTTAGTCCAACGACATTTAACGCCAATAGACTCGAGAACTTCAATAATACGAAAAACCTCTTCAATACGAGCAAGATGACGGAGGATAGTTTTGCCCTTGTTAAGCAAGCTTGCGCAAAGCAACCCAACGGCGGCATTTTTGGAAGTGTTGACAGTAATTTCGCCGTGGAGTTCTTTGCCACCCTCGATGTGTAGACTCTGTGAAACAGATGTATTAACTGACAAAATTGGGCTGCCAAGAGCGGTAGAAAGCTTCTTGACCATGCTAAGAGAAATATTTTGTTTGCCGTTCTCGATACGGTAGACCGTCGGCTGAGAAGTGCCCAAAATCTTGGCCAACTCAGATTGAGTCAGACCCTTCTCAGTCCGAAGATGAGCGACAACGCCACCTATCTCTTGCTGATAGCCGGTTTTTGATCGGTTTTTTGCCATAGAAAAATTATATCATGAGATGAATAATTTGTGAAGCTTAACCACAAACAACGTTGTTGGCGTGGACCCAACCCTCGAGCGTGCCACCATCAAGATACTCGCCATCAGCTTTGGCGGCGCGCATAATACCGCCATTTTTGATGTAAGTTGCGAATGGATCGGTAATCATATACTCCTGGTCTTTGGGACCAAAATCGTGCGTATGAACATAATTGATAATCTCGCGCATCAGAGGAGGCGCAATAATATATTTACTAACACTCGCTAGTCCGGTAACTTGCTCTGGAGCTGGTTTTTCGACAATCTTTTTGACCATTTCGTTCTCTAGAGTAAGAGCGCCGCCGTTGAGCAGAGCCTCGCGCGGGGAGCTAATCCCGACAAGGGCAGACTCATCATCGTCTTTAACTGCTTCAAGCAGGGCCTCGGCAGAAGATTTACCATCAGGGTTCCAGATAAAATCATCGCCCATAAAGACAAAAACTGGCTCATCAATACTGTATTCTTCGGCGACCATAGCGACAGGCACGGCTGTGCCATATTTGTCAGATGGATCCTGAACAGTATAGTGAATTTTGACATTATCAGGTAGGGTCTTGGCTAGAGCGAGGCGATCAGTCTTGCCGCGTTCTTCGAGGTATAGATTTAACGCTAGATTGTCGCTATAAAACTCTTGAACTTGACAGGGCTCGACGTTAGAAATCACCATATAAATATCAGTAACGCCAGCGGCAATTAACTCTTGAACGGAGTAATCGACGAGTGGACGGTTCCCTACTGGGAGCATAGATTTTTCGATAATCTTGGTAATCGGTAGGCGACGAGTGCCCCAGCCGGCAACTGGGATGATAGCCTTGGTAATCTTTTTCATAGCATTATTATACCATTATTCTGTAGATTTGATAAGGGAGTCGCGCCAGGTCGGTGGCAAATCTTCTATGCCAAGGAGATTGGCGATGGTTGGGGCAACGTTGGAGATACCTGGGTCTTTGACCTCAGCAAAATCGTAAAGCTCGCGGTTGTTGGTATTGTCATAAATCACAAACGGAACAGGATTGGTGCTGTGGGCCGTCTTGCTGTGGCCCTCATTATCCATCAGCTCTTCGGCATTGCCATGGTCTGCAGTAATAACCATCACACCGCCGAGGCGATCGACCTCTTTGGCGATGCGGGCGAGCTGAATATCGATAGCCTCAATCGCGGTAATAGTCGGCTCTAGCTCGGCGAAATGTCCGACCATGTCGCCACCCGGAAAATTCAGACGGACGAACTTAAACTGGTCCAGATTTTCAATCACCTTATCAGCGATTTCGGCAGATTTCATCCAAGGACGAGTGTCAAACGGCATAGTATCGGATGGGATCTCGATATGTTCCTCAGCGGGAGCTTTCTCATAACTATTGCCATTGAAATAATAAGTAATGTGGCCAAATTTGACCGTCTCAGAAACAGCGAGCTGAGAGATACCATGACTACCAAGAAGCTGATTTAGCGAATCGTTAATCTGAATCGGCTCGACTAGGCGATGCTCTGGCACATGGGTATCAGAATTATATTCGGTGAGGCCGGCAAAATAGACATCTGGCTTGCCGTGATGCTCCATGTCGTTGACATCATAATACACCCGGTCAAAATACGGAAAGTCGTTATAGGTGAAGGCCTGGGCAATTTCGATAGCGCGGTCGGCGCGAAAATCAAAGTAAATGAAACAGTCGCCATCGTGCACAGTGCCTACAGGCTGGCCATTTTCGAAAATCACGAACGGCGGAATATACTGATCTTGAATCGACGGATCTTTTTCGCGGAAAGTGTTGATCGCGGAAGTGACGGATGGGAATTGATGCTCGGCGGTGCCGTTGACCATAGCGTCCCAGCCGGCTTTGACGACGTTCCAATCATTCTCGTAGCGGTCGGCAACGTAGACCATGCGACCACCACCAGAGGCAATCTTATAATCTGGATGATCTGGGAAAGCAGCAAGAAATGCCTCTAGCTCGGCGACATATTGCAGGGCAGACTGCGGCGGTACATCGCGGCCATCTAGCACCAGGTGGATACGAATACGCTGGACGCCCTCTTGGTGAGCCTGGTCAATCATCCGCTCTAGGTGATAAATACTGCTATGAACATTACCATCCGAAAAAATACCAGCAAAATGTAGAGTGGAATTTTTTTCGCGCAGGCGCTCAATGATGTCGGTCCAAGCGCTAGACTGCCAGATAGAACCGGTGTTAAATGCTTCGTTGATACTAGCCACGCCTTGTTTGATGATCTGACCAGAGCCGAGAGCGTTATGACCAACTTCGCTATTCCCCATGTCGCCTGGCAAAATGCCAACGGCTTCGCCAGAGGCAGCGAGCGAGGTAGTTTTGTGATTTTCGACAGCGTAATTCAAAAACTCGGTGTGGGCCTGTTTAACGGCATTGCCAGCGATATCCCGGCGCAAACCAACGCCATCCATAACGGCTAGTACGACTGGACCATCATAATTTAACTTCATAAGCGGTTGCCCATCCTTTAATCATACATATATTATATATCTATTTTTGTGGTTTGCCAAGTAGCTGGAACATATTTTGTTTATAGGCTTCTACGCCAGGTTGGTCAAACGGGTTGACACCAGAGATTGTAGCGGAAAGCGCGCACGATAATTCAAAGAAATAAATGAGGGCGCCGAGAGAATATTCGGAAAAATCTGGAACGGTGATTTCGAGAACGGGGATACCGCCGTCACGATGAGCCTGGATAGTGGCCTCAAGAGCTTTGACGTTGATTTCGTCTAGAGATTTGCCAACTAGATAATCTAGACCATCGGTGGCTTCGGCTGGCGGAACAGATAGAGAATGGACGTTTGGCGCGGTGACCCTGATAATAGTCTCAAAAATATTGCGCCGCCCCTGTTGCAAGTATTGTCCGAGCGAGTGAAGATCAGTCGTATAAGTGACAGATGCCGGAAAAATACCCTGCTGGTTTTTGCCTTCTGACTCGCCGAAAAGTTGTTTCCACCACTCTGCAAAAGTGGTAAGACGCGGCTCAAAACTGGCGAGGATTTCCGTTTCTCTATTTTGCTCTTGATAAAGATACTGGCGGGCGGTAGCATATTTTGCGATATCGGAAAAATTATGCATCGCGGCATTGTGCGCGCCACGCAGCAAATTCTTGATGTCGATGCCAGCGACGGCAAGCGGTAAAAGGCCCACAGCCGTCAAAACTGAGTAGCGCCCGCCGATATTGTCTGGGACGACAAAGCGTTGGTAACCGTTTTTTACAGCCTCGTCATGCAAAGCGCCGTGTTCTGCATCGGTGGTGGCATAGATTCTTTCTGCTGCTTGTTCTGGGCCATATTTTTCGATCAGCGCATTTTTGAAAATCCTAAAAGCCACGGCCGGCTCTAAAGTAGTGCCAGATTTTGATATGACATTAACCGAAAAATCGTGATCGCCGATAGTCTCGATGACCTCTTCTAGATGATGCGAGCAGAGGGAGTTACCGACAAAAAGGATCTTAGTGCGAGAATGTTGGCCTAGTGCATCAATCACAGCTTTGTGCCCGAGATACGAACCACCAATGCCGATACAGACCAAGTAGTCTGAATCGCTTTGGATTTTGGCAGCAGCCTGATTAATTTTGGCGAATTCTTGCTCGTTAACTGGGACGTTGAACCAACCCGCCATGGAATCTTTTTTGACCCGCGTGAGAGCAGTATCGGCAGCTGCGAGGTCTAGGTTTTGAATTTTTGGGTCGAGAGTGAATTTAATCATAAGGTTATTATAGCACATAATCTGGAAAGAAAATTCGACTAAGCTTATTTTTTGGTCAGGCCACAACTATATTTTTGCCACGTCCAAAGGACGCGCAAAAATATAGTTGACGGTGTTCAAGACTTACAGACCAAAAATAACTTAGTCAAGAATTTTCCTATATACCAACTGTTGGTTCATTTGGGCAAGATTGCAATATATTAGCAATAGCATCGTGCTCAGCTTGGGTGACCCAGAGGCCATATTTGTATTTGACTGAGACTTGGCGGGCGACGTATTGGCAACGGAAAGCTTTATTTGGCGGGAGCCAAGTGGCGGCATCGCCGTCGGATTTTTGTTGATTGGCCGAGCTATCAGCGGCGATCAAATTCAGCGGATCAGTGGCCATTTTATAACGTTCGTCCTGCGATTTATACTGGGCGCCTTTTTGCCAAGCATCAGACAGAGCAACGATATGGTCAATTTGGATCTTCTTAGAAAAATCAGATTTTTGATAAAATGTCATCACGTTGCCGGTGTAAGGCTCGGTAAAAGTGCCGCCAACCACATCGCAACCGTCCATCACGGCGCTGTCGCCTACTTCCCTTTTGATAATAATTTGGCGCAGACTGCAGCCATCGACATTTGGCCAATTGTTATAGAACTCGGTGCGGGCATAGCCAGTCTTGGGCGCTCGGCCTTTGATTTCTAGTTTTTCGAGGACGGCGGTAGCGAGTTTGTCGGAGTCTTGGTTGGTGTTTTGCGTACCGTTCGCGTCTTGGCTGTCGCCTTGTCCGCTGGTGGCGCCGAGTGGGCCAACCGAGCTTTCGACCGGGATAGTTTGAGATTCATAACTAGCTGGGTTGACGGCTAGCCAAATGCCGACGAGCAAAAAAATTGCAAGGACAGAAATGATTCTACGAGTGCGGTGTGAGAGCTTCATGGAAATTATTTTACGCTAAGTTTTTTAAAATTGAAAGCGTGAGCATTAATATCTTTATTGTGAATTGTTTTTATCAAAATATTTGCACTTCTTGCTTATGCTTTTTCTTAGCAATAGCGTTATTGTGTTGTTACTGCGCGTAGGCGATGTTTCTGGCGAGGGCTTGGTCTTGCAGTGCGGCGGCGCGAGTAAGATCGTCAACGCAGGAGTTGACCGAGTGCTTGACGCGAACAGCTTCTTCGGCTTTTTTGCCATCGTTCCAACGCTCAAGCGAGCCAACTAGATAGCCGGTAATACGGCGCAGGCGCTCAAATTTTTCGCCGTTAAAATAGTCGCTATGAGCGTTAAAATAATCTTCTGCAGATTGCTCGTTACCATATTTGGCGATTAGCGAAACACCGAGCTCTACCAAGACGCTAGCGTGCATATTTTCGTATTGGTTTACGGTTTTTAGAGCTTTTTTGATGGCGTCTTCTGGAACATCGGCGTAAGCTTTGAGCGATTTTTGGTAGCGCACGAGGTCAAATTTGGTAGCGTCGGCTGGACTTTTTTTGATGATGTTTTTCATGAGATTTCCTTTCGTTTGAAGATAATTATTGTGCTTTTTTGGTTTTTAAATCGATTCTGCTTATGATTTTACACGCTACATATAGTGTTTGTCAATAGTTTTATACGCTATATGTAGTGTTTTTGCGGATTTTCGGGAGTTTTCCACAAGCATTGGCCACTTTTTACTTTTTCCTGAGCTTTTTAATTTCCGTTTTGGTATCTTGGCTCACGCGGTAAGAATCGCAGATTTTGGAGATTGCTTTGTTGAAAGTCCATTTTTCTAGTTTGGAGCGGTCTAGATAGTCGCGTGTTATTTCTGGATATTTGATAAAACACTCGGCGAGGAGCCAGGCGAGGGCCATTTTGACATAGTATTCTTCGCGATCTTTAAGAGATTCAATACGGTCGAAAATCAAATGTAAATATTCTGGCTTGACATAAAAATCAAGTAGGCAGACTAGGCCGGCGCGGACGGCGAACTCGTCTTTTGATTTTAGGAGATTTTCTACTTTGGAGTTTAGAAAATCATCTTCGTGGTGTTTAACCACTTTGCGCAGAGCCGCGCAAAAAGTATCAACTGTGCACCAATTGTCTAAAAGCTCTACTTGCGAGTCAAAAAATTTTAGCATTTCATCATACGACAGGCGCGCGATTAAGAATCCTCTGGCGATGACTTCTTCAATTGCGAGTGGCTTGGCTTTTAAGAATTCTTCAAATTGTTCGGGCGGGATGTCTTTAACTAGTTTTCTGATTTGCGGAATACGTACGCCCAAAAAAGGTCGGTCGCAAGGAATGCCGCGCATACAAAATTCGCGATACTTATCGTCGGCATGGGAGATGAGTTTGGTTTGGAAATCTTGGTACATAGTATTATTATATCAGGTCGTGCAGGACAGAAAACAAGTTACCTACCGGCATTTTTCAGGTAATCAAGTAATTCTTTGTTTACGAGCGATGAGACCGAGGCGACAGTGTTCAATCCTTTTTCAATTTCAGAAAGATCAGAGCCCTCGATCACGAAACCGTTAAAATCTCGAATCATTTCGTAATCATTTAGGCTATCGCCAACAGTCACGATATCTTTACTCGGAATACTTTTATTTTTTTGAAGATATTTTATCGCCTCACTTTTTCCATAATTGCTAGGGATAATTTCTATAAATCCTCTTTGCTCTTTTAAAGCATCGTAGCTTGAGACAGCCTCTAGCGCAAAAGCAAATACTGGAAAAGAACTCTTTATTTGGCCAGCAATCTCCTCCATCACATTTGGATCTTTAAACCAAAGGCGCATCTTTGTTATGCTATTATTCTGATAATCCAGACTTTCGGAATACGGAGTGTAATAAAATGGTATTAGCTGGTTTGGAGTATTTTCTGAAAATCTTACAATCCCGTCGACAACTTCCGGGTCAAAATAAAAAGCGCTCAAAAGCTCACCTGTTTGAGATAAAATGATCGAACCACTATCGACAATGTAGTAATCGCAAATTTCTTTGATCTGCGGAGACTCTTTTATAACCGACTTGTAGCTACGCCCGGTTGCAATGCAAAATTGATGTCCAGCGGCTCGCCATTTTTTAACGGCTTCAAAATTAGTCCGCGTTTTTTCTTCGTCACTTCTGAAATAAAAGGTCCTGTCGAAATCAGAAAACAGAATCATATAAACATTATATACCAAAATATGATATAATTACAGATAAGAATTAATGAAAGGTTGACTATTAATCTCAAAATTGGCATCGTGGGCTTAGCGAATGTAGGAAAATCCACGCTTTTTAATGCACTAACAAATGCTGGGGCACTCGCGGCAAACTACCCTTTTGCCACAATTGAGCCAAATGTTGGCGTGGTGCCGGTGCCGGACGAGCGCTTGAGCGTACTCGGCAAAATGTATGAGTCTGACAAAATCGTGCCGGCTACGGTAGAGTTTGTTGATATCGCTGGACTGATTGCTGGTGCGAGCAAAGGCGAGGGGCTAGGCAATAAGTTCCTAGCACACATTCGTGAATGCCAAGCGATTTGTCATGTCGTGCGCGCTTTTATTAACGACGATATTGTGCGCGCAGATCAAAAAGTCGAGACTGATATTTTGGCGCAGGCGAGAGAAGATATTGAGATTATTAATACCGAACTTGAGCTTGCAGATCTAGAGACACGCGAGAAGGTAGAGGCTAAGCGCAAGAAAAGACCGGGCGATAAAACGGCTGATGAGGCTGTTCCCTATCTAACTGAAAAACCAGTAATCTATATGTTTAATGTGGATGAGAGTGGACTGGCCGATAAAGATTTACAAGGAAAGTTGAGAGCGCTGGTGGATGGGAGCGAAGGTTCGGTCAACCCGGGGCGCGAGGCCGAAGCGATTTTTGTAAATGCTAAATTAGAAGAAGAAATGAGTGGGATGGACCGCGAGGAGCGCAAAGAGTTTCTTAGCTCTTATGGTGTAGCTGATGATGCTTTGGCGGAGTTGATTAGGGCAGCCTACAAGACGCTCGGTCTGCAAAGTTTCTTGACTGCCGGCAAAAAGGAAGTTCGTGCCTGGACAATCAAACAAGGCTCTACTGCGCCGCAAGCTGCTGGAACAATTCATACTGATTTTGAGCGTGGGTTTATCGCAGCGCAGATTTGTAATTATGATGATTTGGTGCGGCTTGGTAGCGAAAAAGCCGTGCGCGAGGCTGGCCTGATGCGTACCGAGGGAAAGACCTACGTAATGCAAGAGGGGGATGTAGTGGAGTTTAAGTTCAACGTATAGTTATCCGCAAGGACGCGGACTCTGATTTTTGATTATTTGGCATCTAGACTGTAACGATACCGCCGCCGGCACAGACTTTTCCGTTTTTGCCAATATAAATTACGGCCGACTGGCCAGTGGCTGGCATTTTGATTTCTTCCGAAAACTTGAGTTCTAAGGTTTTAGAATCTTGATCGTAGTTTTCAATAACCGCCCGGACAAGTGGAGCACGATGACGAAGACGAGCAAAAACTTCAGCCCCATTTTTAATTCGACCTTCTTTTGGTTGGCGGAGAATGACATCTCCTAGCTTAACAGTATTGGTCCATAGCTCAATGTTGTTTAGGTTTTTACTAACATAAACAATGTTACTCGACATGTCTTTTTTAACAACATAGTATGGCAAACCACCGCCAACATTGAGTCCATGACGCTGACCGATTGTGTAGAAGACCGCACCTTCATGCGAGCCAACTTCTTCGTTTGTTTCAATATCAACAATTTTACCGGGAGTTTCTTTGATGTACATTTTGAGAAAATCTTTGATATTCACATCGCCGACAAAACAGACACCCATGGATTCCTTTTTGCGTGCGTTGTGCAAACCGAATTTTTCGGCCAGGTTTTTTACCTCGGGTTTTTTGTAGTCTGCGAGCGGAAAAATTGTATGTGCAATTGCGTCTTCAGAAATTCGATATAGGAAATAGGTTTGGTCTTTATTGTCATCCGCAGCTCGAAGAAGGCTCGGACCATTAGTTTTGGCATAGTGTCCGGTTGCAATATAATCTGCACCCTGTTCGCGACAAACATCATAAAATAGTTTAAACTTAATTTCTTGGTTACACATAATGTCTGGGTTTGGAGTGCGGCCTGCTTTGAATTCGTCTAGCATGTAATCTACGACTTTTTGTTTGTACTCTTTCTCAAAATCGAAGACCTTAAATTCAATACCAAGTTTGGTGGCGACGCGCTTTGCATCGGCAAGATCTTCGGCCCATGGACACTTCATGCCGGGAAGTTCTTTGCTCCAATTTTTCATGTAGACGCCAACTACATTGTAACCTTGCTCTTTGAGCAATGCCGCCGAGACAGAAGAATCGACGCCACCGGACATACCAACAAAAACGGTTTTTGGGGTGTTGGTAGATGATTGATTCTTTGTAGTTTGCATTGCGATTTGAGTTTTTGTGGTTTGCGCAACGGCGGGCCGGGTTCCTGTAGAATCATTAATAATCGAGACTATTTCGTGGGCTGCAGTTTTGATTTGTGATTCATCATTTAGCGCGCCGAGCGAAATGCGTAGCGAGCCCGAGATTTCTTCGTCACTCAGACCAATGGCTTGGAGCGTGCGAGATTTCTTACCCTTGGATGCGGCGCAGGCGGCGCCAGTCGAGACATAGATTTCTTTATTCTCGAGTTGGTAAATCAGGCGTTCGGCATCTACGCCTGGGAAACAAACTGGGCAGAAGTTCGCGAGTTGGTGTTTTTTGGACCCTAAGAAAATTGGCTCGATTTTTGCTTTCTTTAATTCTGTGCGGAAGATATCTACAAGCTTAGTGTATTTTTTGCGGTTAGAAGCGATGTGCGTTTTGGCAATAGTCGCTGCTTCGGCGAAACCAATAAGTGCCGGCACGTTCTCGGTGCCGGAGCGCAAACCCCTCTCTTGGCCACCGCCACGGACGATGGGCTGAAGTTTGACGCTTCGTGAAATATATAATGCACCGATCCCCTTCGGGCCGTAAACTTTGGCGGCATTCAACGTCAGCAAATCAACTCCAAGTCTAGAAACATTAATATCAATAAGGCTAAGAGTCTGCGAGGCATCGCTATGGAAATAGATCGGTGTGGTATTATTATCGGCGAGACGGCGTTGGCGCTCTTTTTGGATTAGCGCGGAAATCTCGGCGAGTGGCTGGATGGTACCGAGCTCATTATTCGCAAGCGAGACAGAAACCAGCTCTACATCATCAGTTATTTTTTTTGCAAAATCCTGCAAATCAATCAGCCCAGATTTTTGAACGGCAATTTCTTCGTGGTTGAACGGGCTGGCGGCTTCGCAGACTGCGGGATGCTCGGTAGCGAGATATAAGACTTTGGCTTTTTTACTAATTGCAGTAAAAGCAAGGTTGATAGATTCTGTAGCGCCGGCAGTAATGACTAAGTCAGTGCCTTTTGCACCAATAGTATGAGCGAGAGCAGATTTTGCGTTTTCGTAGTCCTCGCGAACTTTTTTGGAAGCAAGATAGGGCGCAGAAGGATTAAAAAACAGTTCCGAAAAATACGGTTCCATTTTTTTCATCACCTTGCTAGAGACTGGCGAGGCAGCAGCAAAATCTAGATAAATCATAATATATATTATAACATATTTTATGCTTCGTTGCTACTTAGTGACTGGGTTGGCTAGTACTGAGTGTTGCTTTAACTTGATGAGTGAATTGGCTAATGTTGAATGGACCACTTGACTACTATGTCAGCTGGAACTGCGAGTTATAAAGCTCGGCATAGAAACCGTCTTTTTTGATTAGCTCGTCATGCTTGCCGGTCTCGACGATATTGCCGTCTTTCATCACGAGAATCAAATCAGCATTTTTGATGGTGGACAGACGATGAGCGATAATGAAAGACGTCCGGCCCTTGGCGAGTTTGTCCATGGCTTTTTGGACTAGCTCTTCGGTGCGGGTGTCAACATTAGATGTGGCCTCGTCCAAAATCAAAAATGGAGTATCATCAATCATACCGCGGGCGATGGTAAGAAGCTGTCTTTGGCCGCTGGAGATAGACTCGTTCTCGGTGATTTCTGTATTCAAACCCTTTGGCAAGGTCTTGATAAAGTGAGTTAGGCCGACAGTGTCGCAAACTTCGCGCACGCGCGCATCAGAAACATCGTGGCGATTAAAGATGATATTTTCTTTGATCGTGCCAGAAAAGAGCCAAGTGTCTTGCAAGACCATAGTGAACAAATCGTGGATGTTTTCGCGGCGGAGATTATGGATAGAAACATTGTCGATGAGGATATCGCCAGAATTAATTTCGTAGAACTTCATTAGCAGATTAACCATAGTAGTCTTCCCTGCGCCAGTCGGGCCGACAATGGCAATTTTTTGGCCAGGGAGAGCCGTAGCAGAAAAATCTTTGATAATGATCTTGTCTGGATCGTAACCAAAGCGCACGTGAGAGAACTCAATTTTACCTTTGACTTTGTCTTTGTCTAGGTGCGCAGTAAGATTCTTTTCGTCCGTCATTTCTGGCTCGTCTAAGAACTCAAACACGCGCTCGGAAGCTGCGGCCGATGACTGCAAACTGGTCAGGGCCTGCGCGATTTGCGTAAGTGGCGAAGTGAACATTCGAACGTAAATAATGAACGCCACGATACTGCCGAAAGTAATTGCATCATTAGCCACAAGAATTGCGCCGACTACACAGACCGCGACATATCCAAGATTCCCGACAAAGCCCATCATCGGATGCATTAGACCAGAGAGGAACTGGCTTTTGCGGTTGGCCTCGTAGACTTTGTGATTTAGCTTGTCAAACTTTTTGTTGGCCTCTTTAGCACCATTGTAAGTACGAACAACGTTAAGGCCAGAGTAGATTTCTTCGATATGGGCGTTCAAAATACCAAGTTGTTTTTGGCGAGCAGTAAAGTAACGTTGGGATTTGCGCAGGACTAGCGCAATAAAGAAGAATCCAAATAAGCCAGAGATCACCGCTGTTACTGCCATCAGCGCATTGGTAATGAACATCATTGCCACTACGCCGATAAACATCGCAATCGCAGCAACGAGCGTGGATAGCGACTGGTTGAGAGTCTGGGCGATTAAGTCGACATCGTTAGTGACGCGGGATAGCGTGTCACCAGTGCGGCTCTTATCAAAGAAGCGAAGTGGAAGTTTGTTGATTTTAACAGAAATACGATTTCTAAGCAGACGAGCGAAATTGTTAGAAACATTAGTCATGGTGAAGCTTTCGACAATCTCGGAAATAAAGCTGGCGACTTCTAGGCCGATAATGATAAAGGTAATTCTCCAAATTGCATCAAAGTTTAGTCCGGTAAAGAGGCCTTTTGATATTTCGTCTGTAATGTCGGAAAGTTGGTTTGGTACAACAATCGCGATGATAGAGCCAATAATTGCAAAAATGATGCCAATTGCCACGCCGAAATAAAATGGCTTGAGTTCTTTGATCAAACGCTTAATGGCCTTACCAAAATCTTTAGACTTTTCGGCTTCGCCACGTGCGCCACGCATCGGTCCTGCCATTTATGCGCTCCTTTCTGCCGCGCGGGCTGGCGCAGCGGTAAGTTCTTCGGGCGAGAGTTGCGACTCGGCAATTTGACGATAGACTGGACAGGATTTCAGAAGTTCTGCGTGGGTGCCCTGGCCGACACATCTGCCGTTATCAAGGACGATGATTTGGTCTGCGTTCATAATGGTGCCAATGCGCTGGGCAACAATGAGTGATGTCGCGTGTTTGGTGTGTTTTTTGAGGGCTTTTCTAAGAGCAACATCCGTCTTATAATCAAGCGCAGAAAACGAATCGTCGAAAATGTAAATTTCTGGATCACGAGCTACGGCGCGGGCGATGGCGAGGCGCTGTTTTTGGCCACCAGAAATATTAGTGCCGCCACTTGCAATATGAGCCAGATAAGTGCGGTCAAGTTGCTCAACAAAAGTCGTACCCTGTGCTACTTTGATGGCCTCGGTCACGGCGGATGCCGGACGCTTACCTTTGCCATTATCGCCAAAAGCAACATTGGATGAAACTGTCCCGTCAAACATTACGGCCTTTTGTGGTACATAGCCGAGCTTATTATATAGATTTGAGAATTTGTATTCTTTGACGTTGATGCCATCAACCAAAACTTCTCCCTCTGTCGCATCATAAAAACGTGGAACAAGATTAATGAGTGTGGATTTGCCAGAACCGGTAGAGCCGATAAAGGCCACGGTCTGACCGCGTTCGGCTTTGAAAGAAATGTCTTTTAGTAAATACTCATCTGCGTCCGGATATTTGAAACTGACATTTTTAAATTCTACTGTGCCAATAGCTGGGGTTTCTTTTTCGTTATATTTCCCTTCTTTGACGCTGATTTCTGTGCGCAGAACTTCGTTAATACGGTTGGCGGAAACTTGGGCGCGTGGAACAATCATGAAGATAATTGCGAGCATTAGGAAGGCCATGATTACCTGCATGGCATATGACAAGAAAACGACCATGTTTGAGAAGAGAGTAAGTCTATCCATCATATTAGCTTCGCTAATGAGTAGTGCACCGACAACATAAATTGAAAGATTGAGCATGTGATTTATAAAAATTATCGACGGCGAAAGAATAGACAATGCCTTTTGACTAAATTTTTGAGTGTCAGTGAGATCATCATTGGCTTTACCAAATTTTTTCTCCTCATAATTCTCAGCATTAAAGGCGCGTGTGACGCGAATTCCCAAAATATTCTCGCGCGTGACGGCGTTGAGGCGGTCGGTTAGTTTTTGAATAATTTTGAAGCGTGGAATAACTATAACCATAATCACAGCAACAACCGAAAGCAGTAGGACTACTGCAACCGCAGTAGCCGAACTCCACTCCCAGGATTTGTCGAGGATTTTAGTAATGGCCCAGACCGCAGTAATCGGCGCCTTGATAATCACCTGCATACCCATCGCTACAAAGAGCTCGATTTGAGTAATGTCGTTGGTAGTACGAGTAATCAGGCTACTGATAGAAAACTTTTTGATTTCGGCAAAACCGAGACTTTCGACCTTGTCGTAAATTTTGCTGCGAATGTTTTTGGTGAGGTCTGCAGAGAGATTGGCGGTAAGGTAGCCGACAGAAATTGCGCCGGCAAGGCTACCCAACGCACAGAGCAACATAAAAACGCCGTTTTTAATGATTTCGGAAATTTCTGAGCCCTCAGTCTCAACCAAGCGGGTGATTTCTGACATGTAGTCTGGCATTTTGAGATCGAGCCAAACCTGAAAACAAATCAAAATGACAACAAGAACAATGAGAAAGAAATCCTTTTTAGAAAAGTTTCGAAAAAGACTAAACATTATCTATAATTATACAACAATTGGCAGAAAAATTGTAGTAGAATAATTCGGCGATGATTATTAGCTAAGTGGCAGCCATTTGGCAAGCTCGAAGTTGGGGCCTTCGACTGCGGCGGCCGCGAGGATTGGTGATGGTAAATCTTCAATTTTGCGGTTTAGTTTTTTACTGAGATATTTCATGAAACTTTCTGCGGCGAAGGTGATTTGTTTTTGTTTTTTCTTGTCAATAAATTCAAGTGGAGCGCCATGGGTGTTGGTTTTGCGATATTTTACCTCCGTAAAATAGATGTGGTCTTTTGTGGCGGAGACGATGTCGATTTCATAAAATTTGGTTTTATGGTTGCGGGCGAGGATGGTGTGGCCTTTTGATTTGAGATAGTCGGCAACGATTTGCTCGGCGCGGGAGCCTGCGTTAGTTGTATTAGACAAACGAGCCGACGTAACTACTTCTGGGGCACCGGTCACTCGTCTCGTCGTTACGGGGCCGCTCCCTATCCTTCGCTCCCGTCGTCGCGAAAGATCCCCAGAAGCAGTTATCGTCGACTCGCTTTCTAGCAGCCTGGCAACCGGTGCGAAGCTCTGGCGATGCTCGGGGCAGGGGCCGAGTTTTTCTAGTGCGGTCTTGTGCGCGGCGGTGCCGTAGCCGACGTGGTTTTCAAAACCATAGCCTGGGTATTTTTCCGCGAGCTCTTTCATATAATTATCACGTGCTACTTTGGCGATGATGGAGGCGGCGGAAACTTCTTTAACTTTGGCGTCGGCTTTGGGTAGGACGGAAACTAGGTTTTCTAGTGGTGTGTCTTTTAGGAAATTTTGAGTACCGTCAATAATGATTTCGGTGAAGGGGAGTGATACTTTGTTAGCCTTTTGTTGGGCAGAAAGCCGTTTTGATGTTCGTTCTAATTCTGACTCTGGTTTAGTTGTTTGGTCGGTGTCGATTTTAATTGCAGAAATATCTTTAACTTTTAGCGCATCGCAAACGGCGCGGCGCGTGGCGAGTTTTAGTGCGTTGGACAAACCGATTTCGTCAAGCTCGGATGCCGGCACCCAGCCGAGCCCGGTGGCGATGGCTTTTTCGGTGATTTGTGGCGCTAAATTCTCGCGTTTTTTGGCAGTGAGTTTCTTGGAGTCGGTGAGCGCGTCTTGCCAGGATTCGTCAGCGAGCGGTTCCCCATTTTTGGCGAATCGGTCCGGCAAAATTGCGGCGCCAATAACAAGGGGCCCCGCCCAAGGCCCACGCCCAACTTCGTCTATTCCAAGAATTGGCATGTATATATTATATATGCGGGTATGTTGTTTTGTCCAACGCGCGCGTTTTTCAGCTTGCGTGTATTGGCGTTTATATCAAGAAAGCCCCGATTGACGGGGCTTTCACAAGATTTGGTTTAAATTATTCGGCTTTTTCAGCTTTTTCTGCTTCGGCTGGTTTTTCTTCTGCAGGTTTCTCAGCCTCTGCTTTTGGAGCTTCTTTTGCTGGAGCTTCGTCGGCTTTTTCGGCTGGAGCTTCTGCTGGAGCCTCTGCTTTAGCGTCGTCAGCCTTGGCTTCTGCTGCGGCTGGCTCTTCTGGGACTGAGACATCATTTACGGCGGCACGATCAAAATCACGAGCAGCGAGACGAGCGGACTTACCAGAGCGCTGGCGAAGGTAGCTCAAGTTCTTGCGGCGAACCTTGGAGCGCTTGGTGATTTCGATTTTCTCAACCAATGGGCTGTGAATTAGGAAAGATTTCTCAACGCCAACACCAGAGGCAACCTTGCGGACAGTGATGCGAGCGGTATGGGAATCTTTGCGATCTGTGCGGATAACCACGCCTTCAAAAACCTGGAGACGAGATTTATCACCTTCTTTAATTCTCTGAGTGACTTTGACGGTATCACCAGAACGGACATCAACAACAGCTTTCTTTTTCTGTTCGTCACCGATTTTCTTTAGAATAGAAAAACTCATAATTTAAACCTTTTTATTAACAGTTAGATATAATTTTACCACACCTGTTGCAAAAAGTCTAGTATTTTGTAGGAAGTTGTGATATAATATGTTTACGCTGATTTAACAGGTTTGTTTATTTTGGCGTTTTACAATTAGCGGCCTAGTTGCGCGGTTGCGCGTACGGCCATCGGTTGGTCCGGTAGCTCAGCTGGTTAGAGCACGAGCCTCTTAAGCTTGGTGTCGTGGGTTCGAGTCCCACCCGGATCACCAATAATTTGCTCCGGTTGGAGCTTTTTTGATTGGTTTGGGTTGCTATCATTCTGAGTAAAAATGTTATAATAATAAAATATTATGCAAAAGCTATTGCGAATCGGATTCAACAAGTTCGTATTCTCGTTTACTCCAATTTTGGTATGGTTTTTGTTAGGGATCATTTTAGATCCAGATTTATCGAATGTGTTTTTGCTGACATATCCTATGCAGTTCATTTATCTGATTCTTCTATCGATTTTTGGCACGGGTGCAAATATCAATGAAACAAAAG
>JAZUOZ010000005.1:0-31822 GCA_045604925.1 Candidatus Nanosyncoccus sp. | reverse complement strand
ACGGGCGGCTACTACTGGTCTAGTACTGCCTACTCTTCTGCTACCTACGCTTACCATCTGGGCCTGAATAGTAGCGGAGCAGTCAACCCTGCGTACTACAACGGCAAGTACTACGGATTCTCTCTCCGCTGCCTAGCAGAGGTAGCAAAATCTAATTATGATAGAAATCAAGCTTCGTCTTAGTTTGCTACCACTGGCCAAACAGCTAGTAAAAATATTACGTCTAATATCAGAAATAGCCCGCCGCTTTTAAGCGACAAGCTATTTCATACCCTAGTGGGATCGGAGTTCTGAACCGGTCCCCATATTTTTATATTATATCGTTTATGATTTGCTGTTAATGTGTTATAATAAGCGAAAGGATTATTAATTTTTAACAAATTAGCATAAAAAGGAGGGCTTTTAATGTGCACAGGTGTAAGATTTACGGATGACCAGGGAAATATGTTCTTTGGGCGTAATCTCGACTGGTCGGAGGGCTACGGACAAAAGGTCGTAGTTACACCTAAGGGTTACAAATACCACTCGGCTTTTCTTGGTGATCTGCAGCCAAAGTACGCATTGATCGGCATGGGGATTATTCAAGAGAACGTACCACTATATTTTGACTGTGGTAATGAGGCGGGTCTCGCAATCGCCGGGCTGAATTTCCCAGGTTATGCCCAATACGAGAAAGACGCTGTAGATGGCCGGACGAATGTTGCGGCTTATGAGTTTCCACTTTGGGTGGCGATGAATTTCTCCACCGTCGATGAGGTGATGCAGGCACTGGCCAATGTGGCGATCGTGGCAAAGCCAGTTAACGAGCAGTATCCGGTTTCGATGCTACACTGGATTATTGGCGATGGTAAAAAGAGCATCGTAGTAGAATATACCGCCGCGGGTCTGCAGGTGTTCCAAAATGATGTAGACGTCTTGACCAACCAGCCAGGTTACAAATGGCACAAAGAAAACTTGCGCAATTATATGAACCTCTCTAGCCCACAGCCAGAGAAGGTTAACTGGGGCAAGGCCGAGATAACGGCATTTGGCTCTGGCTCTCTGATGCGTGGTCTGCCGGGCGATTATTATTCGCCATCACGCTTTGTCCGGGTCGCTTATCTCAACACTCATTATCCAGAGAAATCAACTGAAGAAGAGAACATCGCGAGATTGTTCCATACGCTTGCAGGTGTGGCGATGATTGATGGCGCTGCGGCGATGGCCGATGGTAATTTTGAGAAAACCGTCTACACTGGCGGCTATTCTGCGGCTACTCAGACTTACTATTGGAACACTTACGAAGATCCGGCGATCCAAAAAGCAGCGCTTTCTGATTACGACCTAGAGGGTGCTGATTTACAGGGGTAAAATATGGAAATAAACGGCAAAAGAATCATCAACTCCATCATCTTTATTGTAGTCGTTTTTGTGATTTATTTCATCTTAATGCGTCTGATTAAGATGATGTTTAAGCGGGCAGATCGTAAAAATATGAATGCCCAGCAAAAACACAAAATCCAGACAATTTTGCAGATGATTTCTAGTTTTCTAAAATACGCATTCCTCATCCTGGTCATCTTGGTGGTACTGGCAGATTTTGGCGTAAACGTAGCATCGCTTCTAGCGGGGCTGGGGATTTTGGCGGTTATTTTGGGCTTAGCTTTCCAAGATATGATTAAGGATGTAATCTCTGGGGTAGCAATTATCATAGAAGACCAATTTAAGGTTGGTGATGAGGTAGAAATTGACAGTTTTAGGGGTGCGGTCACTAGCGTTGGTCTTAAGACCACCGAGATTACTGGCAAGAGCGGAGAAGTAAAGATTGTTTCCAACCGGAATATGGACGGGCTAATTAACTACAGTAAAGTTAAAGACGATAGTAAAGTTGTAAAATAGCCTTCTAAGGTGAACTCGCTTTAACTTTCAAGAATTGTTTAGTGCAAGACTCTAAGGGCAGATTTTGCGAAAAATTTGGCGGGAGAGTGGCTGGATGACAAAAAGCTGGCCGAGTAGGGCAAAGGGGAAATTGAGAACGATTGTCTGAAGCCACATAGGGATCATTGTGGTGAGGAAATACCCTAAGTCAAACTCTGCGCCAGTGACGGCTGGAATAATCGCGTGGTAGAGAATCGTAGCCAAAAAGCTCATCCATACGCACATGATGAATGCTGTGGCGCAGGTGATGGCAGCAATAGTGATAATTTGTTCGTGTTTTCTGGGGTTGATGACCTTGAACACAACCCTCTCTGCGAGAGGATTGCCGATAAATTCAGCAGAGAGAAAGGCGAGCACCAACTCAATCATGACAAATATCGGCCAGGCTTGCATGTTGAGGTTAAGAATTCCGCCGTTTTCGTAGCTCATACAATAGGTTACAAAACATGGGACTGTAATTAAGACGACAATGGCCGTAAAAATGGTTTTTTCTAGTTTATTTTGTGGCATTCTTATCATAAATATGTATTTTAGCACAAAAAAATTTTTGATGTAAGGAAAAAATTTGGTGGGTCGCGAGGGATAAAATATCCCGCACGACATCTAATCGTACATTTTTACTAAGCTAATTGGTGCTACTAAATTTTCGCGTACATTGCTTATAGCTCCTAAAATTAAGTGCTCATTCCGGAGCGATTCTTTCATCGATAATATTTCTTCATAAGTAAACCACCTAACGTCCAGAATTTCATCTGGATCAAAATGTATGTTACCATTTATATCCTTTGTAGAAAAAATTACCGATATGAATAAATCGTTCTCCAGTTTTCTATTACCAATCTGGCAAACTCCAGACAGTTCTACATCTAGTCCGCTCTCTTCTTTGATTTCTCGCTTAGCGGCTTCAAATATAGTTTCATTAGGATCTAAATGTCCAGCGGGCAAATTCCATTTACCGCGGCATTTTTCTTTAGCTTCTTGAACAAGAAGATACTTGTTATCTTTTTCTAATACCCCACCAACAATTACTGCGGGCATATTTTCTCCTTACTTTATCTTTGATTAAATTATATCACAGACCGTCATAGTTATTATTAACCAAATTGTTGGGGATTGAACCGCCGAAATTATAGAAGTAAAATGCAATTTTTAGCATATTTTTTGCGTAAAAATGACACAAAAATGACCCTCTATTTCTACAAGGGATTTAACAGAATCGCAAAGAGTAGGAATAGACTGCGATTTATTTTATAAACCGTTTGGTGGGGCTCAATTAACCAGGTTTTAACATTATATAGAGGCGGCGTCTCTCGCCTTCTTCATGATTTGCTTTCTAAGTAGAAACTTATCTAGAACCAAAAGATTGTCACTTCCGCATTTTTTATCAAATAATTGTTCTAATCTTTGTCTAACACCGCCGCCACCGAAGTAAATATAACTCTTACCTTCTTCTAGAAGTATAACATTCATCATCCATTCTGGATAGGCAGCAAAAATTTCATTCATTTTCTCTTGGTCGAAATTATCTAGATTTAGTACTATCATTTGTCCGATGACTTCAGGTAAAATTCCGGCTTTCTCTATTTTTAGATCATCCTTGATAGCCTTTTCGAAATCTTTCGTAACTTCAGTCTCACACGCAGAAAAATATTCCCTATAAAAATCCTCGGGGACTTTACCCAGTCTTAATAGCTCATTGTATGCACTGCGGTCGCGATCTGTGGTAATGCTGGCCTTGAGATTAAGAGTATTATCTAGAATACCTGCAACCAATAGTTTGCACAAATCAGTGTCAAGGATTTCGGCATGCCCAGACTGAATGATTTTCTCGTAAATTAAAGTACAAACAGAACCAATAAACTCAATCTGAGTTTTAATGTTTGGATATTTAGCCCAGTACTGTTCAAAGCCAGTATGATGATCTATGATTTCGATTATTTTACCCAGTCCTACTTGCTCATCAAAAAAATCAGGGTTCGATACGTCTAGTAAAATATACTTATTATTTCCATTATCGATTGGCTCATCCAGACTATACTTCAAATCTAAGATTAATGGTGGGACGCTTTGATTGGGCGTGGCAGTTGTAGATGCGATAACATTATTATTGTCTATGACTTTCAATAGTTCACGATAGGCCATCATGCTGGCGTAGGCATCAATATCAATATATTTACGTCCGGAAGTAATAATAATATTTGTCATATCTATTATTATAACATAAAAGCATAGACCATATTGTTGGGGATTTAACGGATGAAATTATAGAGGTAAATTATAGTTTTTGGTGCGTTTTTGCTGCAAAAATGACACAAAAATAGCCCTCTATTTTCGCAAGGGATTTAACGGACGTTTATAGGTTAGCAAGTAGTTGAAAATTATTCCATAAACCGTTTGGTGGGTCGTGAGGGATAAAATATCCCGCACGACAAGCCCCCATAATAAAAATATGAGAGCAAGCTCTCAATTTTTATCATGGGGGGCTCAATTAACCAGGCTTTAACAGCATACAAGGAGGATTTATGCCAAAAATGATATAATGTTATAAAAGGATAAAAATGAGATTATATTTAGCTAGTCATAATCTGGGACCATATGTAAATGAATTGTTAAAGTTAGTAGGAGAAGGCAGAAAGGCACTCTTCATTGAGAATGCACGAGATTACTATCCAGACAAGAAGCGCACGAATGATCTGCAAGAAAAACTAAACATGCTATCTGAACTCGGATTCGAAGTCGAGGAGCTGGACCTTCGTGATTATTTCGGCAAATCAGATAAGTTGAGAGAATTTATAAATTCATATAAGCCCGACTTAATATATGCTTGTGGCGGAAATGTATTCTTGCTCGCGACCGCCTATCGCCTGAGTGGTTTTGACGAAATTTTGCGAGAAGATCTTGCTAGAGATAAATATGTGTACGGCGGGTTTAGTGCAGGAATCATGGCTATTTGTAAAACGATAAGATTCTATGGGCATGGCCACCTTGTACCAGAACGCGTGCCAGAGATTTATGGAGTTGATGCGGTGTTGGATGGTGTTGGTCTCGTAGACTATCAATTAATTCCTCATGCAGATGTTCCAAAACATCTTGAAACAACGAAGGAATATATTAAACGTATCGAGCTGGCCGGCTTAAAAGCCTTACCACTAAACCAAGAAGCGGTCATTGTCATAAATGGCAACAATCAACGAATACTTGGTCAATAATGGTCTATATAAAATCTAGACCAAATTGCTGGGGATTTAACAGACATTTATAGATTGCGGAATAGTTAAAAAATATTTCATAAGCCGTTTGGTGAGGCAAAATTCGCCAGGTATTAACAGTGTACGGAGAAGATTTATACCAAAAATGGTATAATTGTATACAATATGGATTTGAAGAAAAAAAGGAATAGCGTAAAAGAAGACTATGACCTTATTGCAACACAATATGGCAAAGATTTCGGTAATTTTATTGAGGATCTGGACGTTTATGAAGCTTTTGAAAAAGAGCTGCCAAAAGGCGCAATCATCTTAGATTTAGGTGCAGGAACCGGTAGGACGTATGCTTATTTTAATAAAAGGGGGTATGACTATATTGGATTAGATTTTTCGCCCAAAATGAAAGACGAGGCCTTTAGGATTCATGGTAAATTTCCATTTATTCTTGACGATATGGTAAATGTTAAGGACCATTTTGATAGTAACTCCGTAGATGCGGTATTTGCAGTCTATTCTTTATTTCATTTACCAGAAGATGACCTTCACAAAGTCTTATCTGACGTCTATGATATTCTGAAAACTAACGGGGTTATCGTTTTGTCATATCAGCTGGGAACGGGAGAAGAATTCGCTGATGAGCCATATTTAGGGGAAAACGGGAAGAAGATGCTTTATATGAACTATCAAACTAATAAAGAAATGGAATCAATTTTAAGTTCTATAGGTTTTGCTGATATTTATAAGAAAGAAAAAATAGAAATCGATGACAAAGCAATAAATAATAATGATGCTGTTACCGTATTCAGAATAATGAGAAAAATATAGCATATTCCGACTAGGCCAAATTATTGGGATTTAACAGATAAAATTATAGAGGTAAATTGCGATTTTTGGCACGTTTTTGTTGCAAAAATGGCACAAAAATAGCCCTCTATTTTGATGAGGGATTTAACAGGCATTTACAGGTTAGCGAATAGTTGAAACCTATTTCATAAACCGTTTGATGGGGCGTGAGGGAAGAAGTCTTGCTGCGCAAGACTTCTCGGCGGCGGATACTCGGAAAACTACGAGCAAGCTCGTGTTTTCTCTCGCATCCTTGCCGAGGCGAACCCCTGCGGGGTTCGCCTTCCCTCACTAACCGTATCTGGCAGCATAAAAATAAGAGCCATAGGCTCTTCTTTTTATGCTGTGGTGGGTCGTGAGGGATTCGAACCCCCGACTTCCTCGGTGTAAACGAGACACTCTAGCCAGCTGAGTTAACGACCCCTGGTGGCGTAGATATATTTTAGCATATTTTCTTGAAAAAAGGAATAGTTTTTTGATAAGGCTTATGTTAAAATAGATTTAATGGACGGTTATGCCTGTGTCTTGTAGGGTGGGCAAATGGTCCGGTAACAAAGTTAAAACATGTTAGAAGTCTAGGCGGAATGCTTGGGCGGACAAAATTTATATAAAAGCAGAAAGGAGCAAAGTGAAAAAATGCAATAATTGTGGGATGGAGCAGTCTGACGAGGCTCTTTTCTGTGAAGAATGTGGCACGAGGTTAGAGAATAATGACAGCGGGATGCCGGTTGCGATGCCAGAGACTGTTTCCGATTCTAAGCCAGAACTTTCTTCTGAGCCTGTGCAGGGTTCGATTCAGAGTACACCAGAAATTACCCCTGCGCCAGAGCCAAAGACATCAGCGACGTTTTTGCCGCCGACGGATCGTTTTGCTCCTGTTAATCAGACAGTGAAACGCGTTGATGAACAGCCAGAACAGATAGAGCAGCCTGCTGAGCAATCAGGGCAGGCAGTTGAGCAGCCTGTTGCGCAGCCAGAACAAGTAGCCGATCAGTTAGCAGCAGAGCTAGAACAACAGCCAACTGAGCAGCCGTTAGAACAACCAATAGAGCAACCAGAGGACGCGGTAACTGAGCAGTCAGTGGAGGTTGCAATTGCGCAGCCAGAGGATGTAGCGATTGATCAGCCGGTGATGATAAATCAGACAAAGCCAGTCAAGACAAATAGCAACAAAACTTTAAGAATTATCTTGATCATCGTCTGTATTGTTTTGGTTGCTATCAGTGCTGTTGGCATCGTGATGGCTAACATCAACTCTGGGTCTAAGAACAACACTGGTAGTACGAACAGTAGTAATAGTAGCAATGCCAATAGCTCATCTCAGCAGAGTTCTAGCAATAATTCTACGAAAAACAACGTGGTGGCCGTATCTGTAGCGGGCTGGGAGTTTTTGATCCCAGAGGAATACGACTATAAGCTTAGCGATGGCACCTTAACGGTCTACGGAGAAGACAATGCCTGGGCGGCACGTATTAGCTACGATAATTCAATTTACGCAAATATTGTTGCTGATACAGAGGCAGTTGAGAATCTAATCGCTGGGAATGGTTATAAAATTGCAAAATCTGGCTTTGCGGCATTTGGCGGCGAGGAATATTATTGGTTCGATATCGACATCAGCCAAACAGGGGAGAAAGGCATCTTTGCTTTGACCCAGGCGCCAGATATGGGGACTTTTACGATCGTGCTAGTTGATGTTGATAATTCTCAAGATCATAGTGCACTGACTAGTGTTTCCGAAATCCTCAATACAGCCGTAAAATCAGATAGCAATTAGATAGGCTTGCTGCGAGGAATTAAAGTAATTGGTAGAAGTAATTGGGGGTTTTGCTATCTTGTGATAAAATGGAGAGGAAAGGAAGTTTTTCTATGACCAAAAAACAGATTGATGAAGCCGAAATTGATTCTGAATTCGTAAGCAGGATGCGCCACACTTTGTCGCACGTCTTGGCTGCTGCGATTCTGGAGCTTTATCCAGAGGTAAAATTAGGTATTGGCCCAGCGATTGACAATGGATTTTATTATGATTTTGATTTTGGCAAAACCAAGGTATCAGATACGGATCTTTCGCGCATCGAGAAAAAGATGCGGGGGATTATCCAGAGAAAACTTCCGATGACTCGTCGCGAGGTTTCTAGAGAAGAGGCTCTGAATTGGGCAGTCGAGAAAAATCAAGATTTTAAGAGAGAGCTAATCGAAGAGCTACCAGAGAATGAGGCGATTTCTTTCTATGATATGGGTGATCTGTTCACGGATCTCTGCAAGGGGCCGCACGTCGAGAACACTGGCGAATGCGGCGTGTTTAGGCTGACACGTGTAGCCGGTGCCTACTGGCGCGGTGACGAAAAGAGAGAGATGCTGACACGTATCTATGGCGTCGCCTTTGAAACAGAGGACGAGCTGAATGATTATCTGGCGCAGCAAGAGGAGGCCAAAAAGCGCGACCACCGGAAATTGGGCCAGCAGCTAGAGCTATTTTGCTCATCACCTCTGGTGGGGTCGGGTTTGCCGCTCTTTACTCCAAGAGGTACGATTCTGCGTGACTTACTAAACAAATTAGCTCAGAGTTATAGAGAGGATAGAGGCTACCAAAAGGTTTGCATTCCGCATATTGCGCTAGTTGACCTTTATAAGACCTCTGGGCATTATGCAAAGTTCCCAGAGCTTCTGAAATTTACTAGCTCAGAATCTGGCGACGAGTTGGCTTTGAAACCGGTGAACTGTCCGCACCATGCGCAGATTTTTGCCTCTAGGCCACGTTCTTATAAGGAGTTGCCGGTAAAATATCTTGAGACGACGATGGTCTATCGTGATGAGAGGAAGGGTGAATTAGGCGGTCTTTCTAGAGTTCGAGCAATTACTCAAGATGATTCACACGTGTTCTGTTCTGATGATCAGATTGGTGAGGTCTTTGGCGAGCTGATTGAGTCAGCGAAAGATCTATACGCTAAGGTAGGTATGAAATTACGCCTGAGGTTATCTTTTAGAGATGACGGTGACGGTTATATTGGTACACCAGAGATGTGGCAAAAGGCTGAGTCTGCGATCCAAGATATGGCCGAGAAATATGAGATGGATTACTATGTGGGCAAGGGTGAGGCTGCAATGTATGGGCCAAAAATGGACTTTATGGCAGAGGATGCCCTGGGGCGTGAGTGGCAGCTGGCGACAGTGCAGTTAGATTATGCGCAGCCAGAGCGATTTGGGCTAGAATACGTGGCCGAAGACGGCTCAAAGAAGCGCCCAGCGATGGTGCACTGCGCCTTAGTCGGCTCGATTGAGCGGTTTATGAGCGTGTTTATTGAGCATACAGCTGGTTGGTTCCCATTTTGGTGTGCACCAGAACAGGTTAGAATTTTAACTGTAAACGATAGCGTATCTGATTACGTCGAGCAGATAAAAGAGGTCTTGCAGCCGGTTATCTTGAATGAGCCAGTGAAGAATAACTTCTTAAGATTTGAGGTGGATGATTCTAGCGAGTCGTTGGGTAAGAAAATTCGTCGAGCAACAGAGATGAAAATCCCGTGCGTATTGATTGTCGGTCCAAAAGATGCTGAGGCAAAAGAAGTAAGCGTACGGCTGAAAGACAGAGAAGAAAAGGTCAAATTGAGTGAGCTTGCAAAATACATTAAAGGCCTCTAGAGGCTACACAGGGCCCTGTATTGTGATTGTTGGGCCGACAGGGTCTGGTAAGACGGGTGTGGCGATTGACATTGCTCAGAGCCTGCCTGATGGCCTCAGAGCGGAAATTATCTCGGCAGACTCAAGGGCGATCTACAGGGGAATGGATATTGGTACAGCAAAGCCGACAAGAGAAGAACAAAAAGCGGTTTCTCACCACGGGCTAGACTTAGTCGAGCCAGGCGAGCGTTATACGGTATCTGATTGGAAGGCGATGGCTGAGCAAAAAATTCTTGAGATCCGGAGCAAAGGACACGTGCCAATGGTGGTAGGCGGGACGGGACTTTATGTCGACGCGCTGGTTTTTGACTACCAGTTTAGAGGCAAAACTGGCGAAAAATCAGGGGTGGATGCGAGCATTGAACAAAAAATTTGTTCAGACCGTCAGGAAATGTTGTCCGAGTACCAGGTGTTTGGTATCAAATGGGGCAATGAAGAGCTAAAAAAGCGTCTGGCTAGAAGGGTGGATAAGCTATTTTGTGAGGACCTTTATAAAGAAACAGAGACGCTTGTTAATAGATATGGCTGGGGTAGTCAGGCAATGACTAGCGATATTTATAAGTTTGCGTGGGGGTATTTGCAGGGCAAATATACACTTGAGGAGGCAAAACATCTCTGTTTATTGCAAGATTATCATTTAGCAAAGCGGCAGATGACTTGGTTTAAAAGAAATCCAGAAATCGCATGGTTGCCACTTGAAAAAATTAAGCCTGCCGTGCTAAAATGTATACAAGATGGTTAAAGAAAATAGTACTCCGTTAGAAAAATTGTTCGGCTCGAAGACTAGAGCTAAGCTTCTGGCTCTGTTTTTTGAAAATCCAGGGAAGTCTTTCTACGTAAGAGAGATTACTAGAGTAATTGACGAGCAAATCCATTCGGTTAGGCGCGAGCTGTTAAATCTTGGCAGTATCGGTTTAGTGAAAAATGATACCTACGATAACAAAGTTTATTATTCAGCTAATATGAAACACGTATACGCGCATGCTTTTTCTGAAATGTTTAATGTGAAAGCGCCAGAGGTCAAAGAGCATAGTATGAAACGTGATGCTTGGGAAGAATACGTTAAACCTGTAAAAAATTATTTGGCTGGTCTAATTGTTACTAACCGGGTGCCAGGTCAAGAGGGGATTGATCTTTTGATCATTGGCGATGATAAAACCAAAAAATTGACTCACTGGGCCGAGCTAATAGAGAAGAAAATGGGCAAACCACTGAATTTTGTGATTATCAGCGCTGATGATTATACCTATCGGAAGAGCGTGCGCGATCGGTTCTTAACAGAGGTAATGGGAATGGAGATTTCTCATACATATGATCCAGAGGGGCTAATTAAGGAGCGATAAGGGCGATTAGAAGCGAAAACGAGAGAATAATAAAAGTTAAAAGAAGGAGGAGAAAGAATGTTTGAGATTGAAAGCAAAAAACCAGAAGAAATTACTATTATTACCAAACAGTCGACAATTACTTTTGACATGAAACAGTTTACAGTTGATGCGGGTCTAGAGGTTGGTAAGATACAGGGCCCTGGCGAATTTGAGATCGGTAGCGCGACTATCAGAGGTATTGCAGTGCCAAAGAGCGGTTCTTCTGCTGATGATATGGCAGACGGCAAGGCAGATGGGGTGCGTCCAGAGCTTTCTGGCGAGACGATTTATGATGTAGAAGTCGGCGGGGTCCACATTGGGATAATCGGTGATATTGACAGAGGCCTAGATGATCTTGGGATGGCAGATATTCTTTGTACATCTTCGGTCAGAGCGATTCGTGAGATTGAGCCAAAACTTGTAATCGCCACTGGTAATATTGATGGTATGGTGACAGAGCTAAAATTGACAGCGAGAACAGAGAAGAAATTAAAGATCAAAAAAGCAGATGCTTTGCCTGCTACGATGGAAATAGTTGCATTGAATTAAAGAGAGTGGTAGCTTGATAAAATTATGCAAGTTTTAATGATTATCATTGTTCTGGTCATTATCTTAGCATCAATGATTTTGCACGAGTTGGCTCACGGGTTGGTAGCATACGCTCTAGGCGATACTACCGCAAAGGACGAAGGGCGTTTGTCGCTAAATCCTTTTAAGCACCTAGATCCGATTACTTCGGTGTTAGTACCGGTGTTAATGTATTTTACAGGCGGGCCGATTTTTGGTGGGGCGAAGCCTGTGCCGATTAACACCCGGAGGCTAAAAGGCGGCGCATGGGGCATGGCGTTAGTTGGGATAGCTGGCCCGCTAACAAATTTCTTACTGGCATTTATCGCATTCTTGATTGGGCATTTGACGGGGTTGATTTATAGACCAGATACAACAGGCGCGATTATGATGTACGTAGTGACAATTAACCTCGGATTTTTCATTTTTAACATTTTGCCAGTGCCGCCGCTTGACGGCTCGAGGGTGTTATATGCGATCGCTCCAGATGGGATGCGGGAGGTGATGGAGAAAATAGAGCGCGGGCTTGGTATTTGGTTGGTGTTTGGATTGATTCTGATCTTTTCTTCGGCTCTTTCGTCCCTGATGATTAATGCAACAAATGGTATTTTGCAGTTTTTCTTGATGTTAGTCGGTGTGGTATAATAAAAATAGCCCTGGTGGCAAATGATTTTCCTGAATAATCATTGCTTAGGGATTTCGCGGTGCTATCTCTGTGGAGATGCACATAAGATTTTACCCACCTTGTATATACAACAGGGAAAGCGACGTCACTGGGGCATAAAGATACAAGGATAAAGCAAGACTAGAGACTTAAAAGGTGGGCTATGAAACAGAGAATTAGGGTAGTCGGAATAGCAAAAAGAGGGGACGAGGTTTTGTTGCTGAAAAAATCTTTGGGTAGATCTGAGGAGCCCCCAGAATGGGAACTTTTAACAGGGAAGATGAGATTTGGAGAACAGCCCGAAGAAGCGATGGCTAGAACTGCTTATGACTTTTTAGGTGTTGAGCTGACAGAGGTGAAATTGCGCGATGTCGTGACTTTTACGGATCTAATAGGTGCATCGCGGCAAGGTAACCTCTATATTATTTTTAACATTACTTTGCCTGAGGCGGTAAAGATTAGGCCGATAGACAGATATACCGCTTATAAATTTGTCAGAAAAGAGGAGATGGCCGCATTGAGACTGGGAGATGCGACGATTTCGGTTTTGGAGATTTTGGATGGAAGGGTTTCTTCGCCGAAGGTAGAAACAAGATCTGCGGTCAATGGCGCTACGGTGTATGTAGATGGTGGTAGCAGGGGCAATCCTGGTCCAGCGGCAATTGGTTATTATATCGTGGGCGAAGATGGAAAAGAAATTGCCAGGGGTGGGGATTTTATTGGTTTTGCAACATCTCGGATTGCTGAATATTATGCGATGAAGGAAGGCTGTCTAAAGGCAAGAGAATTGGGATTAAAAAGGGTAAGATTTGTCGGAGATAATCTGATGATGATTAACCAGCTAAGAGGGATTTATCAGGTGAAAAATCAAGACCTTTTAGGTATTTATCAGGATATCCAGAAAATTTTGAAAGATTTTGAAGCGGTGAGTTTTGTGCACGTGAAGAGGGAACAGAACAGAGAGGCCGATCTTGAAGCGAATAAGGCGATGGAGGGGCATTTCTCGAGGCATCAGAATAAAAATAAGTAGATTGAGACAGTAATTTGAGATAGCAAAAAACCGTAGCAGATGCTCCGGTTTTTAAACAGCTCTCTTTAAGCCGGGTTCTGTCACCAAGTAAACTTGGCGAACGGCCATCTATCTAGGTCTTAGATTGCTCTAAGGCTCGAGCGGTGGGCGTGCATCCCCGGGACGAGGTTAATAGCACTCCTTGCAGCCGGTAGGGTTTGCCTCTGACGGATGTCACCATCCGCCACTGTGGGCTCTTACCCCACTCTTTTCACCCTTGCCTTTGCGGCGGTATTGTCTCTGTGGTACTTTCCCTATCCTTGCGGACGGTCGCCGTTAGCGACTACCGTACCCTGTGCTGCCCGGACTTTCCTCTGGAAAACCAGCGGCCGTTTTTCGAGCTATAGCTATTATACCATAAAACGATAATAAAGTTCGAAGAGAATTTTCTAGAGCGCGATTGTTCATGAGGATATTAAAATATCTATAAAAATACCAAAAAGACCTCACGATGAGGCCTTTTCGTGTCGCTATGTTAATACGACTTATTTAACCAGGCCCTTTTTCTTCAGGGTGCGAAGAGTAGAAGCGGCGACGTTGATTTTGACCTTGTGGCCGTCTACGATAAGGGTCTTTTTCTGAATATTTGGCTTAAAGACCTTGCGGGTCTTTCTCTGGGAGAAGGACACGTTGTGGCCGTACATTTTGCCTTTGCCGGTAATTTCACAAATTGCCATGTTATTTCTCCTTTACCATAGTTACGATTGCTTTGAATGCCTCTGGCTGGTTGACGGCAAGATCGGCAAGGATTTTGCGATCGACTGTGATATTTTTGGCTTTCATACCGGCGATAAGCTGAGAGTAGGAAAGACCAAGCTCGCGAGAAGCATTGTTAATACGGGTAATCCAGAGAGCGCGAAGGTCGCGTTTCTTGTTTCTACGATCACGATAAGCATAGCTAAGGGACTTGATGACACCCTGTTTAGCCATGCGGTAGCTGCGGGTGCGGTAATGCTGCATACCCTTAGCAGCTTTTAAAATTTTCTTGTGTTTTGCGCGTGCAGGTACACCTCTTTTAACTCTCATCTTAAACTCCTAATGCGGTCTTAATGTTTTTAGCAATTTTACCGTTGATGTTGGCAGCGGTTTTCATATTGCGTTTCCTAGCTTTCGACTTTTTGGCTAAGATGTGGTTTTTGAAAGCGCGCTCGCGGACGAGTTTGCCGGAGCCTGTGATTTTGACGCGCTTGGCTGTGCCTTTATGCGTTTTGAGCTTTGGCATATTTTCTCCTTTGTTAGTTGATATTGGGGCAGATGTATTAACAATGTACATACAATGTGTATACATGTTGTCTCTGCTGATTGAGCAGTTGCTCTAGAGGTACGTGCCTGAGACCGTGGAAGTCAAAGAGTCACTTCTTCCGAATCCCGATAGACAAATTGCGTCCGGCAAATTGTGGCTTGCCCTCGACGATGACGGTGTCACCAAGCTCGGCCAAGATCTTATCTAGTAGGACTTGCCCGAGGTCTTTATGAGCCATTTCGCGGCCACGAAAGATCACCATAATCTTGACGCGGTCGCCATCCTCGATGAAACCTTTGATTTTGCGGACTTTGATGTTAAGGTCGTTATCGGAGATCTTAAGGCCGAATTTCATCTGCTTTAGCTCGGACTGTTTTTCGCGAGCCTTTTTGCGATTTTTAGCCTGTTCTTTCATCTTTTGATACTGGTATTTACCCCAGTCGATGATTTTAACAACAGGCGGATCGGCGTTGGCGGCGATCTCGACGAGGTCGACACCTTGATCTCTAGCGAGAAGTTGAGCATCTCTGGTACTCATGATACCGAGTTGCTCCCCAGAGGCCCCAATTACGCGTACTTTTTCATGGCGGATTTCTCCGTTAATACGAGTGTGCGAATTGTTTTTACCTATGGGAGTCCTTTCTCTTAACCTTAATCTATCTTATTGTAGCAAATTTTTCAGATTAATTCAAGGGGTAAAACCCATAAAAAAGAAAATTCGATGATATTAATTTTTGTAATGCTTGGTTTTAGCCTTGAAATGGTTCACTGAACCATTTCAAGGTAAAATCCGCTTTTACATTACAAAAATCTAATATCATCAAGAATTTTCTCTTAGAACAGATTAATTGGTGGTTGATAACGGAAGCTGAGGGCTTCGGCGATGTGGGGTTGTTCTACTTGGTCGGAGCCGTCGAGGTCTGCGATGGTGCGAGCAACTTTGATGGTTTTAAAATAGCTACGCGCCGAGAGATTGAGCTTTTCGGCCGCCTGATCAAGAAAGGCTTTGACGGCCTGAGAGAGGGGGATGTATTTGACGATGTTGGGAGAAGACAGGGAAGCGTTGGAAGTAGTGTCGTCTTGGTAGCGTTGGAGCTGAGCAGCGATGGCGCGCTTAACGGCGGCGCGATAGTCAGGTTGCTTTGGAGGGATATTTGCGGCGGTTCGTAAATTGTCTTTTGAAGGGCTAGTCAAAAGATCTTGAGAGGGGATCTTGGGAGGCGGGCTTTGCAACAGATTGGAGATTTTAACGCGATCGACCGTGGTAAAAAGGTCGATTCGGTCGAGTAGCGGCCCAGAGAGCTTGTGTTGATATTTTTGAATTTGGGTGTTAGAGCAAGAACAGAGATGAGAAGGATCGTTGAGATAGCCACAGGGGCAGGGGTTCATGGTGGCGATCAACATAAAATCCGCAGGATAAGTGACGCGGACCTTGGCGCGAGTAACTGTAATCTGGCGATCTTCTAGAGGCTGACGAAGGGTTTCGATAGTATGGCGAGGGAACTCTGGAAGCTCGTCTAGAAAAAGCGCGCCAAGATGGGCAAGGGAGATCTCGCCTGGTTCGGCCTTGGCCCCGCCGCCGATCAAAGAGACGAGACTAGCGCTATGGTGAGGCGTACGGAAAGGCCTGGAGCTGACGATTTCGCCAGAGATGCTCGAGATATTATGAAGTTTGGTAACAGTGATTTGTTCAGACTGATTAAGGGGTGGCAGGAGCGAAAGGGCGGCTTTTGCTAGCATGGTTTTGCCGGTGCCGGGTGGGCCGGAGAGTAAGATGTTATGGTGTCCAGCAATAGCTATGGCTAGGGCACGTTTTGGAGTTTCTTGTCCGCGTATTTGAGCAAAAGATACCGCACTATCATCTGTTTCTGTATTTTTTACAACGTTTGGTGGATTAGTGATGAGTTTTTGATTCTTAAGATGGGCAAAGAGTTCTGATAAAGAATGGACTCCAATTAGGTTAATATTTTTGATCAAAGAGGCCTGAGTAAAATTTTTAACAGGGATAAACAGTTGTTTGAATCCTGCATCTCTGGCCGTCTCGACGATGTTAATAATGCTGCTGACTGGGCGGACTTCACCAGTAAGTGAAAGTTCGCCAACGAAGGCTACATCTGCAAGATCTTCCTGGCGCAATTGGCCAGAAAGGATCAAGATGTTGAGAGCGATCGGAAGGTCTAAGTACGAGCCTTCTTTTTCTTGATCCGCTGGAGCGAGATTGAGTGTTATTTTGTCATCTGGGAAACTGAACCCTGCGCTTTTGATGGCGGCTTTGACGCGTTCGCGTGCTTCCGAGACGGTCTTGTTGGCCATGCCGACGATATTAAAGCCGGGTAGGCCGCGGCTTTTTTCTCCCTCAATTTCGATGACGGAACCGCTAAAGCCAAGCGGGATGATGGAATATGTTTTAGCTATCATGCTCAAAGGGTAGCACTGGTGGAGTAAGTCAGCAAGCATAAGCAGGAAATTTTATGAGTGGGTGTTGTAAAAAATACTAAAACAGGGGAAAAATAACGTTTTTTAGAAATGGTAGAGCTTTTTTGGGAAAAATAGGTGCTTTTTCAGAGCATCTTTTCTAGAGGAATTTTGAAAAGCTACGGAGAATCTCTTAAAAGGCTCTTGCTAAAAGAGGTGGTTAGTGGTATAATGAGACCATGTCAAGGGGCTGACAAAGCTTAGACGGATTATTAACAGATATCAAGCACGACGATTGATACCGTAAGTATTGAATAAGTGAAGATAAAACTTCCAGCAAGCATGTTGCATACATGCCTGCTTTTGCCTAGTAATTTATAGGCTGACTACCACTGTGAGTTTCCATAACAGAGGTAGTTATCATACTCATGGGAATAGAAATCTTGCGTGACGATCAAGGTTTTGAAATCTAGTCATGACGCTCGGATAGCTTTTGTCTATTTGTGCTACTGAGATAATGTCAAGATAAACAGAGAGACTATGCGTGTAGAATGATATCATGGAGATTTTTCGGACGGGGAGGCAGTATCCCCCAGCTCCACCATCTATTTCGAAGTAAAATGCGCCATCTTGGCGCTTTTTCAGATTCGCTCGCCGGGAGGCGCGCTTCATCTGAAGAAAGTACCAATCTGACGTATTTTTCATTCGAAATAGCACTTCGACAGAGGTCGCGCTGCGGCATGAGAAAATACCACCTTGACGGCTTTTATCTTCATGATTAGCACTCTCCGGAGGGTGCGCTTCATCCGAAGAAAGCACCAATCTGACGTATTTTTCATTCGAAATAGCACTTCGACAGAGGGCGCGCTTTGCGTGGGAAATATACCATGTGTCGTTTTGTAGTAAAAAACGCGCTTATAGCGCGTCTGAGGGCCTTTTATGGCTGCAGTTGGAGTAGCTAGTAGGCCTTAAAACAAGAAAAAGTCCAGCGAACTGCGAGGATGCTGGACTTTTCGTAGAGTGTGGAGTTTTTTGGCACGATATGTTTTTTGTTTTTGGCTTTGAATAATATTTTTATTCAAAAGCTACCTCTATAATATCGCGAAAAAACGCTTATGTCAATACTTTTTTGTATACAATTTTTATATTTTTTGGTGAAGTTTTCCACAAGCAAAAATGTGGATTAGGGCGACGTTTAAATTAAAAAACCAAATTTGGTATAATAATGAAAAGGAGGAATCAATGCGGGTTTTGCAGTTAAACGCATGGATGGGAAAAATTGAAGGAAATTTAAAGCGATTTTTGGAAAAAGAAAAATTTGACGTGATTTGTATGCAGGAAGTGATGCGGTCGGAAGATCAAGTCGGGCACGTAAGGCGGTTGTGTTTTGACGCGTCGAGGATCCAGGAGGCTAGCGGTCTAACAGAGAGCTATTATGCGGCAAACTGGGGCAGTAAGATTGCAAATGGCAGTTGGGAATGGGGAAATCTGATTCTAAGTAACCAGGGCATGACAGAGAAAAGATCAGAATTCGTTAATGGTAGGTACAATCCAGAAACGATTTTGGGTGAGTCTATCGGTAATAATCTGGATGTCCAGATTGTGAAGCTAGAGAGTGGCGTGACGATTGTGAACCATCATGGGTATTGGTGTCCGCAGCCGATGGGTGATGAGCATAGCATGAAAGCTTTTGAGAAGCTCTCTAAGGCTATTTCGGACATCGATGGACCAATGATACTGTGTGGGGATCTAAACGTGGTCCACGAGGCTCCGTGTATGCGAGCTTTGGATCGGCTGAGAGATTTAACATATGAGTACAAGATAGAGTCTACATTGTCCGGGATGCATAAGGCCGCAAAAGTGCCGTGTGATCATATTATGGTCTCAAAAGACGTGAAGGTTGAGAGATTTGAGGTTTTGCCGGAGTTGGTTTCTGATCATAAGCCGCTGGTTCTGGAATGTAGTTTTTAGCAGCGTGTTCGCCCGCGCGACTGGCTGTAAGTTTTTTGTGTGCAGCTAGTTTTCTGAGTATTTTTAAAGATTTTGTTCAAAAATACGGAGCTAAAAATGTATAATTGTTGTAAAAATTACAACATACAGTATGAATGGTTTTATTGGGGTAGAATTGAATAAAAATGTTGATTGTTGTAAAAAATACAACAAAAAAATTGTTCAATAGTCTTGATTTTTTGAAATGCTTATGCTATGCTGAATTTAAGTCGTAAGGCTAAAACAAAAATCGCAAATTAAAAGGACAAATATGAAACCAAAATAGCAGCTTGAAGGCTGAGGCCTTCGAAACTATTTTGGCGGGCAAATAGGTAGTTTCTAGCCATAAATTACATCTAGATGCTTGCTTATCGGGGTAAAATCTCGAGAGTGAGTATCTCTAGGAATTACCTATAGCTCCGCCAAAAGCGTTGAGCGCGCTAATTATCTGACCATTAGTACCTTAGTTTTAACAGAATGATCAGAAGATTGGTAAGGACTATGCCTCGTACCTTACGAGGCGGTCAAAAAGCTGAAGAGTGGACTAAAAGTCGCGGTCAAAAGTAATATTTAAATCGCCGGATGACTTCCACTCTTTAGCTCCTAAAAGATCTTGATGGGCGCAGGATGTTTTAGGAGCTAAAGAACTTCTTTTAGTTGAGAGAATAACAGTTAAAGAAATACCGGTTTTCGCAGTTACCGGGATACTTTGACGTAAATAGCAGTGGGGCTATTGACATTAAAAGCATTAGCAACGAATATCGGGAGATTTCTGGGAAGAATCATTATTAAATATTCGATATTTTCGCGAGGCTATTCTTGTGGTATAATGAGCTTATGTTTAATCGATTGATGTTTCTATTGAGCTTGGTGGCAATAATTGTTATTCTTGCAATGATTAATTTTACGACCCCTACGAGTGTTGGACCTCTGGGGGTGTTAGTTTTTTTTATTATGATTTATATCATCGTGTTTGGAATAGTAAATCTGTTGGTAGGATTGTTCGCGAAAGCGTCTGGCAAAAAACAGGGGAAAAGAAAAGATCGTTATCTTGCGGCGATGATCTCTTTCGGGCCGATTATGTTGCTGCTAGTGCAGTCGTTTGGTAGTTTGAACTTGGTAACAGGGGCAATGATAGTGGTTTTTGTGCTTCTGGGTTGCTTTGTGATCAAAAAGAGAGTTCAGATTTGAATTTAAATCTAAAGCATTTTGTGTACAAAATGGCGGATGTGTGATAGAATAAGCATATGGATAATAACAGGGTAGGAGGTACTAGTCTTGAGCCTGCTAACGTGGGTGTTTTTCCTGCTCCTGAAGATAGAGTAAAGACAGCAGCAGAAGAGTTTGCGAGCGAAATAAGACCGTTTGGCGAGATGATGGAGACAGGACAGACAGAGGTAGATCCGAGTACGGTCCAGAGAAGAATCAACATGGCTATGGGTAATAAAGCGGTCGCATCAGAAGGGATGTTTGAGGGGGCGCCAGCGCCAAATGCGCCCGGGTTTAATTTTGAAACAAATAATACAGGGGCAGAGGCTAATAGGGGTGTAGATGGGCCGGCTCTCAATATTTCTTCGAACGAGACAACTTCGCGACCGCTGTCAGCGGATGGTTCGACAGAGAAAAAAATAAGCAAACGCTTGAAGAAGTTAGGCGATTTAGCATTTTGGAACGATTATGATAAGAAGGAATCTGAAGAAATAGCCAAAAAGGCAAAAGAGTATGAGAATGATCCATTTGAGCTGGCTAACTATACAAATAGAAGATTAGCCGAGGACGAGAGGATTCAAAATGGGCGGATTATCGGTGACGATGGCAATGAGGTGTTTTACGAAGATAAGCAACCAGCTAACAGAGCGAAAGCTGATACAGGCAGAGTGCCAGAGTTAAGTACAGAAGTAAGCGTAGAGGCGAATACAGGGTTGAATACAGAGATGAACACAGGAGCAAGTACAGAAGCAAATACAGAGGTAGAAAAGAGTACGAACATGGGTGGGAGTTTAGCTGCATGATAGATAGTTTGATAGGGAGGGCGCTATGGTAGGTGACGCTGCAGAGGAAGCCGTAAGAGCAGCAAAAACAGATAGAATGGGACTATTTATTGCGCTGCTGATTATTTTTGTAGTAGTAGGGGCGCTAGTATTGGTGCTAATAAAACAAATCAAGAAGTTAAGAGAAGGCAAGAATCTGGAACGCGGGGTCAAGATGATACCGATGCTAATCCATCTCCCACCGCAAACAGACGATATACAAGGTGGTGGCAGAGACGAGCGCGATGTCGCGAACGAAGCGATCTCACAGGCTCAGATAATGTACTCTATCATCTCATCCACCTTACAGAAGGGATTAAAATCAAAGATCTATGGACAGAGGCATATCTCGTTTGAGATTATTTCTACAGAGGATGGGGTAAAATATTATGTAGTGGCACCGGCAACGTTAACAGAGACGGTAAAGCAGGCGGTAGTCTCGGCCTATCCATCGGCTAGGGTAGAAGAGACGTTTGAGGATAACATATTCTCAAAAGAAGCTGGTATAACAGGGGTAGCAGGCGGCGAAATGACGCTAGCAAGAGATTTTGTTTATCCGATTGCAACGTACGAGGAGACGAAATGGGACGCGAGTGGCGCACTACTAAATGCTTTTTCGGCAATAAAAGCAGGTGAGGGCATGGCGTTACAAATTTTGATCAGGCCGACTGACCCTGGTTGGACAAAAAAATCTACCGAGCGAACACAAAATTTAAAGGACGGCAAAAAAGACAGCAAAAGCCATGGCATGGCGGTCTTGAATGTAGCAAAAGACTTAATCAGCGCGCCATTTAAGCCGCCCGAGGAAGCTAGGGATGGGTCGTCTCCTGAAAAATCTCTTACACCGGCGCAACAAGCAGAGATCCAAGCGATAGAGGAGAAAACACGCTATCCTGGCTATGAGGTGTTAATTAGAGTAGTGGCAAGTTCTAGCTCTGCGCCTCGATCCGAAGCTTTGGTAGGGGGTGTGGTTAGCGCGTTCTCTCAATTTAACTCGAATGCATATAACGGTTTCAAATATGACGCTTTAAAAGATACTAAGGGGTTAGCAAAGAATTTTATCTTTAGGATTTTCCCGCAGAATAAGAAGAGCAACATCTTAAATTCGGTGGAGTTAGCAACGATTTATCATTTGCCAAACCAGAGTACTATTCCAACATCTCAGGTAGAGAGGCAGCAGACTAGACAAGTAGATGGCCCGGCGAAACTGGTAACGGACGGGGTGCTGCTAGGGGTGAATGAGTTTAGAGGGCAGCAAAAAGAAATTAGATTATCAGAGAAAGACCGTAGACGCCACACCTATGTGATTGGTGCTACTGGTATGGGTAAATCAGTTTTCCTAAAAAACATCGCTTATCAGGATATGAAGGCGGGCAGAGGGTTTGCTTTTATTGACCCGCACGGGGACGTGACAGAGGAGCTACTTTCGATGGTGCCAGAGGAGCGGATCGACGACGTGATCTATTTTGACCCAGGGGATATCGAGCATCCAATTGGGATGAACATGTTCGAATTTACATCGGAGGATCAGAAAGATTTCATCGTCCAAGAGGGGATAAATATGCTGCAATCTCTGTACGACCCGGGGAATCAAGGGTTCTTTGGTCCTAGGGGCCAGCATATGTTTAGGAACGCAGCGCTGCTGCTGATGAGCGATCCAAACGGGGCGACATTTATCGATATTCCAAGGTGTTTTGTAGATCCAGAGTTTGTGAAGCAGAAATTGCAGTATGTTACAGATAAGACAGTGTACGACTATTGGACGAAGGAGTTCCCAGATTCGAAGAAATCAAATGACTCTGGTGATGTGATCACTTGGTTTGCATCAAAATGGGGGCCGTTTCTCTCTAATACGATGATGAAAAACATCTTAGGCCAGACTAAGAGCGGGTTTGATATTAGAGATATTATGGATAACAATAAGATCTTACTGGTGAACTTATCGAAGGGCAAGATGGGCGAAGTCAACTCGAAGTTACTGGGTATGATCTTCGTAATGAAATTTCAGACGGCGGCAATGTCGAGGGTGGATACCCCAGAAGATGAGCGTAAGGATTTTTGTCTGTTTGTGGATGAGTTCCAGAACTTCGCAACAGAGAGTTTTGAGAGTATTCTCTCTGAGGCAAGGAAGTTCCGACTGAATCTAATTGTGGCGAACCAGTTTATGACGCAACTAACAGACAAGATTAGGGAAGGTGTGCTTGGTAACGTCGGTACGATTATTTGTGGTCGTATTGGCATTACCGATGCAGAGATTATGGAGAAGGCATTTACCCCTGTATTTAATGCCGAAGATTTGCATAACCAGCCGAACTATCACGCGATTTCTACGGTGATGATGTTTGATATGCCAAGTAAGCCGTTTACGATGAGGCTTCTGCCGGCGATGTCGAAGGGTAATCCAGGGGTGTTGGAGGGGATGAAAATGTATTCTGCGACCAAGTATGGACGGACTAGGGCAGAGGTGGATGCAGAAATAAGTGCTAGATTAGGGGTAGAAGTGGCTAAGGCGACAGAGAGTGGAGAAAAGGGCTTTTTGGAATCTTGGATAGGGAAGAATAACAACGGCAGTGGTGGGGAAAGCGCGGAGCAAGTGGTGGCAAATATGCAAAAAGAGGCAAAGGAAGCCACAGCGGAGCGCTCTGCTTCGTCAGCAGATGCGCGCTTCGCTCAGCGTACGCAAAGTACGCTTCGCTCCAGTGCCCCTGCTTCCCCGCATAGCATCTCCGCTGAGGCTTCCAGAGATGCGGCAGCGGCTTCCAATGAGAGAGCTGGTGTTGACACGGCGATTGTGCAGCAAGATGGACCAGTGTTTGATAATGTGGTGCCAGATGAAGATGTGGAGCGAAAAGGTGGCCCTTCGGCAGAACAGATGGCGATGCCAGATCAAATCTTAAAAATACGCTAGCGCTTGAAAAAAAACGCTTCAAGGTGTACAATTGAGGTAATATAACTTAAGTTGAGGTAAATCTGGATGGCTGAAAAAGCTAGTAATTATGACAGCTCACAAATTCAGGTGCTTGAAGGGCTGGAGCCAGTGCGTAAGCGCCCTGGTATGTATATCGGATCCACAGGTTATGACGGTTTGCACCACCTCATAAAAGAGATTGCTGATAACTCGATCGATGAGGCAATTGCTGGATACTGTACCAAAGTAACAATTACTCTGTTAGAAGACGGAGGTGTAAGAGTAGAAGATAACGGGCGCGGTATCCCTGTTGATCTCCACCCTAAAACTCACCTGTCGACGCTTGAGACAGTTTTGACGGTGCTGCACGCTGGCGGTAAGTTTGGCGAAGGTGGTTATAAGGTGTCATCGGGTCTACACGGTGTCGGTTCTTCGGTGGTAAACGCTCTGTCTACGCATATGGTGGCAGAGGTATACAGAGACGGTAAGGTCAATCACATCGAGTTTGACGTTGGTAAGACTTCTAAGCCACTAGAGGTAATTGGTAAAACAGACAAACAGGGAACAAGTATTACATTTTATCCAGATCCAACTATTTTCAAAGAAACAACAAAATTTGAGTTTTCTTGGGTAGCAAGTTATGCTAGACACCAGGCTTATCTGACAAAAGGCATTCTAATCTCTGTAGCTGATGAGCGTACAGGGGAGAGAGAATCGTTTTATTTCGACGGCGGCATCAAATCTTATGTTAAACGCTTAAATAGTGGCAAAGAGGTGCTCTCTGATGACATCTTCTATGTAGAGAAGAAAATCGAAGATTCAGAAGTAGAAATTGCCGTCCAGTATAACGATTCTTACTCTGAGACAATGAAACCGTTCGCCAACAACGTTCTTACCCCTGATGGTGGTATGCACGTAGTTGGTTTTAGGACAGCACTTAACCGCACGATTAATGATTATGCTCGCAAAAATGGCTTACTCAAAGAGAAAGAGGATAATCTAACTGGTGATGACATCAAAGAGGGTTTAACTGCGGTGATTTTGGTCAAATTGCCAGACCCACAGTTTGAGGGTCAGACCAAGAACAAGCTGGGTAACCCAGAGGTGCGTGGCTATGTCGATAAGGTAATGAACGAGTATTTTGGTTATTATCTTGAAGAGCATCCACAGATTGCGAAGAAGATTATTGGTAAGGCTACCCTGGCAGCTAGAGCAAGAAAAGCCGCTCGTGCAGCGCGCGATAATGTGATTCGCAAGGGTGCATTTGAAGGGTTGAACTTGCCATCGAAGTTGGCAGATTGTTCCTCTCGCCAGAGAGAAGATTGTGAGCTGTTCATCGTAGAGGGTAACTCGGCTGCTGGTTCAGCTAAAGAGGGCAGGAATCCGCAGATTCAGGCGATTTTGCCTCTACGTGGTAAAGTGCTTAACACCGAGCGGGCAAGGCTTGATAAAATGTTGGCCAATCAAGAGCTGGTCTCACTGATTAAGGGTTTGGGCGTAGGAATTGGAGAACAGTTTAATATTGATGGTCTCAGATACGACAAGATTATCTTTATGACGGATGCTGATGTGGATGGCTTACACATCGCGACGCTTTTGATGACGTTTTTCTTCCGCTATATGCCACAGGTGATTGAAGAAGGTCACGTTTATCTAGCGAAGCCGCCTCTGTTTGGTTTGATTAAAGGTACGGGTAGCTCACGCAAGATTGATTATCTATATGATGAAACCGCACTAGAAAATAAGCTAACAGAGAAGATAAATGAACGCAAAAAAGCTGGAACCAAGGTTGACGAGGGTCAAGAGCGATTCAAACAGGCAGGATATACCGCTCAACAGCGGTTTAAGGGTCTGGGCGAGATGGATGCTAAACAGTTGTGGGAGACCACAATGGACCCAGAGAATCGTATCTTGGTGCAGGTGCATATTGATGATGCTGAGAAAGCAGACGCAGTATTTACGAAGTTAATGGGAGACCAGGTCGACCTCCGTAAGAACTTCATTCAGGCAGGCGCAGCCAGCGTCAATCTGGACGATTTGGACTTTTAGAGAGGACAAAAGGAGAATAAATTATGAATGAAGATAAGAATAACCCAGAAGAATTAGACCAGAAGACCGCAGCAGAGGCTGCAGGAGCAGTTTCTGTAGATGAGGGGGGTGTTGATACTGCTAATGGTAAAAAAGCCGCAGAAGAGGCTCCTGTGGCCAATGAAGGGGTAATTGAAGGCGAGGTTATAGATGGTATCGAGAAGCGTCAAGTAGAAAACACCATGGAAGAGTATTTCTTAAAATACTCGATGTCGGTGATTATCGATCGTGCACTCCCGGATGTGCGTGACGGCTTAAAGCCGGTTAATCGCCGTATTCTCTACACCATGAACAAAAACGGCTGGAAAGCTCCACACGCTACGGTTAAATCTGCGCGTATCGTCGGTGATGTCATGGGTAAATACCACCCACATGGCGATTCATCCATCTATATGGCGATGGTGAATCTTGCCCAGCCATGGAAAATGCGCTACACCTTAATTGAGGGTCAAGGTAACTTTGGTTCGATGGACGGTGATGAGCCAGCTGCCTATCGTTATACTGAAGCGCGTATGGATAAGGTGGGGGCAGAACTTTTGACTGATATCGAGAAAGATACAGTTGATTTTAGAGATAACTTTGACGGTACTGAGCAAGAGCCAGTGGTTTTGCCTTCGGCACTTCCTAATATCCTCTTGAATGGGCAGATGGGTATTGCGGTGGGTATGGCTACCAATATTCCACCTCATAACCTCGGTGAGCTTGTTGATGCAACAGTTGCACAGATTGATAATCCAGAGATTACCCTTGACGAGTTGATGAAGTATGTTAAAGGTCCAGATTTTCCAACAGGGGCAGAGGTTTATGGTGGAGCACCGATGCGTCAGGCTTATGCTACGGGTAAGGGCTCAGTGACGATCCGGGCGGTGACTAATATCGAAGAGCGTAAAAACGGTCGTTATAATATTGTTGTAACAGAGGTGCCATACGGCATGAGCAAAGAAGCGTTCATCGAAAAGGTGCGTGAACTCGTGATGAGCAAAAAACTTGATCATATTGCTGACGCTAGAGATGAATCAGCTCGTGGTAAGATTAGAATCGTAGTCGAGCTAAAGAAAGATGCCTTCCCGAAGAAGATTTTGAACCAACTCTTTAAGATGACAGGGCTTCAGACTTCGTTCCATTTCAATATGTTGGCACTGGTAGATGGGATCCAGCCAAGAGTGTTAGGCTTAAAAGAGATCCTGGGTGAGTTTATTAAACATCGCCAAAAGGTCGTCAGAAGAAGAACTGAGTTTGAGCTAAAGAAGGCCAAAGAGCGTGCCCATATCTTAGAGGGCTTGAAAATTGCGCTTGATCACATCGATGAGGTGATTAAGACCATCCGGGCATCTTATGATGATGCTGATAAGCAGTTGATGAAGAAGTTTGGCTTATCTGAGATTCAGGCGGCAGCGATCCTCGCGATGCAGCTACGTAGATTACAGGGGCTAGAGCGTGACAAAATTGAAGATGAGCTAAAACAGCTCCATGAGCTAATCAAGAAACTCGAAGCGATTTTGGCCGATGAAAACGAGATCCTCCGCGTAATCAAAGAAGAGCTAATTGCGATGAAAGAAAAATATGGCGATGAACGACGTTCCAAGATTATCAATCACGAAGTTGGTAAGTTCTCTGAAGAAGAGCTAATTCCAGAGGAAGAAAGTGTAATTTTGCTTACCGCGGAGAACTACATCAAGCGAGTTTCGCAGAACGATTTCCGGAAGCAGAATAGAGGTGGTAAAGGCAAGCGCGGCATGACTACTAAAGAAGAAGACGTGATTGCTCAGATTGTCACAGCTAGCTCACACGACTACCTGCTGTTCTTTACCTCACAGGGGCGGATTTTCCGCTTGAAAGCTTACGAAATCCCACAGGCATCGTTGGCAGCGAAGGGTACAGCAGCGGTGAACGTGCTGAATATGCACCCAGATGAGAGGATCACCTCTATTATTAAGCAGGGTAGCGAGGTCGGGCCAAACGGATTCCTGTTCATGGCGACTAAGAAGGGAACAATCAAAAAGACCTCTATTAAAGATTATGAGAATATCCGTACTAATGGTCTAATCACTATTAAGCTGGATGAAGGTGATGAGTTGAAGTGGGTTAAGGGGACGACCGGCTCTAACGATATCATCATCTCGACATCGGCCGGACAGGCAGTAAGGTTTAATGAAGATCAGGTGCGAGCAATGGGGCGTGCAGCCAGAGGTGTACGCGGTATGCGCCTTCGTCCAAAGGATGAAGTCGTGGGTATGGATGTAGTAACTGATCCATCTCAGAAGCTATTGGCGATCTCGGCAAATGGCTATGGTAAGGCTACAGCGGTAGAGAACTTCCCGGTGCATAAGCGTGGCGGCGTAGGCATTAAGGTTGCCTCTGTTACCGCCAAGACCGGACCAATTGTGGCTGTACATACCCTGGATCCAAAGGCTAAAGAAGTGATCATGATGTCTACCAAGGGGCAGGCAATAAGAGTAGCGATGAAAGAGATTCCAACGCTTGGTCGTGCCACCCAAGGGGTACGTATTATGAAGATGGGCGAGGGCGACGCTGTGGCTTCTATTGGGATTGTGCTGCCTGATGAAGAGGAAGAGCTGCCGCTAGAGAAGGCTAAGAAGTAGCTGGGGGGTTGGAAAAATCCCCCCAATGATTATTTTTAGGTGTTGGACCCCCCAGGAATAGTTGTAGATGGTGTTGATTTTTGCTCTAGTCAGTTTGACTAATCCGAACAAAACGGTGAGTCCAGATCTGGATTCTTTTTACAAGCGTTAGCGGGAAATTTTGTCGATTTTGTAAAATTTAATGCATATGCTTGACAAAAGACGAGATGTGGGCGTGGGGCAGGGAAATTTTAGAAAAAGCGGATGTTCTGGCTAGTTTTTGGCGGAAATAGTTTGTCGTCTATCGTTTTTTTTGCGAAAGTTGGGTAGGAGGAATTGTTATTATTTTGGCCAGAAAGTTCCAATTGGCGAGAATTTGCCTCTGTGATAGATATAATTGGGGTTTTGTCAAGCACGAGCATTAATTTTTATATTTTTTGCAAAATTTAACCCTTATGCTTTTCTTTTTTTGGTCTCATGTTATCCTAGAGCGGAATTAGTAAAAAAGGAGCATTTTATGCGCAAAAAATTTGTGTTAAAAGGGTTGGCAGTTTCATTAATTATATCTGGTATCATGCCGGCGACATCGACGTTTGCGGCGCCACTAGTTTTTAAAAATAATGAGGTAGAAGAGGTAATGATTACAAGAATCATCCCATCTGAGCCGTACATGGAGGTTACTTACCGGAAGTTAGGAATAAGAGATGACGGTTCGCCGCAGTATCTGAACTTTCAATATGGCGAAATATCAGATTGGAATCTATATAATCTAGGTATTTCCAAATATCCGGGCAATACTACGATTGCCCTTGGAAGATATTCTAACTACTACCATTGGGACGAAATGGTGGATGGGGGCACATACATAATCCCTAAAACGAGGATGAGCGGGATTGATTTTGCTAATAACAAGACGAATCGGATTGATTATGTGATTAGTTTTCGGAATGCAAAGCAGTTTTCGAGGATCGATTATAGTAGGTGTGTGAAGTCGGCGGTGTATAAATCGGGACTTGCGACAGAGTGTCGGATGGAGTACAAAGATAATGGTTTAGTGCAGTATCAGCCATATACGGCTGATGGTGAGAGATTAGAGCTGACGGCGGTGGAAGATGCCGTATTGACAGAGGCGACTGAGTCTTGGCGGGCAGAGCCCGGGGCGTGGCCGGATTTTTGGTATGATACTGACTCGGGTGATTCATCTTCAGATTCTGGTGACTCTGGCGATTCGGGGAGCTCTGGGAGCTCAGGGGGCTCAGGAGATGACGGTGACGGAGGAGAAAGCAGCGAGAGTGGGGGAGGTAGCGAAGGTGGTGAAAACGGCAGTGGAACTGGGGGTGATTCCGGTGGAGGTGGTGGATCTAGCGAAGGGGGCGAAAACGGTGGGTCTAGCGAAGGTGGAGCAGGTGATGAAGGTGGCGGCAGTGGATCTGGTGGAAACAGTGGTGAGGGTGGCAGTGATGAAGGTAGCGATGGCAATGGAGGCAGTGAAGATAGTAGTTCAGTCAGTGCGGATGGTAGTAGCGTCAGTAGTAGTATTGCCAGTAGTAATGTTGGTAACGGCGATACCAACAATGACGCTAACAATAATGGCGCCAGCAACGGTAGTGTGGGCAATGATATTGGCGGTAACTCTGATAACGCTAGTGGCATTGTGGGCTTTGTCGCTGGAGAAACAATTGACGGCGCAGAAAATAGCCAAGATAATGTCGATAATAACAGTGGAGAGACGAATAACGATGCAGATAATGCCAACAGCACAGATGTGGGGGTCCCAAATTTAGGCCAAGAAGAAGAATCGAAACCAAACTGGTCGGTAGTATTTGCCATATCGATGGCGGCAGCGGCCGGACTCGCTGGTTGGTGGTTCTTATTCTTTGGTAAATATCATCTAAAAAGAAGAAAGGAGAATAAAAAGTAATGGCTTAAAAAGGATGTGTTGCTATACTAAAAAATCATAATTTGCGAGAAATCATAAGTGTTGCGGGCTGGAGACGGCCCGCAAAGCCAAAAAGCGTGGTATAATAGAGGCATGGTGAAGATATTATTCTTGTTTTTAGCTTTTATCGCGGGATGGTTTTTCTCGCAGTCAGCAAAATTGATTACTGCTATAGTTCAGAAAAAGGGAAAAATCACGTTTTCGGATGTGGTTTTTTATATGACGAAATCTGGCGGAATGCCATCTGGGCATACGGCGAGTTTCGTAGCGTTTGACACGATTTTGGGGCTAATGTACGGGTTCGACACGCCGGTGTTCGCTTTAGGCGTCTGCATGACGATCATTATCATTTATGATGCTGTGAATGTGCGCTATGCTGTGGGCGAGCACGGTCGTCTTTTGAACGAGATTGCTACCTCTGATAATAACGAGAAAACAAAACCGCAGAAGATTGTAGAAGGGCATACGATTCCGCAGGTGGTTGTGGGGGCAATATTAGGGGTGGTGCTAGGAGCTGCGGTGTTCTTTGTCAGTACACTGGTTTAATTTATGCAAAATCAGGGCCTAGCTTTTATACTTAGTTACAAAAATCTTCAAAAAAAGTGTTGACAAGGTGGAATTATTGCGATAAGATAGAAATAGTCTAATAACTGCGAGACGCTTATTTTAGGGCTGCAATTATAGAAGAAAAAAGGTTAACAATTTAGTTGTGCAATTTATCTGGTTTAATAAAAACCAAAGATAATCATCGTCAGTTCAACTTTGAGTTTTTCTCGATTTTTCGAGATATTACGTTCGAATTTGAAATTTGACCTGGGACGCCAAAATATGCTCCCCAAGAGGGGAGAGGTTATCTGGAATCCAATTTAAGGGTCTTTAATGGAGAGTTTGATCCTGGCTCAGGATGAATGCTGGCGGCGTGCCTAATACATGCAAGTCGAGCGGTAACAGGGCTTCACCGTGTTCTTGACACACTTGGCTGATTAGCAAGTGGGAGATTTCGAGAACACAGTGAAGCCGCTGACGAGCGGCGGACGGCTGAGTAACGCGTGGGAACGGACCCCAAACTGAGGGATAACTACTCGAAAGAGTGGCTAATACCGCATGTGATCTTCGGATTAAAGCTTCGGCGGTTTGGGACTGGCCTGCGTACGATTAGATTGTTGGTGAGGTAAAGGCTCACCAAGTCGACGATCGTTAGATGGTTTGAGAGGATGATCATCCAGACTGGGACTGAGACACGGCCCAGACTCCTACGGGAGGCAGCAGTAGGGAATCTTTCACAATGGGCGAAAGCCTGATGGAGCAACGCCGCGT
>JAZUOZ010000004.1:0-61172 GCA_045604925.1 Candidatus Nanosyncoccus sp. | reverse complement strand
CTATAATTCTAATAAGGAAAATTCAACAATGCTATTTTTTGCGTCGCTTGGTTTTAGCCTTAAAACAATTCACTGAATTGTTTTAAGGTAAAATCCGCTCTTACTCCGCAAAAATATAGCATTGTTAAGAATTTTCCTCTGGCCGAAAAATAAACAGATCGCCACCCGATTTTGCTATACCCACCGAATTTTCCTTATGCTTTTATTCTAATCTGTATGTGATATAATTTTACAGGATTGGTGGGATGGTCCTTTGACAAATTGGAGGTGATAAGATGAAGAAAAAGAAGAAGAAAAGTGCAGAGTATTACTATTTTTTCCGGGTTTGGCATCTATACATGATGGTTTGCGAAACCTGTTATATCCCGCGCAGCGGTTTTATTGCTAGCGGAATAACTGATGAGACTTTCAAGAAACCGAGCGATGATTTATCCGATGAGGAACGGTTAAAAATCTATCGCAAGACAGAATCTGACGCTGAGCACATGCTCAAATCAACTTTTCTTTATAACCAGCTAGACATCTATAATGCCTATGCCAAGTTGCCTGATCTCTACCCGTTTTATAAGGGAGAGAAAGCAGAGCCAGAAAACGGTGGGTGGCGCTGGTTTAGAGGTCAGATTGACCCCTGTGTTAGTCATCTCGTGATGACACACGATGTTGGCGAGAAGATATTAGGAGATCAACTGGACGATGGCTCCGGCGAACAAGAGAATTCACGTAACAAAGAGCTAGACTATATGAGATATTTTTTCTCGTACTACCCTGAATTTCTCTCCAAAGATCTGGAGACACAGTTTGACATATTTGAAAAATATGGTAAAATTGATGACCTCGCATTGCAGCAAGATCTTTGTGATTCTGACGTAGCTATAGATGAAATTGCTTTTGCGAAAGCCGTAGACAAAGCCGAGGCGATCGCTTTTCAATTGTTTCTTTATACAAAAGGTTCAAAAGGTGACATTGCGCACAAAAACCCGCCCTCAAAACGCGATTTGCGGTTTGCCCGGATTTTGGGAACGACTAGATCGCCAGATATCTATGCTTTAAATTACAGAGTAGCGACTAAGCATCTGGATAAAGAACTGCTTCGCCCGATCGATTTATTTTTAAAGGTCGCTTTTGAATTTACTTTTGATAAGGTGCCAAAATGCATGACGATCGACGTGAGCGACATCGAGCTTGACCTGCCTGAAGAGCGCAGCACATAAGCCATCACCCCTAATCTACCGGCCTTGGCACGCTGCCAGGGCCTTTTTGTCGTTTTTATAGCCAAGATGTGATATAATTTTAGCAAAAGGAGGTATATGACTAAATTTGATGATCAATATATCGATCTCTGTAAGAGGATCCTAAAAAGTGGGCAAAAAATCCAAAATTACTCTGGTAAGAGTCGTGGTAATTCCGCAGTGCCAGAGCACGTCGCCCAAAATGGGGTCAAAACCATTCGTCTGCCTCATCAAGTATTACAATTTGACCTAGAAGAAGAATTCCCGATATTGACCTCTAAAAAAGTGGCTTTTAAGACCGCCACGCTGGAGATGCTTTGGATCTTTCAGGAACAGTCTAACGATGTGCGTTGGCTGAGAGATCGCGGGATTAAGATCTGGAACGAGTGGGAGATCCCGGAGGACGGCATCTACATGGGGCGCGATTTTAAGAAAATGTACAAAGAGCAGGGCCTAAATGAGGATCCGGTTCATACCATCGGTACGGCCTACGGCTGGATTACCCGTCGCTACCAGCTGACGCAAAATCTACTTGATACTCTCAAAAATGATCCAGGTAACCGCCGGATGGTGCTTTCTCTCTGGCAGAACGAGTTTCTCAAGACAGCGGCGTTGCCAAGCTGCGTTTGGAATTCACAGTGGAATATCACCGATGGCCGGTTGAATTTGCTCGTGACCTCGCGCTCATCAGATGTGCCACTGGGCTTGCCATTCAACATCGTCCAGTATGCGGTTTTCTGCTATCTGGTAGCCCACTGTATCGGTGTAAGGCCAGGCCAGTTTACCTTTATTACCAACGATGCTCATATCTACGAAAATCAGATCGACGGTATCAAAGAACAGATTGCACGTTACGATAAAGCTAAAGCCGATGGTACCCTTCCTCCGGCGCCAACACTGTGGATTAATCCTGAGGTCAAAGATTTCTTCAAATTTGATAATTCTAAAGATCTGGCAGATATCCGGTTAGATAATTACGAAAATCTCGGCACAATAAGCATGCCGATAGCGGTATAGGAGTAAAATGGCATTTTCGATGATAGCAGCAATTGGCAAGAACAGAGAGCTAGGCAAAGATGGTCAGCTAATCTGGCGGCTGCCTGGTGATCTGCAGTTTTTTAAGAAAACCACGATGGGCCATCCGATTTTGATGGGGCATCGGACGTTTGATAGTCTGCCAGGGATGCTACCAGGAAGAAAGCATTATGTGGTGACGCGCTCTGCGGATGTCGGAGAAAAAGAGTTATCACTGGTGCTCGTCAACGATTTAACAAAATTTGTCTCTGAGCACGCAGACGATCCAGAAGAGATTTTTGTCATCGGGGGCGGCATGATCTACTGGGAAATGCTAAAATACTGCGACAAGCTCTATTTGACAGAGGTGGATGCAGAAGAGTCGACGGCGGATACGTTTTTCCCTGAGTTCGACAAAAATGAGTTTGACAGAGAAGTTTTGGGCGAAGGCGAGGACGGTGGCATCAAATACGTTTTTGCATTATACACAAGAAAAGAAAGGAGTAAAAATGAAAAATGATCCAGTTTTTGATCTTATTAGCCAAGAGGTAGAGCGTCAGAGAGAGGGGTTAGAACTGATACCTAGCGAAAATTACGTCTCTAAGGCCGTCTTAGAGGCTATGGGCTCGGTTTTGACTAACAAGTACTCAGAGGGCTATCCGAGCTTTGAGGGCCTAGAATCGCCCGAAAAGGCCATTTCCAGCGAGATTTTGCCGAACTACCGCTACTACGGCGGTCAAGCTAACGTTGACCGGATAGAGCGTTTGGCGATTTCGCGAGCGATGCGGCTGTTTCATGCCGATCATGCCAACGTCCAGCCGCACTCTGGAGCGAATGCCAACGAGGCCGTCTATTTTGCCTGGTGTGAGCCAGGTGATAAGATTCTGGCAATGAGTCTTTCTCACGGTGGGCATCTGACCCACGGCTCTCCTGTCACACGAAGTGCAAAGATTTATAATTTTATTGATTATGGTACTACCCCTGATGGAGACATCGACTATGCCGAGTTAGAAGAAAAAGCCATGAGCGAAGCTCCAAAAATCATTTTGATCGGTTATTCTGCGTTTATGAAAATCCCAGATTTTGATCGAGTAGCCGAGATCGCAAAACGTGCTTCCGACAAAGCTGGGCACGAGATTTTGCTGATGGCTGATATGGCGCATGTGGCCGGCTTGATCGCTGGCGGGATCCACCCAAATCCCCTAGACCACGGTTTTCAGGTGATGACCACCACCACGCACAAAACTTTGCGCGGACCTAGAGGCGGGCTGATTTTGTCAAAGGGTAATGTGGCCTCTCCGTTGAAACGCCCAGAGAAAAGCTTGGCTAATATTCCTGTCTTAATCGACCGCGCGGTGTTCCCTGGTACCCAAGGCGGGCCGCTCGAGCATGTAATCGCAGCCAAGGCAGTAGCGTTTGGCGAGGCCCTGCAACCGCAGTTTGCTGATTATGCCAAGAAGATTGTCGAAAATGCCAAAGCTCTAGCCAAGCGGCTGATAGCGAATGACTTTGTCCTGCAAGGCGGTGGTACCGAAAATCATCTGGTACTAATTGATGTGGTGAAAAGCTTTGATATCGATGGTAAATTCTTTGAACGTGCGCTCGATATGGTGGGGCTAACTCTAAACGCCAATGCTTTGCCGACCGACAAATCGGCGGCCTTCCGCCCATCGGGGGTGCGCTTAGGTACACCAGCTATCACTACCAGGGGTATGGGCGCAGTCGAGATGGAGCAAATTGCTGATTGGATGAAACAGGTGGCTGATATCTGTGCAGAGGCCGGTTCAGAGGATAAGCTGGCCGATTATGCTGATAAACTCGAAAAGATTCACACCGATGTAGAATCGTTAGCCCTGAGATTCCCACTGCCTACAGATTAATTTTATGGTATAATTGTTTTAATGGGCCTGTAGCTCAGTTGATAGAGCGCCGCATTCGCATTGCGGAGGTCGTGGGTTTGACTCCCATCAGGTCCACCAATTGCTCCGCAATTGTAACGAAGCTCTGCTTCGTTTTTTACTACGTAAAAGTGGACCTTGGGCACGCTTCGCGTTCAGGTCCACCAAGCAGGCTTATGCTTGCATTTTTTGATGTTTTGTGCTATAATAGGATTATTGCTGTTTGAGGCAATAGAGTTGCATGCACATCTATCCTAGAAGCTGAACTCTAGTTTTATTGCAATCAGATAGGGGTGTGTGAGTAGATTAACAAGGAGGGATATTATGAAAAAATTAGGAATTATTGATGTTTATGGGATATCTGCTGGGATCGCTCTTCGTGACAGGGTAATAGAAAAAATTGTTGAGCTCCAGGACGAAAAGACAGAGATCGCTGTCACAGTCGAAGTCGAAACCTTAATTGGGCCTGCGGTTAAGCGTAGCCTCGAGAATAGATGGAGCGCGATGGGAGGCTTCCTTATGAGCAAAGCCTTCGAAATGAAAAACGCTAGAGAGTGTGACTATATTGCTGTGGCATCAAATGTCTTCGGCCAGGTTGATTTGGCGCAGGAACTGGCCCTGCAACATTTCCTGTATGAGAACGATCAGAAAAAAAATATTTGGCTGACACCACAAATTATCGATATCAACGATAGTATAATCAATGATATCGTTGCAATCGGCGCGGAGAAGATCCTGCTTCTAGGACCAAGCTATGTAATGAACAGCTCCCTATTAAGGGATAGGTTTAGAAGTGTTGGTATCCAGCTGATGGATACGTTTGCGTATCCGGACGAGGTTATGGAAATTGACAAGATAATCCGTGCCGCGGCTGTATTTGAGGACTTGGATGATGAGTCGGTGGAATTCCTGGTTAATTTCATTAATCAGTTCCCTTCCGACAAGGACGAGAGGCCAGATGCCATCGTCCTGGGCTGTCAGGAGCTGTCGGAGATTATCACGGAAGACTTCATCTTTGATGGAGTACCCCTAATCGACGGCAGTCAGGCTTATGTGAAAGACTTGGTAAAGTTGATTGCATGACATCTGCTGGCGACAAAATAGAACATTAGCCCCGCCTATGGCGGGGTTTTTGCTTTTAATAGAGATAGCCAGCACTTTGGCAGCGACAGTAGAGGCGAGAGCGGCTGGTTTTATTTGACATTTTATGCATTTTATGCTACAATAGGGGGAGCTACGCCAGTAGCGTTGTTTTACAACTTGCTCTCAGTCTCTCCTCAAAGAGGAGCTCACAAAAGGAGGTTTCTATGAAAACTATGCTTGAAGGCTCTACTAAGAGCCGCTTCGTCTTGTACGCAGTTTATGCACTAGTTGCGATTGCGGCTTTAGTTCTACTTATATGTTACAATCGCACAGCCGGCACAAAAGATACTTTCTCTACGAGTGCTGGAACGGCTGGAATAACTGCAATTGCTTCTGAGTATCAAACTCAAGAAGTGGCGATTGATCCAAATGCTGTTGCTCTAGTGGCAGCGGCTAATCCTCAAGATGAAGCGGCCTTTTTGGGAGAAGAATCGGATAACGGGGGTTATTCGACAGAGACCGTAGCAGTTTTCCCTGTTACGTTAGAAATGCTCGACCCGAATGTTCCATTAGAAGAGCGCCCGCATGCAAGGGAGCTCGCTGGGCTAGTTGAAGCGGAGATTGGCCAAGTTGTTGAAGAAAAAGCTAAAGGCAAAACCTTCGATAATCGCGAAGAAGAAATCGAGGCTTACAAAGAAGGAGTTGCTGTAGTGCTGTCCGTATTCAACAGGTGCGCTTACGATAAAAACTACCCTGATGGGATAGATGATAATATCTATAAGCGTAACCAATTTGCGGACCCGAAATACCCATATACTCAGTATTCTCTACGTGCCGTAGAGCTTGCAATTGAGCTATGGAATGAGGGCCGCGCGGCCGAAATCTTACCACCCGAGTACGAAAGTTTCTTTGGGTGGGGTAAGCATAATTATTATTATGACTATGATAATAATTATGCGATATTTGAAGGGCTAATTGACCTGCCAAGCGACATCAAGCAGAAGCAGCGTCAAATTATCCCTGAGTTACATTAGAGCAGTTGTAAAACCTGGCTCGCCACAAGGCGGGCCTTTTTTCTGCTTTAAAATAAAGCCAGGCGCATGTCCTGACTTTATTTTGGTATTTGATTTTACTAGCGTTTGCTAAACTGTTCGCGGCGGCGAGCGGAGCGCAAACCATATTTTTTGCGTTCTTTTTCGCGTGGGTCACGCTTGATGAAGCCAGCTTTCTTCAGCACTGGGCGAAGATCTGGAGCATCAAGGGTAATTGCTTTAGAAATAGCTAGTTTGATAGCGTCAACCTGGCCAGACAAACCACCACCTTTGACTACGACTGTAATGTCGAAATCTTTTTGTTTCTGGGCTAGTGCCAGCGGGTCGGTGATCTCAGCCAATTTGGACTTATCGCCAGATAGATACTCTAGAGCTGGTTTGCCGTTGATGGTGATTTCGCCTTTGCCTTTATAGAGGCGGGCACGAGCGGTTGCGGCTTTTCTACGGCCTAAACCATAGGTGTATTTCTTCTCTGCCATTACTTAATCTCCTTTGGGTTCTGCGCAGTGTGGGTGTGCTCAGCGCCCTCAAAGACGCGTAAGCGAGCAAGACGTGCTGCAGCTAATTTATTCTTAGGAAGCATGCCTTTAACGGCTTGCTTGACGGCATAGCTAGGGTCTTTCTCGATGACCTCCTCAAGTTTTAGCTCCTTGAGGCCGCCTGGGAAACCACTGTGACGGTAGTATTTTTTGTCGACCAATTTGTTACCAGTGACCTGGATATCTTTGGCATTAATCACGATAACGTAATCGCCATTATCGATATGCGGGGTGTAGGTAACTTTGCTTTTGCCCATCAGCTTATCGGCAATGATGACGGAGAGCTTGCCAAGTGGCATTTTGCTGGCGTCAATCAAGTACCATTCGCGGGAGATTTCGGCAGTTTTCTGAGAATAAGTCTTCATTACTTGTCCTCCTTGATCTCGATTTCGTCAACGAAGGAGATAGTGGCCATCTCGGCATTATCGCCGCGACGGAAACCTGCGCGCTCAATCCGGAGGTAACCGGAATCGCGCTTGATCTGTGGGGCGATATCGTCCATTAAAAGATCTGCCATCTCGATGTTGTCTAGACGAGCGATTAACAGGCGGCGGTTTGCAAGGCCGCCCTTTTTAGCGATTGTAATTAACTTCTCTGCGTCACGACGAATTTCTTTGGCGCGCGCCAGAGTAGTGGTGATAGATTGATGTTCGATAAGAGCGCACATCAGCCCACGTTTCAGTGCTTTTCTCTCACCGGTTTCGCGGCCGAATTTGCGGCCTTTATATCCGTGGCGATGCATATTAAATATTTAACTCCGTTATCTTTTCTTTGACTTCGTCTAGCGCCTTTGCGCCGAAACCTTTAAGGTCTTTAAGATCAGAATCAGAGAGCATCACGAGGTCGCGAACGGTCTTGATCTCGTTATTGACCAAGGCGTTAGCAGTACGCGCGGATAGTCCGAGTTCCTCGATAGGAAGCATCAAACCGGTGTCCTCTTCTTCTTTATCGGCGCCTGGGGCAGGAGCACTTTCGACGGTAGTGCTACCAGCTAGAGCAGTATATTGGTTGACCAAAATCGCAGCGGCCTCTTCGAAAGCCTCTTTTGGAGTGATGGTACCATCAGTCTCGACAGTAAGGTTAAGCTGCTGCAAATTAGTATCTTGGCCAACGCGGGTATTTTCTACCTTATAGCGAACGCGAAGAACCGGGGAGAAGACTGCATCTAGGGCAATCATGTCAGAGTGGACGCGTTCTTCGCCGGACTTCTCGATAGAGAGATACCCGCAGCCAGTATCGACAACAAAGTGCATTTTGAGCACGTGCTTTGGATCGTCGATATGGCAGATGGTCTGGTTAGGATTGGCGATTTCGACCTCGGCTGGGAGTTTGATATCACCAGCGACGACGCGTTTATCACCATCTTTTTCTGATTTTTGGTCAGAACCTTTAATTTCTAGGTAAAGCTCAACTGGGGCGTCAGAGTGAGACTTGACGCGAACGTTTTTAAGATTGAGCATAATATCAACTACATCCTCGCGAATGCCAGGGACGCTGGTAAATTCGTGAGTGGTACCCTCAATACTAAATGAGGTAATTGCGGCACCTTTGACGCTAGATAGAAGCACGCGACGAAGGGAGTTACCAAGAGTGTTGCCGTAGCCATAATAAAGCGGACGAACGACGAACTCTGCGGTGTTTTCGCCTAAGTCTTTTACTTCTTCTAATTTTGCCTCGTGGATTACTTTAGTTGTCATAAACTTTTATTCCTCCTTAGCGTGAGTAGTACTCAACGATTAATTGTTCGTTAATGCCCGCCTCTGCTTCTTCGCGCTTTGGCAAACTGGTGATTTCAATTTTCATTTTCTTGCCGTCGACTTTCATCCAGGATACAGATTGCTGGCTGGCAGCACCCATAATTTGGTCTAGGCCCTTAAAATACTCAGATTTCTGAGATTTTGGACGGACTTCTAGAGTGTCGCCTGGCTTTAAACGAATTGATGGGATATCAATACGACGACCATTTAGCAGGAAGTGGCCATGGGAAACAAGCTGACGTGCCTGGCGACGAGTAGTCGCAAAACCGGCGCGGTAAACTGCGTTGTCAGCGCGGCGCTCGAGATATTCTAGCAATTTTTCGCCAGTAAGACCATCAGCGCGAGTGGCTTCTTTCATCAGCTTAGCAAACTGTTTCTCTAGCAGACCATAGAGACGACGGACTTTCTGTTTCTCACGTAGTTGGGTGAGATAAAGGCTGCCGCCGCGCTGGCGCATACCAGCGTGCTGACCAGGGATACCAGTCTTCTTAGCCATTACTTTGTGTGCTTTTGGCGCGAGGGCATAACCTTCGCGACGGGATTGTTTAACTATTGGAGATTTATCGCGTGCCATTATGGTTTCCTTTCTCCTTTAGGACGGACACCACCGTGAGCGATTGGGGTCATATCGGTGATACTGTCGATTTTCATTCCAATGCCAGAAATTGCGCGGATAGCGCTATCACGACCAAGACCAATGCCTTTGACGAAGACATCAACGCTGTTCATACCGTGATCTTTCTTGGCAATTTCGCCTGCTTTTTCGGTAGCAATCTGAGCAGCATAAGCTGTGCCCTTCTTACTGCCACGAAAGCCATTGGCTCCAGCAGAAGACGCAGAAATTGCGCCACCGTTTTTATCGGTAAAGGTAATAATTGTATTGTTAAATGTGGCCTGGATATGGACCTGACCAGAGGTAACAATGCGCTTGCCTTTTTTACCTTTTCTCTTAGTAGTTTTTGGAGCTTCGGTAGCAGTTGCTTCGGTAGAAGCTTCGGTTGCTTTAGCTCCGGTAGTTGCAGCTTCGGTAGCTTCTTTAGGAGCGTCCACAGCTGCGGTTTTCTTGATTTCTTCTTCAGCCATCTTATTCTCCTTCCTTAAGTCTTACTTGCTGCTTTTGGTTGCGCACCGCCAACTGCGATAGCTTTACCCTTACGAGTGCGTGCGTTCGTACGAGTACGCTGGCCGTTGGCTGGGAGCTTAGCTTTGTGGCGAAGCCCCTTATAGGAGTTGATATCCTTGATGCGTTTGATATTGTTAGTCACCAAGCGTCTGAGATCGCCCTCAACGTTATATTTCTTGGAAATAATCTCGTTGATTTTTTGCTCGTCAGCCTCGGTGAGATCTTTCACCCGAGTGGTAGGCTCTATCTTAGCCTCCGCAAGGATGGCTTTAGAGGTCGTCCGTCCAATTCCGTAAACATAAGTAAGAGCAATCCATACTTGTTTATCGGAAGGGATAACAACACTTGCAATTCTTGCCATGCTTAACCCTGCCTTTGCTTATTCTTAGGTTTTTTCTTGTTGATGACTCTTAAAACGCCCTTTCTGCGGACGATGATGTCATCAGGGGAGATTTTTTTAACACTTGCACGTACTTTCATAAAGTGTCAAAATCCTTTCCTTTATGTGTCGAAAAATCTTAACGTTTTTACCTCTGTTGTAAGGCCTCTATTTAGGATAATAAAAGACTTGCAACATATGAATTGCTTCAAAACGTTGTAATTTTTACAACACTTGTTATTAATTCTTTTGGCGAAAGGTGATTCTGCCCTTCGTGAGATCGTAAGGGGTTAACTCAACTTTCACCTTATCACCCGGCACTAAACGGATATAGTTTTTACGCATACGTCCGCTCATGTGGGCAATAATAATATGACCATTCTCGAGTTCAACCCGAAATTGGGTATTAGGCAATGCCTCAACGACTTTGCCGGTGAGTTCAATCACTTCCTTTTGACTAGCCATAAATTACCTTTCCATTATACCAGACTTTTTTCTGGCTGTAAACCCCTAAAATTGAAGAAAATGGGGAATTCAGAAAAATCCCCCAATGATTATTTTTCGCAAAATCGGGTCCTGGCTCCTATTTATTTTTCGGATCAGGGACTTGAAAGCAAAAAACCTCATAATTGGTAAACGTCAATAATATACGTTTTTTGCTTTCAAATCTGGTAGACAGACCGAAAAATAAACAGATCGCCACCCGATTTTGCTACCTCAGCTAGGCAGCGGAGAGGGAAACCGTAGTACTTGTCGCTGTTGTTCGCAGGGCCGACTGCTCCGCTATTACGCAGGCGCAGATTGTAAGCGTCGGTAGCAGAAGAGTAAGCAGTACTAGACCAGTAGTTGCCGCCCGTACCTTGGTTGACCATACTGGTACTATCGCGGCGGCCGCTCAGCACAAGGTTTGGTCCAGTGGAGTCAGTGAGTAGTTGGTAGATGGTGTGGGTGGATTCTACGTGCTACTCGGAGCTTTCTTCGCTGGATTTTTGAGATTCTTCGGTGGCTTTTTTGGCTTTTTCGTCGCGTTGCTTTTGGAGTTCGTTTTCGATCGTAGTTGGTGTGTAATTAGTATCGTCTTCTACGAGAACGGCGCGGAGGAATTGGCGAGAAAGATAGGTGTTTTGGACCTGGGACCAAGCGCCAGTGCAAGTAATGATAGAGAGAGACTCTTTACCACTTACAGGGGTAGTTAGCATCTTAGACATACGACTGTCAGCCTCGGAGAGAGGGACTTCTTCGTTCTCTACTACCTCATAGCGGAAGAATTTGCCATCGCCACGTTCGATAACGATGATGTCGCCAGCGACTAGATCTGGGAGATGCTTGAATACGCCCTCGAGATTTGGGCCGCCATTGTGGCCGTCGATCAAAAGAGTGCGACCCTCGCCAGGCTTGCCTGAAGAGCGGTACCAGCCGACATCAAAGATATTGTTCGGTGTCTGCAAGCGGCCGATGTTGCTGAGGCCGACCTCGGTGACGCGAGCGCGGTCGATGCCGAGTTTTTCGATAGAGAGAAAACGGGGCTTCTCGGGGGAGACGCGCCAGGCGAGCTTATCAGCCTCGGTACGCTGGGTCTCGTCGACGTTAGCATCGGTGTCTTCTGGAGCGATGGTATTATCTACGGCGGTGGCACGAGTGCGGCCTTCCATGCCGGCATAATAGAAATGCTCCCATACTGCAACACGAATTATGCAAATAGCAAGTATTAGCAGAATCGTACCCCAGATGATTGTGGGAAGATTTTTCTTCCAGTTAAATTTCAGAGCCATTACTTATAATCGTCGTAGGTTACCATTAGCGCGCGCGAATCTAGCTGGCGGAGGCTTTCGAGGGCCACCGTCACCACGATCAGAAGACCTGTACCAGAGATAGATAGGCCAATTGGATAGCCTAAGGTAATGATAAAGATGTAATCTGTGACGAATGGCAGCATAGCGATCAGGCCAAGGGAGAGTGAGCCGAGCAAATTAAGGCGGTTAACGACTTTTTTGAGATAATCAGCAGTGGTAGCACCAGGACGGACACCCTCGATAAAGCCGCCTTGTTTCTGGAGATTGTCGGCGAACTCGTTGGTGTTGAAGATGATAGAAGTGTAGAAATAGGTAAAAGCTACTACTAGGATAAAGTACATGATTGGATAGATAAACCACTGGCCGGTGATGCCGTTTGGATACTGAGAGGCAAAGTTAGAGGCAGAAGGAGCCGAGAAGAGATTGACGAGATTAGCGCCGAACTCGTTACCGGCGTCAAAAGTAGTGATTAACTGGCCAATCAGAGCTGGCAAAGAGAGGAAGGCTGTAGCAAAGATCACTGGGACGACGCCAGCCGCGATCAGCTTGATTGGCAGGATAGATTTGATGCCACCGTAGCTACTGTTGCCATGAACGCGCTTAGCATAATTAATCGTGATAATACGCTGAGCTTCGTTGAGTTTGATTAAGAGGTAGACGACGATGACTAGCGCCACTAGGAAGCCTAGGCAAATCCAAAAGACCGTCGGGTTGACCGGTAGCTCAAACCAGCCAAAGACCGAGAGGTTGCCAGCGCTAGTATCAAACAGGGTGGAGGTAAGAGTAGCGAATGTGTTTGGGAACTGGGAGATAATAGAGGCGAAGATCACCATGGAGATACCATTGCCAATGCCCTGTTCTGAGATAAGCTCGCCGAGCCACATCAGAACAATAGAGCCGGCTGTCATACAGGTGATAGCTAGAGCCCACTGCATGCCGCTGAGCTCCACAGTAGAGGCGGTATTAGCTAGCGCTGTCTGTTTGAGAATGAAAATATAGGCAAAAGACTGGACGATGGCTAGCGGTACGGTAAGGCGGCGAGTCCACTGATTAATCTTACGGCGGCCGGTCTCGCCATCTTGGGATAGCTCCTCTAGGCTAGGAATAGCCTTAGTGATGAGCTGGACAACGATAGATGAAGTAATAAACGGTGAGAGGCCAACTAGGATAATCGAAAGGGAGGTAAGGCCGCCACCAGAAATAAGATTGAGAAAACTGGAAAAATCGGACTTGCTGAGTAAGTTCTCTACTGCTTCTTTGAAGGTGGAAGAATCACCCAATGGGACTGGCACGTGCGCCAGAAAACGATAGACAACAATAATGCCGAGCACAATTAGAATGCGCTTGAGCATGTCTTTATTCTTGAGTGATTTAAAAATAGTCGTAAAATGCATGATCTAACTCTGAATTCTCTATCTATAATATCACAGAATCGTCTTTTTTGCGATGGTTTTTGAGGGTTTTTTACAAAAAATCCCCTCGAATGGGGATTTTCTGTATCAATATTTACATTATACCACAGTTTGAGCAAAATGTCAATATTTGATCTGTTTGGCTGGGCTTATTTCTTGGTCCGTTTGCTGCCCTTGCGGCTGTCTTCGGCAACTTTTTGGGCTGGAACAGGCACAGCTTTGAAGCTGCCGCCAGCTTTTTTGATGGCTTCTACAGCAGTCTTAGAAGCATATTGAGTCTCTAGATCAATCTTAGAAGTAATCTCGCCGCGAGTAATCACTTTAACCTTGGCAAAAGGTGTAGAAATCATGCTAGCCTCGAAGAGAGCGAAATTATCCACTTTGCCTTTAAGCTCGTTTAGGCGATCAGTATAGACGACTTCAGCCTTTTTGTGGATAGATTTAAAACCTTTGAGCTTTGGTACGGCCTGCATAATAGCGCGTTGACCACCCATGAATCCTGCTGGCATCTTACGGTGACCAGTACGGGATTTCTGACCCTTGGTGCCGCGACCGGCGGTCTTACCCTGTCCAGCGGAGATACCGCGACCTTTGCGGGTAGGACGAGTATTTTTATTAACTGTTAGATCGTTGTATTTCATTACTTGTCCTCCTTTTTGCTGGATTTTTTAGTCTCAGCTTTTTTAGTTTCGGACTTTTTGGCTTTCTTAGCCTCGTCGGTTTTGACCCAATCTTTGCGTGGAACCTGCTGGCGCAAGCCTTCAACTACGGCATAGGCGATGTTGACCTTATTGGTAGAGCCGAGGCTCTTAGAAATGAGGTTTTTAACACCGGTCAGACCAATAATCGAACGGACGACTCCACCGGCGATGACACCAGTACCAGGAGCAGCTGGCTTCATCAAAACATGAGCGCCAGTTTCTCTAGTTTCTACCTCGTGGCAGATAGTTTCGCCATCCATAGCAAACTCGACTAGGTTTTTCTTTGCCTTAGCGGTGGCTTTTTGGACAGCAGAGGTGACATCGTTACCTTTTGCTACGCCAACGCCAATCTTATTCTTATGGTTGCCAATAGCGACCAATGCTTTGAAGCGCATACGGCGACCACCAGCGACGGTGCGAGATACGCGGTCAATATTGATAGTGACTTCGTCGTACTCTTTTGGTGCTACGTCAGCCTTGACGCCGCCACGACGACGATTGTTCCGGCGATCAAACGGACGACCAGCTATATCGCGTGGTTTGCGAGAAGCGGCGGTCTCGTCGGTCATCTTTAGAGTACCGGACTTATTGATGATTTTTGGTTGATTATTATTCTCGGCCATATTAAAACTCCAATCCTTCCTTGCGAGCAGCATCTGCGAGAGCAGACATGCGCCTTGCATAAGCGTTTGCGCCACGGTCAAAGACTACGGCCTTTACTTTAGCTTTTTTAGCCTTTTCGGCGATTTCTTTGCCGATAGCGGCAGCTTTTTCGGTCTTAGTGCCGGATAGCTTACTGCCAACAGTGGTAGCATAAGCTAGTGTCACCTTTTTGTCATCGTCAATGACCTGTGCAGTGATATGCATATTGCTGATATGTACAGTCAAACGAGGACGAGCAGCGGTGCCATGAATTTTAGCACGAGTGCGATTTGCGCGGTATTCTGCTTTCATGATTATTTACCTGCCTTTCCAGCCTTACGGATGATGTATTCGCCAACATAGCGAATGCCTTTACCCTTGTATGGCTCTGGTTTCTTTAGTGCACGAATTTCAGCAGCTGTTTGGCCAACTTTTTGCTTGTCGATGCCAGAAACTGTAATCTGCATTTTGTCGACCTTTAGTTCAATGCCTTCTGGCGCGGTGTATTTCACTGGGTGAGAAAAGCCGAGAGCCATCTCAATCTGTTTGCCGCCGCCAGAAAGACGGTAACCAACACCATTGATTTCGAGCTTTTTCTCGAAACCTTTAGATACGCCTTCTACAGCATTATTTAGTAAAGCGCGCTGAAGCCCATGCCAAGCGCGAGACTTTGGCTCGTCGTTTTTGCGGGTAACAACGGCTTTGTTTTCTTCTACCTTAGTGGTAGTGTTTTCCTGAACAGGAACTTGCAGCGTGCCTTTTGGCCCTGCGACAGTGATTTCTTTGTCGCCGACCGTAATTGTCACGCCTGCAGGAATCTCCACAGGTAGTTTTCCGATTCGACTCATATTTAATCCTTTATTATTTAACTTATTATAACACAATTACCAAACTTTGACCAGGATCTCTCCGCCGAGACGCTGCTTTTTGGCCTCCTGGCCACTCATGATACCTTTGGAGGTAGAGATGAGGACGATACCGCGACCAGATTTGACGGTCGGGATGTCATCAGCTGCAGTATAGATTCTGCGGCCTGGCTTAGAAACTTTGGTAATCTCGTTGATTTTGGCGATTTCGTTCTCGCCACAGATGATCACGCGCAATGTGTCGCGTGGGTGGGATTTTTCAATCTTGTAATCTGCGATGTAGCCATTTTTCTTGAGACCCTCGACTACGGCTACCTTGAGTTTGGAAGTCGGGGCAGTGATTTCATTTTTGCTAACCAGAATAGCGTTGCGGATGCGGGTAATCAGGTCAGCGATTTGATCAGTAGATTGTAATGACATAATTCTCCTTTCTCCTTACCAGCTACTCTTTGTTACGCCAGGGATTTCACCCTTGCTTGCTTTTTCGCGGAAATTGATACGACTAAGGCCAAAACGGCGCATATAACCGCGTGGGCGGCCATCTAAGAGGTCGCGATTTTTAAGGCGAGTTGGGCTGGAATTACGAGGTAATTTCTGTAAACCCTCTAGGTCGCCAGCGGCCTTTAATGCGGCGCGTTTATCTTTATATTTGTCGTACATTTTTTGCCGTTTTTGATCGCGAAGGACTGCTGATTTCTTAGCCATATTATTTGCCCTCCTTCTCAAACGGCATTCCAAATAGCTCTAGCAATCTCATGCTCCCTTCTTTAGATCCGTTTTTAATAATAAATGTGACTTCTAGGCCGTGGATGACAGCGGCGTCTTCAAAGGTTATCTCTGGGAAGACAGTCTGCTCCTTAAGGCCGACGCTGTAATTACCTTGCTTGTCAAAGCTGTTTCTCGAAACGCCGTGGAAATCACGGACGTGCGGCAAGGCCACGTTGATAAAGCGGTCGACAAACTCGTACATCTTAACGCCACGCAAAGTAGTGAGGTAACCAATAGGAGCGCCCATGCCCTTTCTGATCTTGAAGCCCGCAATCGACTTCTTGGCCATACGAGAAGTAGTTGCCTGGCCAGTGATCTTGGCGAGAGTAAGCTCGACGGTCTCGGTAAAGCGTTTGTCGTCGCGTTTTTTGCCAACGCCACATGATACTACCACTTTTTCTAGTTTTGGAACCAAGTTAGCATTCTTGATGCTGAGGTCTTTCATCAAAGTTTTGACGAATTTTTCCTCATATTCAGACTTTAGTCTTGGGGTATATTTTGCTTCTGCCATTATTTACCCTCCTTTTTAAGATTGGAAAGATCAATGCCAACATGAATGGTTTTCTTGCCACCAGCTGGGTTGAACTGGGTTTTCTTAAGGTGACGCTCGCGGATACCGATTCCTTCAATCATGGCTTTGTGGTTTTTTGGCTCAACTTTGACAATTTTGCCAGTTTTGCCTTTGTTGTCACCAGCGATGATTTTGACTTTGTCACCAGTTTTTAGATGCTGTGCCATATTAGAGTACCTCCGGTGCTAAGCTAATAATCTTGGAATATCCACGCTCACGTAGTTCGCGGGGGACTGGTCCGAAAACACGTGTGCCTTTAGGGGTTTTGTCATCATTGATAAGGACTGCAGCGTTGTCGTCAAAACGGATAGTGGAGCCATCCGGGCGACGAATCTGGGCGCGAGTCCTGACGATAACAGCGCGAACAACGGCTTTTTTCTTGACGTTGCCAGTAGGAGACGCGACTTTAACACTGGCGGTGACGACATCACCGACTCGAGCGTAACGAGCGCGAGTTCCACCTAGGACCCGGATTACACCAAGTTCTTTGGCGCCGCTGTTATCAGCAACTTTTAATCTAGTTTCCTGTTGGATCATGTTACTTCTCCTCCTCGTCCGAAGTAGAAGCGTTGCTTGCAGCTTTTTCGGCAGCTTCAGCTTCGGCCTTGGCTTTTGCGGCCTTAGCTTCGGCGTCAGCGCCGACCTTTTCAGGCATATCTACTTCGTTGACGTTATCTTTTAGAGTAATTGAGCCGTGTGATTTCTCTAGGATTTTTACTAAGTTATAGCAAACAGTCTTAGAGAAAGGACGGCAAGCGGCGATTTCGACTTTATCACCGACATGAGCTTCGTTTTTCTCATCGTGGGCAGTATATTTGCGAGTTTTAGTATACTGCTTGCGATAGAGGGGATGCGTTTCGCGAGAAGCGATAGAGACAGTGATGGTCTTATCACGCTTATCGGAAGAAACGAGACCGATTAATGTTTTTGCCATAACTAAAACTCCTCTTTCTTAATAATCTTGCAGCGGACTGGCAGCTTATGCGATGCGAGACGAAGAGCTTCACGAGCTTGAGCTTCGGTGACGCCTGCGATCTCAAACATCATAGTACCAGCTTTAACTTTTGCAACGTAGAATTGTGGTTCGCCTTTACCGCCACCCATCTTGACATCAAGAGGTTTCTTGGTGACAGGGGTGTGCGGGAAAATACGAATCCAAATTTTACCGCCGCGTTTGACATAGCGGTTGATAGCCTGGCGGGCTGCCTCAATCTGACGAGAGGTGACGCGCTCGTTATCTAGAGACATCAAGCCGAATTCACCAAAGTCTACTTTGTTGCAGCGAGTGGCTCTACCGTTGTTCTTGCCAATACGGACTTTGCGATGTGGTGTTTTCTTTGGTAATAGAATAGCCATATTATTTCTCCCCCTTATAGATCCAGACCTTTACGCCAACGATGCCAGCCGTAGTAGGGGCATGATGGCAGTAGAAATCGATATCAGCGCGGAGAGTATGTAGAGGAACGGAGCCCTCGATAAATTTCTCTCTGCGGGACATTTCTGCGCCATTTAGACGGCCTGCGACTTCGATGCGTACGCCTTTGGCGCCGGCAGTCATGGTAGACTGGCAGGCCATTTTAACGGCGCGACGGAAATTCATGCGCTTGCCGAGCTGGAAACCGATGTTCTCGGCGACTAGTTTAGCGTTTAGCTCTGGTTTTTTAACTTCTTCGACATTGAGGCGAACAGGTTGAGAAGTAAACTTCTCTAGTTCGCGCTTTAGCTCGTTGATACCAGACCCCTGTTTGCCGATGACGGCGCCAGCTTTGGCGGTCAAGATAGTGATCGTAGTGAGATTAGAGCTGCGCTCAATGTTGATTTTGGCGATAGTTGGGCGAGTCTTGAAGCGATTTTCAATGGTCTCGCGAATCTTGGCGTCTTCAATCAGCCATTTCTTGAAATCAGTCTTCTTGGTAAACCATTTAGATGACCAATCTTTACTGAGCTGGAGACGATAAGATAAAGGATTTACTTTCTGGCCCATTACTTCTTCTCCTTCCCTGACTTGTCGTCAGTTTTAGATGTAGTTTTCTTGGCCTTTTCTTCTCCGGCAACTTCGACAAAGATGTTGGAAGAAATCTTCTCGTATGGAAGTGCGCGGCCGCGAGAAGCAGGGACGTATCGGCGGATACGAGTGCCAGCAGTAACAGAGATTCTAGCGATGCGGATAGTTTTCGGATCGATAGAAACGCCACTATTTAACAGGTTGGCATTGGCTGATTCGATTGCTTTCTTGACGGCGCGAGCGGCGCGACGCGGGGTATGCTCTAGGATAACGAGAGCATCAGCCACGTAGCGTTCGCGGACTAGGCTTGCAACTACGCTTGTTTTTCTTGGCATGCTATCAACACCCTTGATATAGGCGTGCGCGAAATGAGTATTTTCCATTACTTGGCTCCTTTCGCGGCTTCAGCTGCCTTCTTACCACCGTGACGGCGGAACTTACGGGTTGGAGCAAACTCACCGAGTTTGTGGCCAACCATATTTTCGCTGACGAACACAGGAACATGGACTCTGCCGTTGTGAACGGCGATGGTGCGGCCGACCATCTCTGGGGAGATAGTAGACTGGCGCGCCCAAGTCTTGATTACGGTGCGATCGTCGCTTGACAGGGCTTCAATTTTCTTCTGTAGCTTGTAATCTACAAATGGCCCTTTTTTGAGACTTCTACTCATAGATTATCTCCTCTTTCCTTCGTGGCGACTGCGCACGATCATTTTATTAGTCTTCTTATTACGACGGGTACGATACCCTAAGGTGAGCTGACCCCAAGGAGTGCGAGGGGCTTTACCAGAACCATGGCGACCACCGTCACCACCACCATGCGGGTGATCTGCGGCGTTCATGACGACACCACGGACGGTTGGGCGAATACCTTTTCTGCGGGTGCGGCCGGCGGCGCCGATTTTGACGTTCTGATGTTGCTCATTACCGACGGTGCCGATAGAGGCTTGGCAACTTGCCAAGACTTTACGCACCTCGCCGGATGGCATCTTGAGAGTAGCGTAGCCATTCTCTTTGGCCATTAACTGTGCAGAAGTACCAGCGGCACGGATCATCTGAGCACCGCGACCCGGAGTAAGCTCTACAGCATAGACAAAGGTACCGACTGGGATATTCTCAAGTGGAAGACGGTTAGAATCTTCGATTGCAACCTCGTCGCCAGTAGAGAAAGTCTGGCCTTTTGCCATAGTTTTAGCGGCGAGCACGTAATAGTAAACGCCATTCTGATCCTTAACTCTAGCAATACGAGCTGAGCGGTTTGGATCGTACTCGATCTCTTCGATAGTGAGTTTGAGATCTTTTGGAAGGTTATGGGTAAGCAAGCGATAGTGACGCTTGACGCCGCCACCACGATGGCGAACGGTAATACGACCCTGGTTGTTGCGACCAGCTTGCTGCTTTTTGGCACGAGTAAGTGACTTAAGCGGTTTTCTTGTGGTAATCTGGTCGAAATCTTGGGTGGTTTTACCGCGCTGAGCAGGGGTGGTTGGGCGATATTGTTTAATTGCCATTATTTATCCCCTTTCTTTTCTGCCTTTTTAGCTTTCTTATCGGCTTTTTCAGCTTTTTTATCGGAAGAAGCCTTTTTGGATTTTTCATCCTCTGGCTCTTCGAAGACTGCGATTTTATCGCCTTCTTTTAAGGTGACATAGGCGAATTTGCGATCGCGACGATAAGTGATGCCTGGGTAGGCGTGTTTGCCGCGGGAATAGCGAGTCTTTTTGCCTTTTCTGATATTAATGCGTACATCAACAACAGTAACGTTGAAATTGTTCGAAATTTGCTTAGCGATTTCCTGTTTAGACGCGGACATTGGGACGAGGAAGCTATAAGTCCTGATTGTTTGCAGGGTATAAGCCTTCTCGGTCGCGCGTGGGATGTACTGTGGTTTAGCCGGCTTCTCCTCTGGAGTTTTAGTGGCTTTAGTAGTCTTTACGGTAGTCTTTGCTCTTGCCATACTACTTCTCCTCCTTTCCGAGTAGCCATTCTTCCATGATCGGAAGGGCTTTTTCGACGATAACGATGTTATCCGCGTTCATGATATCAAAGACGTTCAGATAGGTTGGGCGAACAACTTTGACAGAAGCAATATTGCTTGTAGCGCGAATAGTCAAATCGTCTTTCTCCGGGACAACGATTAGGGTGTTTCCGGTGATTTTATTTGTAGATAAAGTTTTGGTGACCTCTTTGGTCTTGCCGTCTTTAACGCCTAGGCTAGCGATAATGATGACGGCTTTATCGGCCTTCTTCAGGCTGAGAGCCTGCATCACAGCAATGCGCTTAGAAGTTTTAGACAAATGCTTGGTGAAGTTTTCGTTGCCAGTACGGCCGAATGCTACACCACCATGGCGCCAGATAGGGTTACGGGTGCTACCAAAACGGGCGCGACCAGTACCTTTCTGTTTCCATGGCTTCTTGCCGCCACCGCGAACTTCGCCACGCTTCAGAGTCTTAGCGTGAGAACTGCGGGAATTTGCAAGATAAGCATCGTAGGCGAGCTTGATTAGCTCGTGGTTTTCTACTTTGAGGTCAAAGATTTTAGCGTTCAATTTTGAAGAATCTGCCATATTACTCCTTTCCCTCCACTGTTACAATCCCCTTATTTGGGCCAGGGACGGCGCCTTTGACGCCGATGAGATTGTTTTCTTTATCGATGTAAGCAACGGATAAGTTCTTAACCGTGACTTGATCGTGGCCCATACGACCTGGCATCTTTTTGCCTTTCCAGACTTTTTGAGGATACATCGAGCCGATAGATCCTACGCGACGGATATTTCCCTTAAAACCGTGGGTATTGCGGGACTCGATAAAGTTCCAGCGTTTAACTGTACCTGCAAAGCCTTTACCTTTAGAGGTGCCAGTGACAGTAACCTTATCTCCGAGCTCAAAGGACTCTACAGTGAGCGTGTCGCCAGGTTTGTACTCTGGGACATCGTCTGTGCGGAATTCTTTGAGGACCGATGGTTTGATGTTCTCTCCAGCCTTTTTAACGTGGCCAGATACCGACTTGCTCAGGTTCTTACCCGTACCGTAACCTAGCTGCACAGCATTATAACCGTCTGATTCGACAGTTTTTACCTGAGTCACTGTGGCTGGGCCGGCTTGAAGTACTGTAATAGGGGTAACAGTACCATCTTCGCCGATGATCTGGGTCATACCAACTTTGGTGCCGATGATGACTTTCATCTTAGTCCTTTCCTTTATTTTTATCCTATTCTTTATGAGGATTCCACGTAAGTGGTTTTACCCCAACATGCACAAAGCTAGACTTGTGAGCAGTTCCAAGTAAGTTTCATATTTGCCCTCCATTACAGAGGTAAAATGTTGGAAACAAACAAGGCTTACCCTGTCGTCTAGTTATGTATATGTTGTTCTTTTAGTGTCACCTTAAAAGAATATACTCTTTTATCTTAACACAGAATTTCCTAATTAGCAAGAGGTATAAAGGAAAATTCAACAATGCCATTTTTTGCGTCGCTTGGTTTCTCCATGAGAAACCTGCGATACTCGTAATATAATTATAAAAACAAGTTTTTATAATTATCTTCCTCGTATCTTGGTTTCAGCCTTAAAACAATTCGCTGAATTGTTTTAAGGTGGAATCCGCTCTTACTCCGCAAAAATATGGCATTGTTAAGAATTTTCCTTACGCTTCGTCGAGCTCTTCGGCAGATGGCTCGGTTGCTTCTTCGGCTGAAGCCTCGTCGATAATTGGGTGGACCCCTGTACCTACAGGAATCTTGCGGCCAATAATGACGTTTTCTTTGAGGCCGTGTAGGCGGTCGACGCGGCCAGAGATGGCGGCGTTAATCAAGACACGGGTCGTATCCTGGAACGAGGCAGCAGACAAGAAGGAGTCGGACCAGATAGATACCTTGGTAATACCTAGTAGCAGGTGGTTGTATTTAGCTGGAGCCTTACCCTCTGCGACAAGCTTATCGTTCTCTGATTCGACGGCTGCTTGCGAGATAATGTCGCCAACCACGAAATCCGAATCGCCAGATTCTTCAATCATCACGCGCGAGAACATCTGGCGGACGATGATTTCAAGGTGTTTTGCAGAAATTTCATGACCTTGAGCGGCATAAACAGACAAAACATCGTTCATGATGTAACGAGCAGTCTCTTCTTTACCCTTGTATTTCAAGAGATCTTGAAGGTTCAAGGAGCCGGTAGTCAGACGGTCGCCTGCCTTGACGCTAGAGCCAGATTTGACCAGCATCTCGGCCTCAATTGGAATCTCAACGCGAACTGGAGAACCGGCATTGGCAACTAAGATGATCGCGCCCTCAACTAGCTGAGCGTTGGCATCATATGGCGCAACAATTGGCTCTTTGCCGAGTTTCTTGGCGGCAATGACATCGCCAGCCTTGACGTTGGCACCATCTTTGACCTTGGCCTTGCGACCTTCTAGCTCGATACGGGTTGTTTCGCCAGATTCCGGGTTGATCTGAACAATGTACATATTGTTGTCTTCCCACATTTCTACCACGCCGTCGATTGGCGAAACCCAAGCCTGACCTTTTGGTGCACGGGCCTCGAGTAACTCCTCAACACGAGGAAGACCACGAGCAATTGCACCAGAACCAGCCACACCAGAGCCGTGCTTGGTATCAAGGGTCAGCTGAGTACCAGGCTCACCAAGAGACTGAGCGGCGATCACACCAACTGGCTGATATGGGGCAACCAGTGCGCGGGTAGACATATCGATACCGTAAGCCTTCTGAGGAATGCCCTCAACAGCGGTAGTAGTCAGAATCGACTGGATCCGGACAGATTCTATCTTGTCGTCGGCCTCGAGCTGAGCAGCAATTTCTGGGGTGATTAGCTCGTCAGCGCCGAGATAATCCGGGATCGGCGCCGCTGTGTAGCGACCAGAAATCCATGCAGAAAAGGCTACGCCTGCTTCCTTGACCTCGGCCTTTTTAACTTCGAAGCCTGGATCGTCGGCTACTTCGTCAGTAGTAAAGACGTCTTGAGCGACGTCGACCAAGCGACGGGTGAGATAACCGGAGTCAGCAGTACGCAAAGCCGTAGAGACCTGACCCTGACGAGCGCCACGAGTGGCAATAAAGGATTCCAAAGTGTTAAGACCCTCTTTATAAGAAGATTTAACAGGAAGCTCGATCTCGTTGTTGTTAATATCGACCATGATGCCGATCTCTGCAGAGGCGAGCTTGATGTTAGAAACGCTACCTCTAGCGCCGGAGTTAACCATCACAGCAATATCGGTATCCATGTCAGAGAGCTTGCTCTTGAGGAAGTCGGAGATCTTGCCATCGATATCACGCCAGTTGGCCACAGTTAGGCTGTAGCGTTCTTCTTCGGTGACTAAGCCTTGATCGTATTGCTCTTGGATCAGGGCAGTCTTGGCATCACCTTCGGCAATAAAATCTTGAATCTCTGGATAAGTTGGGTAATCGTCTTTAGCTGTAGAAACAGAGGCGATTGTCTCATACTCGAAGGCGAGATTCTTGAGTTTGTCAGCAATAGCAACGGTGGTTTCGGCACCGTACATGTCAAAGATGTTAGCCATTACCTTCTTGAGTTGTTTTGAGGTCTGAACAGAGTTATCAAACGGATAATCTTCTGGCAGAATCTCGTTGAAAATCACGCGGCCAAGAGTGGTATTTCTGATCTCTTTCTTAGCAAAGACGCGAATTGGGGTCTGCAAATGGATCAAACCCTGCTCGTAAGCTATTTCAGCCTCATAAATAGAGCTAAATGGACGGACGTCATCTGTAGCAGTGCCTGGCTTGTCGTAAGTGAGGTAGTAAATACCAAGCACAACATCCTGATAAATAGAGAGTACAGGGGCGCCGTCGGCAGGCTTGAGCAAGTTCTTAGTGGCAGACATTAGCTCGCGAGCCTCAGCCTGAGCATCGTTTGACAGAGGTAGGTGGACAGCCATCTGGTCGCCATCGTAGTCAGCGTTAAAGCCGGTAGCTACGAGCGGGTGAAGCTGAATAGCTTTACCATCGATCAGTTTTGGCTGGAAAGCCTGAATCGAGAGACGGTGCAGTGACGGAGCGCGGTTTAAGAGCACGTATTTGCCCTTGATAACCTCATCGAGAGCGTCCCAGACGATATTCTCGGAAGCCTCAATCATACGAGTAGCCGAACGAATATTGGCGGCATGCTCGTTCTCCATTAGCCAAGAAATGACAAACGGCTTAAAGAGCTCTAGAGCCATCTGTTTTGGTAGACCACACTCGTTGAGCTTGAGCTCTGGGCCGACAACGATTACGGAGCGACCAGAGTAGTCAACACGCTTACCGAGGAGATTCTGGCGGAAGCGGCCTTGTTTACCTTTTAAGAGGTCAGAAAGAGATTTAAGCTTTCTGCGGCCATTCTGAGAGGAAGCAACGCGATTGCCGCGGGAGGCAGAGTTGTCGATTAGGGCATCGACGGCCTCTTGAAGCATGCGCATCTCGTTGCGGCAGATTACCTCTGGAGCTTTGAGATCGAGTAGTTTTTTGAGGCGGTTGTTACGGTTAATCACGCGACGATAGAGATCGTTTAGATCAGAGGTAGCAAAACGGCCACCAGGGAGCGAAATCATCGGGCGTAGATCCGGAGGAATCACCGGTACAACGGTAATCACGAGATCCGTTGGGTCGATACCGGCAGCGTGCATGCCTTCAATCAGTTTGAGGCGCTTGCTGATTTTCTTCTCTTTTTGGCCCTTGGAGTTCTCAGCTTCTTCTTTGAGATCAGCGATTAGTTTTTCAATATCGATCTCGTCGAGCATCTTCTTCACAGCAGTAGCACCCATGCCGACCTCAATCAGCTCGGCGTATTCTTCGTGTTCGTTCTCGAGGTTGCGGTAGTCAATTTCTGATATTACACCACCTTTTACTAGACTTGTCAAGATAGACTTCTTGGCTTCGTATTCTGTCTCAAGCTCTTCCATCTCCTTGGCTTCGGCATCGGCAAGAGCTTTGGTATCGGCTTCTTTATCTTTTGCAGCCTCAGTATAACGAAGCTTAATTGCCTGGCGGGCGGCCTCGGTCTGAGCCTCGAGATCGTTCTTGGCCTGTTCGATCTTTTCGTCATCCGCACCGGTAATCAGATAAGACGCGAAATAGACGACTTTTTCGATATTTTTGACTGTAAGGTTGAGCAAAGATGAGATCGCTGACGGAGTGCCCCGCATGAACCAAATGTGGGCAACAGGGGCAGCCAAAGCGATATGACCCATACGCTCGCGGCGAGAGATAGACTTGGTGACAAGGTTGCCTTCTTTGTCTACAGCAGCTTCGCGGGAGCGGACGCCTTTTAGTTTGCTGTCGTGCGGATTGATATCTTTGACTGGGCCAAAGATACGCTCGCAGAACAAGCCATCACGTTCTGGTTTTTGTGTACGATAGTTAATTGTTTCTGGCTTCAAAACTTCACCGTAGCTCCAGTTTAAGATGTCTTCACTGGATGCAACGCTCAAACGGATTGAGTCGAAGTCGGAAGCGGAAATAAAGTTATCCATCCAAGCCATTTTAGAACTCCTCTCCGAGGTCAACGGTACCCTCGTCGATCTCCTCTTCTGAGAGATCTTCTTCGACGATTTCTTCGCCTTCCTCATCTGTTATTTCGATACCTTCGTCATCGACGACCTCTGACATTTCGCTATCAGATAAGTTGTCCATGTCGTTTTCGGTTTCTTTTGCGTGTTGCGCATAAATTAATTTGTCATCTTGTTGTTTCTCGATTTCACGAGACGTCTCTTCGATTACATCTGATGCATCGGCTGAATCACCATGATCAAGCAGGTCAACCTTCAGACAGAGGCCCTGGAGCTCTTTAACAAGCACGTTAAAGCCCTCTGGGAGTTTTGGTCCTTCAATTGGTAGGCGCTTAATAATAGACTCGTACGCCTTGGCGCGGCCGTAGACATCGTCAGATTTGATAGTAAGCATCTCTTGAAGGGTAGTGGCAGCACCGTAAGCCTCGAGCGCCCAGACCTCCATCTCACCGAAGCGCTGGCCACCGTTTTGGGCTTTACCACCGAGTGGCTGCTGGGTGACCATAGTATATGGACCAGTAGAACGGGCGTGGATCTTGTCGTCAACCATGTGGTGAAGTTTAAGCATGTGCATGACACCGACAGAAGTGCGCTCTTCGAATGGTTCGCCAGTGAGGCCATCAAAGAGCTGGACGCGGCCATCTTCGGAGAAGCCGGCTTTCTTTAGCTCTTTAGAAATAGTCTCGTCCGATACACCGTTAAAGGATGGGGTAGCTACCTTGTAACCAAGAGCGCGAGCCGCCATACCTAGGTGAATCTCAAAGAGCTGACCGAGGTTCATACGGCTTGGCACGCCCATTGGGCTAAGAATCACATCAATTGGAGTACCATCTTCCATAAATGGCATATCTTCAACAGGAAGGACGCGAGAGACTACACCCTTGTTACCGTGGCGACCAGATAGCTTATCACCGACGCCAATCTTACGCATCTCGGCAACGTAAATCTTAATCTGTTTCAAGACGCCGGCTTTGAGTTCGTGGCCTTGCTCGCGGGTGTAAACGCGAACACCGACGACTTTACCGGTAGAAGAACCGTTCATGCGTACAGATGTATCGCGGACATCTTTGGCTTTTTCACCGAAGATAGCGCGCAGCAGGCGCTCTTCGGAGCTTAGCTCTTGCTCGCCTTTAGGGGTGATTTTACCAACGAGAATATCACCGTTCTGGACCTCTGAGCCGACAACTACGATACCATCGTCGCCAAGGTGGCGAAGCGAATGCTCGGAAACATTTGGAATATCGCGGGTGACTTGCTCTGGACCAAGCTTAGTCTCACGGACTTCGACGTCAAAATCTTTAATGTTGATGGAGGTCAAAGTGTCGTCTTGGACGAGGCGAGAAGAAATCACGATAGCATCGTCCATGTTGTAACCGCGCCACGGCATAAAGGCAACCAAGAGATCGCGGCCAAGGGCAAGCTCGCCGTCGTTGACAGAGGCGCCCTCGATCAGAACATCGCCTTTTTTGACTTTTTGACCACGCTTGACTTTCACCCGTTGGTTGTAACAGCGGTCGTCATTAGTCTTTTCGAAGTGAATAAGCTTGTACTCTTTGTCACCATCTTTATAGGCAACAATTACGGACTCGCTATCTGCTTTTTTGACTTCTCCAGAGCCAGTAGCAAGCACGAGCTGGGAGGTGTTTTTAGCAACCTCGCCTTCGATACCGGTACCAACGACAGGATTGTCCTGACGAAGCAAAGGAACTGCTTGTTTCTGCATGGCACAGGCCATCAGCGAGCGGTCAACACGGTTTTTCTCAACGAATGGAATAAGAGAGGCCGAAACACCAAGAATTTCTTTGTGAACGGCATCGATATGGGTGACCTTAGAAGATTCTACCTGGGTAGGAGCACCCTTCACGCGAGCAGAGACACGAGCGTCGACAAATTTACCGTTTTTATCGAGTTTAGCAGAGTTGTCGGCGATGACCATGTTTTGCTCGGAAGCGGCATCAACATAGATGACTTCATCGGTGACTTTACCATTTTTGACCACGCGATATGGGGCCTCGATAAAGCCGTACTCGTTGATGCGAGCATAAGTCGCGAGGTTGAGCACTAGACCGACGTTGGCGCCTTCTGGAGTCTCAACGGTACAGATACGACCATAGTGGGTCGGGTGAGTATCACGTACGTCAAAGCCGGCGCGCTCGCGGGTAAGACCACCAGGACCCATACTAGAAAGGCGACGCTTGTGAGCGAGCTCTGAGAATGGGTTAGTCTCGTCCATCAGCTGGGACAACTGAGATGAGGTAAAGAACTCTTTGACCGCAGCAGTGACTGGGCGAGCATTGATTAATTGAGATGGAGTAACATCTTCGACGTTCGCCATCGACATGCGGTCGAGGATGTTCCTCTGCAAGCGTAGCATGCCAAGGCGGAACTGGCGCTGGACTAGCTCGCCGACCAACTTGATGCGGCGGTTAGATAGCGAGTCGATATCGTCAGGGGTATCCTGAGTGTTATTGAGACGAATAATCTCTGCGATGATCGCAATCAAATCTTTCATCTGGAGAGTGCGATATTTGCTGGTGTTTGGCGTATCAAAACCAAGACGCTGGTTGATCTTAAAACGGCCAACCCGGGAATAATCGTAGCGCTTATAATCGAAGAAGGTGCGTTCGATCATAGATTTAGCGTTCTCGACAGTGGCGAGATCGCCTGGGCGCAAACGACGATAAACTTCAATCAAAGCCTCGCTCTGGCCAGAAGAAGTATCCTTATCAAGAGTAGCATCGATATAGCTGATTTCGCCATCATCGAGACCTTTGAAGGCATCTTTGATCTCAGACTTCTTAGAAAGACCAAGGGCGCGCAAAAAAGTCGTAACTGGGATCTTGCGGCGGCGGTCTATCTTGACATAAATTGCGCCAGACTGGGCAGTCTCAAACTCGAGCCAAGCTCCACGGCCAGGAATAACCTTAGCGCCATAGTAATTGCGGCCGCCGACATTATCTGCGGTAAAGAACACACCAGCAGAGCGGATCAGCTGTGAGACAATCACGCGCTCGGTGCCGTTGATAATAAAGGTTGCGCGGTCGGTCATCCAAGGATAAACACCAAAGAAAATATCTTGTTCTTTTTTGGTGCCTTTGACCTTATTTTCGAGCTCGACCTTGACGTGTAGAGCCGACTCGTAAGTGGCAAGATTAAACTTAGCCTCTTGCTCGGTCTCTTTCGGAGCCTTGAACTCGTAATCTTTGAATCTTAATGATAGTTTTTTGCCGGTGTAGTCGTCAATGGGGTTGAGCTCATTGAAAACCTCGCGGAGACCAGATTTGACAAAATCCTCCCAAGAGTCCTTCTGATGCGCGATCAGATCAGGGATAGGAAGAGCCTGGTCGCCTTCGGTAAAGAATACACGGGCACCGTTCTTCTCTGTAGTTTTCACTAGTTACCTCTTTTATTATTAGTGTTGATAATCTTTTTGACAGGGGTACACTCCACGCTTTTCCCTGTCTACAGCGCCGAAGATTACTGCCATTTCGCCTCTGTAATTCGCTACATTATAGAGAACATAGAAAAAATGGACACACTACTTCTTAAAACTATTGTAGCGCATAATTTTTAAAAATGCAAGGAAAAAATGGAAATTCAAGCGCGTTTATTAAATAATTTGACATTTGCGACAAAGTATGATGCAATGAAGTAGATGATTTGATTGTTGTCGCACATTACAAAGGAGGATTGTTATGACTTTGAAAAGAGAATGGAAAAATTATGATGGGCTTATTGTCTTAGCTTCTATAATCATAGTGGCGCCAATGCTTATTATAATTTTATACCCAGTTTTTTCGGTTGACACCCTCAAGCTGAGCGCACCAGCAAATTTGCTTAGTGTAGGGTGGACTATATTCCTTATCGCTTGCTCATTCGTCTTATATGTAATATTCAGGTTATTTTTTAACAAATTAGTATTTTATCTGAACGTAAAACGATATACTGTCAGGACTGGAGAAGAAATCTATAATTTCCCTGTTGCAGCCCGAATTATTAAGCAAGAACCCGATGAAGGCTTGTTCAATCGCAAAATCCGTGATGTTTTTACGGTAAAAATTTGCCTGAGCGAGGAAAAGCGTAAATATCACACCTTTAAAGGCCCCGAAAGCTATAAATTGACCGAGGGAAAAGTGTCGGTCAAAGTTTTGGTCAAAACCTATATTGACCAAGAGGGTGAGATTATTTATATCGATCCGCTGCGTATAGAAGAAGAGTAATAATCAATTCAATGACAAGCAATTCTAAAACCCCGCATCAGCGGGGTTTTGAGTTTTTTGGCGGCTAGAGCGGCTCCTTTTTTTCGAACTGAATTCGCGCTTTTAGGAACCGAAGAAGCTCCTTCGGCTCACTGGAGCTGTTGAGGTTCTCAAGCTCTTGCTTGATCTTCTCGTGAACCCAAGTAATTCGCTCTCCGTCGTGAACGAACTGCTTGACCGCTCCTATGATTTGCGAATCCAGCGCCGGGAGCTCTAATAACTTGCTCCACTTATTGAACTCGGCCATAACGACCTTTGAGGCTTCTCGCGTCTGCCTGATCAGAGCTTTGAGATTTTTGCCTCCGAGATTATACTCGTTAGCTTCTTCCATCGCCCCTGCTACATGGTCGACGATCTTTTTCTCTAGCCCTTCCGCCCAGAAGAAATCTTCTAGCACATATGTTAGTTCTAATGCACATGCGTAGAAGCCCCTCAGGGCTACCGTCTGGACAAAGGTCGTCTTTACCTTGCGGTAAAGAATCATCCTTTCAGCCTGGCACGAGAAGTTTTTACACTCCATGTTGTGCCAATCTGAGGTCTTGTAGATCTTAGACGGTTGCCACTTTCTGGAGCCCTTCTTGGCTTGCTTGGGCTTTGCCTCGGTTTTGGAATTAGCTTTCGCTCCGGGCTTTGCCGTCTCGCCTTCACCCTCGTCCCTAGACTTTGCCAGAGAGTCAAACTCGGCTTTGGCCTTTGACAAGGCTGACGACCTGGCGGCCGGTGAATGATGCTTTAGCTTAGATGCGAGAGCCATTTCGGCCTTCTTTTCCTCGATGGACGAAATAGTCTTGTCTGCAGCCTTGCCATCATCCTCGGCGATAGTCATGCCAAGGCCCGGCAACTGGTAGCCAAGCGCTATGGCCTCCTCTTTAGTGAGATGTTTACCCTCACCAAATTCATTAATGAACAGGAGGTTTTCGCTGTCCACCCAAATCAATGTTCCATCCATATATCATCCCCTCCTTCCAATTTTACTCAAACTGAAATAATATACTTAGATTGCTTCCATTATACCACAGATTGGGCTAAAAGTCAATAATACTAAAGCTTATCTTGTAACGATCCTATAACGCTATCCAAACACCTAGGCATATCTGGGAAATTCAGTTTGCTGCCGCCCCTACTGTCCTTTACTTTTACCTGAATTTATGTTATTTTAATGAAGGAAGATAATCAAAAATTATTGCACATTTACAGAGAGGAAGGTGATTTTTATGTGCGAAAAAAATTATCCGTTTTTTGCGACTGGAGTAGTAAGTGGACATAGGCAAGAAGGACACGGTATATTCAGGCTTGATATTGCTATTCCCTGGTGTTGTGGTTGTCTATCAATAGATGAACTAAAACCTGGTCAGTTCTTCATACTACGAAAGCCAAATTCGACTCGTCTGCTTGGGCGGCCAATCAGCGTTTTTAGCGCCAGACGTTATGAACACGGTTCATATTATTACGGCGAAATAACATTTTATATACAAAACAGAGGGGCAGGGACGGAAGAGTTGACATCTTCAATCCCATCTTTCAGCTCTGATGAAAAGATAGAATTGTTAGGTCCGCTTGGAAACGGCTTCCCAATACCTGATCCTTGGGATAAGGCCTGCGTGATAGGCGGAGGTATGGGTTTTGCTCCGATTTATCCGCTTTTCCTTGAGCTATTTCATCAGCCAGATTACTGGAACCCGACTTGCTTTGCTTGTTTTAAGAATAGCTATTACTGTCGCATTTTTCTTGATGATATTGCTAGCGGTCATTACGCCTATAATTATTCTGACCACAGTTATGAAGAGCTGATGGACTATACACAGATCGTAACAGAGGATGGTTCGAAAGGGGCAAAAGGTATGCTGCCTGATGTTTTAGACGCAAAGAGGCTAAAAGACGAAGGGTATACAGTAGTCTACGCCTGTGGGCCGGAGCCGATGCTTAAGTATGTCCAGTCAATCTGCAAAGAGGCTGGGGTAAAATCCTATCTTAGTGTCGAACAACATATGGCCTGCGGTATGGGGGCCTGCCTCGGCTGTACTATCAAAACGACAGAAGGCAACAAGCGCTGTTGCAAAGATGGGCCGGTGTTCCCGGGGGAGATTTTGCTCTTTGATAAAGATGAGCCAAAGCCAATTGAAAAGACTGCTAAGAAGGCGGCTACTTCAGCTAAAAAAGGCAAGAAAGCTAAGCCCGACACCTCTGTAGAGATCGCTGGGGTAAAGTTCAAAAACCCGGTGATTGCTGCCAGTGGCACGTTTGGCTATGGCGTAGAATACGAAAGGATTATAGATCTCGACTCGCTTGGCGGTATCTGTTCTAAAGGATTAACTTTAGAACTGCGAGCCGGAAACGACGGCAACCGCATTCACGAGCTGACTTCGGTGGGACTGATGAATTCCATCGGATTAGAGAACCCGGGGATAGAGTCTTTCATCGAGCATAAGCTCCCGCAGATGCTGGCGCTTGATACGGTCACGATAGCTAATCTGAGCGGCTCTTCTGCTGATACCTATATCAGGGGAGCGATGCTTTTGGATAAGACCGATGTCGATATGATTGAACTGAATATTAGCTGTCCGAACGTCAAAGCTGGCGGGATGGCCTTTGGAATGACACCAGAAGACGCCGGCAGCATTACTAAGCAGGTCAGAAATGTAACGGCTAAGCCGCTGATTGTTAAGTTAACTCCGAACGCGCCCGATTTGGTCGGGGTAGCACTGGCAGTTAAGGGGGCCGGAGCAGATGCTATTAGTCTGGTCAATACTTTCCAGGCTTTAGCGATCGATATCGAAGTCGGCAAACCGGTGTTTGATAACGTTTGCGCTGGCTATAGTGGTCCGGGCATCAAACCGATTGCCCTGAGGATGGTACGAGACGTCGCCAAAGCAGTCCATGCGCAGGACCCTGACTACCCGATTATTGGACTGGGCGGAATTAGTACTTGGCAAGATGCGATTGAGTTTATCATGGCCGGAGCGACGGCAATTCAGGTGGGAACGGCAACTTTTGCTAACCCCAACGCGATGAATGAAATCATACAGGGTATCGAAGGCTATATGAAAGAAAAAGGCTTCACTTCCCTGGCGGACTTTCGCGGAATCATCTAGGCCAAGCACATTTATACCTCTTTCTATCTGGAAGAGGTATTTTTTATGAAAAGATCCTTGACAAGCCGCTTATTCTTTTGATAAAATGAAAAAAGTTCAGTATTTGAACGAAAGCTAACTGCGAGTCAGCTTACACACCTAAGTTGAGAGCTTATCTGTTCAAAAACCCACCTTTTGAGAGCAAGGTGGTTTTTTGGTTGTTAACAGAGGGCAGACTCGACAGCAAAAACTCCCGCCTGAGCGGGAGTCGCGGTTAGCTGTTAAGCTTCAAGGGTCTCGCGGTCTTTCATCAATTTGTTGATGTTGACGATTGATTGATGTTGTTCATCTGAACCTTCTACCCTCTGGGCGAACTTTTGCCTAATCCAAGCGCGGTCCTTTGCCCGGAGCATAAACTCGACCAGAGCTTGGCGATCTTCTTCGTCATATTCCCCGATTCCGAGTAGCCTGTGCCACTCGTCGAGCTCTTTTAGCGCCCGATGAAGGTTGCCGTCTTCCTGATTGGGATGAGTCTTTTTTGCTCGGGACACGTCTCCGGCTACGTATGTCAGCTCCAAAAGGCAGCTGTTGTAGCCCTTGACGGCGTCGTTCAGCCTGAACGACTTCTTGAGCTCATCAAGAAGCGTCATCCTATCTTCTACTTTTAAGAAGCCCTTCTGCTTCATTAATTTTTCCATACATTTCCACCTCCTTTGTTGGTACAGACAAATTAACAGCTTCATTATAACACGGAACAGATGGAAAGTCAATAGCTATCTTGACTTTTTTGCGATTCTGTGCTATAATTATAATGATATATTTATGTTGTTAGTATAGTTACGAAAGGGGGAAACAATATGGATAATCGTAACTTAAATTGGGATAGAAATGGCATCGTTAGCGCGTCATCAGATGACGGCGAGCAAGAGGAGTTCTTCGAGCAGGAGGAAGCCGCAGTAATGGGTTTTGAGCCGCCCGAAGACGATTCTTTATCCGCAGCCGATATGGCTAAACTGGAAGCGCAGGCAGAGGAAGCAGAAAAAGCGGAAGCCGAAGCCAGAGCACAAGCTGAAGCTGAAGCTGCGGCCAAAGAAGAAGCTAACGCTAAAAAGGAAGCCGAGATCAGCGACGATCGTAGAAAAAAGCGCCGTAAAGAAGATAACGAAAGGCCGGCGACACCTTATGAGAGTGATCGTTGGCGCGGACTGGTCGCCCAAGAGAATTTCCTCAAGATTGAAGACAGAGCAGAGCTTTATCCTCAACTTAAAGAAAAGTTTTCGGCTGAGCAGGTTCTGCAGTGCTATTACAGTTCTCTGCTTGAGCTAACATACGCAGTCGGAGACTTTTTATGGGCGACGAAACTGCGAGACAATCGGGACAGAGAAAATAAGGATGTCCTGAAGGTCATGGGCGAATACGAGATTGAGGGTAGCAACCTCGACTATGTAGTCCGTAGCTACAAAGCCAGGATGAATAACTCTTTTGAGGAGTTCAACTCTTGGTCGGAGCTGTTATATTTCCTCCCTCTTACAGAGAAGGAGAAACGGCAGGTGCGGAATTTCATAGCCACTAAGAATTATGTAAAGTGGCTAAGGAAGCAGGTTCGTAAACTATTGGCTGAACTCAATACAGATATCATGCCAAAGAACCTGACTTGGCTCTGCCGGCGGAAATACGCTCTCGATGAGAGGCGCGCTGCCAGCAAAGCAGCGAAGGCTGCTAAAGCGGCTGCTGAGGCTAAAAAGGCCGAAAAATCCCAAAAATGAAAACCTCCCCCGCTACTGCGGGGGTTGTTTCTCTCTGTAGTTATTCTTTAGTTATTGACATTTTGCTTATAACTAGCCCTAGATGTCGAGATCGTCGTAATCAGCCAGCTCAGCGCGGGTTTTTTCGGCGAGGTCGGAAGCTGGGTCAGACTCTTCTTCGTCGGCGGCAGGAGCTTCTGCTGTATCTGGCTCTGGAGCTTCGGCAGGTTCGGCCTCTGAGGCGACTTCTGCGTTGTCGGCCTCTGGAGCAGCCTCTGTGCTGTCGGTCTCTGCATCAGCAGTAGACTTAGCGGCTGGAGCGGCCTCGTCGTTAACAATCTTAAGGTTGTAGCGAGCATCATTCTTAGTGCCAAGGGCGCGAAGAAGGGTACGGATAGACTGAGCAGTAGCGCCACGACGGCCAATCACGCGACCAACGTCCTCTGGGTCTACAGTAAGGCTAAGCAGGACGCCTTTTTCGTCAATCTGGCGATCTACGATGACTTTGTCTGGGTTGTTTACTAGGGTTTTTACGATGTATTCTACGAATTGTTGGTCAATGGTTGCCATTTCATTCTCCGGTTAATTGTTAATAAGTCTATTATAACACAAGTGCTTAAATATGAATAAAAAATCGGGTCCTGGCTCCTATTTATTTTTCGGGTCAGGGACTTGAAAGCAAAAAATGTATTGCTACGCGATAAATCGCTGCCTCATTCGAGAAAGAAAATAAATTTTCTTTCTACTCATTTCGTTGCGATTTCATAATCGGTAAACGTCGATAATATACATTTTTTGCTTTCAAATCTGGTAGACAGACCGAAAAATAAACAGATCGCCACCCGATTTTTTATTCATCAGCTGGTTTTTCCTCTGCTGGAGCTTCTTCTTTTGGAGCTTCGGCCGGAGTTTCGACAGGAGCTGCTTCTTCGGCTGGGGCTTCTTCAGCTGCTGCCTCAGCTGGAGTCTCCTCCGCTGGTGCCTCTTCTTTTGGCTGGTTCTTGCGAAGCTTATCGGCGTGCTTGGCCTCAGCGTGTTTTGGCTTTGCCTCTTTGACCCATTTTGGAAGAGCAATCTTGTTGGCCTTCAAAATGCGAACTACGCGAGAACTTGGCTGTGCGCCATTTTTAAGATATTTTTCTACACTCTCTTTGTCGAGAGTAGTAGCTTTGGTGTGGGGGTTGTAGTTGCCGACCTCGGCCACAACGCGCCCCGAAAGAGGGTGACGCTGCGCTTCTTGGACGACTATCCGGTACGTAGGGTAATGCGACCGGCCATTACGCTGCAAACGAATCGCTAGCATGTGTTCTCCTTATTAATTAATTTTCTTTATTATAGACTATTTTTTACAAAATTACAAGTAATAAATTACTGTCAGTGTTGCAGTTGGTTCACAAATTCGTCTTACTGCAAACGCTCCAGAGAAGACATCATCACTTTGTCAAAATCTGCATACTTTTTGCGATAATAATCAATGCCCTTCTTGGCGGCGATTGCCTGAGCCTCTTGCTTAGAATGGCCTTTGCCAGTGCCAAGCTGTTTATCGCCAACATAGGTAGACACAGTAAAGACCTTGTCGTGGTCTGGACCGGTCTCGCCCAGGGTGCGATAATGCGGAGTGGTGGTTTCGTAATGTTGAACAATCTCTTGGAAAAGCGACTTTGGATCGCGCCAAGAGCCCTCTTTTACTACGCTGTCCATCTTAGAAAGAATGTGTTTAGCAATAAATTTTTGCGCGGTGTCATAGCCTTGGTCGAGATAAATCGCGCCGATAACTGCCTCAAAACAATCTGCAATAATCGACTCGTGGGCGCGCTCGGTGCCCTTTTGCTCGCCATGAGACAGACGGATCAGCGGAGCATAGCCAAGTTTTTTGCCGGCATCACCGATAGACTCGGTGCGGACCAGCGCGCTACGAAGCGCTGTCATCACGCCTTCTGGATAATTATAGTTGCGACAGAGGAAATCAGAGGTCACAAGCTCCAAAACTGCGTCACCGAGAAACTCTAGACGCTCGTTGTGATCAATGCGGGCGCGCTTGTGCTCGTTGACATAGCTGCGGTGGGTCAAAGCGGTAATTAGTAGCATAATATCATTAAATTCAAAACCCAACTTTTCTTTGGCGAAATCTTGGTATTCTTTCCTTACCTCTCCGTTCACTTGAACTCTCCTGCTCTAATTTTTTTCTTGGCGATCAACATTAGTTTTTCGATGTCATCGTACTCGATAGCTTCGAGCGCGTCCGAAAATCTAAACCATCTAATGCCGTTCATCCATTTTTCTTTTTGCGGTTTTTCGTGCTGATCGAGGGCGCGAACCAGATAAATCTGCGTAGTCATGAGGACGAGTTTGTCCTGGCGGCGATATTTGAAATGAATCTTGCCCAGCCAAGTCAAAACATCAACATGGTGTAGACCGGACTCCTCGCCGATCTCGCGGATGGCGGTCTGCTTGGCGTTCTCTCCGGGCTCGATATGGCCTTTAGGGATGGTCCAGCGGTTTTTAGAATCCTGAATCAAGAGAATCTCGATGTCTTTGCCGTCTTTGGCTATGCGAAAGACGATGCCGCCAGAGGTCGGCTCGCGGACGATCTCTTGGATAGCCGGTTTTTTGCGAAAAATCCTCGAAAACTTTGACTCTTTGTAATTACTGGTCGGCAGCGCCTCTGGAATCTTTAACATACCCTTGGGGCTGCGATAGGTCAGATTAGGCCGTTTGGCCGGCTGCTGGCTCTTGGCTTGGCTCTTGGCCTGGCTCTTGGCTAGCTGCTTGGTCGGTTTCTTGGCCTGCTTCTTGGCCGGCTGGTTTTTCTGATTTTTCTGCTGACTTTTGGTCGGTTTTTTCTGCTGTTCTTTGTTCATGGTTGTCCTTAGTGGCGGCTTCTGGATCAATCTGGCGGAAGGCTGTACCTAGTACGCCATTGATAAACCGCGAAGAATTATCGGAGCCGAAAGCTTTGGCAAGCTCAACGGCCTCGTTGATAGCGACTTTTGGTGGAACTTGTTCGCCGCAATATTTGAGCTCATATAGGCCCATGCGTAAAATATTACGATCGATAGCGGCGATAGAGCTAATTGGCCACTCTGGGGCGAGAGGTTTTAGCTCTTGATCTAGCTCTTTGGCTTTCTCCGCAACGCCGGTAGTGAGATTGTAAACAAACTCGGTGTCGCCGAGGGCCTTGTCATAAGGCTCGATATTTTTAGCGATAATTGTGTTGATATCGGCTTCTGCATCGCCCGCCTTATTACGGAACTCTAATTCGTATAAGCTCTGCAATGATATAATTCTGCCGAGGTGCCGATTACTTGCCATTATTTTTTCGCCGCCTTTTTAGTTGATTTGGTAGTGGTCTTGGTAGGCTGCTTGGCCGCGGACTGCTTGGTCGCTGCGACTTTGGCAGGTTTGACGGTCTTGACCTTGACACCAGGGGTAGCCTTGGCGGTTTCGAAAGCTTTGACCGGAGATTTCTTGTTAACTGCGCGAGCTAGCTTAAGGCGCAGATGGCTCCGACGGAGACCAGTCTTGCGTTTGCTGCTCTGTTTCTTAGGTTCAGGCATTAATATGCTCCTTTAGTTGATATTGATATATTTGGAATTATTTTACCACAGTTTTCCCTTATCCGCAACTGTTGACATTTTGATTTTTCATGTTTTAGCATGATTTATCAATTTTTTGCTGTGCTTGTTTCGTTTTCTATGTTAAAATGAAAGCGTAACCATTGTAGATTTAGAGATAAGGGGGGATTTTATGGTAGAGTTGATCCGAGGTAGCGCAAGTCGCAGATACTTTCTAGCAAATGAGGGCAGAAACGTAATTTCAGTAGCGAGAGACAGCGAAGATGGTCGGCTCGATACAAGGCTATCGGAATTCTGGTCAGAGCTTATCGACCAAAATTTGGATTCATTCTATACTTCAACTTGCGGGACTGATAACTCGGAGATGGATACGGAGTTCCAGTCGGAGCATTATTTAGGGCGCTGTACTTTGATGCTAGCCACACAGATGCTACCAGTTGTAGGTATCACTTGGGCATATCTGACTGGTAATATTCTGAGAGAATACCAGTCTGGCAAAAGGACAATTGGGGGCGTAGATCTGCCTGATGGCATGCTTCCACAAGAGAGGCTGCCGGAGCCGATTTTTACTCCAGCGGTCTTTTCCGGTGATAGATATAAGCTTCTTTCTATCAAGGAAATGTCAGAGCTAATTGATAGTGGCAAGTATGTGGGTAGAGCACATCCAGTAACCGTATCTATAGATGTCAAACGTAACTCATTGGATGTCTTTCGCTATTGCTCCAATTATGCCAAGAGATATGGCATAATTATAGCAGGAGTGCGCTTTCACTATGGTGTCACTTATAATTATCACACTGCAACCGATGGCCGTTTCCCATTGTACCTCGAAGACGAGCTCATCACTCCTGAGTCTTCTAAGCTTTGGGCGAGCTGTCAATACGCGGTCGGATGCCATATACCGCTCCTGCAAACACGGCAAGTCTGTAGTATGCTTGGCCTTTAGGTCGGGTGTATTGCTGTACCTTAGGCCACCTTTTGAGGTGGCCTTTCTCATAGGCGTAATTTCTAGCGCAGCCTATGCTACGAAATTAAGTAGTTTGGCTTTTTTGACGTAAATAGTCTTTTTAATGCCGCCTTTTGTAAAATTCTGAACGTTTTGATCGGCTAAGGCTTGTTCTTCGATTTTGGCCTGATCGTCCAAATCATCAGCTGACACCTTAATCTTGGCGCGCAATTTACCATTAACTTGAATGACTAGCTCAACGGTATCTTCTACAAGATATTTCTCTTCCCAAACTGGCCAGACATCATCGGCACCCTTAGACTCAAGAATCTCTGAGGCAAGATGTGGTGCAAAAGGCTTCAGTAGTTTAGCAAGCGTGATGATATCCTCATCCGTGACACCGATCTTGTATAGCTCGTTAACGTATTCCATCATGGCAGAGACAGCGGTATTGAAGCTGTGGCGGTGGATATCTTCGGTGACTTTCTTGATGGTCTTGTGGCGAATAGTAGAAGTGCGACCCCTCGCCAGCCCGTTGCTAATCTCCAACTCGCTCGCGAAAGCTAGCGTCCAGCAGCGGTTTAGGAATCTATATACGCCTCCGACGGATTTGGGGTCCCAAGCAGCATCTTGATCGTAAGGGCCGATGAACATTTCGTAAGTCCTCAGTGTATCAGCACCGTAGCCCTGATCGATAATATCTAGTGGATCTATAACATTGCCCTTAGATTTGCTCATTTTTTTGCCATCTGGAGCATTGATGTAACCATTATAAAGCAGGGTCTTAACCGGCTCGCGGAACGGCAAATAGCCCTGATCGGCAAAGAATTTACACCAAAAACGGATATATAGCAGATGGGCGACGGCATGATCGGCGCCGACATAAACATCGGTCGGGGCCCAGTATTTGATTGCTTCTTTGTCCCAGGCGGCCTGGTTATCGTGCGCAGAGACATATCGCCAGAGATACCAACTGGAGCAAGCGTAGCCATCTAGAGTGTCAGTCTCGCGGGTCAAAGTCTTTTTGACTTTTTTGCCGGTCTTTTTGTCCTCTACTTCCATCTCAAAGGTTAACCAATCTTTGGCTTTGGCTAGGGCTGAACGGCCAGTGTTATCAGGCTTATAATCATCAACATCAGGGATAATTACTGGGAGCTGATCCTCTGGGATAGGATACTCATTGCCATCTTCATCATAGGCAATCGGAATTGGACAGCCCCAGTAGCGCTGGCGCGAAATCAGCCAGTCGCGCATACGGTAGGTCACTTTTTTACTGCCAATTCCCTGTTCTTCTAGCCAGGCGACCACCATCTCGCGAGCGTCGGAAGTCTGCTCGCCATTAAAATGACCTGAGTTGATAATCTTGCCTTCGCCGTGGTAACACTTATCATCATCTTTAGAGTTTTCTGGTTTCTCGATCACTTGTTTGACAGGGAGATCAAACTTCTCAGCGAAGGCCAGGTCGCGCTCGTCGTGAGCCGGCACTGCCATAATCGCGCCTTCGCCATAGCCCATCAGCACATAATCAGATACCCAGATTGGAATCTGCTCGCCAGTGGCTGGGTTAATGGCATAGCTACCAGTGAATACGCCGGTTTTTTCCTTGTTCTCTTGGCGCTCAATTTCGGATTTTTTGAGAGTTTCGGTGCGATACTGGTCAATTTTTTGAAGGACGTTCTTGTCAGCGATCTTTGAGATGATAGGGTGCTCGGGAGCAAGGACGAGGAAAGTGGCGCCAAAAAGAGTGTCGGGCCTGGTGGTGAAAACTTTTATCTTATGCTCCGACTCGCCTATTACTTCAAACTCAATCTCCGCGCCCTCGCTGCGGCCGATCCAGTTCTTTTGCATAGTCTTGATCTTTTCTGGCCAATCAAGTTGGTCGACATCGTCTAAAAGTTCATCGGCGTAGTCAGTAATCTTGAAAAACCACTGTTTCATTTTCTTTTTCTCGACCTCGGAGCCACAGCGCCAGCAACAGCCACCTTCTACTTGCTCGTTGGCGAGCACCGTCTGATCGACTGGGCACCACCACTGATAGCTCTCTTTGCGATAAGCCAAGCCCTTTTTATAAAGCTGCAAAAAACACCACTGGGTCCAGCGATAATACTCTGGATCAGAGGTGTTAATCTCGCGCGACCAATCAACGAAATTGCCCAGGCGTTTCATCTGTTTACGGAAGTTTTTGATGTTGGTCTTGGTGGCATCCTTAGGGGATGTACCGGTTTTGATGGCGTAATTCTCGGCCGGGAGGCCAAAAGTGTCATAACCAAAGGGGCGAAGGACATTCATCTGTTGCTGAGAATAAAACCGCGCGAGGACATCCACAATGGTAAAATTGCGGACGTGGCCAACGTGGAGGCCGGCACCAGATGGATATGGAAACATTTCGGCGATAAAGACCTTCGGGAGTTTCTGATTCTTGGGCAGGTCTTTACCCTCTGGAGCAGCCCGAAAAGTCTGCTCGCTCTCCCATTTTTCTTGCCATTTTTGTTCAATTTTTTGCGGGTTGTATCTTTCCATCAAAAATCCTTCCTGTTCTCTGTTAATTTTAACATATATTGACTTTTTTAGCAAAGTGTGGTATAATTAAGGTTCTTTTTCTTGCTCTTTACGGACGAGGGCTTCTTCTAAGCCGGCGAGGGCGGAGAAAGGCTGGAACTGCTTGGCGCGCTCGGAAATTGGCATCTTGGGCCTAGTTGATTTAGTCGCCACTGCGGTGCCCTCCAATCTGATTATTTCGCTCGCGCAGGGTGGCAGACTCTTCTAGGTCTTCACCTCGGAAAATTGCGTTCTTGCCATAACGGTTCTTGATACTTATCACCGCCTCTTGGATTTTTTCGTCAGGTGCGCTGGGCCTTAATACATCAAACAGCGACTGCTGGTGTGGGATAGAATCAGATATGACATTGTTGCAACTGATGAAAATTCGGCGATATTTTTGCTTCCCATCGGCGATTTTCCAGAATAAATTATCTACGGCTTTGGTGGCAGTTTTGGCCGAATTGGTGGGCGAAATAAACTTATGAGTGGCTTTTTTGAGAAATTTAGTATATGATGTTGGTGTTTTTCCAGCAATTTTATTTAGATCGGCCGGAATGATGGATAGCGTAATTGAGGAGACAAGCTGGTGGTTCTCTACCAGACGCAGACAGAGCTCGCGCATCATTTCACGGACCACTAGCGCGGTGTCTTTGGCTGAGTAATCTTTTGGCAGGACCTGACCAGAGGAATAGCTAGTGGTGCGAGAATGGTAATTTTTAATATCCGCGATAGTAACAGGTTCTCTACCCCAAGCGTGGTCAATCAAAAGTTCGGCGTCCACCCCAAAAATCTGATACAAAATATCCTCATCGGCGTGGGCAATATCGCGCATAGTTCGCATCCGATGCTTGGCGAGCCTGCGGGCGATGCCAGGGCCGATGCGCCAAAAATCGGTCAGGGGCTGATGGTCCCAAAGCTGGTCTTGATAAGACTTTTCATCTAACACACCGACAAAATCATCCGCGTGCTTGGCCATGATATCTAGAGCAATTTTGGCCAGATAAAGATTAGTGCCAACGCCGGCTGTAGCGCGCACGCCGATGCGATTTTTGACTTCCTCCATTAGAAACACCGCCAGCTCGCGCGGAGATTTTTGATAAAGTTTGAGATAATCAGTGGCGTCGATAAAAACCTCGTCGATAGAGTAGGCATAGATGTCGTCCTTGCTGAAAAAATCCAGGTAAACACCGTAGATGTCAGCAGAATATTCAATGTATTTTTGCATGCGAGGAGTGGCCTGGATAAAGTCGAGGTCTTTGGGAATCTCGAAGAGGCGGCAGCGATTTTTGACGCCTTTAGCCTTAAGCGAGGGCGAGACAGCGAGGCAGATAGTGCCCTGGCCGCGCTCGGGGTCGGCTACCACTAGGTCAGTGGTCATTGGATCGAGACCGCGCTCGACGCACTCAACCGAGGCATAAAAAGATTTGAGGTCAATACAGAGGTAGGCGCGCTCATTTTTGTTCTTCGGCAGAGCACCAGTCACATGAACTTTCTGCGAGGCAGGATCTCGCATGATAGATGCACGAGCAGCCATCTAGACCGCCGTTTTGAGAGAAAATAGTGCGATTCCGGCGGCTACAGAAACATTAAACGATTCTTTTTGGCCAACCATCGGGATCTCGATAAAGAGGTCAATATAATCATAAAGTGACTCGTCGATGCCATAGACTTCTTCGCCGAGAATCAACACAGCCTTGTTTTTGAGGCGCGAAAGCAGAGCTGGCGAGCCTAGGCGGAACTTGCGACCATCGTCAATGCGATTTTCTAGACCGATAATCTGATAGCCGTCTTCTTTGAAGCGTTTTAGAGATTTTTTGATGTCATCAATATAGATAATTGGGATGAATTTTTCGGCGCCAAGAGAGGTTTTTTCGATCTGGTCGGTAATCTTGTCTACGACGTGGGGGAGGAGATTTGGGTTTTTGCTGCAAGGGGTGTAGCCAGAGCAGATAATTTGTTCAATGCCAAGGCCCTCAGCCGTCCGAATAATGGCGCCTACGTTGTAGGTTGAGCGGATATTGTGCATTGACAATATGATTTCCATTAGGTACATTATAGCACAGTTTGGGAGGTTTGGGGAGAATTAAACCGCAAATAAAAACGAGGGCTTGGCCTCGCACCTCCGGCGCAGGGTCGCCCTCATTACTAGTAGTATATCACAATTATTTCTTATATGTGACGGGGGCCGATTTTATAACTTTAGACGACTTTGACGCAGTCGGTGCCGAGGAGGTCGGAGAGAGGGGTGGTAAGTTCTGGGCAGGCATCGACGCGGAATGGCAGACGGAGAGGTTTCTTATCATCGCCATCTTGCAAAACGAGGATAATTTCTTGGGAACCAGGGTGGAGGTCACAGAGGTGGCGAATTTCTGAGAGGACTTCCTCATTATCTGGGTCTTTGATGAGGCAAAAGAGACGCTTTTTACGATCGTCCTCTGGCGGAGTAACAGGGGCGGTGGATTCTGTAGGATTGCTGTTTGCAGATGATTTTGCAGTGTTTTTGGCGGTGGATTTTCCATCTGAGGTGGCTTTTGGCGCGCCTGACACCTTGGTAGCCCAAACCTTAGTAGAAGAGCCCTTTTGGTATCTAGCGCGTTGAGACCCTTCTGGAGCGGGGAGCTTTTCGCCAGTACTCTGATAGTTCTCTAGAGTTTCGTCAGAAATTTGCTCGATTTCTTCGGCGAGGACTTTAATATCGGTGGTGATGTTGCCGTTTTTATCCCTGGCGTTGACGCGACCAGTGACCTTAATGATATTATCTTGGACGAGTTTGCCGCCGGCGACCTCAAAGATGCTTGGAAAAACGACAATTTCTTGATCGGCGGTCTTGTTCTCTATCTTGACGAAAGCCATTTTGGTACCAGATTTGGTCAAAATAGTACGAACATCGGTAATAATACCGCCTAGAGTGACGATTTTCTCATCGTTTTCGGCATTCACTTCTGAATAAGGGTGGGTTTGCTCGTTGAAATAGATATCGTATTTGTCGAGAGGATGGGCGGAAAGATAAAGGCCAAGCAGGTCGCGCTCCCAGAGAAGTTGCTCTTTTTCGCTAGAAGGAACAGGAGCGGGAGAAAGCTTTGGCTCGGGGATAGCACCGGCCTCGCCGAAAGCGCCAAAGAGGTCAGTCTGGCCCGAGGAGACGTCTTTTTGACATTTTTGGCCATAGGCTTGGATGGACTCTAAATTATAGAGAAGATCGGCACGACTGCCAAAGCGGTCAAAAGCACCAGTTTTAATGGCGGCCTCCCAGGAGCGTTTGTTGAATTTGGTAGAATTGACGCGTTTTGCGAAATCAAAAACTGATTCGAAAGGACCGTTTTTATCGCGCTCGGGGATGACTTCCTCTTCGATCAGGGCTTTACCGACACTTTTGATACCGGAAAGACCAAAGCGGATAGTGTTTTTACCCTTAACGATGGCAAAATCACCATAAGATTCGTTAATATCTGGGCCGAGCACCCTCAAACCCATCCGCTGACACTCTGCCATCTCAATAGCGAGGCGGTCAGTCCAGCGCATATCAGAGGTCATCAGGGCGGCCATAAAGGCGTCAGGGTAGTGCGCCTTAAGATAGGCTGTCCAGTAGGCGATCAAGGCGTAGCAGGCGGCGTGCGACTTGTTAAAACAATAATTGGCAAATTCGAGAAGTTGATCCCAAAAGGTTTCGGCGATTTCTTTAGTAGCGCCGCCGACCTTAATGGCACCCTCGATAAATTCGGGCTTTACTTTCTTCATGAGGTCGATTTTCTTCTTACCGACAGCTTTACGCAAAGTGTCAGCCTGACCACCGGTGAAGCCACACCAAGAGCGCGAAATCTGCATGAACTGCTCTTGATAAATCAGAATACCGTAGGTGCTTTTTAAAGCGGTCTCTAAGCCAGGGTGGAGATAGGTTATTTTTTCTTTGCCATGTTTTCTCTTAATAAAACTGTCGATAAACTGCATTGGGCCAGGGCGATAAAGCGCGACCATAGCGATGATGTCTTCAAAAGTCGAAGCCTTAAGATCTTTGAGATAGCGTTTCATGCCAGGAGACTCTAGCTGGAAGATACCGGTGGTGTCGGCGCGCTGGAGTAGCTCGTAGGTCGGCTTATCATCCAGAGGTAGCTGGTACATATCTAAATCTACACCGTAGACTTTGCGAATCATCCGCAGGGCATTATTGATGACCGAAAGGTTAGAGAGACCCAGAAAGTCCATCTTGAGCAGGCCGAGCTCTTCGACTTGGGTCATTGGGAACTGGGCGGCGAGGATTTCTTCGCCCTCGGCACCCTTTTTCTTGGCGACCTCTAGCGGGAGAAACTTGACTAAATCATCTGGGGCGATAATCACGCCGCAGGCATGGACTCCGTGCGAGCGGATAGTGCCTTCTAGTTTACTGGCAAAATCGATTACCTCTTTGGCGGTGGGGTTAGACTCGTATTCGTGTTTTAGATCGGGGACGTCTTTGATGGCATCTTCTAGATGGACGTGGCGGCCCATTACTGGGTCTGGCACTAGCTTAGCAATGCGATCGGACTCGGCATAGGGGACCTCTAGTACGCGGGCGACATCGCGGACGGCGTTTTTGGCCATCATTTTGCCAAAAGTGACGATGTTAGAAACCCGGCCACGACCGTATTTCTCGGTACAATACTTGATCACTTCGTCGCGACGAGTATCTTGGATATCGGTGTCGATATCGGGCATAGAGATACGGTCGGGATTTAGAAAGCGCTCGAAAAGCAGGTCGTATTTGAGCGGATCTAGCTCTGTAATACGCAGGGCGTAGGCTAAAATTGAGCCGGCGGCTGAGCCGCGACCTGGGCCGTAGACGATTCTCTGTTTTTTGCCCCAGTTGATAAAATCTTGGACGATGAGGAAATAGCCGTTGTAGCCCATGCGATCAACTACCGACAGCTCATAGTCTATGCGCTCGAGGACGTCTTCTCTTTTGGCTTTTTTAAGTAGCTCGCGGCACTTTTTGACATCTAGTTTCTCAACTTCCTCCTCGGTTTTACCAGCGTATCTAAATACTAGACCACGAAATACCAGTTTGTCTAGATAGGACTTCTCGTCGTCGCCTTTGGGGATGCCTGGGAACTTAGGGATAAGAATACGGCCGAGCTGGAGGTCGACGTTGCACATTTCGGCGATTTTTTTAGTGTTTTTAATCGCGTCTGGAAAATCTTTACCCCAGCGGTCGATGATGTCTTGTGGCGGAATGACGTGGAGCTCAGTGTCCCTCAGCGTCATGCGCTTAGGATCAGATAGGTTGGAGCCGGTGCCGACGCAGAGCAAGAGCTCGTGGGTGTCTTGGTCCTCATGCTTGAGATAGTGGGCATCACAGGTTACCACTAGTGGTAGGTTTTTCTCTTTGGCGAGCTTAGCCAGACCCTGATTAACGCGATTTTGGTCTTCCCAGTGAGATGGCGAATCTGGATGGCCGTGGTCTTGCATCTCGAGATAGAATCTATCTTTGTAAACCTTAGCGTACCAGTCGATCAGTTCCCTGGCTTTGTCGAGATTGCCGTAGCGAATATTGCTAGAAATCTCTGAGCCGATACAGCCAGAAAGACAGATAATGCCCTCGCTGTATTTTTCCATCAGGGCGTGGTCGATGCGAGGTTTATAATACATACCTTCGGTCTCGGCGATAGTAATCATGCGACAAAGGTTTTCGTAGCCCTGGTTGTTTTGAGCAAGCAGCGTAACGTGAAAGCGTTCTTTGTCGTGTGCAGCCTCTTTGTCGGTCAATTTGCGGGCGGCAACGTAGGCCTCTACACCGAGGACGGGCTTGATGCCGGCATCGTGGGCGGTTTTATAAAGCTCGACTAGGCCTGACATAGTGCCATGGTCAGTGACGGCAACGGCCTGCATACCAGTTTCTTTGGCAAAATTGATTAGATCTGGGATCTTGGTAAGGCCGTCGAGTAAGGAGTAGTGGGTGTGGTTGTGAAGGTGGACAAAATCAGCCGGCGTTAGAGCGCCAGAAGTAGTGGCTTTTTGCTTCACCTCCGTAGACATAGTTCTATTATAGCACTATTTGCGAAGTTTTTTGGCGGTTTTTTCTAGAGTATCAGCAGTTTTGTTCTTAGCTGTCTTAGCAGTCTTAGCTGCGGTTTTCTTGGCAGTGCTAGCGGTCTTGGTCGCGGTCTTTTTAGCCGAAGCGGCAACGCGCTTACCTTCGGTACCGATGTTTTTGGCGGCTTGTTTGCCTTGTTTTTCTAGCTCTTTGATTTTTTTCTCGGCTGATTTGATGGCTTTTTTGCCTTCTCTTTCAATATCTTTTCTGGTTTCTTTGCCAGATTTTGGAGCGGTTAAGACGCCAGCTACGGCGCCAGCAATAGCGCCAAGTGCTGCACCTAAGATAAACCCGCCGCCTTTTTTGCTTTTCTTTTCTTCGTTCATTTTATTTACCTTTCGATGATGATTTACTTGCTTTGCCCCTATTGTAACGCTTTACAAAACTTTTGGCAAGAGAACCGACAGAGGTCCATCTTCTGGCATTTTTGACAACTCCTTCAGCTCTGTCGGCAATATCGTGGGCCTTGTCGGCGATATCCTGAGCCCTGTCGATAACGTCTTCGCCCTTGGCGAGGACTACTTTAGCATCCTTTGTTAGTCCGATTAACTTGACAAAGAGGATGATCCCGACAATTAAGAACACGAAAAGGGTGAACGATAATATCCCCACGATAATCCATTCGGCAACGTTCATTTCTAATTATCCTCCACAAATTGTTTAATATCTGGGTAGTAGCTCTCGTAATCTTTGACAAATTTGAGATGAGCTTTGAAATAATTCTTCGGGTCGCCGGTAGTCATCCACTGGCCCTTAGTCTTTTCGACGTAGACATTGCCGTTTTCTGTCATCTTAGTGATGGCATCGACGGTCCAGAGCTCGTTGTCTTTACCTAGATTCTTTGGATCAAGATGCTCGAACACCTCTGGAGTCAAAAGATAGCGGCCGTATGATGCAAGATCGGTTGGAGCATCGTCGGATTTTTCGATAATGTCTTTTAGGGTCATTTTGTCGGTGTCGGCTAACTCGATGGCGCCATATTTGTTCATTTCTTCGTGCGGCATTTCTTGGGCGATGATAATAGACTTGGCATCGGGATGAGCCTTGTAAGAATCAATCAAAGTCTTGATATCGGATGAGCCAAAGACGACATCATCGGAGTAAGCTACGACGAAGGCCTCGTCATCATCGATATACTGGCGAGCGGAAGCAATTGGCGAACCGTTGCCGTATGGCAGACTCTGATCTTGCTCGATAACGGTAATTTTTGGAAAATCGAGAACCTTTTTGACAGGGGCAAAACGCTCAGACTTACCTTGGGAAGCGAGCTGGGCTTCAATTTTTGGTACTTGGTTGTGGAAATAGTCATCGTAAATTTTGACGCCGTCTGGTGTGGCGACGATGATGATTTCTTCGATGCCGGCGTCAATACATTCTTCGACGACTAGTTGCATAATCGGACGATTGCCGAGTGGCAACATTGCTTTTGGAATGGTCTTGGTGATCGGCAGATAGCGGCTGGCAAAGCCAGCATCGGTGATAATTGCCTTGGTAGGTTTTTTGTAATTCATAAGCTCTCCTTGAGATTTCATTATAGCACAACTTATGCAAAAATAGTAAAATATTCGCTGAAAAAACTTTTATTTTTTGATGGATTTCTTAGCAGATTTCGAAGTAGACTTCTTGGTAGTTTTGGACGTCTTAGCTGACTTAGCTGATTTGGCAGATTTAGCAGATTTGCTGGTTTTGGTGGAGGCTTTGGCAGCTTTGGCCTTTTCTTGACGCTTTTTGGCGCGATCTTCTTTGATTTCGGCTAGCTCGTTGCGGTTGTGAATGCCGTAGAAAAGATTAGTAATACCGTAGATCATCATGTAGGAACCAAAGAATTTAATAAAGGCCGTTGGGCTGACAAAATCGCCGGAGTTTAAGATGACGATGCCGATAACACAAGCACAAATGCCGCAGACGATCCACATGAAACGGTCGGTCTTGTCGGTCATGGCGGCAAAACTGAGGACAATCTCTAAAATACCGCGACCGATAGTGTAGATGGCAATAAGGGTGAGCGGCCAGACCATGTTGTTATCTCTAGTGAAGAGAATCAAGAGAGCGATGGTAACTTCTGAAATCGCCAGAATCAGAGAAAGCGCCAATGAGCCGCCAAAATGTTTGCGGTAGAGCAAGTTAAAGACTTCGATAATTCCGAGACAGAGCAGGGCGATGCCGACAAGGGCCGCTAACTCAGAGACTGAATTATTAATAGCAAAAAGTATATAGCCCCCAAAAACTAGGCTAGCTAGCCCCTGGAAGGCGTAGAAAAGCCAGTGACTTTCTACATATTTTCGAATTCTTGGCATATTTATTCCTTTTGTTAAAACTTATGCTTATTATACCATAGGCATTTTAAAATTGGGAAGATTTTGAGATGAAAATTTTGAGTAAGGGGGGGGTAGGTGTGACGGATTTAGGTATGGCGGATTTTTTTGCGGATAAGCTCGATAATTTTGGTTTTTTGGTATTTTAGTGGAGAGATGATAAGATCGTGGGCCGGCAAATATTTGATTTCTTCGCCACCAAAACCGCGCTTAAAGAACGAAACGCCATAAAAGCGGTGATTTTTTTCATCTTCGCCAACAATGCCCCACAAATTATAACGATAGATTTTGCGTTTTCTGGCATCTGCCATCGCTGCAACGTGAAGAATAGGAGAACCAGATAATTTGGTGCCGAGCTCAGTAGAAACAGCATAATGGTAAGAGGCTTCGTTGCCATAAAAAATCATAAAGTTTTGAGCTAGGATCTCACCGTTATATTTAGCGGTATAGAGGGTAGCTTCACCGTTTTTAGAGAATGCGGCAAATTGCTTGGTCAAGTATTCTTCGCTAAAGCTGACAAAGTTTTGGCGTCTAGCGGTCTGTAGCTGGATCTGATAAAACTGGTGAATGTCCTTAGGGTCAGTCGAGCGCTCGACCACAAAACCTTTATTTCTAGCATTATTGACGGCGTAGCGGATCCGGCGGTGCATGCTTTTTAGGATCTCGGCTTCGCTTTTGTGAAGATCTAGTACGGCAGCGTGTTCAACAGAAAGAAATGTGGGAGCTGGGCGCAGCCCATTTTGGCGAAAAATTTTATAGGCAAAATCGGAGCGCTCGAGCTGTGGACGTACTCTCACAAAGACACAGTGGTTCATGATGCCCTGTTTTTTCATGTCGGCAAACATTTCGGCCACAAGTGACTGATTTTGCCAGTCTAAAATCGGCCCACCGGCAATAGCTAAATGTTGACCACGCTTGGCGGTCTCTACGACTCCGGCATAGGCGCCGATGATTTTCTTAGTTTTGGTGCTTTTGGCAATTCTTCGAACGATTTTTTTACCGCGACTGAGGTGAAATTCGTAAAAATCCCAGGATTGCAGAAAATTGGCCTCCTCATGCGAAGTGACAAATTGGTCCCATTCTTCACGCGAAGTCGCATCAGATAAAGTAATAGCTGGGCTGGTCATAGGTGTCTCCTTTTTTTGCGGATAATCTCTACCAGATAATCTGGGGCATATTTGATTTTAGATAGAATTAAATCGTGGGCCGGGACAAAAGTCACCACTTTGCCGCCAAAACCTGTCTTAAAAGTAGTGACACCGTGGTAGCGATGGTTAGGCTGATTTGCTGGGGCGATACCCCAAAGATTATAACGTTTGATTCCCTGTTTTTTGAGATCTTTCATCACTTGCCATTGCAGAGCGTAAGCCCCAGGAAGTTTGCGATTCAAATCGGTGCTGGCGGCCTCATAATAGGCGGCCTCATCCCCGTTTATCAGTATTAGGCCATAGGCGATTGGCTGGCTATCTGCGTTTTTAGCAACATAAATCTGCGCGGCTTCGCCAAAGGCCTCGCGCTCTGCCAGCAGGGTCTTGGTATCTGGCGGGACAAAATGTTGGCGCGCAGCAGTAGAGCTTTGGGCCTGGTGGAACTCTAAAAACGCCTCTTTGGTGTTTGATTTTTCGACTTTGAGGCCTAATTTATCGGCGCGACGGACTTCGTACCTGGTCTGGCGGCGCATATTGGCCAACAGACTTTCTTGACTTTTTGTCAAATCTATTATGACTGTATGCTCTGCTGCTAGATGCATTGGTGATTTTTTGGCGCCAATCGCGGCTAGAATTTGACGGTTCTTGGCGCTATCAAGTAGTTGTGGGCGAAAACGGACAAAAGCGCAGTGGTGTTTTTTTCCTGTTTGGATAAGAATATCTCTTGCTCTTTCGACAGCTGATTGGTCTTGCCAATCTATTAGTGGGCCACCCGGCACCTCAAGATAGCGCCCACGTTTAGCATTTTTGACAATCATAACAATCTGGTTATCTTTGATGACTTTATGGCCAATTAGCTCATTTACTTTAGCCCAGACATCTGACTGCAGAAAATTTGGAGCTTCTAATTTCATGCTTCGTACCTCTCAATTATTGAAAAAGCGCGAGCTAATTTGTCGGCTGGATAGTAAGTCGGGAGATTGATGATTTTGGCGGCAACGGCCGTAGCAACTGGACACTCTGCCTCTGGAAAATGCACCTGACGGTAGTAGCGGATCGGTGAAACTGGCACGTCGTACCAAACTTCGCGGAAGTTATAGCCGTTTTGATCGAGCAGATTAATTAGCTTGGTCCGGTTTTTGACGAAGCGGTGAGTACGAATTGGCATTACGCCACTTTGATCAATCTTTTCGAACTGACGCAAAATGCAGCGGGCTTGCCAGTGGGCGGGACGACGAGACAAGTCTAATTTGGCGTCGACAGCTCGTTCGATAAGCCTAAGCCTAATTAGCGGCCCATACCAATATTTTTGGATGCCGATTTTAGAAAAACCCCGGCCGATAGCAGCGAGCAGCGGATACCACCTGGCACGCAAGGTGTCGGATAATCTTGGCCGTTGATTTGGGAAATCAAATTTTTTGAGTTTGCGATCATTGATGATGAGGGCGCCTCCGGTGATACTATCGAGCGATTTGCCTTTGCCAAAAGAGAGCGCAGAGAAACTACCGACCGATCCGACTTCGCGACCATCCTGGTATTTAAACCCAGCGCAGTGCGCCAGATCTTCGGCAATGAACAGACCGTGTTTTTTGGCAAAAACTTCGATTTCTTCGATATTAACTGTAATGCCGAGCGTATTTTGGATAAGGATAGCCCTAGCCTCGGGATGTTTTTTAAGAGCTTTTGCTAGCGTCTTAATGTCAAAGTTGAGGGTCTTTTCGTTGATGTCGGCATAGATCGCTTGGCAGCCGGCCGCTTCGATAGCTTGTAAAACCGCATAGCAAGTAAAGCCGTTGATAATTACGCCACCCCCCTCGGGCAGAAGCTGCTTAAATCCAGCGGCGATAGCAGAGCGGCCGTTATTCATGAGATATACTCGGTTTGGGGTAGTACCGTAGCGGACTGCAAGTTTGGCCTTGAGTATATCAGAACATTTACTTGACCCAAGTGCAAATGTATGGTATAGTATATCTTTGGCACGGTAGTTTGAGGCTTGGCCGAGGAATAATTTAGAGGACACTTGGGCCATCCTTTCTGCCGCTTTCTAATTCTAATTTTAGCTTCTCGCGCTCGGTTAACTTCTTGGGAGCGACGCGCATGACTGGTTCCTTTTTGGACTTTTTTGGCTGGTCGGCGGTCTGCTCAGCGGTGGATTTAGCTGGTTTTTTGACCTGCTCCTGAGATTGATGATTGGTCGTTTGTTTCTTGGCTGGCTTAGTAGGTTGTTTTTGGGTATCAACTTGTTCTTTGCTGTCAGCTTGTTTTTTCCCGTCAGCTTGTTTCTCGCTATCTGCTTGTTTTTGGCTATCAGCGGCAGCTAGAAGGCTTGATTTTTCCTCGAGAACAGAAAGGGACTCTTTTTGCTTGGTCGCCGATCGTGACTCTGAGTCAGACTTTGACTTTGTCTTCGCGATTTTTGCAACTTTTTTGATAGCTTTTTTAGTACTGCTTGCAGTTTTCTTGGAGGTGTCGGCAGATTCTTTGTCGGCGTCGGTTTTTTCATCGGCGTCAGCAGTATGTTCGGCGGTATCAGTAGATTTTGCGGCGGTATCCTCTGTTTTTACGGCCTCGCCCTTGGTTTTTTGGTTCTTTTCTGCCTTGCGAGCTTTGGCCCGGGCCTTTTTCTCGGCCTTGATTTTGGCTTTTTTCTCGGCTTCGGTCAGATTATCCTCGTCTTTTAGCTCTTCAAATTCAATTTCTTCTGCGCTATAGCGCTGGATAATCTTCAGGGCAGATTTTAGCTCTGAGCGGTCGTAATAAGTCGGCAGATTAACAATCTGCTGAGCGATTTTAGCGGCGACCGGACACTCATCTGGATGGAAATCTACCTTGTGAAAATAGCGCTCTGGCGAAACAGGAGTGTCGTACCAAATCTCGTTAAAGAAATAGTTATCAAGTTCAAACTTACGCAGGACCGTCTCGCGGTCGTTCACTAGATAAAAATCACGGATTGGCTTACGGCCGCGGTGCGGCAAAGATTGGAGCTGAGACAGAGCTAAACGGCACTGCCAAAAAGTCAGTCTAGTTTTTGGATCAACATCGCCCTCGGCGGAACGTTTGATGGCCTTAATTCGGACAAGGGCAGAGGTAAGGTATTTCCCGGCCTTAGGATGGATGTGGTAGAGGCCGCGGATAATTAAACTGAGCAGCGGGTACAACCTAGCTCTAGCATTGTCTTTAAACTTCGGTGGTTTGGTTGGCTGGGCAACAGGAGTATCTAGCGAGCCTGTAAGAATGACTGCACCGCCAGTAACAGTATCAATAGATTTGCCCTTGCCAAAAGAGAGCGCAACGGCGCGCCCAACAGTGCCAGCCTCGCGGCCATCGGCATACTGCACGCCGGCGCAGTGTGCCAGATCCTCGACGATGGCGAGTTTGTGAGCGTTGGCGACTTCTTCGATACCAGCGATGTCGGCTGGGATGCCAAGATTGTTTTGTACAATTACGGCCTGGACGTTATGCTCTCTGGCGAGAGCAGCCTCTAACTCTTTTTTGCCAAAATGCAGAGTTTTAGGATCGACATCCGCAAAAATCGGCACACAGCCAGCGGCTTTGATCGCCTGGACCACAGCATAGCAAGTAAGGCTGGTAATGATGATCTTGCCTCCCCGCTTGGTGACGGCTTTAATGGCGACATTGAGGGCGGTGCGGCCATTAGCATAGACGGCAACGTGATCGTAAGTGGCGCCATAATGCGCCGCCAAGAAAGCCCGGAGTTCAGAAATATCATACTCGCTGCCGTAGGTGAGGGTATGACGTAAAACATCGGCGCCAGAGTACTGCGCAGAAAGGCCTAGAAAGTATTTCATGATTGCTCCTTTAACACTTGGTAAATCGCCTTAGCAAGGCCCTCTGGATCAGAGATGTATGGCGCGTGGGTCCAGCCATCATAAAACTTGAGCGTACTGTTCTTGAGGGCGCGGTGCATCTTGAGCGCCTGACGTGGTGGGGTGACGGTGTCTTGCTTGCCCCAAAGAATGGCAGCTGGAGTAGTAACTTTGGCCATGTCGAGCTTTTTATCGCTATCGAGCATATTAGAGAGAGTGCGTTTCATGTTCTCTGGGGCCCGGCTATAATCTGAGGCGCCAAGTACCTTATGGTAAACCTTGCGTAGGACTTTGAGTTTTTTGAGCGGGGACATCACCTTAGAAACTCGATAGGCGATACTGCGTTTTTTGGACTCTTCGTAAACTCCGGCAGCATCGAGCAGAATCACACGCTTTAGCTTCTCTGGTTTTTGGCTGAGGAGATTAAGCAAAATCCGCCCGCCATTACTGTGGCCGAGGGCGATAGCGCCATCTGGGATATTTTGATCTGCCCAATCGACATACTGATCGATAGTCCAGACTTTGTCAGACTTAGAAGTCAAACCTGGCACGTGTAGCATCTCAATTTTAATGCCGTGTTTTTCTAGAATTGCAATGGTTTTTTGCCATGGAGTGACTGTGTAAGTCCACCCATGAATCACATAAAGTGTCTTCATTATGTCAAGCCTCTCTTAACTCTTCGTTTTACATAAACTTCTTCTCTTCTGGGGAGCTTATCGACATCACTGGGGTCTTTTAGGAGTTTTTCAACGACCCACTCTAGGTATTGGCTACCTTTGAAAACTAGGACTTCTTGACCGGTGGTATTCTTACTGATGAAATCTAGGGCTTCTTGCGCATTGTCAAGTGCTATGACATTTATTTTACTTTTGTCAATAGCTGGATAGGTGTATTTTTTGGTGCGGCGGCCGACTAAAATTACCTGCTCGGGTTTTGCAGCCATGATGGCCTGGGCTAGTTTGGTGTGTTCTTCGCCCTCGATCTTTCCCTGTTCGATCATGTCGCCAATGACTAGCCACTTGTGCTGAGCTTTCATTGAGCTAATCATATCGAGGATGGACTCCACGCTGATGAGATGAGCATTATAGCTACTATCTACTAGTTTTAGCCCATTTTTACCCTCAAAATAGGAGCTGCGGCCGGGTGGGAGAGGCATACCTGTAAAATCAGTTACAAGGTCAATTTTGAGATAATTACAGAGGTGCTTTAGCATGTCCAGCTGAATCGCGAGATCGCGAGGCTGGGGCGCAGCGAAATGGAAAGTAGTCTTACCGATAGTAAAATCGGTGGATTCTGGAGTGACGCTGTATCTTTTGAGGCTCGATTTGGAGCAGGCAGTGACTTTGGCCTTGATTTTGTGGCGTTCTTTGATCTTTTTGACGGCTTTTTTCATCAGATAAATATTGCCATCAATGTAAATCTGTTTGGTCGTATACTGTGGCAACATAGCAAATTCGTGAGTGATGGCGCGGTCTAGATCTTCAAACTCGCCATCTTCTACTTGCTTTTCGAATTGGACAGCATGCGAACGACCAAGAGAGATCCAAAGGGTGACCTCTGGTGTTAGCCAGCTGGCAAGAAATTCTGTCTCGTGCGGGCGTTCGCCGTCAATCTCTACGACGTAGTATTTTTCGGTACGTTTAAAGAATAGCGATCTAAGCGGGACGGCAAAGAACAGATAAATCCATCTGAGCTTGCTACCCGTGACACCTTTACTAATGCCGACAAGATCAAAGGCGATACCGAAAGCAGAGTTGGCGTTATGCGAATAATGCGCCTTGTCTCCTAGCTGAAATTCGAGCATGTGGAGCATGGTAGTTTTGCCGACAGAGCCAGTAATTGCTATTACGCGCGGATGCCAGCGCCTAAAGGCGAAGTTGGCAAAAAAGCGGAAATATCCGGCTGCAACAAAGTAAAAACGTTTTTTAAAACGCGCCGTAAAACTCATATGTCTATTATAGCACAATGTAACATGAAAAAATACCAATAAAGGCCGGCTAGGTGTGGCGCATGTGATACGTATAAGATCTGGATCGGGGAGAATAAGTACTGCGAAGTATCCAGAAAAGACACCGCATTGATCAAAGAAATCATTGCAAATTATGATATCCCCACCCTTGATGGGATTGTGAATCAGTATGTTGAAAATAAGGATAAAATCGCCGGTGGTGAATATGCTGAAGTTATAAGCAAATCTATTAGCTATGAGTTGCGACGCGTACCTTCGTCCAAAAAGCGCGGACATAAGCATATTGAAGCTGAAGCAAGCGAACTTTTTTCGACAGATGTTTCTCTCGAGAAATTTACTAGCAAGAAGTAAATCTAATAAAACCCAGGAATTATTCCTGGGTTTTACTTTTTCGCTGATCTATATTGTTATTTTTACATCTTGATTTCGGCGTCAACGCCGGCAGGAAGTGAAAGATCCTGGAGTGATTCGATGGTTTTTGGAGTAGCATTTAAGATGTCGATGAGGCGCTTGTGGATTTTCATCTCAAATGCTTCGCCACCAGTCTTGTAGACGTGTGGGGATTTGACAACGGTGAAGGTGCTGCGCTTGGTAGGTAGCGGCACAGGGCCAGATACCTTCGCACCAGTGCGAATAGCGGTGTCGACAATTTGTTTAGCGCTCTGATCAATCACGCGGTGGTCATAAGCTTTGAGACGGATGCGAATTTTGAGGCCCTCATCCTTGGTTGATTTGCTAGCAGCCTTCTTGGCGGCTGGTTTTTTTGCAGTTTTTTCGTCTGCCATATTGTCCTTTCGATCTCCACAATCTCAGATTGCAGCTAGACGCGCAGTCAATGAGTGTCTGGAGATAATTATTAAGTTGTGTTGTTATATTACACCATTTTTTAATTATTGTCAAGTAAAAACAGATATGTTATAATAGGGAGCATACAGAGAGGGGGTGCACATTATGAAAAAATTAGAACTGCTACGCGAAAAACGTTTCGTGTTCTTGGATGGGAAAATTTCTATCCAGTACCACGAGATGCCGCAACGGAAGCTTTCTTTGCGGGACTTATCGGAGTTATTCCTCGGGAACAATGAACATTTCCCAAATATGCATAGTCACATAGCAGGAAGTAGTTATGAGATGCTATTTTTTGAGCAGCCTGATGATCGTGCTGACTCGCCACGACAGTATGAGATGTTCTTCTACGAACCCGCTGGATATGAGAAGTTAACGTTCAATCAATATTATGACCTCATTCATAGTGACGAAGTAAACAAGCGTCTGTTTAGCTCGCCCTGGCCATCGACACCATTTAGAGCAACGATACGTAATACGAGAAAAGACGACGACGTACAGATGGGATTATATCTCGAGGTAGTCGATAGAAAACCCTCTGAGGTCGTGCTTGAGTGGTTCGTAGCGGCAGAGACTGAAGCATCGGCTCCGATGTTACATTTTCTGATTGCTTCCATTTATCAGAATGGAATGATTTACCCGATAACTATTGAGAGGACTGCGGACTTAGAATAAGTTTTCTTAGAAATTTCGGGCAATATCGGGTCTACTGCGGTAGGCCCTTTTTCCCTGATAAAAAATAAGCCTCTGTGTAAGAGGCTTATTTTTTGATCGCTTAATTATTTGACGATCTTGGTGACAACACCGGAACCGACGAGCCCATCCCTACCAGGGATGGGCTCACGGAGGCTCTGGAAGTCGAGCTATTACTTAACAATTTTAGTAATAACACCAGAACCAACGGTTTTGCCGCCTTCGCGGATAGCAAAGCGATCGTTGTTGTTCATAGCGATTGGCGCTAAGAGTTTGACCTTAAAGGTAACGGTGTCGCCAGGCATGACGATTTCCTTGTCAGCTGGAAGCTCTACCTCACCAGTAACATCGGTGGTACGGAAGTAGAACTGAGGCTTGTAACCCTTGGAGAATGGGGTGTGGCGGCCGCCTTCCTCTTTCTTCAAGATGTAAACCTCGCCCTCAAACTCAGTGTGTGGGGTGATGGTGCCAGGCTTTGCAATAACCTGACCACGCTCGATCTGATCGCGCTCAATACCGCGAAGTAGAAGACCAGCGTTGTCGCCTGCTTGACCCTGGTCGAGAGTCTTGTGGAAGGCCTCGATACCAGTGACAACGGATTTCTGAGTATCTTTAAGACCGACAATCTCTACTTCGTCGTTCAATTTGATGACGCCCTGCTCGATACGGCCGGTAGCAACAGTACCACGACCCTTGATGGAGAAGACATCCTCGATTGGCATCAAGAATGGCTTGTCGAGATCACGTTCTGGGACCTCAAAGTATTCATCCATAGCCTTAACGAGTTCCATAACTGCATCTTCAGCAGCTGCATCGCCTTCGAGAGCCTTAGCAGCAGAACCTTTGATGATTGGGCAGTTACGATCAAAGCCGTTCTTCTCAAGAAGATCACGAATATCTTCCTCGACGAGTTCGACGAGTTCTGGATCAGCGAGATCCATCTTGTTCATGAAGACAATGATTTTTGGAACGTTAACCTGGTGTGCCAAGAGAACGTGCTCACGAGTCTGTGGAAGTGGACCATCGTTAGCAGCAACAACGAGGATAGCACCATCGATCTGTGCAGCACCGGTGATCATGTTCTTAATGTAGTCGGCGTGGCCTGGCATGTCGACGTGAGCGTAGTGGCGCTTCTCAGATTCATACTCCTGGTGAGAGGTTGCAATGGTAATACCACGAGCCTTCTCCTCAGGTGCGTTATCGATTTGATCATAAGCAACTGCCTTGTTGACGTCAGAAGGAAGACGCTTCGCGAGAACGTTGGTAATCGCAGCAGTTAAAGTGGTTTTACCATGGTCGACGTGACCCATGGTGCCGACATTGATATGCGCCTTGGAACGGTCAAAATTTGCCATTCTTTCTCCTTTTATTTTGTTATTACGTCTGGAGCGCTAATAATATCCAGCTCCAAAACTCTACTCTATCATTTTATATCAAAAGAAAAGAATTGTAAAGAGTAAAAACTAAATTTCTCCTCATCTTTATAAAAACCGTATTGGCAACATAAAAATCCCCGCTGTTTCTAGCGAGGAGTGGTAGATTTATTGCCGATGTTAAAACATTCAATTAAGGCGAAGTTTTCTAAAACCGTAATCGCCATTTTCCAGCCATCGGACAGCTTAAGCTCAATAGAGAAGGTTTCAAAGCAGAGTAATAATGCAATAATTAGGGTGATTATCGCAAAAGCCCACCTCGCCCTTGACGCCATCGTTTTTTTGGCGGCCTCCCTGAAAGCACGACCGACCACCACCATTGCAAGACAGGACATCATAAAAAACGCAAACCTTACCATTTCCATAATGTACGCCCCCAAAGATAGT
>JAZUOZ010000003.1:0-19808 GCA_045604925.1 Candidatus Nanosyncoccus sp. | reverse complement strand
AATTCTTAACAATGCTATATTTTTGCGGAGTAAGAGCGGATTTTACCTTAAAACAATTCAGTGAATTGTTTTAAGGCTAAAACCAAGCGACGCAAAAAATAGCATTGTTGAATTTTCCTTATTAGAATTATAGGAGCCAGGACCTGATTTTGCTTTACAAAGAATATTTTTTCTGCTACAATAAACTTGACAATCTCGAGAGAGATTATTTTTATAGGAGAAAATAATGGCAAAAGTCACAAGGATTAAGGCATCAGACCCGGGCAAAAACGAGAAAAACGATTCTTCTCTCGTAAAAGGCCCAGCAGAAAAAGCCGTCAAGACCAAAATCAGCGCCAAAGGTACCAAGGCCACTAAAGCCACTAAAGATACCAAAGCTGCTAAAGCTACCAAAACTAGCGCCAAAGCTGCTGCTAAAGCTAGTGTTAAAAGCGCTGAAAATAACACAAAAAGCGCTAAAAAACCATTTATTTTAATTCGGCCATTTGTTTATTTTGGCCGCTATGTGCGCGATTCTTGGAGGGAGATTCGTCAGGTTCGCTGGCCGTCTCGCAAGGCCACCTGGAAACTTTTCCTCGCGATTTTGGTATATACGCTAATATTCGTCGCAGTGATTATGCTTCTAGACGCACTCTTCACTTGGTTATTTAACACAGTAATAAGATAAGAAAGGAATTAAAATGGCAGTAAACAGATATGATGACACCAGAGCCTGGTACGCGATCTCTACCTACTCTGGCTATGAGGACAAAGTTGCCGACTCGATCAAGCAACGCGTCGACGGCATCGAGATGAAAGGTAAGATTTTTGATGCTCTCGTGCCAAAGGAAAAACAGATTGAAATCAAAAACGGCAAGCGCAAAGTGGTTGACCGTAAGATTTTCCAGGGCTATGTCCTGGTAGAGATGAAACTCTCTGATGAAACTTGGTATATCGTGAGGAATACCCCTGGAGTGACTGGATTTATTGGCACTGGCACCCAGCCTACCCCTGTTTCCGAGAAGGAAATCGCCAAAATCAAGAAGCGCATGGGCGTAGAAAATCCAAAGTTCTCTGTTAATTATGCTATCGACGAGGTCGTTTCGATTGTCGACGGGCCGTTTAAGGGCTTTGATGGTACCATCTCAGAAATCGACTCCGACAAGGGTAAGCTAAAGGTCATGGTCTCGATGTTTGGTCGCGAGACGCCTGTCGAACTCGACGCCTTGCAAGTTAAAAAGATTTAGGTTGCAAATTTCGCCAAAAAATGATAAACTAAAATAGTTACGCATTCGAATTCTTTAATAATATTAATCCGTTTGAAAGTCGCGACACGTGCGTAGCTTTCAAACCATAATCAAAAGGAAAGGAAGAAAGGGAAATGTGCTCCCTTTCTTAGAGAATATTATGGCAGAAGCCAAAAAATGTATCGGCAATTTGAAATTGCGCATCCCTGGTGGCAAGGCCACCGCAGGACCTCCAGTTGGTTCTACCCTTGGTCAATGGGGTCTAAATATGATGGATTTTATCAATCCATTTAACGATGCCACCAAAGATTATATGGGTAAAGACGTTATTGTCCACATCAAGGTTTATGAAGATCGCACCTTTGATTGGGTCTGTCTAGGCCGCCCAGTTGATGATCTCATCCGTGAGGCTATCAAGATCAACAAAGGCTCTGGCAAACCAAACCTAGAGAAGGTCGGCAAGATTTCTCGCGCCCAGCTCGAGGAGATCGCCAAAACCAAGATGGACCAGCTCAACGCTATTGATTTAGACGGCGCCGTCAAAATTATCGCCGGCACCGCTCGTTCTATGGGTGTTGAAGTAGAAGGTTAAATTATAAAAAGTCTTAAAATTATCAAAAAACAGCTCCAAGGGCTGTTTTTTTGTTGATTTTTTAGAAAAAAGTTGCTATAATAGTTCTATTAATTAATTTGATGGGAGGGCTTAGCCCGTTATCACCACAGAAAGGAATAAGATGGCAGAAGATAAAGCCAAAAATCTTAAAGATGAGGCAGTAGAAACTGCCTCAGAGGCTACCGAAGTAGCAGAGGCTCCAAAAGCTGGAGATAAAAAAGCTGAAGTTACTGAAACTCCAGAATCTACCGAAAAGGAAGAAAAATTTGCCAAATCTGGCAAAAAATCTAAGAAACACATCGAAGAAGTCAAAGCCGAGGAAGCTCGCCAGGCTCGCAAGGCTGAAAAGGCAGTAAAAGACGCCGAAGCAGCTGCTAAGCCAAAAGGCGCCGCCCCTGTCACCCGCCCTATTTTGGAGCGTCGTGGCAAAAAATACCAAGAAGCCTACAAGCTAGTAGAGAAGAGCAAGACCTACGGGCTAAAAGACGCGATTGAGCTAGCGATCAAGACTTCTCCAGTCAAATTTGATGCCACCGTTGAGGCCCATGTTCGCCTTGGTGTCGATCCACGCCAGGCTGATCAAAATATCCGCACTACTATCGTGCTCCCTAACGGTAACGGTAAGACTGTTCGCGTAGCTGTCTTTGCCCCTCTTGACGAGGCTAAGAAAGCCAAATCTGCTGGCGCCGACATCGCCGAAGACGATGAGTTCTTAAAGCGTCTAGAAAAAGGCGAAATTGACTTTGATGTCCTGATTTCTACCCCTGCTTATATGCCAAAACTCGGCAAATTTGCCCGTACTCTTGGTCCAAAGGGCCTGATGCCTAATCCTAAGGCCGGCACCGTCACCACCGATGTTGAAAAGGCCGTCAAAGAGGCCAAAGCCGGCAAGGTTGAATACCGCGTTGACAAGCAGGCTATCGTCCACCTTGGCCTTGGTAAAGTTTCCTTTGGCACAGATAAATTGTTGGCTAACGCCGAGACTTTCTTTGACTCCTTGAAGGCTCAAAAACCGGCATCTTTAAAGGGGACATACATCAAATCAATCTATCTTACCACCTCTATGGGCCCATCTATCGCCGTAGAGAATAGCTATAACTAAGATAAAGAGGCTTCACAAAGCAAAAATCCTCCTTTTTAGGGGGATTTTTGTGTTTACTGATGGTGATATTTGCCACCCCTGTAGATTTCTTGAGCACGATAAATCTGCTCGGATAGCAAGACCCGCATCAACTCATGAGGGAAGACTAGGTTAGAGATACTCCAGACAAAATCGGCTTTTTCTCGCATCTCCGGGCTGACGCCGTAAGCGCCACCGATGATAATCACCACCTGCCTACCAGAGGTAAAAGCGCTAGAAAGCTTATAAGAGAGCTCAGGAGAGGATATATTCTCGCCTCGCTCATCTAGTAAGATTACATACTGGGAGGCCTTAAACGGCCAATTACGGGCTAAATCAGCGATTTTGGCATCGTCAACATAGGTAGTCAGAGTATCAAATGGCTTTTTTAGGCGTTTTAGATACTCATCTTGCCCCTCTAGCACCCAATTTCTGGACTTTTTCCCACCAGCGATAATCTTGATCATAGTTTGATTTTAACATAGAATACACCAAGCGTGCAAAAAGCCCCAGAGCGGGGCTTTTCTTGTGATTTTACTCACGATAATCATACTAAGCGTTGATTATACTGCTGTGGACCCCAAATACAAGGCTTTTCACAGACAAAATCAGGGAAGCTACAACGCGGACCCGAAAGATAAGGCTCGAGATAACTTGCGACAGGATCATCAGTATGCCATACGCTGCCATAATAGCGATCCAAGCATTGAGCTGTAATGAGATTAGTCTCTAAAAAAGCCTGTCCACAGAGCCGCTCTTTGCATTTCTCGACAAACTGCTCCACGGTGCCACGCTCATTGACCTTGACCAGCATCCCTTGTGGATAGCTTTGATCATCTATCAAGCACTGAATATCTTTGGTCCACTCATCTTTCAACTTAGGCTCATCCCGTATAATTATAGGAGTATAGAACTCGGCCTTGCTAGATGTCGGGATAGTAATCTCGTATACAATCTTACGGTGGCGATGCTGTTGGGCAACTGAAGCGAATGAACAAGAGTAGTTCATACTATATGTCTCGCCGAACTGCTCACCCCTCTCACGCTTTGCAAACAGAGATAGTCTTCGGTCTTTATTATCAATTAAATCCGGCACATAGACTAGCGGTTTTAGCTGAGCTAAAAATTCCGCAAAAACTGGTTGCAATTGCTCTCTAAAAGTCTCGGGCAAACTCGGAAACAGTAACGGGTTCTTAATAAAATCCTCCATAAAATGGACCAAATAATTAGCCTGACGGATGGACAGGGTATGGGCCATCGTAGTGGCAGGAGTAAATACAGATATGAGATAACGAGCGTTCTCCATCGCATACTTATGTCGCTGTTTCTCTTTCATCTCAGGGTAGAACTTCTCAATTTGTTCTTCGTAAAGACCTATCCACTTATTGTAGAGCTCACCCTCTAAGCCTTCAGTCTGCATCTTGGTATAGCGCGCTGATTTTTCTGAAGTGGTATACACCTGTTCGTTATTTAGGACCATCGCGAGTATTTTGGGGATACCCTCAAAAGTAAAATTATAGGTCGCGTGATCAAAAATACTATGATGACCACTAGAGATCGCACCAGATGCGCGTTTCATAGTCTTGTCTTTTGGCTCAGACAAAAGACTATCGAGCGTATCAGGCATATAACAAATTCCGGCCATATGACCAGACAAGAGGATTGCATCCTCAACGGGCATGGAATGCCCTACGTTAGTAGAAGCTTTAATGGAAACTTTCATAATTCTAACCTCCTATTCGTGAGTGCTAAAGGACAAAAATGGGCGCGTAGCCCACAGTTTCTAGAATTAATGATAGCATAACTTTAAATCATAGTAAATTACTTGATTTTTTGCCAAACTTGAGCTATAATAAGAACAGTTACCAAAGACAGCGACGGAGGCAACTCTTAATTATGTCGCCGAGGATTCTTCCTATTATGGATCTTATAAATAGATTGGTAACGCGGTTTAAAAATTTGGCCAATCTATCAAACTAATCAAGGAACTTTTTATGGCAATTTCAAAAGACAAGAAAAAAGCACTTGTTGCTGATTTGACTGAGCTATTATCTAGTTCTAAGATGACCGTTTTCGCCAAATATCAGGGGTTGACTGTGGCCGAGCTCCAAGAGCTCCGAAAAGCCGCCCGTGAGAACGGTGTCAAAATCAAGGTCGTCAAAAACCGTCTCGTGCGCGTTGCGATGGGCGAAATCGCTGTCTACAAAGACACCGACACCACTGGTCTAGAAGGCCAGCTCCTCTACGCTGTTTCTGATAGCGATGAGGTTGCCCCTGCTAAAGTTTTGGCAGAATTTGCTAAAACTCATGGCGCACTAGAGATTGCTGGCGCGTTCAATGACGCTGGTGCGAATGTCCCAGTTGAAGATGTCAAAGCTCTTGCAGCTCTGCCATCCAAAAACGAGCTTATCGCCCAGGTCGTTGCTCAACTTCTTTCTCCAGTTACCGATTCTGTTTCCGCCTTGTCGGGTGGTCTATCCAGTATCGTATCTGGCCTAGAAGCCCACGCCGCATAAGTCAAATTAGCAATAAGGAAAATTCTTGACTAAGTTATTTTTGGGTCCGTAAGTCTTGAGCACCGTCAACTAAAAATTTGTGCGCCCTACGGGTGTGACAAATTTTTAGTTGTGGCCGGACCCCCAAAAATAAGCTTATTCGAATTTTCCGACTAGAATTTTAATTAATCAGAAAGGAGCTATTATGGCTGCTGATATCAAAAAATTAGCCGAAGAGCTAACCAAACTAACCGTTCTTGAAGTTAACGAACTAAAGAACGTACTTAAAGATGAATATGGCATTGAGCCTGCCGCTGCCGCTGTTGCAGTTGCTGGCCCTGCTGCTGGCGGTGATGCCGCTGCTGCCGACGAAGGCAAATCTGAGTTTGATGTCGTCTTGAAAGACGCTGGCGCTCAGAAAATCGCTGTCATCAAGGCTGTTAAAGAAGCTACTGGCCTTGGTCTTGGTGAAGCCAAAGCTATCGTTGATGGTGCACCTGCTACCGTTAAAGAGAAGGTCGCCAAAGACGAAGCCGAAGCCCTTAAGAAATCCCTTGAAGAAGCTGGCGCTACCGTCGAGCTCGCTTAATTTTAAACATTGGCCAAATCAGCCGCAAGAAAAACCACCCCTAGGGGTGGTTTTTTGGTAGCGTTAATTAATGTTCGACCAAGCAGTTAGCACCTTTGTGCCCCAGTCCTGAAGGAAACTAAAAGTGGCACTCTCGGCTATACTACTATCTGTAATCACACTATCACTCTCTGAGAGATGCACAGGATCGCCACAGAGAGCCGGTATTTCCGAAGGGAAAGGTATTTTATCAAGAGATAATTTAGCCATTTCCTTTAATTCTTCAAAAACACGGTTTTTTTCGCCCGAGTATTCGAGAGCCATTTTTGGCTCCAGTCTCTTCACAAGAGAAATAATCTTTTTGCAAACCGGACCTATAAAAGTGGCGCAGACATAGTACAAAAGCTCTTGGTAAGAAGCCTCCTGCACTGATAGGTAGAAAAGGCCTTTTGTCTGTTTGAGTTCTTTCTCCGAAAGAAGTTTTAGCCCAAACATCTTGCGCCCCTGCAGGTTCCTATGCTGGGCATAAACAACCAGGTCTCTATGTCGGAAATTCTCCCGCAGATTGTCGAGGTTGATTAAATCAAGTATGAATTTCATCATACTAATCGGCATTTCTGCAAAACGGAAAGGAGCCATTTCCTTAGTGACAGCGCTTAGCAGATCGAGCCCGTAAGAGGTCCTAGTCACCAGGTCAGCCTTAACACGTTCACGCAATAGGTTGCAGCGTGTATACGAGTAGATTATTTCGGCGACCGTATCTGAATGGTCCGCATAATTGTGTGAAGGCAAAAGAACACTTGAAAGTATCGGCAAGAATTGGGTTGTCCAACCATCGGCATACTCCGCGGTCTCACTTATCAATCGATGCACTAAATAAACATCGGTGAGAAAGATTTTCTCAGATTCACCCGATTCGACATTGCGTGCGATAAAATAACGTACGTTATCTTCGGACTTCCTCCCATAAAGTACGAGATCGCGCATATTCGGCCCATTCTTCCTAAAAGGATCGCTAGAGATTATTTCTCCAGGATAGCGCTCTATTGCGACGCCTCCAGGCCCATCTAGGGCTAATCCGTCCTCGTTCACCCAATAGCCTGTGACCATTGAATAAAACTCCGCCCGGTCATATTCGTACTCCACAAAATCGGACTTAGCCGATTCTAAAAATGAGTGGAGCATTTCTCCTGCAAGATCACAATCAGATACTTGCTGGATCGGCAAACGCGCGATCCTAGTTCCTTGGTCATTAAAAATTTCGATCTTCATAATGATACCTCCTTTGGTATATAATCTCTACGAAGGTCGATCAAACCTCCGTAGGGCTTAAGGCATAAGAGCATATACCCTAAGCTCTACGGAGGTAGCTACCATGTAAAAATACGGGCCAAAAGATGGCCATGCGTACATTATAAGCTAAAACGGTAAAAAAGTCAAGTGTAGGCTATGAGCCAAGTAGCAATTCGGTAAATGTAGCCAAACTCTCATTGTCGTTTTTACAACATTTGTGCCGCCTAATCTGTAATTTCAGTGGAAAACTTTTATTACAAATTACTTGACATAAAAACGGTGCTGGTATAATATAATATTAATACTATATTTAACAGACAGGATGCGAGGTATGTCTGAATTACCAGAAAAACAAATAAAAAGATTAAGAACTCTCATCGGGGAGGCAGAAACTAATTTGGCTGCAGCTAAGGAGCTTTTGGTCTCTGTTTTGGGCGATGGCGAGAATATCACCGCCCCCCGTGATGTCGTGGTCTCTACCCCAGAGGGTAAGGTGATCGAAGGTATCTTCGATGGTCAGATTATGATCGACCAAGAGGGCAAGAACTACCCTGTTCCCGCCAACTACGCTTCTAAGTCTAAGCTAGTAGAGGGCGACATCATGAAGTTGACCATCACCCCAGAGGGCAAATTCTTATACAAGCAAATTGGCCCGGTCGAGAGAAAAACCGTCATTGGCACTCTGATCCACCGCGATGATAAATATTTTGTCGAGGTCTCTGGCAAAGAGTATGAGGTGCTCTACGCCTCAGTCACCTATTTCCGCCTCCAAGAAGGCTCCCAAGTAGCTGTGATTATCCCAGCCAACAACGAGAACGCCTCCTGGGCCGCTGTTGAAGCCGCAATATAATATCAGCGAATTTTCCTCTGTGGTATAATAGAGGTATGAAGGCTCTATATCGCAAATATCGTCCGACCAAACTTTCCGATGTCCTTGGTCAAGATCAGGTCAAAAAGCCTCTTGAGGAGGCGATAAAGACCGGCAAGATTTCTCACGCATATTTGTTTACCGGCCCACGCGGCTGCGGCAAGACTTCGGTAGCACGGATTTTTGCGCACGAGATTAACCAGTTTGCCTACGAAATTGAAGATTCTTACGTTGATATTATCGAGATCGATGCCGCCAGTAATACAGGGGTGGACAATATCAGGGAATTAAGAGAAAAAGCCATGGTCGCGCCATCGAAGGGCCAGTATAAAGTCTATATTATCGATGAAATCCACATGTTGACCAAATCTGCCTTCAATGCCTTGTTAAAAACTCTAGAAGAACCACCCAAAAACGTGGTGTTTATCATGGCGACCACTGATTTTCATAAAGTCCCAGATACCATTGTTTCGCGCTCGCAAGTTTACCAGTTTAACTTAGCTTCTCCAGAGGTTATCAAAAATCATCTTAAGAGTATCGCCAAAAAAGAGAAGATTAAAATAACCGACCAGGCTATTTCTGTGCTGGTCGACAGAGGTGGTGGCAGTTTTCGCGATTCGATTTCGTTACTTGATCAGATTTCGGCCCTCGGCCAGGAGGAAATTACCGAGGATATCGCCAGGAGTGTGCTGGGCTTGCCAGATGAGATGGTGATAAAAAACCTGCTCACTGCCTATCAAGAGGGCGATGTCGCTAAGATGACGGAACTTTTGAGGGCTCAGCTTAATTCTGGCAAAAAACCTGAGGTATTGGCTGAGAATCTGATTGCAACGATTATTAAGAATCCTCTGCCAAAATTGCTACCTCTGTTGGAGCGTCTGCCAGATGTCAAAGCGCCGTTTCCTGAAGCAAAGATTTTGCTGGCTTTTCTCGCTGAAGCCGCAGAGAAGCCAGTTTTACGCGTTTTTGCCCCGCAGGCGGCTGATACCAAGGTTTTAGCAGAAACTGCCCCCAAAACGCCAAAAAACGCTCCAAAATCATCAGAGGCCACCCCTGATTTTAACTGGGCAGATTTTCTTGAGCAAACTCGTAGTAAGAATCCTGCCATAGCCCGCATTCTCGAAAAATGTACCACCAGCCAAGAGGGCCAGCAGATTTTGGTCTATGTTGAACATCGCGCTCACCGTAACATCTTAGAGTCAGAGAAGAACCGCCAGGTTTTGAAAAGCCTTTTGCCGGCGGGATTATCACTATCAGTCCATGATCTTTCCGAACAGCCAGCCAAAAATCAAAATCTTAGCAAAATATCTGATATAATGGGAGGAGTAACGGAGGTTAATACAGATGGAGTCCCATTCAAGTAGCTCAAACAGCGCAAGTAGTTCAAATAAGTCAAGCAAGCCGGCGAAAACATCCCCGCAGGATCTTAACGCCGAGAAGTCTCTCCTTGGCGCTATTTTGCTGTCTGATGCCGCTTTTCCAGATATCCTAGAGAGGGTCTCCGCTAAAGATTTTTACGATTCTGCACACCAAAAGATCTACCAGGCGATGACTAATCTATACGCCGGCCACCGCCCAATTGATTTAATGACGCTCACATCGGCCCTTCGCGCCGAAAAAAATCTTAAATCTGTAGGCGGAGCCGCATATCTTACCGAGCTGACTAATTTCGTGCCAACCGCCGCTCATGCTTCAGCTTATGCTGACATCGTTTCAGAATGCGCTACTCGTCGTCGCTTAATTGAGGCGGGCACCAGTATTGTTGAAAAAGCATATGATGATGCTTCCTCCGTAGCCGATCTCTTGGGTGGTGCCGAAAAAGATCTATTTCGCGTTACCGACAAGACGATCAAGTCTGATTATGCCGCCCTAGAGGATCTGTTAGTCGACGCTTTCGACCGCATCGAGAACCTTCACAAGAACAAAGGCTCTCTGCGCGGGCTGAAGACCGGTTTTAAGGATCTCGATGATAAAACCGCGGGCCTTCAACAGGGCGATTTGATTGTCGTTGGCGCCCGCCCGGCCATGGGTAAGACCACTTTCGCTCAAAATATCGCCTACAATGTCGCCACCATCAATAAGCGTGGAGTACTCTTTTTCTCGATGGAGATGGCCTCGCAGCAAATCGTTGATCGCATGATTGCCGATGTCGCGGGGGTAGATAGCTGGAAGATTCGTACTGGCAATGTTTCGGATGACGATTTTGCCAAAATTGGAGACGCGATGGGAGAGATGGGCGAGACCCCTGTTTACATCGATGACACATCATCTATGACTGTTCTAGAGCTTCGCAATAAAGCTCGTCGCGCCGCGCATGATCATGATATTGGTCTGATTATTATTGATTATTTGCAGCTGATTGCTGGCGACGATCGCTACGCTGGCAACCGCGTCCAAGAAATCACCGAGATTTCTCGTGGTCTCAAGCAGTTAGCGCGCGAGCTTAATGTTCCTGTGATCGCCCTAGCGCAGCTTTCGCGTAATGTCACCTCGCGCGACGATCCGCGCCCAGTGCTGTCCGATCTACGCGACTCTGGTTCGATTGAGCAGGATGCTGACCTTGTGATGATGCTTCACCGCGTTGATTATTACCACATGAACGAAGAGGGCTACGAGAATACCAATATCACTGAGCTGCTGATTCAGAAACACCGCAACGGCTCTATCGGCAAAATCGAGCTTTACTTTCATCCAGAGCTTCTGCGTTTTATGTCTCTAGACAAAAAACATGACAATTAGTATAATGGTTATGTGAAGAAAATTACAATTTCTAAGCTTTTTCTATACAAACACCGCTATGGCATTGGCTACGCCCTTTTGTTCTTGATTTTTGTAGCCCTAGTTTTTATGATGCCGCTGATGAGTCCAGCCGGCCTCTCCGGTCAGGAGATGGAGTCGGCCGTCGTCTCGCACGATTTGTCCTGGGAAGCAATTACCTCTGGTAAGATTGTCGATTTGCCTTATCATGCCTTGCAACATCTGTCGATTAGTCTCTTTGGGCTGACGTCATATGCCATCAAACTCCCCAGTATTATCTTTGGCCTGATTCTTGGCGTACTGCTGGTGTTCTTGCTCAACCGCTGGTTCAAAAACAATGTCGCCATCATCGCCTCTGTTCTGACGGTGCTTTCGGCGCCGTTTTTGTTCTTGGCGGGTAGCGGTACACCGTTAATTATGATTGTTTTTTGGCCGACTTTACTTCTGCTACTTGGCTCTAAAATCAACGGCAAGACCTTACAAAAAACATTCTATGCTTTCCTCTTTGCGCTCTTTCTTTTGCTCTCGCTCTTTACCCCATACATGATCTATTTTGCTGCTTTCTCTGTTATTTATGCTTTTGCGCACCCACACCTTCGTTTTATGATCAAATCGCTGCCCAAGATTCCGTTTATCTTGGCTACCCTCGCTGTGTTAGGCGTCATCGGGGTAATGGGCTACGAGCTGATTAAATACCCATCTACGCTCACGCAGCTGCTCTTTATGGATAACTTCAGTTGGAAGGCCTTCCTCGCTAATATCCGCGATGGGTTCTTGCCGATTTTCTCTTGGAGTGGCAATATTGAGTCGGTCTTCCTCGCACCGATGATTGGCCTGGCCTCTGTTGCGATCGCCATCACCGGCCTCTTTTCTACCGCCAAAGGCTTTTTTGCCTCGAGAAACTCTATCGCCTCGCTGTTTATTGTCTTTACGATCATCATCACCGGATTTAACCCAGAGGCGGCAGTCTTAATCGTCCTGCCTTTTGCTATTTTGACCGCCCACGGCATCCGTTATATCCTCGAAAAATGGTACGGCCTATTCCCAGAGAACCCTTATGCCCGTATCTTTGGGCTGATTCCGATTACCGCGTTTCTGGCGGTGATTATTATTGCCAGCTACTCTCATTATGTCTTTGGTTACCGCTATAATCCCGTCGTCGCTAACGAGTTTACCGACGACCTCGCTCTGATTGATAAAAACGTCGAGCCTGGCACTTATATCCTGATCCCTGGTGGCACTTTGGAGTATGATTTCTACCACATTTTAGAGGATGAGGGCAAATATATTGTCAGCAGCAATACTCCCGCCAGTGGCGAAGGCTCTGATGTCAAAAAGGTTGCGACCCTTGGTAAGTGGCCAGCCAAGCTGCCGTATGATCTAAAACGCATTATTACCTCGTCAAAATCGACAAATTCTGATAGAATATACATATACGAATAATTAGGAGAAAAGCTATGGGTCAGACAATGGACCAGATGAAAATGTTGAATCAACTGCGAAAAGCACAAAAAGACCTCAAGAATGAGATTGTAGAGGTCGAGGCCGGTGATGGCGCTGTCGTTGTTCAGATTAACGGCGAGCTCAAAGTCAAGAAAGTCACCATCGACCCAGAAAAGATCGACCTAGACGATATTCATGAGCTAGAGCGCTGGATCGAGAACTGCTTCCGCGACGGTTATGCCAAGGCTCAGGAGATCGCCACCGACAAGATGAAACCTCTAATGGGCTCTCTCGGAAATCTGGGCCTCTAAACTATGCTTCCGCAGGCTTTAGAACAAGCTATAGACGCGCTAAGCGCCTTGCCAGGCGTCGGTTCACGCACGGCCGAGCGTTATGCCTACTATCTTTTCCGGGCCAACCCGCGTATTTCCGATGCTTTAGCTACTAGCTTACAGAATCTCCACTCGGGCGTCAAATTATGCCCCGTCACCTTTGCGTTAATTGATGCCAAAGATGACGTTTCCGAGCTCTATAGCGATCCAGCCAGAGATAAAAAATCCATCTTGGTAGTAGAAGAGCCGCTAGATATTTTTGCTATTGAGCAAGCGAAGGTATATAACGGAACGTATCACGTGCTTGGTGGAGCGATCTCGCCAATTGACGGTATTTCTCCTGAACAGCTCCACATCAAAGAATTGATTGAGCGAGTCAAAAACGACCAAGCAGAAGAAGTTATTATTGCTACCAACCCTTCCGTTGAAGGCGAATCTACCGCTCTGCTTTTGCAACGCACTCTTTCTGAGAAGTATCCAAAGCTCAAAATCACCCGTCTCGCTCGCGGTCTGCCTCTCGGTGTCGATATTTCTTATGCCGACCAAATCACTATCTCTGCTGCCTTCGAAAATCGCACCGATGTATGATGACTGATAACGACTAGCCAGTTATCAAATCAATATGATATAATAATTCAAAAGGAGGTAAATGCAAACCACAGAAATTTTGTTGATGGTTATTAGCTTAGTTAATTTGGTCCTGCTCATTTTCTTGCTGATAAAAACTGCTAAAAAAACAACTACCGATGCATCCAAACTAGCCGAAGAGTTAACTGAGACCAGCAAAAAACTCGACGAGCGCATGATTCGTGTCGAGAGCGCGGTTGACAAGATTTCCCCTAAACTATCAGATGAGTTTCGCGAGTCACGAAAAGAAATCGCCGAAAACCTCCGCGGCAACCGCAAAGAACTTGCCGATAACTTACAGAACATCCAAAAAACTGTCGACGTTCGCGTTAAGAACCTCCAGGATGAGAACACCAAAAAACTCGAGCAAATGCGCGAGACTGTCGACGAGAAACTCAAGGCTTCTGTCGAAAAGCGCTTTAATGAGAGCTTCAAGACTATTTCTGGCCAGCTCACCCAAGTTTATCAAGGCCTTGGCGAGATGAAAAACCTCGCTACCGGTGTTGGCGACCTCAAAAAAGTGATGGAGGGCGTCAAAACTCGCGGCATCTATGGTGAGGTCCAGCTCGGCTCGATTATCAGCGATATTCTCAACCCATCCCAGTTTGAAGAAAATATCATCACCAAAGCCGGCACCAAAGACCGCGTAGAATTTGCCATCAAAATGCCCGGTAAAGATGAGGAGTCCACTATTTTCTTGCCAATCGACTCTAAGTTCCCAGTAGAAAACTATTCTCGGCTGATCGCTGCCTACGAAAACGGCGACAAAGCCGAAATCGAAAAATCGTCTAAGGCCTTAGCTGCTGATGTCAAAGAACAGGCCAAGAAGATCTCAAGCAAATACCTAGATCCGCCAGCCACGACCGATTTTGGTATCATGTTCGTGCCGACCGAGTCGCTTTATGCTGAGATTTTGCGGATTCCAGGCCTGTCAGATAAAGTCCGCCAGGATTACCATGTTTCCATCACCTCGCCATCTACCTTGCCGGTCGCGCTAAACGGTCTGCTGATGGGCTTTAAGTCAGTCGCTATCGAAAAACGTTCGTCCGAGGTCTGGCAGGTACTCGGCGCAGTCAAATCTCAGTTTGGTAAATTTGGCGACCTGCTAGACGCCACACATAAGAAACTAGTCGAGTCCGCCAACAAAATTGAATCCGCCGCCACCACCTCTCGCACAATCGAACGCAAACTCCGCGACGTCGAATCTTTACCCGATAAAGAATCTAAAAAAATCATCGGAAAGCTGGATATAGAATAAGAAAAATCGGGTGGCGGTTCATTTATTTTTCGGTCTGTAAGTCGTAAGCACCGTCAAATAAAAATTTGTGCACCCTACGGGTGTGACAAATTTTTAGTTGTGGCCTGACCGAAAAATAAATGAGAGCCAGGCCCCGATTTTTCTATGTTATAATAGAATTATGTACGATACTTTTAGTGAATTTTTGAAGGACAAAAAGCAAATTTGTATCATCCAGGCTGAGAATCCTGACGGCGATTCTTTAGGTTCCGCCCTTGCCCTTGACTATTTGCTAAAAGATGTTGAAATATCTCTATACTGTCCGGTTGAAGTGCCAAAATATCTCCGTTATTTCAAAGATTGGTCCCGCGTCTCGAACGAATTTGACTTTGCAGCCGATGGTTACATTATTGTCGATACTGCGGCCAACGTGCTTCTCTCTAAGTTGCTAGAGGCACCAGCCATTGCCGAGCGCTTGCAGCATCAGCCAGTTTTTGTACTAGATCATCACGAGACCGAGGATGATATCTCCTTTGCCCACCAGGGTATTATCCAGACTTTGCCAGCCTGTGCCGATCTGATCTACCGCATCGCCAAAGAGCAAAATCTTTTGTCAGAAAATCACGCAGCCCTAGACGATGTCGAAAAAAATCGCGAACAAAAAGCCTGTGAGTATCTGTACTATGCTATTCTCTCTGACACTCTTGGTCTATCTTCTGCTTCTGTCACCGCAGAAACATTCACGACTATCGCCGATCTAGTATCGCGTGGTCTTAGCGTCAGTGATTTAGACGAGCAGCGTCGCGAGTTCTCCAAAAAATCTATCCGCATTTTGAACTACAAAGCAGATTTAATCAAAAGAGTAGAGTATTATCTAGACGACACTCTTGCTACTGTCCATATTCCTTGGGATGATATCTCCGACTATTCTGACGAATATAATCCGAACGTACTGATTCTAGAAGAGTTGCGAACGGTCCAGGGTATAGATGTCGCCGTCGCTATTAAGACTTATCCCGACGGCAAAGTTACCGGCAAAATTCGCACCACTATCCCTATTGCAGACAAAATCGCTGAATTTTTTGGCGGCGGCGGCCACCCCTTTGCCTCAGGTTTTCGCACCTATGACCTTTCTTATGAAGATGCTGTGCATGAGTTAATTACCGCTATCGCCACCATCAAAGACAAAGATGGAGGACTAAAAGATGCTTAAATTCTATAGTAGTTCAGCCAAAGATTTTATCGATTTTGTCCCACAGGACCCAAAGAATGTTAAAATATACACCTGTGGCCCCACTGTTTATAGTTATGCCCATATTGGCAACCTTACCGCATATATCTATTGGGATTTCTTAATTCGTACACTCATGCTTAATGGCTACCAGGTTAATCGCGTGTTAAACTATACCGATGTCGGCCATCTTGCTTCCGATGCTGATGACGGCGAGGACAAACTAGAAAAAGGCGCCAAAAAAGAGGGTAGCACTGTCTGGCAGATCGCCGAAAAATACATCTCCGCTTTTGAGAAAGATTTTGCCTCTCTTAATCTTACTCCGCCGCAAAAAATCGCCCGCGCTACCGACTATATAGTAGAAGAGCAAGACCTCGTCAATCGACTGATAGAAAAAGGCTATACCTATGAGACGTCCGATGGCATCTATTTTGACACTACTAAGTTTCCAGCCTACGCTGACTTTGCAAAGTTAGATCTAGAAAATCTCAAGGCTGGCGCTCGCGTCGAAATGAGCAGCGAAAAGAAGCATCCGTCCGACTTTGCCGTCTGGAAGTTTATCAAAGAGGGCGAAGACCACGCTATGCAATGGGATTTTCTCGGTCGCCCGGGCTATCCTGGCTGGCACCTAGAGTGCGCTACCATTATCCATGCCGAGCTCGGCGGCACTATTGATATCCACACCGGCGGCATCGATCATATTCCGATTCATCACACTAATGAGATAGCCGAGTACGTCTGCGCATATAACAAGAAGCTCGCAAACTTCTGGTTGCATAATAATTTCATTACGGTAGATGGTGAAAAAATCTCCAAATCCTTGGGTAACACCTATACTTTGGCCGATCTCAAAGAAAAAGGCTACCACCCACTAGATTATAAGATGTGGGTGCTACAGGGGCAGTACCGCACCGAGCGAAACTTCAGTTTTGATAATTTAGCTGCGGCTAAGAACCGCCGCCTGGCTTGGCGCAACCGCATTGCAGAGTGCTACCAAACAGAGCATCAGGCGCGCCAAACCACCAGTCCTGAGCATCCGCCGCTCGACCAAAACACCCTGCTGGCTATCGCCAGTCACGACCTCAACTCTGCCGAGGTTCTGTCCAAGATTGATAATTCCGCCCTCTCTTTTGCCGACTGGGAATATGTTGATGCCCTCCTCGGCCTCGATTTGATCAAAACCACACCAAAAATCAGTGAACCTCTAGCCCAGAAAATCCAAGAACGCGAAACCGCCAGAAAATCACAAGACTACCAAAAAGCCGATCGGCTCCGCGATGAGCTCGCCGCCGAGAACATCACCGCCCTCGACACCGACCACGGCCCCATCTGGCAATACCTGAGCTAGTCTTTCATAAAAAAGTTGTGCTTTTTTATGGACAAAAAGATTTCGGACGTGCTATAATAAAAATGTTCAACATAAATAGTTTTTAGCACAAGACGTTTTTTAAGGCGCCATAAGTGCAGATCGTCTTGTGTAAGGCTATTTGTGTTGAACAGCTTGTGGCGCCTTATGAAATGACTAAGATTTCAAAGGGCGTAAGCAAAATTGTTGGTATTAACAAGCTGCTTTACGTCTTTTCTTTATTTCTAGTTATAAAGAAACTAGTTACATAATTTCATATAGGTGCTTAATAGGCAAATAGCAACCACACCAAAGGAGGTACAATGTCAAGCACCAACAAGCTATACTCTCGTTTGAGAACGTATATAGCAAAATTTCTTTTTTCTTTTTGTGGCATTGCCTCCTTTGGTGTGGTTACTATCCTGGCTCTCGCCTTTTTTTCCTCATCCCCATTTCTCCTACCATTTTCTCCATTAGCATCTATACTATTTAGTACAAACAACGCCTCTGCCACCTCCGCCACAGGATCTACTTCTGATAATGTTAGTGTAGGTATATCTAGTTCTGTCGCCATCCGTCTGCTAGACTCTACCGCAACCTTCGACATCACTAGACTAGACTTTGACCTTACTCCTACCGCATCAGGTGTTACTACTACCAAACGTACAGTAGTAGATGTCGCTACATCTAACCCCACAGGCTATAAGCTCTATATGCAGTCTAACTACCAGGATCATAGTGGTAACTATACTACTAACCTAGTACATAGCTATACTGATGTCTCTGACACTATTCCTACTAGCATTAACTCAGGAGATAAGGTGTATTGGAACTATGTTAATCCCCTCACCAGCACTATCAACACCATCCCAGTCCATGGCAGCCCAGAAAGAATAGCCCAGAGTCTAGAACAAACCAACAGTGACCAAACTCCAGTAGACATTAACGTCTCCGTAGATACTAGTATAGTGTCTGGTACCTATACTAACCAATTACTATTCTCTGCGGTAGGTAATACTAGCCCATTACCATACACTCTCTACTTCACTCCTGGCACTGGTACTATGACTGGTACTACTATCGAAGAGCAAGCTGCAGCTAGTATCCATACTATTACTATCCCTAGCACCGCAGAATACATCCCTACAGGTACTAATGGTCTATTTACCTATTGGGAAATACAAGACCCTACCACCGCTAGCTGTAGTAGAAATAGCAATAATACCACTAATGGTAATAACAACAATAATAATAACGATACTTCCATCTGCTACCCAGGAGACAACATCACCATTGATGCCACTATTGATAGCCAAGGAGAAATAGCAGGAAAAGCTACGCTTATAGCTCATTATGTATCTATCTCTACCATGCAAGCTATGGCACCAAATATCTGCACTGTAGCCTACACAGGTGCTTCTACTACTTTAACTGATACTAGAGATAATAAGACTTATACTATTAGAAAGCTTAAAGATGGTAACTGCTGGATGACCCAGAACCTGGACTTTTTGCCAACAGCTGGTACTACTATCTCTAGCACTACATCTAATGTAGCCTTATCTACTACCCTACAAACTACAGACAGTACCAAGAGCAATTACTTAACTGACGACTGCTCTGATGCTAATATAGATAAATTTTGTATTGCTTCTGCAGAAGTGCAGTATGGTGGGTATTACAACTGGTATGCCGCCACAGTTGGCACTGGAACATCATCCTTCGTAAACGGAAGTGCTACCTCGTCTATATGTCCTAAGGGCTGGCGCCTGCCTACTGGCGGAGAAGGGGGAGAACTACAGCTATTACACAGCTATTACAGTAGCTGGGTTGCCATGACGGATATTTATGGACCGACTTTTATCTTCGGCGGAGTGCGCTATAATACAAGTTTTGATACGAAAGGAGTATACGGTGAATACAGGGCTAGTACTGCTTCCTCAGCTGACAAAGCTGATATGCTTATCCTACGCAGTAGTAATATGAGTATTGAGTCAACGGTAGATTCTAGAAAATATTACGGTCTCACCCTCCGCTGCCTCGCCCACGACAACTCCTACAGCATCCTCGGTGTTAATCCAAATGGCGGCACTTGGAGTGGCAGTACAAGTAGCCAAACCTTCGCTCGGGCTCCTGAGTCTACGCAAACTATCAGCAATCCTACAACTAACGCTACATACAGCATTAGCTACGACATGGGCTCTACTGGTATTGCTGCTCCATCTTCTCCAACTAGCGCATCTAGACCATTCACTGGTTGGACTGCTAGCCTCGGAGAAGGAGCCACCTTTGTTCCAGCATCAGGCCTATATACTTATGGTACTGGCAATAGCTCACTAGTAGCCCAATACAGTTCTACATCCAGTAGCTTCAATCTCCCAACTTTATCTAAGTCTGGCTACAACTGTGCCTGGCATCAAGGATCAGCATCAGGGACAGTAGTACAAAGCAATGTGACGATTAGTGGGAATACTACGTTTTATGCGGTGTGTGAAGTGGCCGAACGTACTATCGCCAACTCCACCTATCTCCAAGAGGTCACTAGCTGCCCATCTACTCTTACTACCGGCACCCAATATTCTCTAAAGGATCAAGGGGAAACCAGCAAATCGTACAATACGTCCAAGCTAGCAGATGGCAAATGCTGGATGAC
>JAZUOZ010000002.1:0-15394 GCA_045604925.1 Candidatus Nanosyncoccus sp. | reverse complement strand
TGGAAGGCCTCAATGCCGGTAACGACGGACTTCTGAGTCTCGCGGAGACCGACGATCTCTACCTCATCATTCATGTGGATGACGCCCTGCTCGATACGACCAGTAGCCACTGTTCCACGACCCTTGATGGAGAAGACATCCTCGATTGGCATGAGGAAAGGCTTGTCTAGATCGTGCTCAGGAATGTCGAAGTATTCGTCCATAGCCTTGATGAGATCCATGATAGCTTGCTCGTTTTCGGCATCGCCTTCGAGAGCTTTAGCAGCGGAACCCTTGATGATAGGGGCATTATCGCCGTCAAAGCCGTATTTGTTGAGAAGTTCGCGAACGTCCATCTCGACAAGCTCGACGAGCTCTGGATCGGCAAGGTCCATCTTGTTCAAGAAAACGATGATTTTTGGAACGTTAACCTGGTGAGCCAAAAGGACGTGCTCACGGGTCTGTGGCAAAGGACCATCGTTAGCTGCAACCACGAGGATAGCACCATCAATCTGGGCAGCACCGGTAATCATGTTCTTGATGTAGTCGGCGTGGCCTGGCATATCGACGTGTGCGTAGTGACGCTTCTCAGACTCATACTCCTGGTGAGAAGTAGCGATGGTAATACCGCGAGCTTTCTCTTCTGGAGCGTTGTCAATCTGGTCGTAAGCAATTGGCTTGTTGACTTCGCTAGGAAGTTTCTTTGCTAGAACTGCAGTAATAGCTGCAGTAAGAGTAGTTTTACCGTGGTCAACGTGACCCATGGTACCTACGTTAATATGAGGTTTGGAACGGTCAAAGTCTGCCATTCTTATTATCTCCTTTTTTATTAATTTGTCGGGAGCACTAATAAAAACCAGCTCCAGACACTTATCCTTATTATAGGGGATTTTCAAAGTGTTGTAAAGGGATTTTGGCAATTTTATTGAAAATTTTGTAGAAATATGGAAAATTTGGCAAAAATATCCAGCCAACTGGAGCGAGTGGCAAACTTTATCTGCAATTTTGGCATGAAAAAAGCGGGCTAGATGCCCGCAAAGGTGAGGAATTAATTATGACGCCGCCATGTCTATTTTAACTGTTACCAGCACCATCGCTGCGAAGATCATCAGCGTGATGATGCTCATTATCACGTCAGTCCATATGTCACCTCGGTCTGCGCCATATTTTTTTATTATAGTCAGCTCCGTAGCAAGACTACGGACAAAAAGCTCCGCTATTAGTGCTACAAAAGCTGCAAGCGCGAAACATACCGTGAACCCGGTTTTTAAAAAAACATATGTAGCAATCATAACAACGATGATCCACGACAATGTGTAAAAAATCGTCTGGGCCTTGCGACTTCTTGGCTCTACAAGCCCTGTGATTGTTGCCGTCATTATAATTGCTGCATATAGAAAGGCTAATACTGCTCCAGCTGACATACAAATCACCTCCTTTTCAATGTACGCCCACATCCCCTCCATTTGTCCATTATATCACACTTATGCTAAAAAGTCAATATAATAAAATTATGGATCTACGAGCGAGTTATATGAAAAATGCCACCCCGTAGGGTGGCGTGGATTTATTTGGGTTCCTTTTATTTCTCTTACTTCTTTTGTTTCTTCGACTTCTTTGGCTCCTTCGGCTGCTTCGGGTGTTCATCTCTATATATGATATATAGGACGAATGCTATATCTAGCGTGAAGCAGATTATATCACTGATAGCAGCTCCGGGTTCTCCTAAGAGGAAGTGACCGAAACTCAACCCTGATAAGCCGACAGCATCCATAATCAGGCCGAGAGCCATCAAACAGTTATTTGTTCTCCTTGTAACAAGTAATATAACTTGCAACAACCCTCCTACAACGCTCAACACGCTGTAGCTATCTATCATGTCATTTATGATTTGCACTATATTTTCAATTTCCATATTTATCCCCTCCTTATATAAAAATGTTGACATGCGCCTCTAGTCTTTTATTTTTAGTAATGTACAGTTTTGGTAATTGACCAAACCAAGCCAAACGTATATCTTTATTATATCATAGTCTGATAAAAAAGTCAATGAATCATGCATAAAAGGGTGTACGAGATGTTTTCGTTTATCACCCTGTAAGAAAAGGAGCTTAGGGCATAACCCCACACCCCAAAATCCCCAGACTAGGTCTGAGGATTTTTCTATCATATAGCATAGAGCTATTTGTTGCGCTCGTCGATAATATCCTGAGCAACGTTTGGCGGTACTTCCTCATAAGAGTGAAGCTCCATAGTGGAAGCTGCGCGGCCCTGAGTCATGCCACGGAGATCGCCAGTATAACCAAAGAGGTTAGCAAGTGGGCAGAAGGCGCGGATGAGCTTAGCACCACCAGCGAGATCTTCCATCTCGTCGACGCGGCCACGGCGAGAGTTAATGTCGCCGATCACGTCACCCATGAACTCCTCAGGGGTGGTGATTTCCATCTTCATCACAGGCTCAAGCAATACTGGGTTGGCCTTTTTGATACCTTCGCGGGTAGCGATAGAACCGGCGAGGGTGAAGGCGAGCTCGGAAGAGTCGACATCGTGGTAGGAACCATCGTAGAGGGTGGCCTTAACATCGACAACTGGGTAGCCTGCGATTACGCCACCGTTTAAGGTATCCTCTATACCCTTCTGGACAGGCTTGCGATATTCCTGAGGAACAACACCACCCTTGATCTGGTCGATAAACTCAAAGCCTTTGCCTGGTTCGTTTGGCTCAAACTTGACCCAAACATCACCATACTGACCACGACCACCAGACTGCTTGATGTGTTTACCCTGAGCTTCGGCAGTACCACGGATAGTCTCACGGTAAGCGACTTGTGGAGCACCAGTGTTAGCCTCAACGCCGTGCTCTTTGTTTAGGCGATCGATAATGATCTCGAGGTGAAGCTCACCCATACCAGAGATGATGGTCTGGCCGGTTTCTTCGTCGGTGTGGACGCGGAAAGTTGGGTCCTCTTCGGCGAGCTTAGAGAGACCGAGAGCCATTTTCTCTTGATCGGATTTGGTCTTTGGCTCGACAGCGATAGAAACAGGTGGATCTGGGAACTCGATAGACTCGAGGAGAATTGGGTGGGCTGGATCACAAAGGGTGGTACCAGTAGTACAATCTTTGAGGCCGACCACAGCGGCGATATCGCCAGCGGTAACCTCGGTGATTTCCTCGCGCTTATCGGCGAACATGCGGACGATACGACCAACGCGCTCTTTCTTGCCGGTAGTAGCATTCAAGATAAAGGAGCCAGAGGTAAGTTTACCGGAGTAGACACGGATAAAGATCAGTTTGCCGACAAATGGATCGGTGGCAATCTTGAAGGCAAGAGCAGTGAGTGGTTCGCTGTTTTCGGCTTTTCTAACAATCTCGTTGCCGGTCTTCGGATCGGTACCAACGGTCTGACCCTGGTCGCGATCTAGCGGAGATGGAAGATAATCAGTCATCAAGTCTAGGACCTTCTCAACGATCACGCCACGGCCGTCACCACCGGTAACTAGGAAGAAATCGCCATCTAGGACGCGCTTACGCAGAGCGGCTTTGAGTTCATCTACGGTAATAGCCTCTTCGCCTTCGTTGAAGTATTTCTCCATTAGAGCCTCGTCGGCTTGGACGGCTTCTTCTACCAGCATAGCGCGAGCATTCTTGGCCTTCTCCTGCATATCTTCTGGGATGTCGCCAACAGTAAGCTCGTGATCAGCGTAATCTTTGTAGGTGTAGGCTTTCATGTCGATAAGGTCGACGACACCACAGACATCTTTCTCGAAACCGATTGGGAGGTGAATAGCGACAGCGTTCTTAGAAAGGCGCTTGTGGATAGAATCAAGAGATTTGTAGAAATCGCCGCCGATCTGGTTGATTTTGTTGACAAAACAGATACGAGGAACACCATATTTGGTAGCCTGGCGCCAAACAGTCTCAGACTGGGCCTCGACGCCCATCTTACCGTCAAAGACCACGACGGCGCCGTCGAGCACGCGCAGGGAGCGCTCTACCTCAGCGGTAAAGTCAATGTGACCTGGGGTATCAATAATGTTGATCTGGTGGCCCTTCCAGTGGGCGGTAACCGCAGCGGAGGTAATAGTAATACCGCGGTCTTTTTCTTGCTCCATCCAGTCAGTGGTGGCGCCACCGGTGTCGCCTTTGACTAGGTCAATTTTATGTTTGAGGCCAGTACGGTAAAGGATAGCCTCAGATGTGGTAGTTTTTCCTGCGTCAATATGCGCAATGATACCGATGTTACGCAACTTGGACAGGTCTGTCAGCTTGTTAGCCATTTTACTCCTTTTTAGATAATTTTATTGCAATAAAAATAACGTCTTTACTATGATAGCACAAACCAAACAGAAAAGCAAAAAATTCACCAATATTATTTTTTGGTGCCGGACTTGCGGAATTATTGTAAAAAAATACAACAGTTCAAGACAGCAAGTCCTTGAAATGGCAAGCATAGCTTGCCTTCAAGAACTTGCTTAACTGTTGATATTTTTTTACAACTCCGCAAATCTCGCTAGACGCGCGCAAGCACCAAAAAACAACATTGGTAAGAATTTTTCTAGCTTAATTTCTTGCGTAGTATCTGCTGAGCAGAGGCGGGGTTAGCCTTTCCCTGAGATTTTTTCATAACTTGGCCGACGAGAAAGCCGATGACTTTCTCGGAGCCGGCCTTAAAATCGGCAATGGCCTGGGCGCAAGCGGGATCGGCGATGACTTCGTCCACGATTTTTTCAATCGCGCCGGTGTCGTTTTCTTGAATCAGATTTAGCTCTTTGGCGATGGTGCGGGCGTCCTTTGATTTCATCTGAGGATCGAAGAAGCGTAAGAAAATTGTCTTGACCGCAGTGGATGAGAGCTCGCCTTTTTCTTTCATTGCGCAGAGGTCTTGGAGCTGGGTGGCGGTCGGCAAATTATCTAGCATCTCGACGGATTTTTCTTCGGCCAAGAGGACCGAGGCAAAAAGATTAGCGACCGCAGTAATTGTTTTTTTGTCAAGCTCGTTCAGTTTCTTCATCAGTTGTGGGTAATCTAGTAGGACTTCTAGTGTATCTTCTGGAATAACTCCCTTGAACTTGGTGCGGTAATCATTAGGCAGTAAAGGAAAGTCAGTCAGTTGCGCGTCGATAAATTCCTGAGAGAGATTGAGTGGCGGGAGGTCTGGCTCGGGCATATAGCGATAGTCCTTGGCCTCCTCTTTGCTGCGCTGGCCGGTAGTCTGGCCGGTGGCATCGTTCCAGCCGCGAGTCTCCTGGATCACCTTTTCGCCAGATTCTAGGAGCTTTTTTTGGCGCTGGACTTCGTATTCAATCGCACGCTCTACCGAGCGGAAAGAGTTGAGATTCTTGACCTCGGTCCGAGTGCCGAGCTCACTAGCGCCCTCCTCTGCGATAGAGGTATTAACGTCAAAGCGCATATTGCCATTATAGAGATCGCCCTCGGTCACCCCGGCAAAGCACATCAGACGCCACAGCTCTTTACAATAATCGTGGGCATCTTTGGCGGAGTGGATGTCGGGCATCGATACAATCTCTAGCAGCGGGGTGTCGACGCGGTTCAGATCGACCAGCGAATAAGTGTCGTAGTGGGTCAGCTTGCCGGCATCGCCCTCGAGATGAGCGTGCTCAATACGCACCTTGGTGCCGCTCGGCAGCTCGACGTAGCCCTCGCCTACAATCGGATGATAAAACTGGGTAATCTGATAGCCTTTGGGCGAATCTGGATAAAAATAGTGCTTGCGATCAAAACGAGAATATGGGTTGATCTCGGAGTTCATCGCTCGACCGGCGCGGATAGCAAGCCTAATTGCACCACCGTTAAGGCGCGGTAGCATCCCTGGTAAAGCATAATCCACCGGCGAGACGCAGGAGTTTGGCTCTTTGCCGCGTGCATCATTATCTACCTCTGAGAAGAGCTTAGTTTTCGTCGCGAGTTGGACGTGGCATTCGATACCGATGGTAACTTCGTATTTCTTGCTCATCTCAAGACCTCCTCTTGACTTTTATGCTGCCTTGTGGTATAATTACAAGATTTGGTCATTAGATGGCCTCCAAATCTTTGAGTGCCTGCTTAAAACTGGCCAGAGCGCGTTTTGCTTGATTATAATCAATCGAAAAACCGTGCTCGTGAGCGATTTGGTTGCGCAGTTTGTGAGCGTGCCAAACAGAGTTCTCGCTAGTAAAATATTGTCCGGCACGTTTCATGCGATCACCCATAGTCTTGCCAGGGAGAGCCATCTCGGTTAGAGCCTTATCAAGCAATTTGTCGGCCTCAATAACAGAGGTGGCATAACTGGACTCATTATCCTTAATTAGGCTATTTTCAATCTTTAGCCAGGCGGTTTGATATTCTTCTTTGTCAAAAGAATAGCGGCGCTTGCTAGTAATCGAAATCGCGATAAAAACCATCACGCCGACGATAGCGATGGCGATTAGCAAGAAAATAATAGAGGTGTTCATGATTTTGGCTCCTTTTTAGATATTGTTGATGCGAACTCAAGTAGGGCTTGGTCGCTGCGGCGCGGACCAATAATCTGTAGGCCGATTGGTAGGCCATCTGGGGCGGTGTCGGTCGGCTCGGTGTTGCCTACAGGGATAGCTAGGCCTGGAATACCGGCGAGATTGAGTGGCACACTCATTACGTCTTCGAGGTACATCGAAACTGGGTCATTTACTTTCTCTCCTAATTTGAAGGCGGGATTTGGTGAAACCGGCGAAAGAATAAAATCACATTTTTCGAAAGCGTCCCTGTATTCTTTGATAATCAGGGTGCGAGCCTTCTGGGCTTTAAGATAATAAGCATCGTAAAAACCGCTTGATAGTACAAAATTGCCAATCATGATCCGGCGCTTGTTCTCTGGCATAAAACCGAAGTTGCGAGAGAGGCTATAGACATCTTCTAGGGCCTTAGCATCTTCGTTGCGGTAGCCATAGCGGATGCCGTCGTAACGAGAGAGGTTGCTGGCGATCTCGGCGGGGACCACAATGTAATAAACCGCGAGGGCGTATTTTAGGGCGGGCATAGAAAGCTCGACTATCTCGTGGCCCTGGTTTTTGAGTTTGGCGATTCGCACATCGAAGGCTTTTTTGATGGCGGGATCTACTTTAGAAAGATCAAAGTCTTTAATGATGCCGATTTTCTTAGGACGATCAGACAACGCTACTTCTGGGGCACCGTAGTAATCGGGTAAGGTAGTCATGTCATTCTCGTCTTGGCCGGCGCAGATTTGCATCAGTAGGTCGATATCAGAGGCGGAGCTTGCGAAAAAGCCGATGCAGTCGGTAGAGCTAGCCATGGCGACCACGCCATAACGCGAAATTGTGCCATAAGTTGGCTTAAAACCATACACTCCGTTAAACGAAGCTGGCTGGCGAATAGAGCCGCCAGTATCGGTACCGGTCGCAAACTGGACAATACCCTTAGCTACGGCCACGGCCGAGCCACCAGATGAACCGCCGGCAACGTGAGTCTCATCATGGGCGTTCTTGGTCGGGCCAAAATAGGAGTTCTCAGTGGAGGAACCATGGGCAAAAGAGTCCATATTAGTGCGGCCAATCATGATAGCACCCTCATCTTCTAATTTCTTAACAGAGGTGGCAGTGATTGGACTATTAAACGGCTCTAATATCTTAGAAGAGGCGGTGGTGGCACCATCTGGGCTGAGGAAATTATCTTTCAGGGCATAAGGCACGCCAGCAAGCCGACCAGCGTCCTCGCCTTTTGCAATTTTTTCATCAATTTCTTTGGCCTTTTTCAGGGCTGCATCTTCGTTGAGACTGACAAAAATGTTGTATTTTTTACAACGTTTGGCCTTCTCTAGGGCCTCCTCTACCATCGATACAGCGGTGCGTTCTTTAGTAGCAATCTGCATTTTATAATACCTTCGGGACTTTAATCTGATAATTTTGCTCGGCTGGAGCGAGGCTAAGTAGCGCCGCGCGGTCGGCCTCTTGAGACTTGATCTCGTCATCGCGCCAGATATTCTCCATCTCAAAAGTCTGATAAGTCGGCCCCACACCCTCGGTATCTAGCTCATTTAGCTGAGAAATATAGCCAATAATCTGGTTGAGATCGGTGCCAAGACTGGCTTTCTCTTCATCTGATAGAGAAAAATTAGAAAGCTCGGCCAAATGATCAATTTCGGTGCTAGTAATTTTTTCCATCTAGTCTATTATACCATAAGTTGGGGGAGTTTGGTTGCTATTTTAAGGCGGCGCATCTTTCTATTGGTTTGATTATGGCATATATTTTGGCTAGAGGACAACAGTTTTCCTAGAAAATGCCAAGTTGGTTTCGTGCTATAATATACTTATGCCAAAGTTTAAGTTATATAGTAAGTATCAGCCGACTGGCGACCAGCCAAAGGCTATTTCTGACCTCTGTCATGGGCTAGATCAAGGTATTCGCGAACAGACACTTTTGGGCGTGACTGGCTCGGGCAAGACTTTTACGATGGCCAATATTATTGAGCATTATCAAAAACCGACCCTGGTTTTGGCGCACAACAAGACTTTAGCGGCGCAACTTTATGCGGAATTTCGGGAGTTTTTCCCTGATAATGAGGTACATTATTTTGTTTCTTACTTTGATTACTATCAGCCAGAGGCTTATATTGCGAGCAGCGATACTTATATTGAGAAGGATTCGGCAATTAATGATGAAATCGATCGTTTGCGCCATGGTGCTACGGTGTCACTTTTGACTAGACCTGATACAATTATCGTGGCGTCGGTGTCCTGTATTTATGGCATCGGCTCGCCAGATCATTACACCGAAATGTCGCTGCATCTGAGAAAAATCGATGGGGTTTGGAGACTAATAAATACGGTAGCTGGTGCGGCAACGCTTCCATCCGGGCACCGGTCGTCCGGCCCGTCTTTACGGGCGGACTCCCTATCCTTCGCTCCAGCCGTCGCGAAAGATCCCGGAGTGGAAGCATTTGCCGCACCAGCTACCATTACTCAGTCGGACTTTCTCATTTATCTAGTAGCTATGCAGTATCACCGAAACGACATCGCCTTTGAGCGTGGTAATTTCCGGGTAATGGGCGATACGGTAGATGTTTATCCGGCCTCTGGCGAGCACGCTTATCGCTTTGAGTTTGGCTTTGATGAGCTAGAAGAGGTCAAGATTATCGACCCGCTGACCGCTGAGATTTTGGAGAAACCAGAGCAGATTTTTATTTTCCCTAATACTCACTACGCTACGCCAAAAGATCAGCTAGACAAAGCATTGGAGACCATCCAGACCGAGTTTGACGCACGGCTAAAATATTTTGAGCGACACAATAAATTTTTGGAGGCGCAACGGCTGTCTCAACGCACTAAGTATGACCTAGAGATGTTAAAAGAGACCGGGTTTGTCAAAGGCATCGAGAACTATTCTCGTCACCTAGATGGCCGTAAGGCCGGCGAGCCGCCTGCTACTTTGCTCGACTTTTTCCCAGATGATTTCCTGCTTCTAGTTGATGAGTCGCATATGACTTTACCCCAGGTGAGAGGGATGTATAACGGCGACCACTCACGCAAAGAGACTTTGGTAGAATATGGTTTCCGCTTGCCAAGTGCGCTAGATAATCGCCCATTGACATTTAACGAATTTGATGGTCATATTAAACACGCGATTTATGTTTCTGCTACCCCTGGCGAATATGAGCTAGATCATTCGCCGGAGCCGACCGAGCAGGTAATTCGTCCGACTGGACTTCTTGACCCAGAGATAGAGGTGCGTGGCACCGAGAATCAGATTGATAATCTGATGGAGGAGATAGACCAGCGCATCGCCAAAGGTCAGCGCACGCTGGTGACTACTTTGACCAAGCGAATGGCCGAAGATTTGACAGATCACCTCAAAGAGCGCGGAGTAAAGACCGCTTATATCCATTCTGATATTGATACTTTGGAGCGCGGTGACATTTTACGCGATTTGCGCACCGGAGTGTATGATGTTTTAGTCGGAATTAACCTCTTGCGCGAGGGGCTAGATTTGCCAGAGGTGTCGCTGGTGGCGATACTTGATGCTGACAAAGAAGGGTTCCTGCGCTCGGAGTCGGCTCTGATTCAGACGATTGGTCGCGCAGCGCGCCACGTAGAGGGTCGGGTGATTATGTATGCTGACCACATTACCGAGAGTATGGAAAGAGCCATCTCGGAGACTAACCGCCGGCGCGAGATTCAGCAGGCTTACAACAAAGAGCATCACATTACGCCAAAAGGTATCAAAAAAGAGGTCGGCGCAGGTCTTCGTGCGCTAATTCCAGAGAAAGAGCAGAAAAACGCGTTAGATCTTCGCAAAGTGCCACCGGAGGAAATTCCAAAATTAGTTAAACGATTAGAATCAGAGATGAAACTAGCCGCAGCGAATCTGGAGTTCGAGCGCGCGGCGAGTTTGCGCGATTTAATTGAGGATATTAAATCTGGCAAGACTAAAACTGCTAAGGGCTAAAGTTTGTGATGGCCGATGATGTCGTAGAGGCTTTCGCCGACGCGCGGATGGCCCATTTTGTTGGCGGCGCGAACAATTTCGTCGAGATCGTCAGTGATTTTATAGAGGTGGGTATCTTTGGCATTGATCATTTTTTCCTTCAGGAAACGATTTTTGAAGAACTTATCTAGCCCGCGCCAGTAAGATTTGCCATAAAGAAACATCGGCAGGCGTGGCATTTTGTTCTCTTGCATCAAACAGAGAATCTCAGAAAACTCATCCAAGGTGCCAAAACCACCTGGGAAATAGACGAAAACTTTACTCGCCATGGTAAGGGTAACTTTTCGAGCGAAGAAATACTCAAATTCTAGCGTATCTGTGAGGTAGCGGTTAGCAAATTGCTCATGTTCGAGTGTAATGTTAAGACCGACGGAACGGCCACCAAACTCATAAGCGCCACGGTTGGCTGCCTCCATGATGCCAGGACCGCCGCCTGTGACCACGGCGTGACCGTTTTGGGCGAGTAGGCCACCTAGTTCGCGGGCTTTTTCGTAGTATTTTTCGCCTTCGCGCACCCGAGCGGAGCCAAAAACGGTCACACCCTGTGGTATGGTGCGGACTAGCACCATGCCACGACCAAGGTCGTGGCCATAGGTGGCGGCCCGGTTGATGTCTTCGGGCGCCATGTTGGCGATCAGGATTTTTAGGCGCTTTTCTAGGTCTTTGCCGGTGAGATTATCTTCGGGTTTTAGGGCCTCATCTAATTCTTTGAGTTTTTCGCGCTGGCCAGCTTCCTGGATCAGTTTGACCTGTTCTTCAACCTGTCGTTGCTGAGCCCTGTCTATGTTGTTTTCGGGCCTGGCTGATTGAGCCGATGTTTTGTCTGGTTTATCTGTTCTGTCCATTTTTACCTTTCTAACTCTTTGATTTTTTGAATTGGCATCGGGTGAAGATCTTCATCGCCGGTGAGGAGACCCGCCTTAGCGCCGAACTTAGTAACAACAGAGGTGGAATTAGCGGCCGCAAAAATCAGCGAGTTCCTAAAACTATGTCCAGAGGCCAGATGCGCCAAGAACCCAGAGCCGAAGGAATCGCCAGCGCCAGTGGTATCTTTGACTGGGACATCATCGTAGACGCCGAGACGATAAGCTTCGCTAGCGCCGTCTTTACTAGTAGCGGCGACGGCACCGGTGTTACCGTCGGTGATAATCACGGTTTCGACGTAATTTTTGAGCCGCGAAAGTAGCTCGACGGAAATTTTACCAGGCACAATTTCGGCGGCTTCGCTCTTATTAACTAGCAATATATCGACATATTTGAATAGTTTTGTCAATTTCTCTGGTTTAGCGAGTTCGAGCTTGCCGGGATTGATCATCACTTTGCAATCTAGTTTCTTGGCTTTTTTTAGGAAGTTTTCGAGAGTCTCGAGGTCGCCACGAAGAGAGGTGATATAGAGGTATTTTGGCTGAATTTCGTCGAGACAGGATGGGTCGAGATTGCTAAAAGCGGCCGAGGCACCACGATAAGTCATGATCGTACGCTCGCCAGAGTGAGCGTCGAGCATAATCACCGAGCAGCCGGTGTGTTTTTTGCCGGCATAGGAGATGTAATTGATGTTTACGCCCTCTTTTTTGAGATCAGCAAGGACCGCGGCGCCGGCAGAATCATGACCAATGTTGCTGATGCAGAAAATCTGATGGCCATGGCGGGAGAATTCGACAGCGGAATTGGTAGCGCCGCCGCCGACCTCGTATTCTAGACGGTCAATATCAACTTTGGAGCCAAACTTCAACTCGCCAAAAAGCGACTCGGTATCGTGCTTGGTCACGGAGTGGACCTCTGTGGCGACGAAATCATCCCGATCAATCAGGAAAATATCCTGCAGAGCCGAACCAAGACTTGCGATCCGCGCCATTTAGATAACTACCCCCCTCTTATCAAGCTCGGCAGTAAGTTGCTCAAAAACAGTACCAGGATCGGTCGCATTAGAAATCGCAGCGCCAGCGTCAATTACGTCGGCACCAGCACGTGCAATAGCCCGGGCCGTCTGCATGCTAGCTCCGCCGTCCCAACCAATTTCGCAATTAGGATTGATGGCTTTTACCAGAGGGATTTTCTCGGTCTGGAGCATGTCAGCCTTGGCGCCCTGCTTACCCAGATCGCCGGCGAAGACCAAAACATGATCGGCCGCCTCGATAAATTGCTTATAATCTCCAGGGAAAGTGCCTTTCATCAGGGCGACGCCAGCTTTGATCCCGGCAGCACGCAGTTGTTCAAAAATCGGCACAAGATTCTCGCCGGTCTCGGCATGGAAAATACAAAGCGATGGCTTGAGCTGGAGGATAACCTGCAAATGCTCCGACGGGCGAGCAACCATCATATGGATATCTATCTTAATACCCTGTGGCCACCAGATATTATTGGGCGGCAAAGTCTTAGTTGGGGCAAAGGTGCCGTCGGCCACATCAACATGAATCCGCTTAGCAAAGGGCTGATATAGCTCCATGCGCTGTTTATAGACATTTGGGTCGTCGGTTAAAATAGCTGGGACGATTTGTGACATTAGACCTCCTCATCTAGGCGTTGATTCCGCCTTTTATGACGTTCTTCACCTGAAAATTTAGTATTAAGAAATATATTTGCCAGCTCTGCAACTTTATTGTATTCTAGAAAATCAGCTGAGAGGCAAAGGACGTTGGCGTCGTTATGCTCGCGGCCGAGGCGGGCTAGCTCTGGCAGAGTCGGCGCAATGGCGCGGACACCCTTGACGCGATTAGCCTGGATCACTACACCATTACCCGATCCGCAGACCAAAATACCTCTAGACTCTGGCTGGCTAGCTACAGCCTTAGCTACGGCAAGAGTGGCGTCGTTGTAATCATCATCAGGGTCATATGCAAACGGGCCGAGGTCAGAAACGGTGTAATCTGAGCTACTGTTGAGATCTTTTACTAGACGCTCCTTGAGTTCGTAGCCGCGGTGATCTGAACCGATAAATAGCTCTGGCATTATGCTTCTCTCCCAAAATCTGCTGTTAGCTCGACTAGGCGGTTAGAATAGCCCCACTCGTTATCATACCAAGCAACTACCTTGACCAAATTGCCGCCAACGACGTCAGTTAAAGGAAGATCTACTATGGCCGAGTGCGAATTACCGCGGAAATCAATCGAAACTAGCTCTTCTTCGGTTACGCCGATAATTCCCTCATAATAAGCCTCAGCGGCGGCGCGCTTAAACGCCTCGTTGATCTCCTCCTTGGTGACGTTGCGAGAAAGAACAGCGGTAATGTCGCTTAGCGAAACAACAGGTGTCGGCACGCGTACAGACAGTCCATTAAACTTGCCCTCTAGAGCTGGGATAGCCTTGGCCGCGGCTTTAGAAGCGCCGGTGGTGGTAGGCACGATATTCTCCGCAGCAGAGCGAGCCTCACGCAAGTCCTTAGCCGGAGCGTCTAGCAATTTTTGCGAAGCAGTATAGGAGTGTACAGTGGTCATCATCGCCTTTTCGATGCCAAAATTATCTTGTAAAACTTTCATCACAGGGGCGATACAGTTGGTCGTACAGGAGGCATTGGAAACAATCTGGTCGTCCGTAGTAATAACATCCTCGTTAACGCCTAGCACCACGGTCTTGATCCCGTCGCCTTTGGCCGGGGCAGAGATCACCACCTTCTTAGCGCCGGCATCGAGATGCTTTCTCGCATCTTCTGGCGCGCGGAACAACCCGGTAGACTCAATCACGGCATCTACTCCGAGCTGACCCCAAGGCAAGGCGGCTGGGTCCTTTTCAGAGAAAACCCTAATTGGACGGCTATCGACGATGATGTTTTGCTCATCATAAGTAACGCTGCGATTATAAGTACCGTAAGACGAGTCGTGCTTTAATAAATGCGCTAAAGTTTTTGTATCTGTTAGATCATTGACGGCGACGACCTCTGTATCTGGGCGCTCAAAAGCGATCTTAAACGCATTGCGTCCGATTCTGCCAAAGCCGTTGATTCCGATTTTTACCATTTTGCCTCCTAAATATACTTACGCTTATTATAGCATAAAAAGTATGATAAGGGGAAATTTTGCTGGATTATTCATGCAAAATCAGGGCCTGGCTCCTATTTATTTTTCGGGTCAGGGACTTGAAAGCAAAAAATGTCATAATCGGTAAACGTCGATAATATACATTTTTTGCTTTCAAATCTGGTAGACAGACCGAAAAATAAACAGATCGCCACCCGATTTTGCTACCTCTGCTAGGCGATTCTGCCACCCTTTGGTCCAGTGGAGTCAGTGAGTAGTTGGTAGATGGTGTGGGTGAAAGAGGGCGGTCGGGAGAGCAACGAGCTAGGAGCCGAACACACAGCGAACAGAGAAGCCGAATGCCTTATTATCGGTACCGGTAGACGCAGTCGAGCTATAGAAGCGCAGGCGGTAAGCCTGAGTAGAACTATTAGCAGTAGATGACCAATAGTAGCCGTACGAGCCAGCGCGGTACCCACAAGCGTAGTTACCTGGGTAACAGCCGCCGCCATCAAGCATGTAGACTGGGTCCGCCTTTAACTTTGCGCGTGTTGAGTAATTACCAAGGAGCGTAGTAAACTCAGCTTGGGTAGGTAGACGCCAACCTTTCGGGCAAATGTCGTTGCTGGCGGCACCGCTGCTTGGGCTAGTGCCAGCTGTAGCAACTATGTAGTTATAATAGCCACCGTAGCTAGAAGTAGCAGCTTTGGTAGTGCCGTCACAGTAGCCAGCAAATTGGTTTGTACCGCTCGCGTCGCATTTCGAAGTAGGAATAGAGTAGCCACTGGAAGGCACATTGTAATAGGTGCTGCTGAGGGCACCAGCAGTATGATTGTAGTTAGTAGTCATCCAGCATTTGCCATCTGCTAGCTTGGACGTATTGTACGATTTGCTGGTTTCCCCTTGATCCTTTAGAGAATATTGGGTGCCGGTAGTAAGAGTAGATGGGCAGCTAGTGACCTCTTGGAGATAGGTGGAGTTGGCG
>JAZUOZ010000001.1:0-67760 GCA_045604925.1 Candidatus Nanosyncoccus sp. | reverse complement strand
ATGATTCAGTTCGGCCGGTTCCCGTCACATTAGCCTATGTGTTCAGCTAATGGCCCCACAACATGACTTGTGGTAGGTTTCCCCATTCGGAAATCCCCGGATCAATTCTTGCTCTCAGATCCCCGAGGCTTATCGCAGAGTTCTACGTCCTTCATCGGTATTGATTGTCAAGGCATCCACTATTAGTGCCCTTAGTAACCTTTTTATGCATTGACTTAGCTAACAATCGATGTTCGATTACTAGCTACCGTCTACAATTTCTTTCGAATTGTTTCCTCAAATTGTTAACTAGAAAACACCTTTTTAAATTCGCGAGAGCGATTTTAAGAATAGAAATCTACCTCGCTTTTGGTTTCCTGACTTTTTAGACAGAGGTAACTATTAGTTACTTGCTTAACTTTCACCATTATAGCGCACTTTTTTCTAAAATGCAAGACTTTTTTTGGGTTTTTTAGGAAAATTCGACTAAATGCCGGTGGACGTCTTCATAGTCCATAGAAATTAGGCGCAGGCGGGCGCTGATTTCGCCGTCGGCCACTTCTAGAGTGCGAGCGAGGACAGGATCGGTCTTTTTCGGTCCAAAAAACTCGTCAAAAGCTTTGCTTTCTTCCACTGTGCGAATAGTTGTAGCCAACAGGCGTGGGTAGTCTTCTACTGATTTTTCGCCGGTCATTTCGACTACGCTATCCCAGTTTTGATAGAGCCAGGAGATTGCTTTTGGACGAGTACGGTAATTCCTTAGTAAATCGGCAAACAGGTAGAGATGGTCTTGTGGGCGGACGACATCATGTTGATCTAGTAATTTAAGTAATTTTTTGCTGTCGCCACTAATATCTGTCATGGCTGAAAGAATGTCATCTCTGACGTTTGGATCGGCAGTTTTTTTGTAAGCCCCCAATAATTTATCGAATATTTTTGGATTGTTGCGTTGAGCAGCGGTTAAAACATAGGCGCGAACATCTGGATGAATAGCCGAAAAATCATCACAATAAAGTTTAGCTAGTGCCTCAGTAGTCACCTCATCTTGGGCATAGAGCGCTAAGCCGACTATCAGTTGACGCAACTTAGAATCGCTGTCGTCTTCTCTGTCTTTTGGCTTGAGACCGAGGCGTTCTAACTGAGGCGCGATTAGATTATAAACATATTTTTGAAAATCTTTGCGATCTTTATCCTCTGGGGTAAAAAAGAGCTTAAGATCGTTTATTAGGCCCATAATTGGACTCCAGATAGAATAGCTAGTTTCTGACTTAAAATTTGGCAAAAGGCTGAGATGGGTGGCGGTAGAAACTAGCGAAGTTTTGGCCAGAAGCGAACGATCGATTAGTAGGCGGATTTTTTGCTCTTTTGAGAGTTTTTTGAAGTTTTTAATTTGTTTGGCGAATTCACCGCTTGACAGATTGATAATATAATGTCCTGACATATCGTCGGTGATCTCTGGCAAAGGCCACTTGGTGTCATCGGTGCCGCCGGTAAGCAGGAAGCGCTGCTGCTCGCCATCGGTAATCACTGGGAACCCAGGCTGAGTGATCCAGGCGTCCATGAAATCTTTGACGGCAAAATCGGCATAAGGTTGCAAAGCGGTCCAGAGGTCGTCGCCAGTAGTGTTGCCGTATTTGTGTTGATTAAAGTAGTCGCGGAGGCCTTTAAAGAAATTATCCTTACCCATCAGGCGCATCAGCATAAACATCAGATGAGCACCTTTGGCATAGACAATAGCGCCGTCAAAGAGCGTGGCGATCTCAGCGGGGTTTTTGACCGGCTGCTGAACGGCCTGGACTCCTGGGAGAGCATTGCGATTTAGCGCTACGCGGCACTCGCCAGTAAAGAAATGTTCCCAGATATGATAGCGTGGGCGGATAGCGTCGATACAGACGTACTCCATCATGTTGGCAAAGCTCTCATTTAGCCAGAGGTTATCCCACCACTGCATAGTGACGAGATTGCCGAACCACTGATGCGAAAGCTCGTGGGCGATCACAGTAGAAATATATTCTTTAGTAGATTTTGACTCGCCAGGGGCGGCAAGGAGGCAAGACTCACGATAGGTGACCAGACCCCAGTTTTCCATGGCGCCGGCCTCAAAATCAGGGATAGCGACCTGGTCTAGCTTAGGTAGAGGATATTTTTCGTCAAATATCTCGTCATAGAAATCAAGTGAGTCGGCGGCGATTTCGTTAGCAAAGTCTAGAGTCTTTGAATCTTGATTAAGCGCGCAATAGGTGGTAACTTTGACACCGTGCTGATTAGTTTTGGACTTTTTATGAAAACGTCCGAGGCAAAATGCCAAGAGATAAGTAGACATCCGTGGGGTGGTTTCGAACTCGACGATTTTCTTCTTAACCTTAGTATTTAAGGAGATTTCGGTGCTATGTGGATCTAGGTCGGGGTTGACTGATTCGTATTCAACTACGCGTTCGGACTTGGCCGGCATATTAGAGATAACCATATCATCTACATCTGGTGTGATGATTTTGAGATCAAAAGTGGCTTTGGCGGCAGGCTCGTCTATGCAGGGGAAACACTCGCGGGCATAGTGGCTTTCAAACTGGGTAGAGACAAGATATTCGGTATAAGGCTCATGATCGTTTGCTGGTTGGTATTGGTAGGAAGACAAGTAGGCGCCTTGCATGTTGGTGTTGAGCGTAAAGGTGTATTTGATGGTAATCTGGAGTTCAGCTGGAGCGGAAGCTCGCGAAGCTCCTTTCTTGATAATCAGCTCATCATTTTCTACTTTATGATCAACCTTTTCGCTGTTTATCGCGACAGAGGTGATCTTGAGGCCTTTGGCGTGGAGTTTAATTTGGTCTTTTTGTGGCTGACCAGTAATAATTGCCGTACCATAGACCCGCTGGGTGGCCTTATTGATATTAAGAGATAAATTGTAATTTTTGGGTGTAAAATAATCTAGTAAGTGTTCCATTACACCTATTATAGCACGGTCCGTAGGTTATTTGCCAAAGCGGCGTGAGCGATGACTATACTCTGCGATAATATCGTCAAGGTCGTCGACTGACATATCTGGGAACTTTTTGTCGAGGAAAAGAAATTCGGAGTAGGCGGCGCGCCAGAGTTGGAACCCAGAAATGCGCTGTTCGCCAGAGGTGCGGACAATCAAATCGCAAGACGGGACCTCTGGATGATAGAGATATTTGGCGAAGATGTCAGGGGTGATTTCGCGTTCAGAAAGCTGGCCAGACTTGATGGCGGCGCTTATTTTGGCTGCGGCGTCGGCAATTTCCCAGTGGCCACCATAGTTAAAACAGATCGCGACCGTGCCGGCGGTACCGTTTTTAGTCAGCTCTTCGGCGGCGTGGATTTTTTCAATTACGTCATCTGGGGCGGGCTCGGTGCGACCTAGCCAAACCAGTTTGATGCCCTTTTTTTGCAGTTTTTTAGCTAAACGACTGATATTGATGCGCAAGAGGTCCATCAGGTAAGATACTTCCTCCTGCGAGCGATTCCAGTTTTCCGTCGAAAAAAGATAGAAACTGGCGAACTTCACGCCTTTATCGAAGATATTTTCGGCGATTTTCTCGACACGATCAAAACCGCGGCGATGACCTTCTAGGGTAGGCAGGCCCTTTTCTTTAGCCCAACGGCGGTTGCCGTCAACAATGAACCCGATATGGGCGGGGGCTAATAACGATTGTGACGCTGTATTTTGACTTTCCTTCATAAATATGATATAATAAGAGATTATTAGATTTTCATGATCTCGGCTTCTTTAGCCTTAAATTCGGCATCGATTTTGTCGGTATATTCTTTGGTCAGTTCGTCGATGGATTTTTCGGCGCGTCGGGTTTCATCCTCTGGCAGCTTGGCCTCTTTGATATCTTTCCGAGCATCTTCGCGGACGTTTCTGATACCGATTTTAGCTTCTTCTACTCGCTCGGAAACGGTTTTGACGATTTCCTTGCGGCGCTCCTCTGTAAGAGGCGGAATCGGCACACGTATAACGCGACCATCATCGGAAGGGTTAAGACCGAGAGTAGAATCTGCGCGGATAGCGCTCTCGATGGCGCCGATGTTAGCTGGATCAAACGGAGTAATCAGTAGCATTGTCGCGTCAGAAACCGTAATGTTAGCGGTCTGATTAAGCGGCATGAATTGGCCGTAGGCCTCGACTTTGACGCCTGATAGCATATCTGGATGAGCGCGGCCGGTGCGGACCTTTTTCATGGCATCGCGAAATCGTTCCAACACTTTTTCCATAGCTTGTTTTTCTTCCTGTGTGTCAAACATAAAATGCTCCGATTATTTGTTCTATTATAACATAGATAATAACATTTGCCCTAATGATTGTGATATTGGGTTTTGCTAAGCTTTTCTCAATTTAGTGTTATAATAAGCTTATGCCTATATTTCTCAGCATTATTTTACTTGTTGTCGGTTTTGTCCTACTGATTAAGGGTGCCGATTTCTTTGTGGATGGCGCGGTTTCGATTGCTAATAATTTTAAAGTACCGAAGGTTTTAGTTGGTCTGACGATTATCGCTTTTGGTACCTCAGCGCCAGAACTTGCTGTTTCGTTTCAGGCTCTCTCCTCTGGCAGTACCGATATGGTGCTCGGCAACGTCATCGGCTCTAATATTATCAATTTGCTGCTAATTCTCGGGCTAGCCGCCGTAATTCGCCCTATTCGCATCCGCAAAAATACTATCAAAAAAGAGATCCCGATTGCAATACTTATCTCATCGCTTCTTGTGGTATTGTTTCTTGATGTTCAGCTTAAATCTGGCGATGCCAACCAAATTACTCGTTCTGATGGCATCGCAATTTTGCTATTTTTTGCAGTATTTTTGTATTATCTCATCAGTTCGGCTATGCACAGTCCAGACAAAAAATCCGTTGACCCACCTCGTTGGAAAATACTTCCATCTATTGGGATTGCCGTTTTAGGTCTCGCTGGTATTATCGGCGGCTCTGAGCTAGTAGTAAACTCCGCATCTGATATCGCCAGCGCTATTGGCATTTCTGAACGAATTATTTCGTTGACAGTTATCGCTCTCGGTACTTCTTTGCCAGAGCTTGTCACGACTGTTGTCTCTGCTAAAAAGGGCGAGACGGATCTTGTTATCGGCAATATTCTTGGCTCTAATATTTTTAACATCTGTATTGTGCTTGGTATTCCGGTAGCGATTTTTGGAACTATCACGCCTTCGTCATTTAAGATCATCGACTTGGCGGTATTGGTTGGCTCGGCGATTTTACTCTACGTTTTTTCCAAAACCGAGCACAAGATCTCTCGGCGCGAAGGGGCATTCCTGATCGCGCTGTTTGTGGTTTATTATGCCGCAGTATTTGTTGTCTAACTTAATTTCTTAACACTTCTCGGAGCTCGGTGGTGGAGGTGCAGTCCATCAGTTTTTGACGGAGCTCATTAGCACCGGGGAAGCCAGAAAAATAGATTTTGATAAAGTGCTTGATTGGCTCATAAGGATAGCGCATTTTTGGACCATCTGGATTGTCATCATCGATTGGTCTGGTGGCGAGCTCTTTCGCTCGTGCGTCAAAAAGGTCTAGATGATAGAGGAAGAGAGCCTGCAATTCTTCTCTGTTTGGTTGATGCGTAGTAAAGCAATAAGGGTTTTTGAATACTCCACGGCCGATCATGAAGCCATCTATGCCGGGGTATTTTTGCGAGAGACTTTGAGCAGCGGCTAGGCTATCAATATCGCCGTTGATAATAAGTGTAGTATCGGGGGAGATTTCGTCTCGTAATTTGATAATCTCGAGGATGAGATCATAGTGGGCGGGGACTTTGCTCATTTCTTTGCGGGTGCGTAGGTGTACGGTAAGAGCGGCAAGGTGTTGCTCCAAGAGCAGTGGAAGCCAAGTCTTGTATTCTTCTACATGAGTAAAGCCGAGGCGAGTTTTGACCGAAACGGGGAGATTGGTCGCGGCGCGGGCTTGGGCGATACACTCTAGGGCGAGATCAGGAGTTTTGATCATGGCAGCGCCACCGCCGGCTTTGTTGACGTGGCGGTCGGGACACCCCATGTTGATATCTAGTCCGGCAAAGCCTAAACTTTCGAGCGCGCCAGCCATTTCTGCAAAATGTGCAGGATTTTTGCCCCAGATTTGTGCAACGACTGGGGTAGCGTTTGAAGCGCGGTGAGAATCTGTTGAGATTTTCAGGTCTAGTCGTGCTAAGGCATCGTGGCGGCCTTTTTCGGAAGCAAAACTGGAGACATTAATAAACTCAGTGAAAAAAACATCTGGTGCGCCAGCTTTAGCAATAACATCTCGGAAAACGACATCGGTAACTCCTTCCATAGGGGCGAGAACGGTGAATCCGTGCGGTAGTTTTTGCCAAAAATTCATTTTTATATTATAACATAATTAGATAAAAAGTGGGGAGATTCATAGAATCTCCCCTGATTAGGAGGTTGCCTCTAGCTGAAAAGACCAAAAGGCTAGAGGCGCTATTAGAACAAAACATTCTTTACCATAATGCAATCTTGCCTGCGCCATGACAGTTCCCGCAGATTACGCTTGACGAGAAAGGGCTTCCAGCAATTATTCCTTTGCCGCCACACGATGGGCATTGTTTGGTGGGCCGAGCGTGTGTGCAGGCTAACATTTCGTTCTCTGTGTAATATACTTTGCCGCAGGTCTTGCAGACCCATGTTTGTTGAATCATTCATAACACCCCTTTTGCTGAATTTTGGAGATAACTTCTTGTGGCAACTTAGCTAAGTTATCCCGATGACTTGCTGCTAGGTTTTACTAGCGAGCACCAACTGTTATGACGTAACAAATATGGTGTAATTATAGGGGCATTAGGCGGTTTTGTCAAGCACAAGCTGGATAAAATCAAGGATATCGCGAATAGATTTATTGGCGTCTGGCGGGATGAAAATTTCTGGATCGGTGACAAAATTTAGTGATTTGATAAGGCCATACTCAGATTTTATCAGATCTTTTAGAAGCTGTTCGTCGGCGGGATTATATTCGTAGATTTTGTCATGAACTTTAAAATCGCTGGCATCTGGCACTACGAACAGAATATGAGCGCGTTCTACCTTGTAATTGCTATATTCTGGCGAGAGGCCAAGTAGCAGCTTATAGAAGCAAAGTTGGAGTTTGTATTTGAATAGCGTCGGATGAGAGTCCCACTTTTTGTCCTTAAAACCGGAAGTTTTGTAATCGTAGATTTCGATAGTTTTGTGCTCTTTGTTAATTTGAAGATGGTCGATTTTCCCTGTTAGTGGCACGGTATCAAGCATTAAGTGGTTGTGCGAGAAATTGACTTCGGCGCGGGCATTGTCGCCACGAAGGAGTGAGCCAAACTGTTTCAGAGAAGCTTCTAGCGTGCCTTGACCGCGTTCGCGTAGATCTTCTCGGTCTTCTTCTGGGACAGAGGCGGCAGAGAGCTCAGACTGGTAAAATTTTAGCGCTTCGGTATCAGATAATTTGTCGTTAGTGACTTTTTCGAAAGTGGCATGGATGAGGTTACCAAAAGTTAGGCTCATCGAATAGGATTCTTCGGGCGCGCGGAGGACTTTTTGTTGATAAAAGGACTGCGGACCGGCATAAGCGATATCGATAAAAGAGGTCAGATCGGTGGCATTTAGGCGGTAATTTTCGAGGCGTTTTAAGAGAATAGAACGAAGATCGCCGTCTAGGTCAAGATAATTGGAGACCCAGTGAGCTTTGAGATCGCTTTTTAGCTGGTCGGCTGGGAGATTTTGGTAGTGGAGATTGACAATCTGTGAGTCCTTTGGCAGAAATGGCGAAACAATGATTGTGCCTGAGGCGACGGTTGAGGCGTTGTCTTCATATTCTGCAAGATATTGCAAACGCGCAGGGTTTTTGTCGGAAAAGTCTTTGATCGAGTTGGTAAGATAGAGATGTGATTTGGCGCGGGTGATGGCGACGAAAAAGAGGCGCAGGCGCTCGTCCTCAGTAATGCCGGTATGGCGGATGGCAATTAAGTTCTGGGGGAGAGACAGCATATTGTTGTTACCCTTGGCATTACCCCAGGCGCGATCATCGGTGGCGACAATAAAGACATACTCAAACTCTAGACCCTTAGATTTGTGGGCGGTGAGAATCTGGACGGAGTCGGCTGAATCTTGATAAGGACTGGTGTTTACTAGGGGCGCATCGGCTAGTTTATAATCATCTACGAAGTCGATGAGGTCTCTAAGAACTAGCGGTTTGGCGGTGGAGCGAGTATCAGATTGGCGGCCATCAGCGGAGTTAGCAGCAGAGTATTTGCTAACGGTGTGTCTCGAGATAGCCTCGCGCAGGACAGAGAGATTCTCGTATAATTTGAACGAAGAATAATCTTCGGAGCTGGCATAATAGTTTAAGAAATTAGAACAGAGATCTTCGGCATATGGAGTAGTGCCAACTAGATAATCTAGAAACTGCTCTAAAGAGGCGGTAGCAGATTTTTGGGCAAGGGCGGCGAGGAAAGTGCCAACTCGGTGGAGGCTCTCTAGCTTGCTCTCTAAGAGATAATCGAGGGCCTTTTTATGCGGATCGTGATTGACTGCGCGGATGGCATCAAGTGGCGGCACCTCTAAAAACGGGAAAGATAGAATCTCGTAAAGCAAGTGAGCTGGGTTCTTGCCCTCTGTTAATTCGTAAATAAACTGCGAAAGAGTGATCAGCTCATGAACGTGAGCATCGTCGAACAGATTGTCGCGTTTTTCGTAGGCGATGCTGATGTCAGAGTAGGACTTGAGGTACGGGAGTAGCGGAGCGATATATTTGTGCTTAGGGGTGATGATGGCGATATCGGATTTTTTGACGCCCTCTTCGATCAAGGTATGGATTTTTTCAGCAATCCAGTGATATTCGGCCGATGATTCTAAGAACTCGTGGCGAGAAATTTTAGCGCCAGATTTTTTGAAAGCAGAGAGCTTTTTGTCGATTTTTTGACTCTTGGCAAAAGAATCATCGATTTGCTCGCGAATACGATAAGACATATCCAAAATCTCGATGTTGCTGCGGTAATTTTCTAGCAGAGTGATGACTTTGGCCTGATAGTGTTGCTGAAAATCAATCAGATTAGAGACGTTAGCGCCCTGAAAGGCAAAAATGGCCTGGTCGTCATCGCCGACTGTCATTACTAGTGGATCTTCGTAATCTGTTAACTGATAAATTAATTCGGCTTGGGCGGCGTTGGTATCTTGAAATTCATCTAATAGGATATACTGGTAGCGCTCAGACAGAGTGAGCCGAAAGCCTTTGTCTTCTTTCAAGATTTTGATGGCCTGCTCGATCATGTCGGCAAAATCATAAAGGCCGGACGATTCGAGCGCGGTCTCGTATTCTTGCATAATATGAGCAAGGCTGAAAAGTTTTTTGTTGGCAATACGGTTTTTGAGACGGTAGTTGCCGTTATCGTCTAGCTCAAAACGGCGAGTTTTCCAAGAAGTGAGAGGCGAAATAGAGGGCTTTTCTTTTTTGCGCTCTTCTTCGATGATGTTGGACAGTTCGCGCAAGAGAAAATTAGCCTCTTTTTCGATATTTTTAACAATCGGCTCTGGGCTAGCAAATTTTGATAAAGTTTCCATTAGAGGACCGTAGATTTCGGTAACGCCCGCGTCAAATTTCATGCCTTTTTTAAGATTGGCGAGGATATTTGCGAGTTGTGGCGTCATCTGCTCGGTGGTTTTGATATTATCCTTAGCGATGGCCTCTAGGTCATGGCTGGTCAGGCGGGCCGATTTAGCAGAAGCGATTGTGTCGATAATATCAGAGATGTTGGCGCGCTTCATGATGTCGAAAGCATCAAGACCGTCTTGAATATTTTTGATGATTTTGTATTCGGTGATGGCGTCAATAGCATTGTCTAGATTGCGGTCGAAATGTTCGGCATAATTTTTATATTCGGCGAGAATAGTAGAGCCAAAGGCGTGGTAAGTGTGGATGTGAATTTTGGAAGCGCTAGAGCCGATCATCGAAAAGAGGCGGTCGCGCATATTCTGAGCGCCAGATTCGGTATAGGTCAGACAGAGGATGTTCTCGGGACTAGTGTCGGTGTTTTTAAGAATGTACTCTACCTTAGAGGAGAGTAGTTGAGTTTTGCCGGTACCGGGGCCGGCTAAAACGAGCAGAGGTCCTTCTAAATATTCGACAGCGGCTTTTTGTTCGCTATTTAGCGGCATTGGCCCCCTTTACTAGCTTGACGATGTCCTTTAAGATACTGGCAGTAGCAGGGATGGTAAAATCTGGATAATCAGCAAGATGCATGATAGCGGAAACTCCCTCTACTAGAGGCTTCCCTGATTTGGATTTTGCTTTTTGAACATTAGATGGTTGACTATTGTGGCCTGAGGCGCGGGTTTTCAGTGATTCGCCATAGCGAAAATTGCGCGAATCGGCATTGCAAGAAAGGATTAGGTCAGATATGCCGCAAGAAAGACGCAGAGTGTTTTTGTCTGCGCCGTTTAAGGTGAGAACATCGATCATTTCGGAAAGGATGCTTTCTAGGTAAGCAGGAGAGAAGTCGCTGCTGTGGTAGCCGGCGCCAATGGCGTAAATATTTTTAAGAGCGCCGCAGAGTAGTACCCCTAGTCGATCAGAGGTGTATTCGATGGTGATTTTCTCAGTCGAAAAAACTCTCTCAATCAAGTGGGAGGTGCCAGTTAATCTGATAGAGCTAGCTTTTTCGTCGGCAATGTCTAGAGCAGCTTTGATGTCTCTAGCGAAACCCGCACCAGATAAGACGGAGAAGTTTTTGAACTTTTCGAAAGGTTTTTCAGAGAGAAAGCCTTTGCTGGCACAGATGAGCGGCGTTTCAATATCTAACAGGGGTAGGATTTTGCCTGCTTGGTCGGAGGGGGCGCAGTAAACCACTGCATCAGCCCCAGAGATGGCGCTTTCTAAATTGATGTCTGGAAATTTGATCGGATCATAAAATTTAGTTTCGTGGCCATTATAGAGAGCAATACTCTCTAGCGCTGTGCCATAGGCGCCTGCACCTAAAAAAGTAATCTTCATAAAAATATTATAACAAAAGATGAGTGATTTGGGGGGTTATTTTGCCTGCAGAATGACAAGATTTTCGAGATGCGGGGTGCGGGGGAAGAAATTATAAGGGGTGATAGAGGTGATTTTGTATTTTTCGATGAGGATAGCAAGGTCGCGGGCTTGGGTAGCAGGGTTGCAGGAGAGGTAAATAATCGTGCGCGGTCTAGTTTCGTTGAGTTTTTCTAGCAGTTTGATGTCGCAGCCGGCGCGAGGAGGGTCTAAGATGACGGTTTGGTCTGGAGCGATGTAATCTAAGGCATCCTCGGAATTTGCGAGAACAGTCGTAATATTCCATCGCGGGCACCGGTCGCTCCGCCCGTCGCCCAGGGCGAGCTCCCTATCCTCGCTCCCCGTCGGCCGCGAAGATCCCGCGATTGGAGCATTACTACTGTTCTCTTCTTTCGTTGGTCGCGGAGATCCCGCGATTGGAATATAACGACAATTCTTGACCAACTCTTCGTAGGCGAAATTATTACATTCTACCAGAGTTAGCTCTTTGTCTCTAGCTACGCTAAGACCAATAGTGCCGACACCAGAGTAGAGATCAAGAACCTTGTCGGTAGTGATGTACTTTTTTATCTCTCTTAGCGCCATCTCGTAGACTGGTAGATTGATCTGGAAAAAGCCGTTTGGCGAGTAAGAATACTCGTAGCCGAGGATGGTGTCGGTAAGATTGTCAAAAACTGGGTGTGGCTTTCTGTTCTCATAGAGTCCGCCGGAGACATTGCCGTTTTGATCGCAACGCAGAAGCAGAGACTGGTATTTGCGAGCCTCTTCGTGGCGGGCGTTGAGGTCGGCAACGATTTCGTTGGCTTTTTGCCAGATTTCGGGGCGTTCAATAGAGGAAGTTTCTAGTGGAATTTTGCGGTGGGAGCCGCGTTGGTGCTGGGCGAGTTTGATTTTTGATTCCTCGATATCCCAATAGAGGGAGTATTCCATTTTGTTGCGATAGTAGAGGTCGTTGCTATCCGTCATTACGCGACCCGGCTCAATCTCTAATCCATGCTGCCGAAATGTTTCGAGGAGTAGTTCCCTTTTCTGCTCTAGCTCGTAATCATAATCCATGATTTGCCAGGGGGAGGTGGCGAGGTAGCAAGAGTCTTGGGGCGCGATGCGGTGAGGCGAAGGGTTTTTATTTGTTTCAGCGATAGCCTCAAAATAGTGAGATTTACTCTTGGTGATGGTAAAAGAAGTGACAACCTCGCCAGGGAGGGCGTTCCAGACAAAGCCTTTTTTGCCAGGTGGTAAAAGTGCGCGCTCGCGGTCGGAAAGTATAGTTTCTCGCGCGGTGGCAAAACGTTGAGCAAAATCGTAATCTATTACAGTGATTCCCTGTCCGCCAGGGACAAGTTTGTCAATTTTTAGTGGAAAATTGTCGATTTTTACAGGTAATTTTGCCATTTTATGATTAATTCTTAAACTTTACTCGTAGCGTAGGGAGTCGATAGGGTTTTGCTTGGAGGCGCGATAGGCTGGAGCGGTGCCGGCCACAAAGGCGATCGCCATAATCACCAAGACAATAATCAGCATATTGAGCGGATTGAACACAACGAGGTTGAAGGTCGGAAAATCGGTAAGGAAGGTAGCGTGGGCGGCTGCGTCAATGCCGTGTCCAATAAGCATAGAAATCAGGATACCGACGACGGAACCCCAGAATCCTAACAAGATTGCTTCGAGCGAGAAGGCGGCGAAAATCTTGCCGCTGCTCATTCCCATAGCTTTCATCAGGCCAATTTCGCGGGTGCGTTCTTGGACGGACATAAAGAGGGTGTTGATGATGCCGATGGCGGCGGCGAGGAGCGCGATGCCACCAAAGATGTTAAACACGACCAAAATTACGTCAAAGAAAGTGCGAATCATACCGGCGGCGTCGTCAATCGTAGTAACGGTGAAGCCGAGCTTGCTCAGTTCTTTTTTGACGGAGTCAATTTTTGCCGGGTCGGCAGAGCCGACGGCAAAGTAGGTCTTGTCGGCGGTGGCTGCAGGGACGCCTTCCATTGATAAGTTATAAAGAGCATTATTTAAAGCAGGATTTACCCTGGCGCCGCCGCTAAATGACGAAAGCACACCTGGGGCTTGAACGCCGGTGACGGTGGCATCTACGGTAGCGATACAATCTTCGGGGTTAGATACAAATAGGCATTTGGCCTCTTGTTTGACGGCGAGAGTGACGGTCTGACCGACAATAGCTTCTTCGCTGTCGTAGCCTAGCGACTTAACATAGTCGTTAGAGAGCATAATCTCGTTTTCTGCGGAATCTGCATCAACTTTTTTACCGGCGAGAATATCGACATTGAGACTATTATCGGGGCTGAGACTGACGCTGGTGGAGAATTTTTTGTCGGTATTTTTGCTAGTGATATATTCGGTGCTAGCGTGACGGTAGGCCTCCATTTTTTCTACGCCATCCACGGAACGAATTTTTTCTAGATCTTCGCTGGTGATACTGGCGGTTTCTAGGCGACCCTTCTCTGGGTCGTATTCTTTGAGCGACGAATCACCAGAAGTCAAGGCGGTCAGTTCTTCGTCCATAACTTTTGGCATAACTTCAATATAACCGTCGCCACCGATAGACTCTACCTGTTTGTCAATAAATTGGTTAACACCGGTGTTGATGGCGTTGCTGAGGATAATGGTAAAGCTACCGATAAATACGGCGATAATGGTGAGGATAGTGCGAGTTTTGTTGCGGAACAGATTGTGGTTGGCGGTGGTGATTAAATCGAGAAGGTTCATTATTTTGCTCCTTTCTTTTTCGCGTTGCTTTTGGTGCTAGTAGAACTGGATTTTTTAGTGGATGCGGGCTTTTTGGCACTAGCTGAGCTGGACTTTTTAACTGAATTGTCGGAAATAATTTCACCGTCGGAGATGCGGATGATGCGCGAGCATAATTTGGCGATATCTTCGTCGTGAGTGACAATGATCAATGTGACGCCTTTTTTGTTGAGCCTAAAAAGCAGGTCGGTGATTTTTTGACCAGTGACAGAATCAAGGTTACCGGTAGGCTCATCAGCGAAAATAACCTCTGGATCATTAACGATAGCACGGGCGATACAAACGCGTTGTTTTTGGCCGCCGGAAAGATCAGAGGCTTTGTTTTTAGCTTTAGAGGTTAACTCTACGGTTTTTAGGGCATCCATAGCGATTTTTCTTCGCTTGATGCGGCGGACTTTGCTGATTTTGAGAGGTAGAAGGACGTTATCTAGCACCGTATCGTTGGCGTTCATAAAAAATTGTTGAAAAACAAAACCAAACTTGCGACCACGCAGATGGTTTAGCTCGCGGTTGCTGAGTTTAGACGAGTTTTTGCCAGTGATATAGATAGAGCCTTTGGTAGGCTTGTCCAGTAGGGCGAGAAGATGCATCAGGGTAGATTTGCCAGAGCCGGACTTGCCGACAATAGCGACAGACTCGCCTTTTTTGATTTCTAGATTGACATTTTTGAGTGCGGTGAAAGCCGCAGACCTTTTGCCATAGGTCTTGGATAAGTTTTTGGCCTCAATAATTGTTTCCATAAGATTATTATAGCATAAAAAATGGCTGGGATGGCAGGGAGGCGCCGGCTCCTCGTCTTCGGAGACTCGGAAAAAGACAAATAAATTTGGTCTTTTTCTCTCGCTTCCTTGACGGATCGAACCTACGGTTCGCTCCCTACCATCAATAATAAAAAATACAGAATCGGATGATTCTGTATTTTTTATGGCTGGGATGGCAGGGATCGAACCTGCGAATGACGGGACCAAAACCCGCTGCCTTACCACTTGGCGACATCCCAATAGCTTTATTTTAGCATAAATTGGTTTCTGACGCTAGAGGCATTCTCTGGTGTGATTAGTTTTTTTCTGACAGGATGGCATTATCTGACGGAGGTTGACCCGGAGATTTTACGGCTTATGATTGACTTTTTTCTTATTAGTGATATAATTGGGTTAGAAGCATTTTGTAGGATTTTTTTGTTCGTACTTATGAGTACCTTGAAAGGAGAGTGGGGATTATGAGAAGAAAGAAAAGTTTAATTGCTTTTGCAATGCTAATGGCAACAGTAATGTTGATTGCTACGGGTTGTGGCTGCCAGCAGGAGTCTACGGAGGGCGATCAGAAGGCTTCGAAGACTGAGGCAAATACGTTCTCGACGAAGACGGAGGAAACGAAGAACTCAAAAGATGCAGTCCAAAAGTCAAGTACGGATTTTTCTCCTGGAAAGTCTTTGGCTGAGCGACAGGCTGTCAATTACGAAGACTATATGAATGGTAAGAATTTCGATCTGACGGCTTATGCGGAAGCGTTGGGGTACACCAGACTCGAGAGTCCGGAGGACGAAGGTTTTTCTCTTTATGCAATCGAAAGGGATGGTGATAAATATTTCTATGCTTTTGCGGCAAGTACAGCATATCTGTTCGCTGATCGCGGAGATGGGTATATATATGCAACGGTCGCAGAGACTTCGATAGTGAACCCTGCAGAAGTCACGATTATTTCTAAAGGTCAGAAAGACCAGACTACATCTATGAGAGGGCTCAAATATGTAACTGAACCGTTGAAGCATTTAGCTACTGCTGATGTTATCTCATTTGATTATCTTCCGGGGTTTGCTATGATTACTAAATATTATGGGCCAGCTCAATATTATAGTAACGGATTGATAAAATATAATGAGACCGGATCATTTGTTGAGACAATTCTTTGCAACGGAATTAATTTCTAATCTCATAAAACCGTCCCATTTTGGGGCGGTTTTTTCTTGTCTAAACTGGTTAAGTATAATATAATAATAAGCAGAATGGACGAAGGTCAAGAAGAGGAAGAAAAAAACCTTGGCGCATATGAGAAAGGGGATTTTTCTGATATCCGCCCTGGTTTTTATCATGGTCGTGCAACTGAGGAAGATGAGGCTAGAGTTGAAAATGGCGGTGTTAACCGCACCAAAGCGGAACCCAGCCCCAGTCTTTTGAAGGATAAAGAAGAGTCTGCATCCAAAGGCTTTATGTCTGGTGGGAAAAATTCTACTGCTGACAAGGTTAGCTCGGGCGTAGAAAAAGTTGCAAATGTAGCTGGGAAAATGCCATCGAGGTTCGCTAAAATCGGGAGCGCTATTGGTAAGGTTGCTACAAAACTCAAAGCTAAAAAAATTATTAAAATAGCACCTGTTTTAGTTGTCTTGATAATCATTGTCGCGGTCGGTGCATTTACTTTAGAAGCGCTTTTCCCCTTCGGATACGCGGATCTTTCGAAAGAAAAAAATAACTCTACTACTATCTCTACGACTCTTCGCACTGACACCCTGGTTGGCGATCAGCTTGCTCTAGTAAAATCGGATGATGCAAGAGAGCAGACGATTTTTGACAATATGGGGATGTCCGATTTGCAGAAAGAGAGTTTCAAACAAGGCGGATTGAGTTTTGAGACAACAGCTGATGGTAGCCAAGATGTTTTCACTTATACTGGATCTGATGACAAAAAATATGTCGTGATGGCGGATAGCGCACTTTCTAAATATATGAGTAGTGGCGAAATCGCCGAGAATAGTGATGCTGTAACGGACTCTGGCCAACAGGGTATTTCGGAAGAGGAGGCCAAAGCAATGTTGCTGGCCGACCTTGGCGAAGAAGGTTCAGACACTGTGGTGCTATCTTTTTCGCAAGCATTAAATAATGCAGAGTTTAAGCAAAAATATATGGTCGGAACAAAGTTTTATCGTGGCGATACTTCTGGTTGGTTTACTAAGATTACTGATATGGTTATGCAAAGGTTGGGTATTTCGCGAAATAATCTTAAAGATTTTCATCTTTCTCCTGATAACAGCACAAATACAGAGGCCGTGATTGGGATGACTAGCGAAATGCCTGCGGCAAGCGAAGCCAGCGATCTCGATAAATTATCTTTGCGAGAAAAGTGTAGAGAAATAGCTGATAATTCAAGAGCTTTAACCACGGGCGCGGCAATGTGTTTTAATGAGATAGAATCTGTGATCGCGTCAATGCTTAACCTTCGAGAGGTTAGTGCGGCTTCGATTTTTCTTGAATCTATAGACAAAACAAAGGCGGGCGAAGGCAACGGCGCGCCGCTAACCGCACTTTCTAACATGGTGGTTGAATCTGGTGGCGCATCTACGCCGGGTATGAATGCACTTTTTGGCAAGAGTACTTTAGATCAATCGAGTGCGGAGGTGCAAAAAGTGAGCGCTCAAGCTCACGGGAATGATGATTCTATTTTGTCAAGCGGGATTATTCCTGATCAAAATGGGTATTTTGATGGGTTTTATGTGGGTAATACAAATGATCAAGGTTCCAGTGGAGCCATTCCAATTATAAAATCAGTAATTAATAAAATAAGCGATTGGGTATCTAATTTAGTAAAATCTGTTGTTAATTTTCTTGTCTCTTTGCTACCTGGTCCAGTGAAAGATTTCCTTTCTGGGACAGGTGGATCAGAAAAAATCGAAGCTGCAATGGCCGACACCATCAACGAATATAACGAGATGGCTACTCAGACATTCTTTAACGGGAATGATACAGCAGTACTGGGTGAGGCCTTGGTTTCTGGCACTGAGAGAATTATGAACGAAAAGGCTAAAAGTGCTGGCCAAGTGATCGGTGATGAGACAGCGCTTCTTGCGTCTTATCGTGCGCAACAGGAAGTGATTGCGGAAAAGGCGGAATACGAGCGCAATACTAAGAGTCCGTTTGACGCAAGTTCGCAATACACATTCTTCGGCAGCATCGTTAATAGTTTGATTCCTTTTGCGGTGTCTTCGAGATCTACTGCGTTGACAACGACGGTCTCTAGTATCGGCAGCGCTGTATCTGGTTCTCTATCTCAAATTTTGCCAACGTCGGATGCGATTTCTGAGGCGCATGTGCAGCGCGGTGATTGTGTCTTTTCTAATAATATTGGTGCGGTGACTAACCCCCATTGCAATAACTACTATAACTCTGATCTTCAGCTAGCTACGAGCAACGCCAAAAGCCTCTATCAGCAAGTTTTGGGGATGCGATATACTAAAGATGGCTACTTCTTTAGGTCGCATACTAAGGATAGCTCAGGGAGAGCCGTGGAGTATGATTCTAACGCCCCAGATTATGGCAAGGGGCCGCTTAATGCAAGTGAAGGTAACGCCTGCGTGAAGGAAACTGCTCTATTTCTTGAAAACGGTAGATGGGTTAGTAAGCCAATTGCTTGGGCCTATCATGTGCACCCTAATTTTGAATATGAGGGATATAAGACTGGTTGGCGTAATCGCACTAGCGCCGGTGCTGCTAAAGGGGTGGAGAATGCCAAAAATGATATTGAGCCGACCGCTTGTGAGCTCGATATCGCAAAAGACGAAAATCAGCAACCAATCATTAATCAGAATGGCCCACTAGGTCTGTTTATCCTGATGTCGGGACAGCGTGGATCCGAATGGGGTGTAGCCGACAGTTCTAATATTGAGCTCTTGGCTAAATCTGATTTTACTCTTGGACGGGTCCATCCATGTATAGTTGGCAGTCTCCAGTGTTTCTCAAGTAAATACACCGAACTGGGTTGGGGTGGGTCTAGCGACAAAGAGGAGTTAGAAAAGAAGATTACCAGGAGTGAGTTTATGTCGCGCTGGGTCGGCGGTACGGCGTATGTTGCCTACAATGGTACCGGGATGAGCAATTTTGGCTCAATGAACACAGGATTTACTAAGGATGACAGATTTAAGGATAAGACCCGGTTAGATGAAAATGATGAGCCAATGTATTTTTGGGATGAGATGCGGTTATACCAGTCTTACTCTGAACTTTTGGAATGGATGGAAAGCGCCGGAATAATTAATACTTCTGGTGTTGCAAAGACAGCCCAAGTTTATTATGACGAAAATCCACTAGATAATTCGTACGAAGGCATAATTGCGCGTTATTCTGGTATGAAAAAGGACCAGGTAGTAGCAATTTTTGATTTGATGCAGTATGTCGCTTGGCTAAAGAATTATGACGCGACGGCGCTTTACCCGACTCCAAGGCCGCTGCCAGAAAAGATCGAAAATAATAGCAACGAGGAGATTATGGGGCAGGCCGAAAAAATCACTGCTCTAGCCGGCGTGGTGTATGATGAGATGAGATACCGTACCGTAACGGTTTAAATAGCCTTTTCGAGCGCGGTGGCTATTTGTTGAGTTTTTTGTAGTTTTCTATCGCAGCGGCGAGGGCTTGGTGGCCAAGGACGGAGCAGTGAAACTTGTGTTTCGGCAGGCCACCGAGAAAATCGGCGATTTCTTCGGCAGTGATCTTGTTGGCTTCGTCTAGCGTGCGACCTTTGGCCAGTTCGGAGAGTGCAGAAGTGCTGGCAATAGCCGAGGCGCAGCCATAAGTCTTCCATTTGACGTCTTTAATAATCTTTTTGTCCTTTCCTGTTTTTTTATCTTTTTTATCTTCGACTTTAATGAACATCAGCATTTGGTCACCACAAACAGGGTTGCCAACGATGCCCTTAGCATCATAATCATATTTGGACTCGTCACCCATTAGAAAGTTGCGAGGATTTAAGAAATGTTCTTTGACAACATCTGTATAGATCCAATCAGGCATAATAACTATCCTCCTTTTTAATTTTGCCGGCTCTTAGGGTGCTAATTCCCTGTAAGCGCTTGACGATATTTGGTAAATATTTCATAACATGATTTATATCTGCCTCTGTTGTGTCTGGGCCGAGCGAGAAGCGGACAGATGAATGGGCGATTTCGGCATCGTCGCGTGTAGCCATAATCACATGGCTGGGCTTACCGTCGCCAGAAGCGCAAGCCGAGCCAGTGCTTGTGATAATCTCGCCTTCGGCATCGAGGTAGAGCTGGATAGACTCGCCTTCGGCAGCCTCAAAAGAGCAGTTCAAAAGATGCGGCAAGCAGGCAGTTTTGGAATTTTTTGGTGATTCGTTTGGCAAAGTGAGAGGCGTATTTAGTGATGAATATGGAACTTCCTTTAGAATCCGCTGGGCTAATTCGTCGCGGAGAGGGCGGACTTTTTTGCTATAGACTTCTGGCAAATTATGCTTTAATACATATTCTGCGGCAGCACCAAAACCGGCAATATTGACAGTTTGGTAGGTGCCAGCGCGCCGAGAATTCTCCTGATGTCCACCGATGATTAGAGGTTGATAAGGGCTGCCCTTTTTGACATAGAGCGCGCCAATGCCGACTGGCCCGCCGATTTTGTGGGCAGAGATAGTCATGTAATCGACGCCAAGTTTTTTAACATCGATGGGGATTTTGCCAAGGGCCTGAGTGGCATCAGTATGAAATAGCGCACCAGCTTTATGAGCCTGTTTGGCGAGTACTGCAATATCGTTAATCGTGCCAATCTCGTTGTTGGCGAGCATAATAGAGATTAGTTTTCGGCGAGTCGACATATCTATTTCTGGGGTACCGGTCGCTCGGCCCGTCGTTACGGGCGAGCTCCCTACCCTCCGCTCCCGTCGTCGCGGAAGGCCCCCAGGAACAGATATTGTCGACTCGCTAACCCGCCCTGTCTCATCTACAGGGATAATTGTCGTATTACAGCGTGCCCTAGCGGATTTTAGAAGCGACGGGTGCTCAATCGCCGATACGGCGACATTTTGGCCAGCAAAAATGTTGGTGACAGTATTATTAGCCTCAGAGCCACCAGAGGTAAAAATGATTTCGCTAGGATTTGCGCCAATTAACTCAGCAATTTTCGACCGCGCAGATTCTATGGCGTTTTTGGCTAGATGACCAGGCGTATGTAGGGATGAAGGATTACCAACAAGATCCATGGCAATCAACATGGCTTCTCTTGCCTCTTTGATTAGCGGAGTGGTGGCTGAATAATCTAGGTAGATCATATACCTCTTATTATAGATTAAGTTTTTGATAATTAAAATTGGCTGTGGTTATTCCACTTTGGTAATCTCGCCGTTTTTGAGGTGTAGAAGACGTTGATTACGAGAGCCGCGAAATTTGAGGGTGAGGTCGCGTTCTTTCAGAATGAATGGACCGTCAATTAGAGCATCTAAGGCTTTAACAAGTTCCCATTTGGCACCGCCGAGATCTTTGAGCTGTTCATAAGTGTAACCAGTAAAACTCCAGACGTTCCAGCCCAGTTCTTTTTTGACCCAGTTGGCGATTTCTAGGCAGGCCTCTGGTTGTTCGAATGGTTCACCACCACAGAAAGTGATGCCAGACTGCCCCCTAAATTTGCGTAGGCGTTCTTTGATTTCGTCGACATCGACTTCAAAGCCGCCATCAAAATCCCAAGTTTCGGGATTTTGACAGCCAGGACAGTGACGGTAGCAGCCTTGGGTCCAGAGCACGGCGCGGAGGCCGTAGCCGTTGACGATGTTGTCGTGCTCTAGTGGGCCACTCAGTCTGATTTTCATTTTAGTCCTTTCCTAATGCTCTCTTGGCGCTTGCTTTCTTGGCTTCGCGTGCGGCTTTTTCTGATTTGGTATAAACGCCGTTTTTGTGGTCGGCCTTGCTGCCTTTTTTGGAAGCTTTGTCGCCCTTAATGTCCTTATCTGATACGCTATGTTTGACGCGTGCGGCTTCTTCGGCTTTTTTGCCGTCATTCCAGCGTTCGAGTGATCCGACAAGATATCCAGTGATACGGCGAAGTCTTTCAAAGAGAACATCGCCATCGGACTCTAAGCGCCCACAAGATGGACAGCGATCGCCTTCGATAATTCCGGAAAAGCCACAGACTGGGTCGCGATCGACTGGATGGTTGACCGAGCCATAGCCAATGCCAGCGTCGTGCATGTGGCGGATGACTGCTTCAAAGGCCTCGATGTTGTCGGATGGGTCGCCATCTAGCTCGACGTAGGAAATATGACCAGCATTACAGAGGGCATGATATGGCGCTTCGATATCGATTTTGTCGAAGGCTGAAATTGGGAAGTAAACGGGGACATGGTAAGAGTTGGTGTAGAAATCGCGATCGGTGACACCTTTGATCTTGCCGTATTCTTTGCGATCCATCTTGGTGAAGCGACCGGCTAAGCCCTCAGCTGGGGTAGCAAGTAGAGAGAAGTTAAGAGTGTATTTTTTAGCGTACTCATCGCATTTTTCGCGCATGTGGGAGATAATGTCTAGACCAAGCTCGCGAGATTCTTCATCCTCGCCGTGGTGTTTACCTGTCATAGCAACAAGCGTCTCTGCTAGGCCAATGAAGCCAATAGTGATAGAGCCGTGCTTAATGACATCTTTTAGCTTATCGTTCCAGCCGAGTTTTTCAGATCCAAACCAGTTGCCTTGGCCCATGAGGAATGGGAAGTTTCGGACATGCTGGTTGCCCTGGAACTCAATGCGCTCTAAGAGCTGGTCTTTAACTAGATCCATTTTTTCATCTAATTCTTTATAAAAACCAGACCAGTCGGCTTCTTTGCGCTCACCGAGGCAAATACCGTGTTTGATACCGATACGGACAAGGTTGATAGTGGTCCAAGAAGTGTTACCGCGGCCGGTGATAATGCCATCGGACTCTGGGAACACACTAGAGAAGACGCGAGTACGGCAGCCCATAGTGGCAATCTCGGTGCGATAATCACCTGGCTTGTAGTAGCAGAGGTTAAATGGTGCGTCGATAAAGCAGAAGTTAGGGAAGAGACGTTTGGCTGATACTTCCATACTGCGCTTAAAGAGGTCGTAGTTAGGGTCTTCTGGATTGTAATTAATTCCCTCTTTGACTTTGAAAATCGAGATTGGGAAGATTGGGGTCTCGCCCTTGCCTAAGCCCTGCATGGTGGCTTCAAGCAAGTTTTTAGAAACTAAACGACCGGCTGGGGTGGTATCGGTACCAAAGTTGACAGAAGTAAAAGGCACCTGGGCGCCGGCACGTGAGTGCATGGTGTTCAGATTATGGATGAAACCTTCCATAGCCTGGAAAGTCTGCTTCTCGACATCCTCGTTGGACGCCTCAATGACTTTGGCTGGGACTTTAAGTTTCTTTAGCGTAGCATCATCGCCGTATTTAATATCATCAGGAATTTTGACCTCAACCTTTTTGTCGGCAAATTTATTGTATTTATCAAGATTAGACTTCAAGGCCTTCTTGAATGATTTATCAACGCCTGGGGCCATAGCGTAATCAAAGTTAGGAATGGATTGGCCGCCATGTTGTTCGTTCTGGTTTGCCTGGAGAATAATCGCGGCGAGAGCAGTATAAGCGCCAATGGAGTTAGGGGTGCGCAAGTGGCCATGGCCGGTATTAAAACCGCCGTCCTTAAACAGGACTAGTGGGTCGGTTTGGCAGCAAGTGAGCGTACCAGTGGCATAGAAATCAAGATCGTGAATATGGATATCTCCATCGTCGTGAGCTCTAGCAAAACGAGGGCTCATCAAAACAGTCTTGGCGAACTCCTTAGAGCCTTCGGCGCCAAACTGAAGCATCTTACCCATAGCGGAGTTGCCGTCGACGTTAGCATTAGAGCGTTTAATATCTGAATCTTCAGAAGCATCTGCAAGGGCGATTTTTCTATAACCGTCCATGAGGTTTGATTTAGCAGAACGAGTGCGGTTGCGCTCTTGGCGATAAGTGATATAAGCTTTGGCGGTCTTTTTAAAACTAGACTCCATCAAAACTTGCTCGACGATATCCTGAATCTGTTCGACACTTGGAGTGCGAACTTTAATTTCTTCTTCGGCGCGTTTTAAGACTTTATCAGCAAGGGATTTTGCGCGATCATTTTTAAATTCTTCAGTGGCGGCGCCAGCTGCAGCAATCGCTTCGGTGATTTTTTCTGGGTTAAAATTGACGATTTTACCATCGCGTTTCTTGATTTTTTTGAACATAAAAATTATACCTCCTTAATTTACTGTTCTCGTTATTTTTGTTTTGTTCTGATATTGCTGACGCTATATTTAGTGTCTGTATCTAGTATAAGACACTATATATAGCGTGTCAATAGCTTTTGTGGTTAATTTTGTTGTAATTTTTACAACGTCTGCTAGGCAGCGGAGAGGGAACCCGTAGTACTTGTTGACGTTGCGCGCAGGGTTGACTGCTCCGCTACTATCCAGGAGCAGATGGTAAGCGTGGGTAGCATCAGAAGAGTAGGCAGTACTAGACCAGAAGAAGCCGTGCGTACCCTGGACGTACATACTGGTACTACCGCGGTAGCCGCTCAGCACAAGGTTTGGTCCAGTGGAGTCAGTGAGTAGTTGGTGATTTTTAGCTTCTTTTTGTATAATATAGTTAATATGGTTAGAAAACAGAGATTTGTGCAGTATGAGCCGGAGCGGTGTTGGGTGGGGGAGACACAGAAGATTTGCTATGCTACTTTCGAGGAGGCTCTGGTGGCGGCCAAGGTGGCTGAGCATGACCGTGGCGCGCCGCAGCTTTCCGTTTATAAATGTGAGTATGGAGATCATTGGCACTTGTCTTCTAGCTAGCGAGTTATTTTTTGCCGGAGTTGGGAACGAGGATGTTTGATTGGTCGGTTTGCCCTGTTTGCTTGGGCTGCTCGGTCTGTTCGGTGTTTTTGGAGCTATCTGAATCCGAACCATAGCCTACTTCTGACTCTGGGCCGATGGTGATCGATACTGGTTCGCCAATTGCTCCGGTGTTAGAAATCGGCACAAGGGTGACAGCGGTTGGACCGGTTAGACCTGTAATCTCAAGCGTAGTTTGGTCAGTTAGACCTAGCGGCGCGTCGTTTATAGAGACCAGGGTGGCGACGGCAGAGCTTTTGAATTGATAAGAAATAGTGGCCGTATTTTTTGATTCGGTTTGGTTTACTATCTTTAGTTCAGTGATCTCTGGCGAAGATAAGTTGTTGGTGATAATAATTTTGGCTGAGGCAGTACTAGAATTCCCGGCGCTATCGGTGGCTTTGACGGTGATATATCCTTGACCGAGAGTCGGGAATGATTTTGTGATGGTCGGCACAGAGGTAGTGGTCTCAAAAGCGCCATCAAAGTCTAGGTCCCAGCTATATGAGACTACGTCATCAGAAGCAGAAGCAGTGAAGGTAAACTCCTCGCCAGGCCTGCCTATATACTCTGCTAGCGGCAAGGAAACATTAGGGCGCGAAGTGAGTAAGTCGGTGCTGATGCTGTCGGTGCTGCTGAAAACCTGTCCGCCGGTCGGGGTAGTGACGAGCTCAAGAGTAGAGCGGAGGTCGTCATATTCATCAATAATGTAGATATTTACGGGGTCAATTTCGTAAGATTTAGCGACTACTTTGGCGATATCGGTGCCGTCATGATCTGGATTATGGTAGGGGGCGTCAGTGAGTACCACGATTGATTTGGTCGCGCCGGCGCGCCATTTTTGCTCGCTCATAGCCGTATAGATTGCAGAGAGCATGGACTCTGGCTCATCGCCTCCACCGCGGACTTGGATGCTGTTTAGCCCTGTCTGGAAGTCAATCAAAGTGTCCCCGAGATTAGTCAGTCGCTGGGTCTCCTCGCCTTCTTTGAGATCGCCATAGGTATAGAGCGCGACTCTGCCGCCGCCGCTGATCGTGCGGTTAGCAAGACTTAGTGCCTCGGTTTTGTAGCGGCTGATTAGGCCGCTCATAGAATTTGTACGGTCGATGAGGATGATAGTATCGCGATTGTAAGCCAAAGCGTTACTTTTTCCAATTTTGGACGGATAGATGGTGCGGAGTTTTTCGGTGATTGTCTTGGCGGATGAGGCAATAATGCCATCATCGACGTAAGAGGTGTGGCCAGCTAACATACTGTTAGCCAGACGACTGATCAGAGTGTCGCCTTTTCCACCAGTTAGTGATAAGCCTGCGCCACAGATAATGTCTTTGTTGTTGCACCAGAGGCCTTTTTTATCTTTCCAACTTGAGATCTGGTAGGGATTTTTAGCGCCAAGCGAGCCAGCCGAAGTTCGACAATTAGGCGCGAACTCGCGATAGGGAGACAGGTTTTTGCCACGGCAGGCATCTGGATAGACGCCTTTCCCCTCTGGAAGGTATAATTTTGGGTCGCCGTAGGTCGCAGCATAGATGATTTTGTGAGCATTTAGTTCCTCGGCGGCCATGGTGATAACCTGCGCACCTTGAGAGTAACCTGCTAAAACGAAACGCGTGCTTTTGCACGAGCTGCTGATCTCTCTGATATACGCTTTAAGTTCAGTGATTCCTTCATTAACGCTTACGCCATAAGAAGACGCGCTGCCGGCGCTGATTTTGGCGCCGATCATATTAAGGGGCGTGATATCTACGGCTTGGTATGAGGCGCCACTATATGATGCGGCGCCTAGCTCGTAGAAACTATAGCGCAGATTCGAGCCTCCGCGCGAAAGCTCAGTCTTTAGCTCGTGTTTGAAAGCTTGGTATTCCCTATCGTTTAATTTTTGGCCACTGCCTCTTGCAAAAACGAACTTGACGTCATCACAAGATGTGGCAGCAGAAGATGTAGATGTTAGTGCAGCTAAGGGGATGAAGGCGACAGTGAAGGCTGCAGCACTGGCGACTTTTAATGCGTTGAGAGCTTTGGGCATTAACCTCCTTTTTAACGTAGTTCCTTAATCGTATCAAACTAGAATTTTGGTTGCAAGCATAAGCGAGCAAAAAAATGTTGTAAAATTTACAATATAGCGCGTCGCGTGATTCTTTGGTATAATCAGATTAAATTGGAGGTAATATTATGCAAGAAAAACAGAAGAGCTGGGACGAGTATTTTATGGATATTGCGGACGAGGTCGCTAAGCGAAGTAAGGATCCTTCGTCAAAAAACGGTTGCGTGATCGTAGATTCTCGGCATCGGCCAGTTTCTTTTGGCTATAATGGCATGCTACAGGGGGCGAACGAGGACAAAATGACTCTGACTGAGCGTCCGATGAAATACTATTTCGCCATTCATTCAGAGATGAACGCTTTGATTTTTGCGCAGCGCGACGTAACGGGCTGCACACTTTATAATAAGATTGCAACCTGTGAAAATTGCTTGAAATATTGCTTGCAGGCGGGGGTCTCGCGGTTTGTCTACCGAGAGCTAAGGGTGCACTCGCACCAAACCGATGCTAAAAAGTCAATGACCAATTATCAGACCGACGAAGCAATTATCCGTCTGCTTGCTTCTATGCCAGAGGTAGAGACGCTAAATCTTTCGAATGGCAAGACCTATATTCAGGACATTCTTGACCAATATCCCGAAGGGTCTGATGAACGCACGCAGCTAGAAAAGTGGGTTTAGCGGATTATTATCCGTAGCTCTGGATTTTATCCGTAGCTTGGGATTTCTTCTAAGTACTCCTCGTTTAAGTAGCTAAAAAAATTAAATTTTTTGTTCTTTTTGTTAATTTTGGTAGTTTTAGAGAGGATAAAGAGCTTTTCTTTTGCCCGAGTGAGGGCGACATAGAATAAGCGGGCCTCATCCTGAAAGAGGGTTTTTGGGTTGTCGCCAAAAATTGCATAAAGCCCGCCCGTTTTATCTGGGGCAGGAAATTTATTTTCATCTATTTCTAACAAGACTACGATATCGGACTCTAGCCCCTTGGAGCGATGAATCGTGGAGTAAGTGATCAGGTCGGCCGCAGTTTGCTCGCTCATAAGGCGGGTTCTGAGGCAAGTTTTAACAACCAATCCAGCAAAATCTTCTAAGCTCCAGTCAGGGATGCGTAGATCATTATTGCGGCTAAGGATTTTGACGGATTTATTGGGGTTGGCCTTGATGATTTCGATAATTGTCTCAAGATAGTTTTGGATAAGTAGAGGGATGGACGGGTCTTTGCGCGCGCTGCCATAATTGATGTTTTTGTAGTAAATCTTGGCTTTTAATTTGTTGCCGGATTTGCAGCCGTTATAATCTGACAAGGCTCGTCCCATAAAGAAATTGGCATTTTTGACAATCCGACGACCAGAGCGGTAGTTGGTAGGGATAAACAGTTTGGCGTGATCCTTAGTAAAATATTTTTCAAAATGGAGAAAATAGTCGACATTGGAGCCGGCAAAGCGGTTGATTGATTGCCAATCGTCGCCCACGGCCAGGAGCTTCGAGGTTGGGCATTTCTCCATTATCGCTTTGACAAGGGCGAGGAAAAGTTTTGAAAAATCTTGGTATTCGTCCACAAAAATGTGTTTAAAATCGACCGTATCAGGTATTTTGGCTGCGGCATCGGCCATGATTTGATTAAAGTTGGTTAAGCCATTTGATCTGAGGTGTTGGCGATAAATCGTAAAAATCTCATCAAAATCTTGAAGTTTTTGCTTGGTTTCGCTTTCGGGCAGCCCCATGATCTTGGCGGCTAACTCCTGGTAATCTGTAAAAAATTGCTGCTCGGCACGAGTGATGAACTGCTTGAGTTCGTCTTTTTTCACCGGTTTAGCTAGATCAGTGCAGATGTTGTTGAGGATTTGGTCCTGGGCTAGCTCGCTGATTAGTTTATCGCCGAGCACATTTTTGCCGCCGAGAATTTTGTAAGCGAAGGCATGAAAAGTGTTGGCTAGCTCTTGGTCTTCTGGTAAGACTGGCTGGCCGTCAAATCTGATCTGATGAAGACGATCATTGACCTCGGCGCGGGCCTTGCGATTAAAAGAAAAAATAATAATCTGGCTGGGTGGTACTTTTTGATAAGCTAATAGATAAACAGCCTTGGCTACGATGGTGCGGGTTTTGCCAGACCCTGCTCTGGCTGTGACCAGGGTGTGCTGGTGGTTATCTAGTACGATTTTAGCCTGGTGTTTGTCTAGAGTATAGGGCTTGCCCTGGTCAGTGACGTGCGTTTTAAACCAATTGTTGAGAGCGCGAGTGGTTTGCATGGCGTCATTATAATCTTTGTCAAAAATAAATCAAGCATAAGGGTTAAATTTTGAGTTATTTTTTGTTGATTTCAATGGGCTTTACCAGATTATTTCGGGCAAATTGTGAGATTTGAGATAGTCATTACATTTGCTAAAATGTTTACAACCAAAAAAGCCGGAGTGGGCTGAGAGCGGAGAGGGGTGTGGGGCTTCTAGAACCAAATGTTTTTCTTTATCAATAAGAGAACTTTTGGAGCGGGCGTCGCGACCCCAGAGCATGAAAACTAGGTGTTGCCGGGTAGTACTTAAGTGTTTGATCACCGCTTCGGTAAAAATTTCCCAGCCATGGCCGCGGTGTGAGCCAGCGCGGTGAGCCTCTACCGTCAGAGTATTGTTTAGCAGCAGGACCCCCTGTTTTTGCCAGTTAGAGAGGTCGCCAGATCTCGATGTTGGTTTAGTTTGTTTTAGAGCAGCTGCGCTTTCTCCTTGTTCCTTTCGGTTGAAATCGTCCTCTATTTCTTTGAAGATGTTTTTTAGAGATGGTGGTATGGGCTGATCTGTTGGCACTGAAAATGCTAGTCCGTGTGCTGCTCCAGGGGTATGATAGGGGTCTTGACCCAAAATTACCACGCGAACTTGGCTAAGATCGGTCGTAAAGGCACGGAAAACTTTTGGTTTGGGCGGATAAACAGTTGTCTTTTCGTATGCGGCATGCAAAAATGTAGAGAGCTCCTTGAAATAAGGTTTTTCGAATTCGGACTTTAAAAATGGTTTCCAACTTTCGTGCATATTTTTATTATAACATGGTATAATAGATACAAATTGGAGGTAAAACCGGGCGGGCCTAGTGTTAAAAGAGGTATTTTAGATGTATATCGTAATTGAAGGACAAGATGGTACTGGAAAATCCACCCAAGTGAGGCGGTTAGCTGACTTTTTTAAGAAGCAAAAAAGAAAGGTGGTGATTTTGGACGAGCCAGACGGAGACCTGCCACAAGCACATGAGTTGCACGACCTGATTTTGATTAAAGGAAAAAAATATCATCTAGAGCCGATGACCAATGTAATGCTGTTTACTGCTTCTAGGGTGGAGCTCTGGCGTAAAATTGCTGAGCCAGTACTGAAAGAGGGCGGCGTAGTGCTTTCGGCACGCAACTGGTGGAGTACGCTGGCTTATCAGGGCTATGGCGAGGGGATTTCGCGTAACAAAATCATTAAAATAACCAGGCAAACCTTGCCCGAAAAATATATCAATCCTGATTATAGTGCCATCTTAGTGACGTCCGATAAAGTTCGGTTTTCTAGACAGTCTGGGCGCGGCAAAAAGAAAGAAACTTTTGAGGCGAAGCCAAATAGCTTTCAGCGCATGGTCAATGCCGCCTATCCTAAGATTGCCAAAGAGTTTGGCGTGCCGCTAGTTGATGCCTCAGGTTCGATCGACGATGTCTATAATACTTTGATGAAGATTTTTACTTTAGATGAATTGTAAAGATATTTAGCTTTTGTTTTTCAGAAGTAGCAGCGGATACCTGCCAGCCGTTTTTCTCGGCGAGAGCCTGGGCGATCGAGAGTCCTAGGCCGACACCTTCGGTGGTTTTGTCGGCCTGGTAGAATCGGCCAAAGATTTTCTTCAGCTCAGTGTGACTCAAAAGCTTTCCGTCAGAGAGTACTTTGATTTGGTCTTTTTTGACCTCGATAGTGGCATTTTTGCGGCCGTATTTAATAGCATTATCGATGTAGATATTTAAGATTTGCTCCAGAGCCTGGCGGTTAGTTTTGAGAACATCGGAGTCCTTGATAAAGGTTTCCTTTTTGAGGCTAATGCCTTTATCTGCAGCCCTAAGGGTAAAAGCAGATATGACGTCGTTTGCTAATCGATTGAGGCTAGTGGGAGTGAGCTCAATGTTTTCGACGGTTGATTCACTCCGGGCGAGGGCGAGCAACTGGTTATTGAGTAGAGTTAAATCTTCGGTCTTTTGGGCGGCGATGTCGAGCCAGCGGTTCCCTTTTATGTTGGCGGCCTCGAGATTTGCTTGAATAATGGCTAGCGGAGTTTTAATTTCGTGCGAGGCATTAGCGACAAAATCTTTTTGAGCGTTGTAAGCCTCGCGGACCGGCTTGATTGACTGCTCTGCGAGATAAAGGGAGATAAGAGCGATAATGATTTCTACGGTGATACCGGTGACGATAAGCGAAATTAGCAGAGATTTTAGCGAAGCCTCGCGCTCTTCGGCAAGACGTTGGTCCATTTCTTTATTAAATTTTTGATTCATCGAATCGACAAGAGGCTGTGGTTCGGCTGTTTGTTGGGCGTCGGAAGATGGACCAAAATCAATCGGACGGTTATCGCGATGATTGATAGAATTTGCCGCTACTAAATAGATAGAGACAAAAGCGACAAGTAGCACTAGGCTGCTAGTGATGATGTTTGTTAGGATAAACTTGCGCTTTAATCTTTTGAACATAGCTTGTACCCGAGGTTACGAATAGTTTTGATGCTAACTTTTTTGCTGACAGCCGCTAGTTTCTTGCGGAGATAGCTGATGTAGACTTCGACGTAGTTTTCTTCGCCGACGCTCTCGCTACCCCAGATATGACGAAGAAGATAATCTTTGGTCTGGGTGTGCTCTGGCGTGCGAAGCAGTGATTCTAGGATGGCTGCTTCTTTTTCGGAAAGACTGACGCCATTTAGGGTGCGTTCTTGTTGATTATAGATGATGTCGCTAAATGTAATTTCGCTACTCTTGATAGCGGCAGGGCGACGAGTCAGGGCACGTAATCTGGCCACTAGCTCTTGGCTTTTGAATGGCTTAGCCAGATAATCATCGGCGCCGTAGTTTAGGCCTTTGACTTTGTCTTCTACTTGACTAAGTGCTGAAAGCATAATAATTGGCGTATTAATGCCGCGCTCGCGGACATCTTTCAGAATATCGAGACCAGAAAGCTTTGGTAGCATAATATCGAGTACGATAGCATCGTAAATTGGCTTGAGGGCGAGACTTAAACCTTCTGCGCCGTCGGCGGCGTGGTCGACAGAGATGTCATTTTTTTCTAAAACATGGATAACTGCATCAGCCAAGAATTTTTCATCTTCTACGTATAAAATTCTCATAATTTTATTATAGCTTATTTCCTTAAAATATTCTTAAAATCTTTAGAAGATGTATTCGAGGTAATCTTTGAGCATGCGAGAGCCTGAGATGACCGGTAGATAGGCGCTGAGTTCTTTTTTGATAATATATTCTAGCTCAAAATCGTTTGACCAAGCGCCAGTAGCGTCTTCTAAGCGTTGATAGAGCGAGGCGATCTCGTCGCTTTCTATCCGGCCGGCGACATGGTAATAGTTCTCTGAAGAGCAATCTGCGACGCCACCATCGGCAGTGCTAATCAGAATATTGAGGTTGATAATGTCTTTCATCCAGGAAGTACCGCAAGCCTCTAGCCCGACGATGGGGACGTTAATAGAGATATTAGATCCGACAGACAAAGCAAAGCTTAGGTCTTCGTCATAATCTGGGAAATAAAAGACGCGACGTTTAAGAACTGGATGCGATTTAACAAGGCGCAGCAGATTAGAGAGCCGCTCTGCCATTTGATGATCGCCCTCGTGGACGCGACCGGCGAAGAGATAGTAGGCATTATTTTTTTCTAGAATTTGGGCGAGCCGCTCTGGATCGGTAAAGGGCAGCCACGGGCGCTTGTAATTGACGAAACGGCGCTTAAATTCGACTACCAAGGCATCGTCTGGGATCGAGACATACTGGCCATATTGATTCGGGTGAGATTTTAGAGCGAGGTTTAGGATTTTGCGATTAGCAGTTTTTAGCCTCCTGATCTGGTCTGCGGTAATTTGGTCGATGACTTGTTCGAATTGGTCCTTAGGTAGGTAGTATTTATCCAAGATATTGTTTGTCTGATAAAAATCAATAATGTTCGGCGCGGTCCATTTTGGAATGTCGATGCCGTTGGTGACGGCGCGGAACTTGACCTTCTCGCCGGCCAAGTCGCGATAATTGGCTACGCGAGCGTGTAATTTTGACACGCCAGAGCGCATCTCGGCGACCTCAATTGTAATGGTAGATAATTTGACGTGGCCGTTTTGGAACTTATCAGAAAGCCATTTTTTGACGGCATTTGACTTGAGATTAGGAAAGACGAAGCGTTCGAACTGATCGTAGCTAAACTCCGCCTCGGCGGCCTGCACGAGGGTATGGTTAGTATAGAGGGTGTGCTTGCGCGTATAAACCATTGCCTCATAAAAATCCATGCCAGAGGATGCGAGTTCGTCTAAGCGGGCGAGGGCGGCGAAAAAAGTCGCGACTTCGTTTAGCTGCATGATGGCTGGTTTTAAACCCGCTAGTTTGAGCGCTTGGTAACCACCAAAACCTAGGGCTACTTCTTGATACAGGCGGTGATCCCCACCAGAGGCGCCAGAGTATAATTCGCCAAAACCTGGCTCAGTAATGCAAATGATGCGAGTACTGCCCATTTTTTTCTCGATCACATCTAGATTAACCAAGGCATGAGCTGTCCTGATATTGACTGTATCGACGTACTTGAATCCATAGTCTTGATAATTTAGGGGTTTGTGTGAGGTGCTATTTGTGAAGCCATTCTCGGCCTCTTGGAGGTGCTGGTGCTGTTCTGACGGGTAAAAAGGCGTAATCAAGACGAAAGGGACGTTGCTTTGTTCGGCGACGCGACGCATATCGGCCGCTAAAATACCAAGACCTCCGCCACCTCTTATGCCGTTTTTTTGGTCGTAAAGCTCTATCGACCAGTAGGTATAAGGCCTCGACTCAGAAAGCTGCTTGGTAAGATGATGGCGGTTGATGGCAGTATAAAACCCATCGACGTCTTCGATCGAGCTAAGAGGGTGGCTGAAGCCTGCATTAGGCGCCTTAACAGGAGCGTTTTGCTTCGCCTGATCTTTTTTTAATGTTTTAATAAAGCCCACCATTGATGTTTATTTCTTTAGACTATCCTCTACTATTGCTGCAAGCATGGAGATGACAGCATCTTGCTTGATTTGTTCTTTGCGATTCTGGGCTTGGTCAGAGAGTTTTTTGCCAAAGACAGCTTTGGCGATAGGCTTGCCGTTCTTAGAGGTAAGGATGACTACATTGGTGACGCTGTGGCCGGTGATCCCGTTGGCTGTAAGCTCGGTTTGCGGAATCCAGACTTTGTGATCAATTAGTTTGAGATGGTTAATCCTGTCAATTTCTTCGGAAGTGAATTTGACATCGTTTGAGGCATAGAACTTTTTATCGATGATGATGGCAAAGAATGAGTAGTGTAGGACCTCGGCTAGAAAACCAGCCATATCTTTTGGATCAAACTCGGATTTGGTAATGCGCTCCATTTTTTTGATAACGTAGCCGAGCTCGATTTTGTCGACATTGTAGCTTGCTTTCATAAAACCGGCAAGCTCGTTTAACGTTGGGATAAGAAGCAACAGCATTACGGCCATGACGAGATTCAAGAAGATAATCTCGAGAGTTGGGTTAGAAACGCCAAAGAGTGCGCTAAAAACAGCGTAAAAGGCCAGCAGATAAATAATAATGGCGCTGGCGATGATGATACCATATGACATCCGCTCCATCCATTTTGACGACATGGAAATGATGCGGTATTTGACAGTAGAATAATAGAATGTCAGCAGTGTGATACCGGTGGCGATTGGGCCGATCCAGGTGAGCTGTGGATGGGAGGTAATTAGAATCAGGTTAAAGATCAGAGCTAGAATCCCGCCGATCGAGAGGCCGATATAGAAAATCTTGAGGCCGGTCTTAAGATTTTTATTGGTGGTCTTTTTGATTTTTTTCTGAAGGAATAGTGAAAAAGTAATAGAAATTAGGAAGAAATATGCTATTGCTGTGAAATAGTACCAACCTTTATTGACGTAGAGATGGACGTATTCTTGAGAAGTGTCAACGCTGCTATAAAATAGCGAGGAATCGTATGCGAGCAGAGCGACTAAAACAATACCAAAGATCGCAAAGATGAGCGTTATGGCCTTACCGCCTTTAAATTTCCAGCTGAGATAGGCAAGCAACCCGACGTCGCAGAGTGTAATACTGGCGATAATCAGCGTGACGATAAAATGCACGAAATCATCTGATACTCCGGGCATATGGATAAAAATCGCGATGGCGATAGTCCAGAGAGAGACGCCAAGTGTAGCAATGAGAAAGCGAGCGCCATCGCCCTTTTCGCGCTTTGGGCTACCAAAGAAAATCGAAGCTCCCGAAAGCAGCACTACAGCAGAGACTGCAAACAGAAGGATACGAATTAGCAGCATATAACCTCCTTATCTTTTAGCATTAACTTTATTATACCATAAATATTTTTTAGATTGCAAAAAGACCGTAAAATTTCGCAAAAAATGCCGCCCAAGGTGGGCGGCAAAACTTGTAAGCTGACTACTCCATTTGTTCCAGAGCTTGATAATTGATTTTACCACTTGGCATTATCGGGATTTCATCAACGATGATAATCTCCTGTGGCATCTGAAAATCAAGCAATTTTGCTTTGAGATCTTGACGGATGATTTCTGCCTGATCTGTCTTACTTTCGCCTCCTCTCAAAACGACGAAAGCTTTAGCGCCGTCTGCGCCATCATACTTTTTGACGATTACGGCTGATTGATCTATCGTGCTGAGGCTATCTATTGCCTGCTCGATAGTTTCGCAGTTTACCTTATCGGTCACACCTTTGGCGAAGAAAAATCGCCTTTTGCGGTCGTAGAATTTGACGTATCCGTCTTCACGTAACGACATAATGTCGCCGGTTTTAAACCAGATTTTACCATCCCTTCTAAAGAATGAGGCTTTGGTTGCCTTCTTGTCTTTGAAGTATCCTTTGCACAGCGTATCGGCGGCGATTAATAATTCGCCTTGCTCATTGTATTTTACTTCTTTTAGATTCTCATCTACTATCAATAAATCTGGGCCTAAGTAGAACTTGCCGATTGTGCCAGGAACATGTGTGATACCATCGGTAGCTGTTCCTACGCAGAGCGCTTCGGATATTCCGTAGTTGTTGCGTATCTCGGCTGTTGAATTGTGCTCACGGAGAAACTTTATCCCGGCGTCGTATTCTTCTTCTGAGATTACATCTCCGGCGCAATAAAACGCGGTAAGGCTTGATAAATCATAGCCATCTGGGGTAGACTTGATGAATTGTTTAAGCGTAAGCGGTGTTCCGTAAATTATGCTAGGTTTTATGTAGTGATATCTTGCAATATCATCTTTGCCTCCACCGACTAATACAATTTGCATGCCACCAAGTAAGTGCATGAACATCGTCATCCAGCCATAACCATGTTGATAGGGCGCATTACACAGCACTCGGCCGACTCTTGGGTCTCTTGTCTTCATACCAGTTGAATTTGATGCGTAAATTAGCGCGGCATAAATCGCACGGTTAGAAAACGGTAGAGTCTTGGGCACGCCAGAGGTCGAGCCAGAAGTCTTCAGATAGAGCATAGGCCTATCTTTAGCGCGGAATGTATAGGATAAGATTTTCCTTCGAGTAGATGAATCAACGGGCCTATCTGAAAGAATATTTGTCCAGAAACCAATTTCGCCCGAAGTTTTGATGTTAGGCGGATTAATTATCCAGACTTTTTGCAAGGCGAACTCAGTTTTCGCTTGGATCATATTTGCCCAGGTAGTGTCTTTATTGTGCGCAATTAAGGCGACCGGTCGATGTGCATTAAGTTCATCTATAAGCATTTTCTGGCTATCATCTTCTAGGGCATGTGGCTCGATCAGAACCACTCCCACTCCGACTGCATTTGCTCCGATCATCGCAACGATGCCTTGGTAACAATTTGGCATTACTATGGCAACTTTTGGATAGCGCACATTTGCGTCTTTAATGACAGACAGTAATGCGGCTGCAAACTTAAGTGAATCTTCGTAAAGACGTCTTTTGGTATATTCTCTACCGAAGGAATCACTTATGGCAATCTCGTTCATGTGCCCGGCATTTACAATTCTAAATAGCGCTAGCATAGTGATAGAGATTGTCTTTGGATGAAGCTTGCTTTTTGGTATTCCTTCCAGATGTGTTTGATCTATAGATGGATATCCTGTTCTTTGTTTATTCATGGAAATCCCCTCCTTCCAATAAAAAACAGTCAGCTTATCAAAGTTCTTTGAGATTGAAATAATTATATCAGTATTTGCTTTTGCTTGCAAACTGTGCTAAAATATTTAATACGAGTCAATGCTACGCGTACTGGGGATTAGCCAAGCGGTAAGGCAGTGGGTTCTGGTCCCATGATTCGGGGGTTCGAATCCCTCATCCCCAGCCAAGAATAAAGATTAAGAAAGAGGCGCTTTATGCTTCTATTTTTGTTGTGCGGGGTTCTTTACATATTTTTTGAGCGAGAAGAAGATGGCGAAGCTGACTGCGCAGACCGCAAGATCGGCGAGGATAAACCATTGCGACAGGATAATTGAGGCAAAGGTATTCTTATTAAAGAGGGCGGAGGCGGCTTTCGATACGGTGCCCGTATCTGGCACGTAGGCAACAACACCGAGTGGGTCCAGATAGGCAAATTCTGCGCTGTCGGAGATGGTGGCATCGCCCATATCAATTAGGTGGCCGATGTCGACTTTCTGGGGCTCAGAAACTGGGTTGGTGGTAGTTTCTTTTTTGGCCGGAGTCGGATCTGGAGAAGGTGTTGGTGTTGGGGTAGGTTCGGGAGTAGGTGCTGGAGTCGGTGTTGGTGTTGGTTCTGGTTCAGGAGTCGGTGTCGGTTCTGGCTCTGGGGTCGGAGTAGGCTCAGGCTCGACTGGGGTAATAGGTACGAGCTGCTCGTATTTTACCGTGTCAGAATCGTAGGAGATACCAACGTCGCCGTAGCTATTCTCAGTGAGATAGGCTATTTTGCTAATCACTGCACCGCCTTGATCTTCTGGTCGCATATTAAACTTAAAGTAGATAGTGTCGTTTGCTGTGCCGCTGGCCCCCAGATAGAGTTTGCGTGAGAGCAAGAAGCTATTTAGGGTGCTGCCAGGGGCGGTTACTTGGATTGGTGTCCAAGAATTTGCGTCTTCTGGGGTGTAGGTATAAGATAAAGTATCAGCGTTTAGCGGAATATAGCCTTTTACGTTGTCGTTTTCGTTAACATAAGCGGCAAGATGAGTAAGATAGAGTGGGTTGTCTGGGTCGATATTAGTGAGGCTGGTTTGGTAAGAAACGAGCGAATTCTCTAAGATCTCACCAGAGACGGCAGCATCGGCAGAAATTGGCCAGTTCATGTTAGTGATAGTAATCTCGGTGTTAGACTCGCTAGTGCTACGCTCGGCATAGAAGAAATCAAGGTTGTATACACGGCCCTTTTCAAGACCAGCATCGATAAGTTTTGTGCCTGCGCCATTGACTGATGAGGTGACAGTGCCATCAGCGTTGATAGTGAAGCTGCCGGCAATGCGACTGTGGACACCGCCGATATCCATCACTAAGACACCGTTTAGGAAGACCCAGACATCATCGTCGCCGGAGAAGGAGAAGACTTCTTGGCCGGTCATTTCGGCTTTGATTGGGATGCTCATTCGCGCAGTAAAGGAGAAGTTATGCGTGAAACGATTGCGGCTTTTGACATTGGCATCGTCTTTACTGACGCTGTTATCATCGAAGGTGATATCGTCGAGCGGGAAAATCTCACTGCCGCCGTAAACGTAGGTGTTAGTGTTGCCCTTTCGGTTGAAGGTGATAGTGCGATCGTAACGTTTGCTGATGCCGCTGACCTCGTGATACCAGCGGTAAAAGTTATCTGATGAAGATACCGGATTTCCGCCAGTAACCCACTGAGAGGCTTTGTTGATGTCGGCAGCTTTGGCTGCGGTCTGAGTAGCATAAGCAGGAACTGGCAAGCCATCCGTACCGAGACGGTTACTGACAATCCCCTGTTGTAAGGTGCCAAAACACTGGTTAGAACAGCCGCACCATTCAAACTGGCGAACCGTAGCAGAACAAGGATCCATTTTTTGGTCAAAATAAGTCATATCAATGGCGATCGTCTCAGGATTGCCAACTGAGGAGACTTGCCAAGAAGCCGGGATACCGTTCTCGTTAGAGATTTCAATAAGCGTGAAAGCACGGGCGCCGCTAGTGATACCAATAGCCACCAAGACAAATAAACTGATGATAAAAACTGCCCGTGCAGCGCAAGCGACACGATGTAGGCGCATTTTGCGCAAATCTCGCTTGGTTTGATTTTTTTGTTGTTTGGCTGCCTCTTTTAGCTGCGTACCACTAATATTATTTCGCATTTTGACCTCTTATTTTAAGTCTATTTTAATGCTTCTGCTTTTTTAAGTCAAGTCAACGGTGTGTTATAGCATTAATTTGTGCGCGATAGTAATTCGTGCTTGTTGTTTAACACTCCTTATGGTAAAATTTAATCAAAGGAGGTGATATTTAATGCAAATAGTTATAACACTACTGGTTATTGCTATGGCGCTAGGGCTTTTGTCTGGGTTTTTTGTTTTGCTTGGTACAGAAAAAGAATCTCGTCCTTTTGCGATATTTTTTGCACTGTTCTGCCTAGCATATTTTCTCTGGACAGGCTTAACAATCAATAGTCAGCTCATGATGGCTGGCATTAATGCCTCTGTAGTGTTCTTTATGGCCACGCTTCTGATTACGATCTGGTCTTTTGTGAATATGCATAATAATAGAGCGACTAGAGCGCATCGTGGTTGGCGGCTGTTCGCGATTTCCTGTTTGGTGTTGGCAGATATAGCAGCAATTTTTTACTACATCTTAGTAAGGAATGATTTCGCGATTGCTCGTTTTGCTCCGCTGATAATCGCGCCGATTTTTGTAATTATGTTTTATGCCGCGATTCGCTACCGCGTGATGCAAATTTCTAATCGTTTTTGCAAGATCTGGGGGTACTCAGTGCTTTCGCTTGTTTCGGTTTTTGTCTATATGTGCCTGTTCTACCTAATTTCGGAGTTTTTGTTCCATGTTGAGGTTTCTGCCGAAATCATTGCCCTAAATCTCTTGATGGTGATCATCTTAGTGGCGATTTTCCCGATTTGGAGAGAGTTTAACTCGGCGATGTCTTCTGTGCTTTCTACTATCAAGATCAACCTTAACTATATCGTCAAAATGCTAAACCGTTTTGCAACTCAAAATGTGCGACTAGAGGATCTAGCGGAGTTTTTAGCGGACCACTTGCATTTTCGCTACATTGGCATAGCGGTCGACGGGAAGGTCTATGGGACTAAGAAAATTGATTTTTCAGAGAAAGATCTGGCGGAGCTTACGATGCTAGAGCCTAACAAGAAGAATCTCTGGTTAAAACCGTCCGGCTATATCAAAGAAAGCTTGGAGTCTAAAAAAATCGTGGCGGTTGCCGAGCTGAGAGATGCTTCTGGACGGCCGTTTGGGCAGATTTTGATCGGGCATCCGAATGGCAAGACATCTTTTGAGAAGCGCGATTTATCCGGAGTAGAGATAATTATCAATTTAGTTGCTTCGATTGTCGATTCAAAAGAGCGTCTTTTAGATAAAGGAGTTAGCAAGTAAATGTCGGCGGCAATGCTGAAACAAACTCGTATGACGATTCTTTTGTCGCTGAACGCGGTGGCGATTTTGATCGCCGGAATTTTGATCGCTAGTGCGATTGGCTTTAATAAAGAAGGTTTGAAAGTTGTCGATGAGAACAGTGATGATATTTCTGAACTAGAAAGCGAGGCTTCTTTGATCGATCCAGCAGAAGAAGAGATCGCTGCGCCTGCTAATAACTCGCAGAATGCAGATAATTCTACTTCGGTGCCGGTAAATTATGCAGCTGATGCGATGGCGGCTTCTTCTTTCGATAAAGGGACCGTTTCTGGTAGCGAGCTTTGGAATGCTGATTCTGTGACGATCTATCAGACTGCCAATATTGATATCTGTATTAATGATTCAGTGGCCGATCCAGGGCAAATGTATTGGCAGACGAGTAATCCGGCTGTAATAAAAGGCTTTTATAGCGAGGCCAGGACGCGGCTGGGGTATTCTTCAACGCGTTGTCGTTACCCGGCGATAGTCGGTACAGGCACCACCACGATTACTGCTGGTACCTATGATGGGTCAAAACGCGATACTTTGACTGTTAATGTCATTGCGCCACCAGTTGAGCAATGGAAGCGCGAAGTCCTAGATCTCGTCAATACAGAGCGGGCAAAATACGGCTTAGCGGCGCTTTCTTGGGGCGATACTTGTGCCAATGGTGCTCAGATTCGTGCGATGGAGAGTATGACGCTGTACGATCACAGGCGTCCAGATGGTTCGTCTTGGGATTCCGTTTGTAAGCCGACGGGTGGTGGTACAGCCGGCGAGAATCTTGCTGCTGGCAATACTGCGGTTTCGCCCGCTACAGTGGTGCAAACCTGGATGAACTCTGATTCGCACCGAGCAAATATTCTCTCGAATAAGTTTACAAAGATGGCCGTTGGGTTCGTGTTTGATGCCGGATCGCAGTACAAGACATATTGGTCGCAGTTCTTCTCGACTTATTAGTACATGTATGAGGTGAGCCGTTTGAGGTAATTATATGCCGAAATTTCGTCCATGATGGCGGTTTGGAAGTTGCGGTCGTACATGGTGGGGGTAACTTTTGTTTGAAGGAGTTTGCCGTCTTTGAAATAATGCGAGAGGACGAGGCTTCGCATGGTGCCAGGCCATTGATATTGGTCGAAAAAGAGATTGCCTAGGCCGTAGTAGATTGGTTTGTTATTATAAAGCTCGAAGGTTTGAGGTTGGTGGGCCTGAGTACCAACAATCATGTCGGCGCCTGCATCGGCTAGCTTTTTGAAAAACTCTTCCTGACCGGAGATTGGCAGGTCACAAGATGGCATTTCTTCGCCATCATCTGGATAAGAGTAGCACTCAAAGAATTGAACGTCTAAAATTACAAAATCGCCGCGAGCTTTAGCTCCTTTGATCTGGGCCAGGGTAGTCTCTTCGTCATAAATATTGGCACCGGGGTGGTCGCCACTGGCGCCTTGGCCGTTGGCTTTGGTCGAAGTAGAATTATTGATAGCAATAAGGGCGATAGAGGTATTTTTGTCCGAAAGTTGCAGAGGGTTCTTGGCCTCTTCTTCGGTCTTGCCACCGCCGACGGTCTTGATGCCGTGGTCGTGGTAAAAATCTATGGTGGCCAAATTAGCTGATGCGCCCCAATCGTTGTTGTGATTGCCAGTCAACTCGACAATATCGATGCCACTATCTTCTAACACCTGATACATCCGATAGTCGGAGCAGAATGCCATCGGAGTATTATTATTGCAATCTTCTGCAAAACTGACTTCGTTACTAGTGTGGGTATAGTCAGCCGAACTGAGAAAATCGGCAATTTTAGCGGCAAAGAGACTGGCGTCGCCTGTAGCATTGAGACGATTTTGCATCTGACGAGTTAGAGCTGTGACGCCAGTTTGGATAAACTTGAGGATCTGACTGCCGCCAAGATCGCCTATAAAAGTGCTGGTCAGCTGTTCTGCGGTTTTTGCAGCGGCAGCCTGGTCGCCAGAAGAAATATTAAATATGCGATAAACCGCCCCTGTTGTAGCGGTCTTGCCCGTGCTAACATCGTCAAGATAATAATGATCGTCGATCGAGAGAAGTTTGACGCTGCCGTCTAACTTATTTTGTGGTAAGAGGTAGGTTTTTGTGTCTTGCGGCGAAACTTCATTTGTGCTTGAGATTAAGATTGGGCGAGTAGCAGAATTGAGCTCCTCAAGAACGGCTAACACCTCACCGGAGGTGAGGTTACTTTCGGGATTGTAAAAACCAGTAACTGGCAGTAAGACTGAATAAATTGCTGTATTATCCTTGTCGGCAGCCTGGGTATAGTCTGCGGAGATAGTAAGATCAGCGGCCGGAGAATTTGTCTCGAAATACTGCTCGAGGACAGCTTTTTCTTCTTGAGAAACTGAGTTATCATAAGTTACGGTATGCCGAATAAACGGATTGCCATTTTGGCGAAAAAGCATCAATATGCCTAGAATCGCAATAACAACAATGACAAAAATAAGAATTAGTTTAGGAACAGAGATTTTTCGACGTCTATTCATAGCTGTATTATAGCATATTTGATGATATAATAAGGTTATGCTTAATATTTTTAAGTGGATATTTGGAAAGCGTAATAAATTATCTGATTTTTCACGTCAAGTCGAGTCTTTTGATGGGCGGACCTTGCTAAAAGTATCTCTTGTGGACGGGAAATTTTTCTATGAAATTTCAAAAGATAAAAAGGTTTTAGTAAAAAAATCTTCGCTTGGGATGTTACTTGGTCAAGAAGAGATGCTAGGGCAAAAACTCCTACTTGTGCGCGAGATGAATAAAACTTTTGATGACACCTGGGAGACTAACTGGGGTGAAGAGCGATTTATCCGTAATAACTACAAAGAAATAGCGTTATACTTTGTCGAAAACTCGGCCAAAAAACGTCTTTTGACGGTGCGATTTCGAGTTTTTAACGATGGCGTGGCATTTCGATATGAAATTCCAGCGCAGCCAGATCTGCAAAAAATTGTGATTATGGACGAGCGGACAAAGTTTGGCATTGATGGCAATAGCTATGCTTGGGTTATACCGGCATACCAGTCCGATCGCTACGAGTATAATTACGATCGAAAGTCGATTTATGATATCGCCGGTTCGGTGCATACGCCGCTAACAGTCGAGACCCATAATGGCTATTTTCTTTCAATTCATGAAGCAGCGCTTTATAATTATGGCTCAATGACACTTTCGCTCGCAAAGGACAATCAGCTCGTATCTGATATTACGCCGCTTTCTGACGGGGCAAGAGCCTATGTCGATCTTCCGTTCGAAACGCCTTGGCGAGTGATCATGGTGGCCGATAGCGCGATGGATCTGACGCTTAATCGGATGATCTATAATCTTAATGCTCCGCCTAGGCAAGATTTTAGCTGGGTCAAGCCCCTAAAGTTTATGGGAATTTGGTGGGCGATGTACGTTGGCGAATATACTTGGGCAGAGGGCGACAGGCATGGCGCTACCACTGCCCACGCCAAGGAATATATCGACGATTGCGCTGCGCTAAAGATTCCAGGGCTTCTAGTAGAGGGCTGGAATCATGGCTGGAATGGTGATTGGCTAGCAAATGGGCCAACTAATGATTTTCTTTCGTCTACCGACGATTTTGACTTACCGGAGGTCGCAAAATATGCCGCTACACATAACATCCAGCTCGTTGGTCATCACGAAACAGTCGGTTATATTGACAATTACGAGAAGCAGCTAGACCAAGCCTATGCTTATTATGCCGAAAATGGCATTAAATACGTCAAACCTGGATATGCTGGTGCGCGGATGGTAATACAGGGGCGCAAAGAGTTCCACCACTCTCAACTAGGGGTAAAACATTATCAGAGAGCTTTAGAATTAGCTGCAAAATATCAGATTTGTTTAGACGTTCATGAGCCTATTAAAGGCACTGGAATTGAGCGAACTTGGCCCAATTTACTTTCGCACGAGGGCGCGCGTGGCCAAGAATACGAGGGCGGGGCGCTCTTTCCTTCACACGCCACGATCTTACCATTTACGCGACTTTTGTCTGGCGGGATGGATTATACCAGTGGTATTTTCGACGTATCTAACAGTGTTAAGCGTATGGCGACTACTCTCGCTCGCCAGTTGGCTTACTATGTGACAATTTTCTCGGGGATGCAGATGGCAGCCGATCGCCCGAGATTCTATAAAGATGTTAACCCCGCGGCCTTTAAGTTTATTCAAGACGTTCCTGTTTCGTGGGAGAAGACTTTACCGCTTTTTGGCTCAATTGGACAATTTTATGTTGTCGCTAGAAAGGATCGCGAGAGCGAAGATTGGTACATCGGTGGTGTCACGAACGAAGAAGGCCGCCGCGTGAGAATATCACTAGATTTCTTAGGCGAAGGTAGGTACCTAGCTGAGATCTACCGTGATGGTGATGATGCGCATTACCGCGAAAATCAACTATCTATCGTTATCGAATCACGCGAGATAGCTAGAGTCGATAATCTTGATTTGATGATGGCGCCAGGTGGTGGGTTCGCTGTGCGACTACATAAATTGTAGTTATAGCTCCGCTGTAATGATCAGCCGATGGGTGTGATCGCCGTTACTGCCAGGAATTAGATCACCAGAGCAAGTCATCAGGATAATCGTAGGAGTTTTGGTAGGAGCCAAAATTTCTGACATCGAGATCTCGTCTTTTCGCTGCTCTTTGGTATTGATCACATGATATGTCTGGTTGCGGTAGACAATTTCATCTCCCATGGACACTTGGTGTAGATCTTTAAAAACCGTGGAGGAATGGCCGAATATCAGTGTCTTAGTCTGTGTGGTAGAATAAGAGGCGGCGATCTGTTCTGGTACAGAGAGGGTGTTTTCGTTAATGGCAGATTGCATCACTGGAGCATCGAGACCAATAGCGTCTATGGTAATCGTAGCGTCGGCAACGGCGGATTCGTCCGCGTAGGCGACCTCGGCTGAGCGGATTGGTTGCAAGCCGATAGTAATAAAAGCAAAAGCGAAAATTGCATAAGCTGCGAAAATGCCAGCATAAATTAATTTGGTGCGCTTTTTCCCTGCGCGCGGTATGACACTTCCCATTTATGCTTATATTATAGCATAGCCGGAATAAAATGGTTATGAAAAAGCGATTTTTGTGAAAAATGAAAAAGCCTACGACGAAGCGCCGTAGGCTAAAATTAAATCTTTATCCCTAGAGCCTATGCCTCAAAGATATTGTCGAGTATCTTCTGATAATTGGCTCTCACGCGTTCGGTGATATCGCCATCGCCACGGATGAGATCGCGGCCGATAACCAGCCTGTCTGCACCGTTCGCCAAAGCATCGTGAGGAGTTGTTACTCTTTGCTGATCATCTGTCGATGAACTGGGTAGTCTAACTCCGGGTGTGTTGATTGAGAATCGAGCACCATGATGCTTTTTTATTACCATTGCCTCTTTGGGACTGCAGACTATGTCTGTCACTCCCGATTTTTTGAGCATATAAGCATACTTTAAGACTTGCTCTTCGGGACTGCGGTTAAACTCATGACTGCAAGTCCATTCGCTCTTTGATGTCAAAACTGTTACGGCACAGCTTAATGTCCCTGCGTCAGCGCAGGCATCGGCAAAGCGCCGCAAAGCTTCTTTCTGTTTCTCGTCCTCGTTACGGTCAAAATTGAGCGTGCTACAAATGCCGGCCATTACATTGAGCATGAATGGTTTGTGGCTCAGGTAGGTTTCGGTGATTTTCATCACCTTGTCTGGTATTTCGATGATTTTAGCGTCGCAAAACACCGGATATCCATTTCCCTGACAAAAATCAATGAAATTCTTGCTCTGATTCTCAAAGAAAAGACGGTCGAGCTTGATTACTGTACCCTCGGGCAATGCCTTAGTCTTGATGACTTTTTCGATATCCTCTCTAGGCACATCTGCTGACCAGATAACTGTTTCCGGAGCAAATTTTACTACATCTAACATATGTTCCTCCCCTCCGGACCATACTGAGCATAGTAGTCCTGAAATTTCCTTAACGTTTCCGGCGATAACTCGCCCTCATGGCTTAAGTACGTCAGTACGTCTTCCATATCAACGATCGCGTGAGTCTCGATGTCGTATTTTTCGGCAACTTCTTCTAAAGCGGTCTTAGTCTTGTCGTGGCCGTACTCCAGACGGTTAAAAGCGACAATTAATCCTTTGATGTCGACATCTGCCTCCGCCCTCAATATAGGTATAGTCTCGTCGATAGATTTACCACTAGTGGTGACATCTTCAACAATGACAACTTTGTTTCCGTCTTTAGGTTTAGCACCGAGCAGAATACCGCTATCGCCATGATCTTTAATCTCTTTACGATTACTGCAATAGTGCGTATTCCTACGGGTGGCATATTGATCGTAGCGCATAGACGTGGCTGTTGCCAAAGGTATACCCTTATATGCCGGGCCGAAGAAGATATCAATATCTTCGCCAAAGTACTGGAATGCAGCTGAAGCGTAGGCATCACCGATCTGATTCAATTCATTACCAGAATTGAGCTGCCCTAAATTCATAAAAAAGGGCGAGCGGCGACCAGACTTTAACGTGAACAAGCCTTCCGGATCATCAGGGTTCTTTAACCGTAGAGCGCCTCCGTCCAACAAGATAGTTATAAACGCAATCTCGTAGTACTTCATCTTTTTGAATTCTTTCATCTTTGTCCCCCTTTCTAGGTATAAAAATTTTAAATAACAAGGCGTCCGCTGAAGCGGACCCTACTTGTTATTTTAATATAGTTTTTGGCTTTTGTACAGGTTTGCTTTTTGATTCTTTGATTCTTTACTTCTTTACTTCTTTAACTCTTCTTCCTTTTAGCCATTTCTTGTTTAGGCTACTCTTGTAAAAAATAGGTTTTTATATTATAATAATATCTGCAGGAGGGAGTTCCTTAAGAGAAAGGCAGGTGTTATAGATGAGGATTATGATTTTTGGTGGGACTGTTGTAAATCCTGCCGGCAAAAGCGGACAGTATGATATTTTAATCGATGATGGCAAAGTTGTAGCGATGGAGCCGGCCACTGATAAGAGATCTTTCGATCAAAAACCTGGCCAAAAGAATTCGTCCGGGACTAAGACTTCCTCGGAATGGCTATGGTTATCACCTGATGAGGTAATTGATGCCAGCGGTATGATTGTCGCACCTGGGCTGGTCGATGCTCACGTACATTTCCGCGATCCAGGCCAGACCCACAAAGAGGACATTTTTACAGGAGCTGAGGCCGCAAAGACCGGAGGTTATACTTCCGTGGTGATGATGGCTAACACTACTCCTCCGATTGACAATGTTGAGACACTTAAATACGTTCTTGACAGAGGTGCGCAGACTGATATCAATATCTACGCGTGCGCCAACGTAACTCTTGGCATGAAAGGCGAAGAGCTGACTGATATGGCTGCTCTAGTCGAGGCGGGAGCCGTGGGGTTTACTGATGATGGTAAGCCGATCAAAGACGTTGAGATTGTAAAAGCGGCGATGCAAAAAGCAAAGGAGCTTGGTGTACCGATAAGCTTCCACGAGGAAGACCCACAGTACATCCAGACCCCTGGGTTTAATGCCAGCAAAGTTATTTCCAACGGTCTTGGCTTAGAAGGAGCCGAGGCCAAAGCAGAATACTCGATGATCAGCCGTGATGCAAAACTCGCCGCTGAAACTGGCGCGAGCATTGTAATCCAGCATATTAGTACGGTCGAAGGCGTCGAGATCGTGCATCATTATCGGAAACTTGGTCACAATAATATCCACGCTGAGGCTACGCCGCATCATTTTACGCTGACAGAGTATGATGCAATTGAGAAAGGTACGTTGGCCAAAATGAATCCACCTCTTCGGACTAAGGCCGATTGTCAGAGAATTCAGGAAGGTATCATGAGCGGATGCATAGAGCTGATTTCGACAGACCATGCGCCGCACACGATTGAAGAGAAAAATCAGGAGCTAGCGAAAGCTCCGAGTGGTATTATCGGATTAGAAACTGCACTCGGCGTAACTCTGAGCCAGTTAGACACTGGCCCGAAGTCGCGTAGGCTTAACCGGCTTGCAAATATTATCGAGCACATGAGCGTCAATCCGGCTAAGATTTACGGTCTGGACGCCGGGGTGATTCGCGATGGCGGTAAAGCTGATATTGTGATATTCGATCCGGATGAACCATGGGTAGTTGATGATAAATTTGCCTCAAAAGCAAAAAATTCGCCTTTTATTGGCGAAGCTATGATTGGCAAAGTAAAGTACACGATTTGTGACGGTACGATTGTCTATCGTGACGAATATAATTGTTAACACCTCCTGCTAAATAGCCAGCACTAGCTGGCTTTTTTATGTGATAAAACCAAAATAAAGCGCGTTTAGCCTTTCGGTATATTTGGCTTATTTTTGAGTAGCAAATACAAGAGTGCGTCCGGTGTAGCCGAAGCCACTCTGGTAGTTACCGGCGCAAGTCATCAGGACAATGCGATTTGAGCCAAGATTGGTCAAAACGTACATTGAAAAATTGCCGACGTATTGGCGACTAGATTGGTCTACGGGTAGGTTGATTCTGACGCTGTCGACTACGTAAGTTGCGCCATTATAGACGATTTCTTGGCCAACGGCAGCTCTTGACAGGGAGCCAAAAACGCCAGAGCTATGGCCCATCAGCAGGCTGCCATAGACGCTAACGCTACTGCTAGGAACGCTAAGCTCATTATTGGTAAGCGTTGATGGAGTTACTGATGTATAAATGCCAAGGGCGGGAATCTGGAGATTGGCGGCCGAAGTATAGGTAGTAGCGGCCTTAGTGGCGACAGAGGTAGAAGCTGTGTCAGCAGGCTTGGCTGTGGCTGTAGCTAGAGTATCTGTCTCGGTCTTTTCAACCGGAGTCTTTTGTTCTATCGCGGTATAATCTCTAGAGGTGGCATCAGCCGGAACGTCGATGTGGCTGTTAGCAAAAGTTGAGTTAACAGGGATGGCATAGGTGCCAGCAAAAATACCTAGCATCAGAGAAAAAGCACCTAAAAGGGCTGGCCGTAAGGCAACGTTGTTAGCCGAACGATGAAAGTTCTTCTGATAGCTAGTGCGAAAACCTAGTTTAAATGCATTTTTCCCTGTTTTCATAAACATCCCAATTATGTTTTATTCTTCCATTATACCACACTTTGGCAAATTTTGCAAGCATTCCACTTGTTATACCCCTGGAGAGAAGGCCTTTAATTTGGCACGGTGAGTCTTGTATCTGGGGTCGTGAGAAGCAACTTCGGCCCAAAAAGCGGCTGAGTGATCCATGTGGTTAAGATGGGCTAGCTCATGCAAAATAACGTAGTCTCTGAGTGGCTCCGGTACCTGCATCAGACCGATATTAAGAGAGATTGTGCGGTTCGAGGAACAGCTACCCCATCTAGTGTTGGCGTGCGAAAGACGAATTCTATCGTACCGATAACCGTATTTTTTGGCATAGTATTCTAAGCGATAAGGAAGGTAGCTTTTGGCTTTTTTGGTGAGGAGCTTTTTCTTGGCATCCCTAGCGCGCTGCAAGGTAGGGTCTTTTAGGGGTAGTTTTTCGCGAATCATGGTACGATTTTGCGACAAAAAACGTTTCGCCAAGAAAGTCGACGTGTATTTTGGCACTGACATTTGTAGGCGACCAGAGGTAGAGACTGAAAACTTTATACCTCTGGACCAAGCATTTTTTCGAACTAAAACCTCGCCAAACTCGGCATCTTTGATAATCATATTAGTTTGCTAACTGAGAGAGCGTGTTGGACAATTGTGTCTCAAAGGTGTGCTTACCAGACAGAACAATGGTGTCTTCGGTCTCAGATGGGGCCTCAAGCTCAGAGATCTTGGTATCGTACTCTTCTTTAGCTTTGGCGACAGATTTGAGACGAGTTTTGAGGCGGGATTTGATAGTGTTAACATCGGTCTGGATCCAGATGAGAGACGGATTGTAACCCTTGTCGTGAAGAAGCTGTTTGATCTCGTCGCGGTCAGCACCGGTATCTAACTCTCCTTCTAAGATGATATTTTGGCCTGTGTCAGCGATTAGATCCAAAATATAGAGGATGTTGTCTCTGGTAAAGCCCTGATCTTCTCTGATTTTGGTGAGATCGTAATATGGAGCTCTAAATTGTTGCGAAAATTTCTCGCAGAATGTTGTCTTGCCGCTAGCCGGAGCTCCGAAGACGAGAATCGCCCGAGGCTGCGACAAATTTTGTGATTTTTTACCTTCCATAATGCTTTAATTGTATCATAGCTTGGCGTGCTTTGACAACTTTTTAGACGAATTTGAGAGCAAAACTTGAGATGGAAAATAGAAGAACCAGGCAAAGAAATCAAATAGTCGCTTGAGCGCAAACGGCAAAACGTGGATTGACGAGAAGAATGAGCCGGCGACACAAAAATCACAGCAGAAAAAGAGGGCGAATCCGAAAAAAGCACAGAGGGCTTGATCAGACTTTCTGGCGTTTTCGTGCCAGCGGAATGATAGTAGCAAATTAGCAATTAGGAAGAAGGCGTAGACAGCGCCGAGTAAATAAATCGAATATTGTCCTGCTAGAATTGCCAGAATAAAATAGGCGGAAATGCCACAAAGCGAGGCGGCAATAAACTTATTTCCGCTGCTCCTGAGACGGGAGAAGTGAAAAAATTGAGCAATAATAAACGCAAAGATGCCAAAAGTGGAGACATTATTAATCGCAAGAAGGATATCGGCTAAAAAAGTAAGCAAAAAAGCAATCAAAAGTAGCTGATCTTTTTTGAAATTGACAATCACATAGAGAGTACAAATGCCTACACCGAGAAGTTTTAACAGGGTAACTCCGAAAAAACCTGGGGCAAGGATGTCTAGTGTGATAAACCCGCAAAAGATGAACAGCCAAATGCCCTTCCAGCCAATATCGATCGATTTGAAATAAGCAAATAGCTGCTTCATAGCTTTATTATACCACACCAAAATTAAGGCCCGAGATCGAAAAATAAACTGGCGCCACCCGATTTTTCGTATTGGCCTACTTAAGAATTTTTCTATTTTGCAAAAATATGGTAATATATTAATCATACAGGGATGTAGCTCAGTTGGTAGAGCACCGGTCTCCAAAACCGGGTGTCGCGAGTTCGAGTCTTGCCATCCCTGCCAGAATGTGGGCCCTTTTCTTGAAAGAAAAGGTCCCGACGTCAAAAGAACTTAGTACTAGAACCGAGTTACGCGCGTGTCGTAACTCGGTTTTGGTTTTTTGATTGATTTGTCCTGACTCGATTTTGGTTTAAAATGATAGACAGTTTCAAGATTGTTATGATATAATAAATAGAATGAAAGTGCTAATGCTAGGATGGGAGCTGCCGCCGCATAACTCTGGAGGTTTGGGTGTAGCATGTGTGAACTTGGCGCGCGAGCTAGCGAGCGAAGGCGCAGAGATTGATTTTGTAGTGCCTTATACCGCGCCACACGAGCAAATTTCTTTTATGAATGTCCTTTCGGCGACAGAGCTTGACCCGCTATTCCGCTACGGCATGGGGGCGTATGATTCAGAGTTTGTCGAAAGATCTTTAGTGCAGAATAGCTCGCTGGCATCGGGCACGTCTCATTCTCATAATCTGCCAAGAAAACAGATGACAATCCGCGAGATCCAACAAGATTATTGTGATTTTGTTAACAAATATTTGATGGAGTTTAAACCAGATGTAGTGCATGCTCATGATTGGTTGACTTTTGAAGCAGGGATGTTGGCCAAGAAAAACTACGGCATACCCCTGGTAGCGCACGTCCATGCGACTGAATTTGACCGTAGCGGTGGCCATGATGGCAACCCTGTGGTAGCCGCAATTGAACGCGAAGGCTTACTGCTGGCCGATAAGGTCATCGCTGTTTCGAATGCGACCAAAGATTTGATTGTTAAAAAATACCATATCCCGGCTGATAAAATCGACGTAGTCTATAATTCCCTCGACGAGCGTTTTATCAATAAAGTTTATCAGTATGACAGCGATGACTACAAATACCTCGAGCAGATGAAAAAACTAGGCTATACGATTGTCTCGACAGTGGGTCGGTTTACCGTACAAAAGGGTCTGACGATCATGATGCAGGCGGCGGCCAGGGCAATTTCCAAAAATCCTAAGCTGATCTTTGTTTTTGCGGGCGACGGCGAACAGAAAAACGAGCTTTTATCTCTGTCAGCTAGATACGGGATTTCGAGGAATGTCGTGTTTACCGGCTTTGTACGCGGCAAGCAATTGCGCGATATTTATCAAGTCTCCGATATTTTTGTGATGAGCTCCATTTCAGAGCCTTTTGGTCTAACGGCGCTGGAGGCGGCACACCATGGCAACGTCCTGATTTTGACCAAACAGTCGGGCGTCTACGAGGTGATTCATAGTGCGATGTCTTATGATTTTTGGGACATTGAGAAATTAGCTGATGAGATTGTCGCCATTTCAAAAAGCCGGGCGCTGAAGAACACTCTGCGCAAAGGCGCGGCTCAAGAATATCGCAAGATTTCTTGGCAAAAAGTTGCGAAAAAAGTGCAGAAGATTTATAATAGATTAGATAAGCATAAGGAGTATTGTTGATGCGGGCGGTTTGTCTATATCTACACGTTCATCAACCCTGGCGGTATCACCAGTACAGCATTTTTGATGTCGCAACAAACTCCAATTATTGGTATGATAAAAACTACTTCAGTAAACAAAATAACGAGCGTATTTTCAAAAAAGTAGCCGAAAAATCTTATCGTCCAATGTTTGATCTTTTAGAAAAATGCCTCCGGCGCTACCCCGGGTTTAAAGTTTCGCTCTCTATCACAGGCACCTGGCTAGAGCAGGCCGAAGAATGGGAGCCGGAGCTGATAGAGCAGCTTTCTCGGATGGTTTCTACTGGCCAGGTAGAGATTGTGGGCGAGACCTACTACCATTCGCTGGCGTTTTTCTACAATAGGGGCGAGTTTGTCGAGCAAGTCAAAATGCACTCTGATGTCATTGCACGGCTATTTGGCGTGCGCCCGCGAGTCTTCCGTAACACTGAGCTGGCCTACAACGACGAAGTCGGCAAGTGGGCAGCAGAGATCGGCTATAATGCCGTCCTAGCCGAAGGTTGGGACAAGACTCTCGGTTGGCGCGGGCCAAACCACGTCTATAAGGTAGCGGGGGCAAATAATTGTAGGCTGCTTCTCAAAAACTACCGTCTGTCTGACGACATTGCTTTCCGTTTTTCCGATAAAAAATGGGCCGAGTGGCCGCTCTCGGTCGATAAATACATTGCTTGGCTTAATGCTGACTCTGAAAGGGGTAATTTAATTAATCTATTTATGGACTTCGAAACTTTTGGCGAACACCAGTGGGCCGACACCGGCATCTTTAAATTCTTCGAGGAGTTCGTCTATTCTTGGCTGAAGGGCGTCGATAATCAATTCCTCACCGTGTCCGAAGCTGCTGATTTTGAGCAGCCAATGGACGAGGTCTCGATGGCACAAACTGTCACCTGGGCTGACACCGAGCGCGACCTTACTGCTTGGACTGGCAATGCAATGCAACAAGAGGCTTTGAAAGCGCTTTTTGATCTCTATCCACGCATTGTAGCTTCTGGCGATGGCGACCTTTTAGACGATTGGCGTCGGATGTCTACCTCGGATCATGCCTATTATATGTGTACCAAATACTGGAATGATGGCGATGTGCACGCTTATTTCTCGGCCTATGATTCGCCGTATGAGGCGTATATGTATTATATGAACGTGCTAAGAGATTTTGAGTATCGGCTGCAACAGGTTGAAAGCAAAAATAGCTAAAAAATTCGACAATATTATTTCTCGCGTCGCTTGGTTTCTCATAGAGAAACCAGCGATACTCCGCGAGAAGATAACATTGTCAAGAATTTTTTAGCGTTTCTTTTCTTTAACTTCGTTGCGGCCGAGGTTTTTCTTAGTCTCGGTGAATACGACGTGTTTGCGAAGCACCGGGTCGTATTTGCGGAGGCTGAGCTTATCCGGGGTGTTCATCGTGTTCTTTTTGGTGTAATAAGCACGAATACCAGATTCCTCAGAAACTAGACCAACGAGTTTGCGTTTGCTATTATTCTTTTTTGCCATATTGCTAACTATTTTAGCATAGATTAGGGAAGATGTAAAGAGGGTAATTTGGCAAGAGCTGACAGGGACATAACTTGCCCCTTGTTGCCGGGGAGGAGTTAAGTCAGGATGCAATTTTACAGAGATGGTGTTGATTTTTGCTTTAAATATTCCTCCCGGAACTTCGCAAATTCGTCGTTTTTGATGGCTTCGCGCATTTTCTCGGTGAGACGGATGAGGAAGCGGATGTTGTGAATAGACAGCAGAGTGGCGCCGAAAGTCTCGCCGCATTTTACCAGGTGGTGAATATAGGCTTTGGTGTAGTGCTGGCATGCGTAGCAATCGCAGCCGTCTTCAATAGAGGTGAAGTCATCGGAGAAGCGGGCATTTTTAAGATTGATGCGTTTTTCGTGAGGGGTGAGGGTGGTGTCTCCTTCATCTGTTGGTGTCTCCACATACCTAATGCCACTAATCAATGCATTACCATGGCGAGCGAGGCGAGTAGGCGAAACGCAATCAAAAATATCCACCCCGCGAGCGACGCTCTCAATCAGATCGATCGGCTCGCCCACACCCATCAAATAGCGCAGTTTATCCTGCAGTAGATAGGGCTCGGAATAATCTATGGCCTTATACATATCGTCTTTACACTCGTCATCATTTGCCACACCACCGATGGCATAGCCGTCAAAATCAAGCGCCACCGTCTGCTCGGCGGACCAGCGACGTAGATCTTCATAAGGACCACCCTGGACAATGCCAAAGAGGCTTTGGCCGCTGTTTTTGTGAACTTTTTTGCCACGTTCGGCCCAGCGCAGAGTGCGTTCGATGCTATTTTTAAGATAGCGATAATCGGCAGAGGCGGGCGGACATTCGTCAAAACTCATGATGATGTCCGCACCGAGAGCGTTTTGTATCTCGATCGATTTCTCAGGGGTGAGAAAGAGTTTTCTGCCATCTAGCTCGCTCTTGAAATGGACTCCTTCTTCCGTGATGTCCTTTTTCTTATTTTTAGCCAAGGAAAAAACCTGGTACCCGCCAGAGTCGGTTAAAATTGGGCCATGCCAGTTCATAAACTGATGCAGACCACCGGCTTTTTTGATGATGTCTTCGCCAGGGCGTTGCCAGAGGTGGTAGGTGTTGGCGAGGATGATGCCGGGCGCGGTAGCCTTGACCTGCTCAGGACTCAAAGTTTTGACCGTAGCCTGGGTGCCGACTGGCATAAACATCGGGGTTTCGTACTCCTGCGGGGTACCATCGGGGTTTTTGGCGGGCTGACCGTTTTGGTCCAGAAAAATCGCCTTGCCGTATCTGGCTCCGGTGGTTTTATCTTGGTGGATGAGTTGGTATTTGACTTTCATACTTACCCCTATATTATCACATTATTAACATCGCATCTCCGAAGGAGAAAAAGCGATATTTACTATCTATAGCGTGCTGGTAGGCCTTTAAAATCAAATCTCGCCCTGGCATAGTGCTTTTGGTTAAATCGGCCTCGGAGACGGTTTTAGGGCTATTTCCGGCGATTTTTTGCTCTAGAAAGGCTGAAACTAGCATCAAAAGCGTAGATTTGGGCAGATGAAAATTGGTGATTAAGGCATCCACGGCCTGGAACTGATAGCCTGGGTAGATGAAAATATCTGTTTCGCCCCTGTCGGCAACAATCTTGCCGTGGTTTTTGTTGGCGACAGCCTCTAGGGTGCGAACAGAGGTAGTGCCGACAGCAATAATGCGGCCGCCTCTGTTTTTGGTCTCATTTATTTCCCTAGCAGCTTGCTCTGTAATCTCGTACTCTTCGGTGTGCATTTTGTGATTTTTGACATCGTCTACCTGCACCGGGCGGAAAGTGCCAAGTCCGACATGAAGGGTAATTTTGATAATTTTGACACCTTTTTGCTTAATTCTATCTAACAGTTCAGGCGTAAAATGGAGCCCAGCAGTGGGTGCGGCGGCTGATCCAAGATTTTTGGCGTAGATAGTCTGGTAGCGATTTTGGTCTTTTAGCTGCTCGTGGATGTATGGCGGTAGGGGCATTGTGCCGATTTGATCCAAGATCTCGAGAAAAATTCCGTCATATTCAAATTTAACATGTGTTATTCCCTCTTCTAAGGTATCTACAACGGTCGCAACTAGCATGGCAGTATCTTCGGGCCGATCTGGGTCTTTGGCTCCAAAATAGACCTTTACGCCCGTTTCGAGTCTCTTTTGGGGTCTTGCTAGGCACTCCCAGGTATTTTGACCTAAATCTTTTAGTAGTAGCAGTTCTACTGCGCCATGGGTCTTAGCTTTGACTCCGTAAATTCGGGCTGGAAGCACTTTGGTCTCATTAATAACAAGGCCATCGCCGGAGTTGAGGTATTCGATTATGTCAGAAAAATGGCGATCTTTTAGTTCATCCTTTTGGCTGTTTACTACTAGTAGGCGAGACGATGAACGATCCTCTAACGGGGTCTGAGCGATTAGCTCGTCTGGTAAATTGTAATCAAAATCAGATGTCTGCATTCTACATATTATAACATATTTTGCTAGATAATAATGTCAGTATCTTCTATGTCTTTGGAAATGCTATGCTTGAGCTTGACGACGCGACGACGGATAACGAGACCTAGGAATAGCGGAATGAGCGTGTGGCAAAGTAGCAGGCCAATAAAACCGAGATAAGATGCACCATAGAAGCCGCCAACCGTCTCGCGAACAGCGCCCATAGACGGGTAGAAAGGCATAAATGGCTGTAGTTTTTGGAAGAAATCTGGCAGAAGCTCGATTGGGAATGTGCCACCGCTACCTGCGACCTGTGTCACCATCATTACTACGGCGATAGCCTCGCCGACTTTACCGAACGAGATGGCGAGGGAGTAGATAATTAGCATAAACACTACGCTAGAAAGCATGATGGCAAACAGGAATAGCGGAGCATTTAATACTTGAACGCCTAGGATAATATCACCCAAGCCAATTACTAATCCTTGGCAAGCAGCAATAGAACCAAATAACATGAATCTGCCAAAGAAAGCCTGGTGGAGTTTAATTTTCTTTTCATCAACTTCGATGTCAGTCTTGAGGATGGCTACTAGCAGAGTGCAGCCGACCCATGTTGCTAAAATCGTGTAGAACGGAGCCATCTTGGAACCGTAATGTTCTATCTTATAAAGTTCGGTTTTTTCGGTAGCGATTGGCTCGGAAATAAAATCGGCAATCTCCTCCGGAGAATTCTTGAGTAGATTTAGAATTTTGAGATATAGATCGCTATCGGTGGCGCCACTAATAGCGCTAGCAACTTTGTCTAAATCACCCTGAAGATTAAGTAGGACGCTATCAACATTTGCGTTCATGGTACTAACACTATTTAGAGCAGCGATGGTATCACCTAGGGCGGCATCACTTTTGGCAAAGGAACTATTGATAAATGATAATGAGCCAATAGCATCAGAAATAGCTGAAGTAGCATTGTTGATGGTGCTATCGACATTTGGTTTGACGTTGTTTTGATAATTTTTATTCGCCGTGTTTACCCCAGCATTTAGCTCATGGGCCTTGGTCTTGGCTTGGGCTAACATGGCAGTATTGCCATCGGCGATAGATTGCAGAGTAACTTTCAGCTCATTATTTTTCTGGATAGTAGATGATATTTGATTGTTTAAATCAGCTAATTGTGCTGAGCCGCTGATACTCTGTAGAGACGCAATTACTTTTTGCTCTTCAATTAGGGTATCATTGAGTGCGTCAACTAAGGCGATCGCTTGCTTAGTCTGAGTCTGATAATTGGCGCTGTTTGGATCTATAGAATTTACGGTAGTATCAATAGTATTACTTACATTGGAAGCGGCACCAAAGATAGAACCAATATTGTCTTCTATTTTCGCATGGACGATATTTAGATCGGCAGCAGCTTTTTGTACGGCGTTGAGGTCGCCTACCGCGGTATTTTTAAGTGTGTCGATGCTGGATGGCAAGAGCGTCTTAACGGCAGAGAGTGCACTTGCGGTGGAGCTGGTGGCGGATGATACGGCGTTCAGTGTAGAGCGGATCTGACCGATTCCCTCTTTTGTTTCTTGAATTTTACTTAAAACAGAGGTAATGGTCTCGTTGGTGGTTTTATCTAGATTTGCATCCTCGGCTTTTTCAAAAGTTCTGAGTGCAATTGCCTCGACAAAGGCTTGGTCTAGGGTGGTTTCTAGTGTGCCGACGGCCTTATTGGTAATGATAGGCGCGATGGGATTTTTCTTATCATTAACAATAAAATTAAAAGTAGGTTTTTTGATTTCTGTACCGTCAAAAAGTGTTGCTACCTTGCTACTAAAATCTTCTGGCAGGAAGATAGCACCATAATAGTCGCCACTTTCTACCTTAGACTTGGCATCTTGCTCATCTGTAAATGTCCATTTCATAGCAGTATTAGTCTGTAATTTTTCGACTAAGGAATTGCCGATGTTGATGTTTTCTTCAAAGATATCAACACCTTGATCATGATTGACGATAGCAATCGGAATATTGCCAGTATTATCGTAAGGATCCCAGTTGGAATCAATGTTGAGCCAGGCATAAATACCGGGGATAAAAATCATGCCGATTAAAATTATCACTGCCATTTTACTTTTGGCAATATGTTTCAAATCGCGCTTAAAAATGTTGATTATTTCCCGCATTGAGTTTTAACCTTTCTTGCTACCGCTTTTTCCCTGGTGTATTACTAGCTGCTCATATGGTACTTCGATGCCTTCTTTTTCGTAGACGTCCAAAATGGTGCCGATAACCGCCCGTTTTGCGCCCAGGCGCTTTGCGGGGTCGCACTCGGCCTCCAGAAGATAGAGAATGCTTGAATCTGCCAATTTTTTCGTGCCCAAATTGCGGCATTTTTTGATCAATTCGTCCTGTAGTGTGGTAGAAATAATTTTATCAATTATTGTGGCTGCTTGTTTGCGCGATATATCGTATGGCATCGGCACATCTACATAAATAAGCCCGGTCGCTACCTCGGCCGCCTCTATATTGCGGTTTGCTAACGAAACGATGCTTTTATCCGCCAGACTTTGGAGTTTTGTAGTTTTTAGACCAATCGCAGTTACGATATAATATTCTTGCTCGTACTTTATGACGTCGCCAACAGCAAAATATTGGTCTGATATTAGGCTTGTACCCCTAATCACATCCTTTAGCCAGTCTTGCGCTGCCAAGCCTATAATCGCACCAAGAATGCCAATCCCGGCCACGAGTGAGCCGACATCAACCCCATTCACCTCAAAGATTCGTAAAAATACCAAAATGATGATAGCATAGCGCGCCACGCTTAGGAATAAGCGGTTGATCGTGCTGAGTTTTTGGTTGGATTCTAATTTTGCCCGGCGGAATTGCTTTGCCAGGAAAAATTTGATCACTCGATAGATAATTATGCCAACTAAAATCGTAACCAGCGACCAGATTACGCGCTGGACAATATCATTTTGGAGAAAATTAATTACGTTGTCCATAGTTTGATTATATCATAAGATGGTACAGAGGTGTGAATTTTGCTGAATTCTCGTGTGTAGCGGTAGGACAGGTGGAGGCAGGATTCGAGAACACCTAGCAGAAAAATAAGGCCCCAAGGGTCTATTTTTGCTTGGTGCTGGAGGTAGGACTCGAACCTACGATGGGGAAACCCCGGCAGATTTACAGTCTGCTGTCATAGCCACTAGACGACTCCAGCACTATCTTTAAATGGAGCCGCGAACGAGACTTGAACTCGTGACCTCATCCTTACCATGGATGCGCTACTACCAACTGAGCTATCGCGGCAGATCTTTTCATTATTGTAGCAAAAAGTTGCGTTTAAGTAAAGAAAAAGCGCCGATTTTACTCGGCGCAAATGATAGAGTTGATTACTTAGATAAAATATCTAAGCATTCCTGATACTTTGCTTTAGTCTTTTCTAGTATTTCCTCAGGAACTTCGGTGGTGCCTTTGTGGCTAGCGATATAATCCCTAATAATCTGCTTATCCATGCTGGGCTGCTCGCGGCCAGGCTGGTACCCATCGCTAGGCCAAAAACGGCTAGAATCAGGGGTAAATAATTCGTCAGCGATATAAAGCTCGCCCATTTCATCGAGCCCGAATTCTAACTTAGTGTCGGCCAAGATTACGCCCCGCTCTCTTGCATACTCCTTTGCAAAAGTATAGAGATCAAGGGAGTAATCTCGAACTTTTAGAGCCAAACTCTCGGGGTTAGGGTAACCTTCTTCCCTAAAAAGCTCGATCATCTCCCCAAAAGAGATGTTCTCGTCATGCTGGCCCTGAGGAGCTTTGGTGGTTGGCGTAAAAATTGGTCCCATCTCTGCACAGTTCTCCAGACCTTCCGGCAGGGTAAGGCCGCAAAATTTGCGGTTTTCTTCCTTACCGCAAAATGTGCGGTTTCCTTCCTTATAACTCTTCCAGAGACTGCCCGTAATATAGCCTCGGACGATGGCCTCTACCGGCAGCATATTTACCCGTTTCATGAGGGTAGTCCGACCTTCAAACTTTGGTTCCTGAAAAAACGAGTCCATCTCGTTATTATCAATCGTAATGAACGCGCGGTTTAAACTCGGCATTTGTCGAAAAATTTTTCCAAACCAGAACGCGGACATCCGAGTCAGGATCTTGCCTTTGTTTTCTATCTTCACCGGGAGGATTGAGTCAAAGGCTGATACGCGGTCTGATGCCACAAGAGCGATATATTCGCCGCTGTCGTCCGTATAGATATCTCTGACTTTTCCTTTTTGAGTCAATTTCCATTCAGTACTCAATAAAATCACATCCTTTCTATAAACGTACAATGTCAACTTTAGTTATCAACTCTATCCCGATAAATTATACACGATTTTTGGATTTTTGCAAGTAGTGGAGGCCTGATTTTGTTTTTTATAACTTGTCTGGTATAATGATCCTAGTGCCGCCTTAGCTCAGTTGGTAGAGCAACGGTTTTGTAAACCGTAGGTCGTCGGTTCGAGTCCGACAGGTGGCTCCATTTTTTATAATCGTTTTTTAGTTCTGTTAGTGGATATAGGAGCACGGGGCGTAGCTGCTCTGCGTAGCTGTGGCCTGGTCCGACTATGTCCAGAAATTGGGCGAGCTTTGGTAGCGCGAGCCTTTCTGCGAGCTAGAGCAGTGATATGAGCTTCGATACGGGCATTTGTAGCAGTGACTCCTTCTTCGTCATCGGCATTTTTATAAATCTTGAGTATTTGACGCAGGGTATTGAGACTGTGGTCTAGCTTATAGGCTGATTCTAATGCTTCGACTGCGTTTTTGCGGTTGCCCAGACGCTCTTCAACCTTAGAAAGAGCAATATAGCGAGCCGGCATGTCGGACTCTAGCTCAATCGCCTGGCGAAAGGCCATGGCGGCTTTCTCGTACTCGCCAGTTTCTAGATAAATCAAACCAACATTATGGAGTGAAGAGGCATTATTATCTAGAGATTGGGCTATTTCAAAGCACTCGATAGCCTCGTCGAATTTCTGAGCCTTAGCATAGATGATGCCTAAGCGGTTGTAGGCAGCGGCATTTTTTTCGTCGACACGCAAAATCGCGAGCAAGGCTTTCTCAGCGCGGAGAGGCTTACGATCTTTCATGGAACTCTGGGCGATTTGCCAAAGCTTTTTTACCTGCTGCGACGTTTTGTCGCTAAGCTGCGGAGCTTTTGACTTTTTCTTAACCATAGGAAAAAAGAATGCCAAATAAAACGCTAGGAGCAGGATTGCAATAATTCCAAGCATAAACCTATTTTAACACAAATCGGCCACAAGATGAAGTTTTATGTGGCCATTCTGCTTAAGATTATCGTGCAGGGCGACAAGTTTTGGGAGTTTTTTGAGATAGGCTAGCTTCTTGGTCTTAAAATATGACTTATATAATATTTCGATCGCGCACTCGACAACTGCAAGGGTAAAACCGCGGCCATCTTTTTTGTAGATTTTTTCGGAAGTAAGACGCTTCGCCAGGCCTGGGAGATCGCTGGGTTTTGCTGTAATTAGCAACTTTGCATAAGATTTGGTGAGCGCATCTGCGGAGACGGCGGACTCTAGCGGCGACGAAGTTTTTAGCACATAGAGATCTCCGCGGGATAGCACGGTCGGAAGCAGCAGTGACGCATCTTTTACCTGCATTACAAAATGGTAGTTCTCTGGCGGCTCTTCGAGAAGCTTTAAAAAACCGTTCTGAGCTGGCTCGTTCATGCGATCGGCCATGCTAATTAGTACGTAAGTATCACTGGTCTGGCGAGTATTACTGCGGCTAATGACCTCGCGGATTTGCTCGATGGCAATCTTATGATTTTTGCCTGGAGCGACCTTGATAATCTGAACTGAGGGGATTTCTGCAGAAAACTCCGCTTCAAATCCGGCTGCATCACCGTCTACAAAAATCGCAAAGTCGCTTTTTTTAGCGATGTTTACTGGTGCGGTTTTTTGATCGTAGTACATGTAGCTCGACCTCAGTTATCAGCTGATTCCAGCTCTTGATAAAACTCTGGGGGGACGGGCGCTTCGAAGGTCTGACGGATGTTCGTGCCGTCCTGGCCAGGGATAGAAATCTCTAAAGACTTGGCATGTAAAAACAGGCGGGGAGCTTTTGAGGACGGGTTATAAATGCGATCGCCGAGAATCGGACAGCCGATGTAGCCTAGGTGGACGCGTAGCTGATGGGTGCGGCCTGTGACAGGCTTTAGCTCGATCAGTGATTTATCGTTGGTCTGTTCTAAAACTCGATAATAAGTCTCCGATGGTTTGCCGCTTGGGTCTACCATAAAAGTAGTGGGGTGTTTATAATTCCTGACGATCGGCAGGTCGATGATGGCCTCTTTTTCTTTAGGATGGCCAGCCGTAACTGCGACGTAAGTTTTGTGAGTCTTGCGCTCTTGGAACTGGCGGCGGAGCATAGTCTGAGTAGCCGGATTTTTGGCTAAAATCACCACGCCAGAAGTATCGCGATCTAGCCGATGAACTAGAAGCCCATAATCTTCTAGAGTAACCTCGCTGGTGAATTGGCCTTTGGCCATGCTAAGCAAACCTGCGGGCTTATTGATCACCAAAACATTTTGATCTTCGTAAATGAGGATTTTTTTGACATCGGCAGGCAACTCCCTTTCTGGGACGGTAAGGATAATCTCTGGGTGTTGATCTTCGGGAATGTCGTAATTTGGTTTCTTAATAATCTTGCCATCAACCGTGACGAAACCTGATTTGATGAAGTTTTGCAGCGTAGAACGATTATACTCGGGATGTCTTTCCACCAATATTAAATCTAGACGATGGCGTTTTTTGGGTGTAGCAGCCTCTGGTAGCTCAATGTCGCCGTTTTTAACACGGGACATTTCGGGTTTACTAAATTTTTTACCAGTGATAATCATTGGCTATATTATATCATTTTTGCTATAATTGGGGTAGTAAGTGAGGTAAATATGGTTAAAATTAGCGGGGTGGGGAGCGAAAAACTAAAAGTCAGCCCTGTCCAGGACGTTACGGGTGCATACTATGCGATGGAAACAGAGGCCGAGCGCTACAAGCGCGAAGAGGCCACCCAGCAGATAGATAAAGAACATCTTTATCATATCGAGACAGCAAAACAAATGGGCATTAGCACTTCTGAACTAACTCAGATTGAAAAAGAGCTAAAGGAAAAAGCAAAAGAAAACATAAAAATAGGCCGCAATTTTCCTAAAATTTTGAAGGATGCTACGACAAAAATAAATAAAAAATAAATCGCCCCTGGGCGAAAGTTTTGGTGGAGCAAAATTAACCAGGCTTTAACAGATTATAGGGGGAATATTTGACTTTTTGCCAGGAAAAGCATAAAATCTATTGACTTTTTTAATGAGGTGTGCTATAATAAAGACATACTCCGAGTTATGGGAGACGAAGAGTCGCGTAACTTAAGAATGATTCTGACACGTTTGTTTGTAAGATAAGTTTTCTGATAATCATGCACAGATTGTTAAAGCTCGATGCGATATCGTCAGTTGAACGTACAGCATAGCTGGATGGAAGCCTGAAATTTATGCGCAATCGAAAAGAAAACGAGTCTTAAGGCTGAACCGTAGCTCGTTAGACGAGTGCAACTTCTTATTGCTCCCGTCATAGCGGGAAATATTAGAAGTCGTCTAAGCGGGAATGCTTGGCAAAACGAGAGGAATCTTTAGTGGCTTTAGCCATATTCTTTGTCGGTAGTGGTACTTTAGTGAAAAAACATTTTTGGAAGAACGTATGACTATGATCATATCATCGGAAGAGAATGCGAAGATGTTTTATACTTGCCTATACAATCATTCAGATTGCAAAAGAGCTTTGCAGAGTAGTACTGCTCAATCTGGAAAAAAATAGGAAAAAGATAAAATATTGTTTTCACTGCCCGAAAGGGTTCCAAGCCGCCAGTATACTGGTGGCATTTTCTATGCGTAAATATTTCGACCAAATTGTTGGGGATTTAACAGATAAAATTATAGAGGCAAATTACGATTTTTGGCATGTTTTTGTCATAAAAATAGCATAAAAATAACCCTCTATTTTTGTGAGGGACTTAACAGATATTTACAGATTACGAAATAGTTAAAAATTGTTTTATAAACCGTTTGGTGGAGCACAGCGGATTCAAACCGCTGACCTCTTCGCTGCCAGCGAAGCGCTCTAATCAACTGAGCTAGTGCCCCAAATTTTGATGTTCTCTTTTATTTTACCACAAGCCGTGCTAAAATAAAAGCATGAAAACGATTTTGACTGGACTAAGGGTTGGGAGTGAGCTGACTCTTGGCAATTTCCTTGGTGCGCTGCTGCCGATGGTGCGCCTTTCTAACAAATATAGCGACCAGATGAATATCAATATTTTTGTACCCGATCTACACTCAATTATCGGCCCGGTAGATGCTGACATCCAGAAGAATGCCATTTTATCAATGAAATACTACCTCGCAGCCGGACTCAAGCTTAATCAGAATGTCCATGTCTATCGTCAAAGTTATGTTCCAGCCCATAGCGAGATGTGCTGGCTGCTTAACGCTGTTGCAACTACGGGCGAACTATCGCGCATGACTCAGTTTAAGGACAAGTCTGTCGGCAAAACTTCGGTGGAGGTTGGCATTTTTGAGTATCCAGTGCTGATGGCGGCGGATATTTTGCTCTACTCGGCTAATTATGTCCCGGTGGGCGAGGACCAGTTCCAACATCTTGAGCTGACCCGCGATTTAGCGATGCGCGTCAACCATCGCTTTGGCGAGATCTTTACCGTTCCAGAAAAAACTGCCGACCAGGCCAAGTTTATGGAAGTAGACGATGGTATCCGCATCCGCGATCTAGTCAACCCAGAGAAAAAGATGAGCAAATCTTCGCGGAGCGAAAACAGCAAAATTATGCTGACAGACGCACCCGAAGTAGCCGCCAAGAAAATCATGTCTGCCACTACAGATTCGCTCGGCAAAATCAGCTACGATATGTTTAACCAGCCCGGTATTTCTAATTTATTGCAAATTGAAGCGCTTGTTAACAACCAACCGCTGCAAGAGGTTATTTCTACCTGGGCGGGCGAGTCTCGCTATGGAGATCTGAAAAAGCAGGTTGCTAGCTCTGTTTCTTCGTTCTTATCTTCTCTACAAGAAAACGTGGCTGCTATATCTGACGAAATGATATTAGAACTGTTCGAAATCGGCGAAGTATACGCAAATGATGTTGCCGATCGTAAGCTTTCACAATTACAAAAGGCACTTGGTCTGAGATAAAATTCACATAACATAAGGAGGTATATGGCAAAATCAATTCAAGTAGACACTAAAACATTTATTAGATTCTGGCTGGTGGTGGCCGTACTAGGAGTTTTGACCTTTCTTTTGATTAAAGCAAAAACTGCTCTCTTAATCATTCTGGTCGCAATGTTTCTTGCAATCGCTATTACACCCCTAATGAAGAAAATTGATAGAGTTATTAATCGCAAAAAATCACGTCCAGGATTGGCCGCAGGTATTACCGTAGGTGGACTTGTGCTGATATTTGGTGTAGTTTTAGCAGCTGCTGGCCCTGTCATTGTTAAGCAAACCTCCGAGTTTATGTCTACAGCTCCAGAGCAACTACAGAACTCGCTCTCGCAGCTCAGTTATATCAACACTATTGGCGAGCGCTTTGGCATCCAAGATGCTCAATCTCAAATTGTTTCTTTTGCAAAAAATGGTCTACATAACATCCTTGGTGCTGTACCACAAGCGCTTTTTGACAGCGTAGGCGCAGTAATCGGTACTTTTACCGCTACTATCCTTACTATCGTCCTCACCCTCCTTTTTATGACCCAAGGTCCAAAAGTCCTTTCTGGTATTCTACGGCGATTTGATGAAAAGCACGGCGAGGCCACTAAGTTAGCTAAAGAGATTATCGGTAAAATCTCAAAAGTTATTTCTAGTTATGTCACAGGACAGCTTTTTGTCGCACTAATAGACGGTATTATGGTATCGCTTGCCGTATTCTTGCTCTCACTCATATTCGGCTTTGCTTCTGATCTAGCCATTCCAATGGGACTTCTTGCCATTATTTTCTATATGATTCCAATGTTTGGGCCTGTAATCACTTGTGTCATAGTCACGCTACTCTTACTATTCTCTTGTCCATGGGCTGGGCTGACCTTCCTTATCTTCTACGCCATCTTTGAACAGATCCAAGCAAACGTTGTCAGTCCAAAGATCCAGGGCAGAAACATGACTTTGCCACCCTTAATCGTCCTGATTGCCGTTACTCTTGGCATCTATACCTTTGGCATTATTGGAGCTATCGTTTCTATCCCAATTGCGGGCATCATTAAGGTGTTGATTGATGAGTATCCGAGGATGAAGAAGCTGGCGCAGGGGTAAGTTTCGCAAAATCAGGGCCTGGCTCCTATAATTCTAATAAGGAAAATAAACAGATCGCCACCCGATTTTGCTACCTCTGCTAGGCAGCGGAGAGAGAACCCGTAGTACTCGCCGCTGTTGTCCGCAGGGCCGACTGCCCCGCTACTACGCAGGTACAGATCGTAAGCGCGGGTAGCAGAAGAGTAGGCAGTACTAGACCAGTAGTAGCCGTGCGTACCTTGGTTGTACATACTGGTACTATTGCGGAGGCCGCTCAGCACAAGGTTTGGTCCAATGGAGTCAGTGAGTAGTTGGTAGATGGTGTGGGTGAAAGAGGGCGGTCGGGAGAGCAACGAGCTAGGAGCCGAACACACAGCGAACAGAGGTGCCGAGTGTCTTAATATTGGTACTGGTAGTCGCAGTCGAGCTACTGAAGAGCAGGCGGTAAGCCTGAGTAGAACTACTAGCAGTAGACGACCAATAGTAGCCGTACGAACCAGCGACGTGCCCACAAGCGTAGTAACCTGGGTAACAGTAGCCGCCATCAAGCATGTAGACTGGGTCCGCCTTTAACTTTGCGCGTGTTGAGTACTTACCAAGGAGCGTAGTAAACTCAGCTTGGGTAGGTAGACGCCAACCTTTCGGGCAGATGGAGTAAGTGGTAGAGCTAGAGCCAG